>NZ_CP146963.1:4003832-4671138 GCF_037113525.1 Butyrivibrio fibrisolvens | reverse complement strand
AGATTCCCCCATTAATGTAGTAAGAATAAATTAATTTTATCGTAAAAAATACAAAACATCAATTTGGCGGGATTGTGGATAACTTTTTTGAAAAATCATGAAAAAAATTTCTAAAAAAGTTATACACTAAGGTCGTTACGAACAAAATCAACCATAAAAAGGTGGATAAAAACTCAAATCAGCTCTTTTTAGTATCTCATAAAAGTACTTTATCCACATTTTTTCCACAATTTGTGGATTTTTATGAGAAAAACCAAATAAAACACAGGTTATCCACAATTTCCATATTTGGTTGTGGATAAATATTTTATATACAAGATATTGATAATTATTTTGTGGATAACTTTTTTAATAATTTTTCATTCCATAATATACGGACATTTTTCCGTTTAATCATACTTGACGAAAAAGATGTTTTTATATATAATTAGAACGATTTTTTCCACACAGGAATAATTACAGACCTATCAAAATCTGTTTTCCTGTCAGGGAAACGGATTTTATTTCCCGAGTCGAAATCCCGTTTGTTTAGGATTTCGCACTTGTATTATTTTGGTAAAGGAGGTGTTACAAGACATGGCAAAGATGACATTTCAGCCGCATAAGCTTCAGCGTAAGAGAGTTCACGGTTTCAGAGCTAGAATGAGTACTCCAGGTGGAAGAAAAGTGCTGGCTGCCAGAAGACTTAAAGGTAGAAAGAGATTATCCGCTTAAGGATACTTGACGTAAAGGCTGCATTTAATTTAAATGTAGCCTTATTTTTTAATTACATGAAATCACTTAGAAAATCACACGAATTTAAAAACGTATATAACAATGGAAGATCAATAGCAGATAGGTATCTGGTCCTGTATGTGTGGGAAAATAAGACGCAGGATAGCTATCTTGGTATTTCCTGTTCTAAAAAGATCGGAAACAGTGTTGTAAGACATCATTTTGCAAGACTGATCCGTGAGATCGTGAGGCTACATGAACAGATGTTTAATAGTGGTTTAAACATCGTAGTCGTTGCCAGATCAGCAAGTAAAGATGCTGATTATCACACGCTTGAGGATTCTTTTCTTAAGCTGATGGCAAGAGCTCACTTAATGCAAAATAGTGAGCAGGTCTGATCGGTTAATGCAGATATATTCTATAGAATATTATGGAACATGGAGAAGTTTGAAACTTTTGTACGCAATTTCGTACACTCTCCTTAATTCTCTTTATATTAATAGAAGATATTACTTATCAGATTATGTACCAAAACTGCATGTAACTTAGAAATTATGTGGCATTCCTTTTTTCTTTCAGGAGGTGCACATGAAAAAACTATTTATTATTCTTATCAGGTTTTACCGGAAATATATCTCGCCTTTTAAGAGCACTAAATGTCCATATATTCCGACATGCTCAGAATATGCTCTTGAGGCGGTTACTAAATACGGCGCTTTTAAGGGAGGATTGCTTTCTTTATGGAGAATACTAAGATGCAATCCGTTTTCAAGCGGCGGGTATGATCCGGTCCCCTGAAAAGAGCGGAGGACTGCTTAAATGTTCAATTGGATTGCAGTAATTCTCGGTTATATCATGAACGCTATTTATGTCGTTCTTGCCGGAATTGCAGGGTTATTTACAAACGGTGACGGAAGCGTTGCTGTCGGCAATATTGGTATTGCCATTATTCTTTTCACACTTATTATCTATGTAGCTATGCTGCCTCTTACATATAGACAGCAGAAATTCAGTAAACTACAGGCTAAGATGCAGCCTGAGATCAAGGCTATTCAGGATAAGTATAAGGGCAAAAAAGATACAGATTCACAGATGGCTATGAATCAGGAGATTCAGGCTGTATACGGTAAGTATGGCGTATCAATGTCAGGTAGCTGTGTACAGATGGTTCTTCAGATGGTTATCCTTCTTCCTCTGTATCGTGTTATCTATAACATTCCTAAATACGTTCCTGCTGTAAACGATGTATTTGCAAACCTTGGTAATGCTCTTGTCGGACTTGGCAATTCTGCTTCCGAGAAGGTAACAGAGCTTCTTTCAGGTTCTGCAAGTGCTTCAGCTATCGTTAAAGAGATGACTGAAAACGGAGCATCAAGCGACTATTATGCTCAGCTCCTTAACAAATTCTCTACAGCTAACTGGGAAGATCTTTCTAACTGGGCATCCTCAACAGGCAACACAGAACTTGTTGATACAATTAACACAACATCTTCTAATGTTGAGACAATGAACAGCTTCCTTGGACTTACAATTTCCAACTCTCCTCAGTTCATGTTCTCTGAGGCAATTGATAAGTTCCATTCAGCAGGATTTTCAGCAGGCGTAGTTCTTGCTATCATCCTTGCTGTTATCGTTCCTGTACTTGCTTTCCTGACACAGTATCTGTCAGTTAAGCTTACAACTTCAATGACTCAGTCAGGCCAGAAGCTTGATCCTAACGATCCTGCAGCTCAGATGCAGAATTCCATGAAAACTATGAACGTAGTAATGCCTATTTTCTCAGCATGGATCTGTTTCACACTTCCTGCAGGTATGGGTATCTACTGGATCGCAGCTGCTGTTATCCGTACAATACTTGCTATCATCGTTAATCACCGTATCGACAAGATCGACATCGATGCAATGATCGAAGAGAACCAGGCTAAGTATCAGAAGAAGCTTGAGAAGAGAAAAGACCTTACACCAGGCCTTACTAACTACGCTAACTTCTCTAACAGAAACCTTACTTCTCTTACAGAAGAGGTTACTACAAGCTCTGTTTCTGAAGATGATCGTACAAGAAGACTTGAAGAAGTAGGAGCTTTATACGATTCTGGAAAGGCACGCAAAGATTCACTTTTAAATGCTGCCAATATGGTAAAAGAATACGATAGAACTCACTAATTGATATATGTAAACTAGGAGACTAAAGATGAGTGAATATAAAGAATATGCTGCAAAAACAGTTTCCGAGGCAATAACAGAAGCTTGTGCGCAGTTATCAGTTACATCTGACCGCCTTGATTATCAGGTAGTCAGCGAAGGATCTACAGGTTTCCTCGGAATGGGAATCAAACCTGCTATTATCAAAGCTCGTATTAAGGAAGAGGAAGTTAAAGCCGAAAACTCTTTTGAAGAAAAAGAAGTTTCTGCTCCTTCAGAACCGGTAGCAGTTAATGAAGAAACTCTTGAAAATAAAGAAAGCGAAGTTTCAAATGAAACAGTAAGCGAAGACAAAGCTCCTGCATCTTTTGACGAAGAAGCTATTGTATCTGCTGCAAGAGTATTCCTTGATGACGTATTTAAGGCAATGGAAATGCCTGTAGAACTTGATATTACTTTTGATAAAGAAAATATCGTTCTTAATATAGATCTTAAGGGCGCAGATATGGGTGTTCTTATCGGTAAGAGAGGTCAGACACTTGATTCCCTCCAGTACCTGGTATCACTTGTAGTTAACCGTAACCAGGAAGATTACATCCATGTAAAGGTTGACACTGAGAATTATCGTCAGCGTCGCAAGGCTACACTTGAGAACCTTGCCAAGAATATCGCTTATAAGGTTAGAAAGACCAGAAGAAACGTATCTCTTGAGCCAATGAACCCTTACGAAAGAAGAATCATTCACTCAGCACTTCAGAATGACCGATATGTTACAACTCATTCAGAAGGCGAGGAACCATATCGCAGGGTTGTTGTTACACTTAAGAAATAATATTCGGCCTCTATTATAGGTAGAGGTGAAGAGTAAGATTTTACTATACACCCCGCTTTTTAGTGGGGTGTATTTTATGAGTTTGAAAATAATATTTTCAAACTCATTAGTCACTCGTTTCACTCGCGACATGAGGTTATGAGTTTGAAAATTAAATTTTCAAACTCTCAAAAGTGGTGTAGAGAACTCCACCACTTCAACCATTAGTCACTCGTTTCACTCGCGACATGAGGTTATTATGATACATACAAATGAAGATACAATTGCTGCAATAGCGACTGCAGCCAGTGATGCAGGTATAGGAATAATACGTGTAAGCGGCAGTAAAGCTGTAAGCGTTGTATCACGTTTTTATCAGAACTCAAAACATGAATATGACCTTGAACAGCATGCAAACGGAACTATCCGCTTTGGATATTTTTGTGATGCAAAAGGTAATCTTATAGATGAAGTCATGGTATCAGTTATGAGAGCTCCTCATTCTTATACCAAAGAAGACGTTATTGAAGTTAATACTCATGGCGGAACCATGGTCATGCAGAAGATCCTTCACGAACTTATATCTGATGAGAATGAATGCCGACTTGCAGAACCAGGAGAATTTACAAAAAGAGCTTTCCTTAACGGAAGAATTGACTTAACAAGAGCAGAAGCTGTAATGGATATTATAGAGGCTAAGTCAGAATTTGCCTTATCTAATTCTGAGAAACAGCTTCGCGGTGATATGCGAAACATCATTGTAGATATGAGAGCACAGATCATTTATGAGATGGCTTTTATCGAGTCTGCTCTTGATGATCCTGAAAATTATGATCTGACAGATTATTCATCCCGAATCATGCCAATGTGCGACAAACTTATACGAAAATGCGATAACCTACTCAAAAGCGCTGACGAAGGAAGAGTACGTGCTACAGGTCTTAGCACAGTAATTATTGGAAAGCCTAATAGCGGTAAGTCTTCACTTCTTAATGTACTTACAGGTGAAGAGACTGCAATCGTTACTGATATCGCAGGTACTACAAGAGATGTTATCGAGCATGACGTTAAGATCGATAATATACTCCTTCATGTAATAGATACAGCCGGAATCCGCGATTCTGCTGATAAGATAGAAGCTATAGGTGTTGAGAAAGCAAGAAAATTCGCCAAAGAAGCTGAACTTATTATATATATGGTAGATTCCACTTCACAGGTCGGCGATGAAGATATAGAGATTCTCACATCTGTAAAAGATAAAAAGATAATCGTCCTCCTTAACAAGACCGATAAGGAAGATGAGATAATCATTACAAAAGAAAACATACAAAAGCTATTGGAAACTGTTGGTATTAACACTGACGTTCCAATTATCACCACATCTATGATATTAGGAAACGGAATAGATGATCTAAAGACTGCGATCAGTGATCTTTTCTTTAATGGTAAGCTTGTTCCGGAAGATGAAATATATATTACTAACCTTCGTCATAAGCAGCTTCTTGAAAAAGCTGACAGATCTCTTAATCTTGTAAGAGACTCTATTGAACAGGGACTTAGCGAAGACTTCTATACAATAGATCTTCATGATGCATATGAAAGTCTCGGTCTTATCATAGGTGAAGAAGTAGGAGATGACCTTGTAGAAGAGATATTCTCTAAATTCTGCATGGGTAAATAACTCATTTTTAATATAGAAACTAATATTTTTTAAATATAGAAATACCATTTATATATTAAGGATAATTATGATTAATACCGTATTTGATAATGTTGATGTATGTGTAATAGGTGCCGGTCACGCCGGATGTGAAGCAGCTCTTGCCTGCGCACGTCTTGGTCTTGAAACAGTTGTATTTACTGTAAGCGCCGACAATATTGCTTTTATGCCCTGTAATCCTCATATCGGAGGATCTTCCAAGGGACATCTCGTAAGAGAGATAGATGCTCTTGGCGGTGAGATGGGCAAAAATATAGATAAGACTTTCCTTCAGTCCAAAATGCTTAATGTATCAAAGGGACCTGCAGTACATTCACTTCGTGCCCAAGCCGATAAGCTTCAATATTCTCTTCTTATGAAAAAGAAGCTTGAAGCTCAGGAACACCTTACGATCAAGCAGACAGAAGTTGTTGAACTTATAACTGAAGAAGTTACACCCGAAAGTGTTGATGCTTTTGGCACAAACCTTAGTAAAGAAGGTTATAAATACAGGATCACAGGTGTAAAGGTCGCAACAGGCGGAATATATAACTGCAAAGCCGTAATCCTTTGTACAGGAACTTACCTTAAGGCAAGATGTCTTTGTGGTGAATCCATTACCTACACAGGTCCTAACGGAATGCAGCCATCTAATTCTCTTTCTGCTTCCTTAATTAATGCAGGAATTGAACTCAGAAGATTTAAAACAGGAACACCTGCCAGAATGGATGGTAATTCTATAGACTATTCAAAGATGACAGAGCAGTTTGGTGATACCCCTGTTGTTCCATTTTCATTTTCAACAGATCCTGCCGAAGTTCAGAAACCTCAGGTTTCATGCTGGCTTACATATACTAATGAAAAGACACATGAGATCATCAGACAGAACATCGACAGATCACCTATGTATTCAGGTGTTATAGAAGGAATCGGACCAAGATACTGTCCTTCAATAGAAGATAAGGTTGTTAAATTCCCTGATCATGACAGACATCAGGTATTCATCGAGCCTGAAGGAACCTTTACTAATGAAGTTTATGTTGATGGTATGTCATCATCCATGCCGGAAGATGTTCAGCTTCAGATGTACAGATCCGTACCGGGACTTGAGAATTGTAAGATAGTAAAAAATGCTTATGCTATCGAGTACGACTGCCTTGAATCAGGACAGCTTTCCCCTGTTCTTGAAGTAAGAACCATAAGAGGATGCTTTAGTGCAGGTCAGTTCAACGGAAGTTCAGGTTACGAAGAAGCTGCAGCACAGGGTCTTTATGCTGGGATTAATGCAGTAAGACAGATTACAGGAAAGCCTTATATCACTATCGACAGAAGTGAGGGCTATATCGGAGTACTTATAGACGACCTTGTAACCAAAGATAATCACGAACCATATCGAATGATGACATCTCGTGCTGAGTACAGACTTTTCCTTCGTCAGGACAATGCTGATCTCAGACTTAGAAAAAAAGGCTATGAAGCAGGACTGATCTCTCAGGAGCAGTACGACTACCTTCTTCTTAAAGAAAAACTTATCGCAAGTGAGATAGAAAGGCTTAAGGCTACACGAGTTGGAGCAAATGCGGCTGTTCAGAAATTCATGACAGAGCACGGCTCTTCAACTTTAAAAACAGCCTGCACCCTTGCAGAACTTATCTGTAGGCCTGAGCTTTCTTATGACATTATTGCTGATATAGATCCAGACAGACCTCAGCTTACAAAAGATGTTACAGAGCAGGTTGAGATCAATATTAGATATGAAGGTTATATCACCAGACAGGAATCTCAGATAGCAGCATTTAAAAAGCTAGAAAATAAACTTATTCCTGCTGATATTGATTATGATAAAGTATCAAGCCTTAGAATTGAAGCAAGACAGAAACTCAAGAAGTTTAAGCCTATTAATATAGGACAGGCAAGTCGTATTGGCGGAGTTAATCCTGCTGATATATCAGTGCTTCTTGTTTATATTGATTCAGTTTATAAAACAGATAGGGCATAAGGAAAAAATATGAACGATTACAGTAAGATGATCAGTGATTTTAAATCCATAGGAATAGAATTATCTGATCATCAGATAGAACAGTTTGATAAGTATTATAATCTGCTTGTTAAATGGAATGAGGTAATGAACCTGACAGCCATCACTGAATTTAATGATGTATGTCAGCTTCATTTTGTTGACTCCATTATGGCAGCTCCATATTTTGATTTTACAAAAGAAGGACTAACACTTATTGATGTTGGAACTGGAGCCGGATTTCCAGGTATTCCACTCAAGATAGTTTTCCCTTCTCTTAAGATTACTCTTCTTGATTCACTCAATAAGAGACTTAACTTCCTTAATGAAGTTATAACAGAACTTGGCCTTAACGAAGATGGAGGATCTATAGAAACTGTTCATGGAAGAGCAGAAGATTTCTCCAAAGCAAAAGGTGGAGTTTTACGTGAAAAATTTGATATCGGAACAGCAAGAGCAGTTGCTAATATGTCAACACTTTCTGAGTACATACTTCCATATGTAAAAGTTGGTGGTTTTTTTGTTGCGTACAAAAGCAACAAAATTAATGAAGAAATTGATTTGTCAAAAGCGGCCATAAAAACTCTTGGTGGAACTATAAGCTCTGTAAATAATACATTCTTACCTGACTCTGATATAGAAAGATCTATTGTAATTATTAACAAATCAAAACCAACTCCAAAATTATACCCCCGAAAAGCTGGACTACCTTCTAAACAACCTCTATAATAAATAAGAGTTCATAACGTGAATCTAAATTCAATTTCTTTGTTTCACGTGAAACATTCCAATTTTTAGCTTTGTAATTCCAAAAAAGCACAAAACTTTGTTTCACGTGAAACAATATAATCAATATTTAGTATAATTGCCCGTGAAACATTATCAAAAATCGATAATGGCGCATGTGAAACAATAGAGTTTTGCTTCACAAAATGCGTGAAAAACGGGAATTTATAAATGTTTTCAATGTTTTTAGCTCCACGGAATTGCCAAAACTAAATAAAATAGACATCTAAAAGTCTTTCATGTTTAGTTTTGGAATGAAGATTCCAAATAAAACCACTAAAAAATGATCGCAGGCGCCGTTTGCGATTGTTTTTGTGTTTTTTATTAACGTTATAATTTGGAATCAAAGAAAATATTTCGGCGCAGAAATGGGAGATATATGGGAAGAATTATAGCGGTAGCAAACCAAAAGGGAGGAGTTGGTAAGACTACAACTTCTATTAACCTTTCAGCAGCTCTTGCTGAAGAAAACAAAAAAATTCTCGTAATCGATGCAGACCCCCAGGGAAATACAACAAGCGGATTCGGTTTAGACAAAAATGAAATAGACAGAACTATTTATCATCTTATGATAGGAGAGAGTTCTGTAGACGAATGTATTCGTCACAACATTGTCGAAGACCTTCCCGGAATAGATATCATTCCTTCTAATATTAATCTGTCAGCAGCAGAGATCGAGCTGATAGATATAGAAAAGAAAGAATATATCCTCAAAAACGAGATCGATAAAGTCAAAGACAGATACGATTTTATCATTATTGACTGTCCTCCATCACTTAGTATGCTGACAGTTAATGCGATGACAACAGCAGATAAAGTACTTGTTCCTATTCAGTGCGAATATTATGCTCTTGAAGGATTAAGCCAGTTAGTCCACACAGTAAATCTTGTTAAAGAAAGACTTAATCCAAGACTCGAAATGGAAGGCGTTGTATTCACAATGTTCGATGCAAGAACAAACCTTTCATTACAGGTAGTTGAGAATGTTAAAGATCACATTGATGAAAATGTGTTCAAAACAATAATTCCAAGAAACATACGACTGGCAGAGGCTCCAAGCTACGGACTTCCAATTAATTTATATGAACCAAAATCTGCAGGCGCAGAAGCTTATAAATTACTTGCAGAAGAAGTAATCGCAAACGAAAGTTAAATTAGGGATACGGTGAAATTCCGGAACGAAAGGGAAGAATATGGCAGTTAAAACAAAAAGAGGTCTTGGAAGAGGACTGGATAGTCTCATACCGGCAGGAGAATCAAAAAAAGAAGAAACAAAAGCAGCTCCTATAATTAAGGAAGAAAGAACAGTTACAGATCTGGCAAAACAGGTTATAAAGATCACAAAAGTTGAGCCTAATCATGAGCAGCCAAGAAAACAGTTTGATGAGGATGCTCTTGCAGAACTTGCAGAATCAATCAAGCAGGTTGGAATTCTTGAACCTCTCCTTGTAAGATCAAGAGATGATCACTTCGAGATCATTGCAGGTGAAAGAAGATGGAGAGCAGCAAGAGCAGCAGGAGTAAAAGAGGTTCCTGTTGTAATAAGAAATGATCTGACAGATCAGCAGATCGTTGAGATTCAGCTTATTGAAAATATTCAGAGAGAAAATCTTAATCCTATTGAAGAAGCTAAGGCTTTCCATAGACTCATTACAGAGTTTAATCTTAAGCAGGATGAAGTGGCTGAAAGAGTATCAAAGTCACGTGTTGCTATCACAAATTCAATGAGATTATTAAAGCTTACCGATGAAGTTCAGCAGATGATCATCGACGGAAAGCTTACAAGCGGACACGCAAGAGCCCTTATCTCAGTAGAAGATAAGAAACTTCAGATCGAGCTTGCAGAGAAGATTTTTGATGAAAAGCTCAGCGTACGTCAGGCTGAAAAACTCGTTAAAGATATAGGCAAAGAAAAGCCTGCACCAAAGCAACCTGTAGTTATAGACAAGAACCTTGAAAATATATACAGGGATCTCGAAAAGAGATGTAAAGAAAAGACTGGTACAAAGGTTGCTATTACACCAAAAGGAAACGAAGGTGGCGGTAAGATTGAGATAGAATTTTATAATAATGATGACCTTGAGAAGATAACACGTATGTTACTTCTGTAAATATATTTAGAATTCGCTCATCAAAAAATATTATACCTATACTAATACAGAACATAAAAACTAAATAATTAAGAAGGAATAGCAGATGAACAGTAATATATTAAATTATGTGGGACTTTCAAATCTTGATCCCGGTATATATGTAATAGCAATTGCAGTACTTCTCTTATTAGTACTTATTCTTTTGATCTGCACTATAAAGCAGGGCAAAGAACTTTCTCTTATGAAGAAGAGACTCAAAAAATTCATGTCAGGAAGAGATGCAGAAAGTCTTGAAGATCAGATCATCGAGCTTTTTGAAGATAACCAGTACATGAAAGCAGCATCAGACAAGAACAAGAATGATATCATTGATATCAACAGAAGAATGAGACACTGCTTTCAGAAAATAGGAATCGTAAAGTACGATGCTCTTAATCAGATGGGTGGTCAGCTTTCTTATGCCCTTGCCCTTCTTGACGAAGAAGATAATGGATATATAATAAATTCAGTACACGGCAACGAAGGTTGCTATTCCTATACTAAAGTGATCAAGAATGGAAGATCAGATATAGAGCTTGGAACAGAAGAAAGAAAAGCTCTTGAAAATGCAGTAATGAGCAGATAAAACTTCTTTTATAAAGCATATTTACTGCACATTAGATAAGGAAAAGGATTTAGAAATAATTATATAACGAAACGGAGATAGTCATGATCGATATCAAATTTTTAAGAGAAAATCCAGATGTTGTAAAAGAAAACATCAAGAAGAAATTTCAGGACCAGAAGCTTGAACTTGTAGACAAAGTTATCGAGCTTGATAAAGAAAGCCGCCAGATCAAGCAGGAGTCCGATGATCTTAGAGCAAGCAGAAACACAATCTCCAAGCAGATTGGCGTTCTTATGAAAGAAGGCAAGAAAGAAGAAGCTGAAAAAGTAAAAGCTGAAGTTACCAAGAATGCAGAAAGACTTTCACAGCTCGAAGAGAAGCAGAAGGAAGTTGATGATGAGATTCTTAATATCATGTATCAGATTCCTAACATCATCGATCCTTCAGTACCGATTGGAAAAGATGATTCCTGCAACGTTGAAATCGAAAAGTTCGGCGAGCCTGTAGTTCCTGATTTTGAAGTTCCATATCACACAGATATCATGGAAAGATTCAACGGAATCGACCTTGATGCTGCAAGAAGAGTAGCAGGTAATGGCTTCTATTATCTCATGGGTGATATCGCAAGACTTCATTCTGCAGTACTTGCATATGCAAGAGATTTCATGATCGACAGAGGATTCACATACGTAATCCCACCTTATATGATCCACGGTAATGTAGTATCAGGCGTTATGAGCTTCCCTGAAATGGATGCCATGATGTACAAGATCGAAGGCGAAGATCTGTACCTTATTGGAACATCTGAGCACTCAATGATCGGTAAGTTCATCGATCAGCTTCTTCCTGAAGATGAGATGCCATACACTCTTACATCTTATTCACCTTGCTTCCGTAAGGAAAAAGGTGCTCACGGAATTGAAGAGAGAGGTGTTTACAGAATTCACCAGTTCGAAAAGCAGGAGATGATCGTTGTCTGCAAACCTGATGATGCATGGAACTGGTACAACAAGCTCTGGCAGAACACTGTAGATCTTTTCCGTTCACTTGATATTCCTGTAAGAACACTTGAGTGCTGCTCAGGCGATCTTGCTGACCTTAAGGTTAAGAGCTGTGACGTTGAAGCATGGTCACCTCGTCAGAAGAAGTACTTCGAAGTTGGAAGCTGCTCTAACCTCGGTGATGCACAGGCAAGACGTCTTAAGATCAGAATCAAGAGCAAAGATGGTAACTATTTTGCTCATACACTTAATAACACTGTTGTTGCTCCGCCTAGAATGCTCATCGCATTCCTTGAAAATAACCTTCAGGCTGACGGATCAGTTAAGATCCCTGTAGCTTTAAGACCTTATATGGGCGGAAAAGAAGTTCTTATTCCTACGAAAGATTAAATCATAATGCACAAATACATGAGAGCTGTCGGTCTTGCAGGATTGCAAGGCCGTGGTGCGCTCGAGAAGCTTTTGGAATATTGCGTTCAGCATGCTGACGAGCGAGATTATTATAAAAATGAAGATGATGAGATATTCGCACAGTTCACAAAAGAGTTCGCACCTGGACTGGGAGTGGTAGTATACGGCCAATTTAAGAGCGACAACCATTTTATATACGAATACTATTATCCATATATAAATGGTGGTGTGACATCATCATCTGAAGACATAACTGTAGAGCAACATGCTGCCACAGATTCTTATGCCGGAGTCTGCGACGATCCAAGAGTTGGTATCACAATGATATTCTATCTTCAGAATATGATGGAATATCTCAGGATCACAGAGAACGGCCAGAAGAAGATAACCGGTACATCTGTTACTTTGTCGGCTCTTTCTGTTCAGGGAACAATAATGTTCCCTATAGCTAAAACCCCGAATCAAAAGAGGCTTCTCAAAAAGAAGCGTCAGGCAAGAACAAAACTTGTAAACTCTGCAAGAAACGGGGATGAGAATGCTATTGAATCTCTAACCCTTGATGACATGAATATCTACACTACCATCTCTGATAAGATCCTTAAAGAAGATGTATACACACTTGTAGATAACTATTTCATGCCCTACGGCGTTGAATGCGACCAGTATTCGATCATGGGTGAGATAACAGATTATAGACTTACCATCAATACCTACACCAAAGAACCTGTGTATATCTTAAGTGTCACATGTTCTGATGTAGAATATGACATAGCAATTAACCGCAAAGACCTTTTGGGAGAGCCTGCGGTAGGCAGAAGATTTAAAGGAAATATCTGGCTTCAGGGTCATATTAACTTTGGGAAATAAAAAAGCGGAGTTCATCCTGAACTTCTAATGTATTTAATAAATAATAGATTGAAAAATTTCATTTATTATGTTAAATTGTAAAAGTGCCTTTTGTAATAAAGAGGCACTCCTACGTTTGGGTAGCTCAGCTGGATAGAGCGTCCGCCTCCTAAGCGGAAGGTCGGGGGTTCGAATCCCCTCCCGAACATTTTAGTTTTATCTGTCGTAATTTTCATTTCTAGTACATCTTAGGTTTTCCAAAATTTTTCACAAATTATCAGGCAGTACTAAACATATTGAATCTTAATTAAATTATTAATAAGTTTTAGGGGTAATTATGGGGAAAAATAAGATTCTGCTTTATACTCGCGATCATGATCTGCAAAAATTCCTGAAAAAAATTGCTTTACCATATGTCAGTTTTAGGTATAATTCAACATATGAACTTGAAGTATGTAATAATATGTTAGGAATCTACAAGAGCCTTAACGAACCAACTACCAGAGTTGATTATTGCTGCTTTTATTTGGAAGATGAGAAGGAGCTTGAAATATACAAGAATATAAAGAAGGACTTTCCTCATCTCCCTATGCTTTTATTTGCATATTCCAAAATTGATCATAATTTATTTTTCAGACCAGGTCTTTTCCCAGAACTTCTGGTCACAATAGATATAGATTCAAAAACTGCGCTTAAAGTAATAATCGATATAGAAATTGCGATGAACAACATAAAAGAGTATCTGGACAGCTATCAGCCGGACGAACTTAAAGATCATCGAAAAAGCATTCAGTCAAAGCTGGATAGAAATAATATTACTCTTATAAGCGGTGAAGAAATAATAAGCATTGAAACTGATAAGTCATCCGGAAAACGCCTTCAAAAAATCCTGACAACCAGAGGAGAGTATTTTTCCAGTTTAAGTATTTCCGAAATCGAAGAGATTTTTGCTACAATGTTATACAGGTGTAGAAGAGATGCACTTATCAACAAAAGCCTGATCGTAGGATATAATATCAATAATTTAGAAGTCCAGTTATCATCAGGCAATTATGAATATACCGTTAAAGCTTCAAGAGACAAATTAAATGAAATACAAAGCGCCTGCGACGTATTTTTAAAAAATGCCATGGCGTGCTAAATTTTATCGTCATAAGCTGCATACGTAACTAGCAGCATGGAGACTCACATGAACTGCACTAACTGCCAAAGAGAAATACCTGATAACATCAAATTCTGTCCGAATTGCGGCCAGCCTGTACAGATCAAGAAGACCAAAGGCAAGGCTAAAAAAGTTATTCTTGCTCTGGTTCTTTCATTTGTTATATTAGCCTCTTTTATCGGATACAGAATTTACAGCTCCCACAATGAAGAAGAAAAGCCTTCAATCGAATATAAGTACTTAAATGGAATCACCTATTGCACTGATGGCGTAATATATGTTGATCCTGATATCACGGATGATTCAGATCCATATGTGCTTGGTACAGAAGACGAAGAACTTGTAGATGAGTGTTCTTTCATATATCTATCGACTTTCAGCCCGGATACATCGACCATATTCTACATAGCAGATATGGAAGAAAAAAAGACCGAGGTTTGCGGTTCATTATATAGCGTAAAGACAGAAGACATAACAAGTGATGCAGATGAGACCAGAAAAAGATCCACACTGATAGCCAAAGATGTCAGCGAATATTATGTTCCATCCGGAAGAGATAATGGAGTCCTGTATCAGAATGTTGACGAAGAGTTGTACTTCTATTCAGATTACGGCAACGAATATCTTATGGATATAGATGGCATATCAGACGTAAACTGCATCTATAACTATGGAAGCTCTCATATTCTTTTAACCCTCAAAGAAGGTAAGAAAAAAAGTTCAACCAGTATGTATATTGGTTCCGGATACGATGTGTACCATTACGATTCAGCTACCCAAAAGCTTAGTATTATCGATGATGATGCATCAATTCCGGTAGGAAAATACAATAAGCTTGTATATACCAAAAATATTAATAATAAAACAAATAGTCTTGATATGTGTATGTCCGAGATAACTGATGATGGAATTAAAACCACCAAAATAGACGAAGATGTAAATAATATTGATGAAACCTATTTCACAGATGACATAACACATATTACATATACCAAAAAAGGTGAGCACTACGAGGATGATTATACGTATGATCTTTTTTCATATGATAATGGTACGATAACAGAACTTGGCGAAATTGATCTTGCTAGAACAACTACTGAATATGTAACTTTCTTTAATTATTATGAACCTGATGATGAAAAGAAGAATGATACCCAATATTACACAACAGGCACATCTGAAGTATTTGAATCTCCTTTTACCAAGGTACTAAACGCACAAGTTGCAATAGACGAAGGCAAGATCCTGATCCAGGCATTAAATGAAGACAGTGTAAGCTGCGTATATCTATGCGATGTAGCATATGGGAAAGAAATTTCTAACATCCAGATGGTCGCTTACAACGCATGTGTATCCGGATCATATTCAACCAATTATTTATTCTATGCTGCGGGTGAAAAGACAAGAAACCTGTATATATCAGGCGACGGTACTTATAAGCTGATGATGCATAGCGTTCCTTCCCAAACATCTGTTTACGTGAAAACAACCCCCGTCATGGATGATAATGCATATTTCTTTTTAGTAAATTTGCTTGATTATGATACCAGCTCAAGCATATATGACATCTATATAAGAGATAACGACAAATATCTTTCAAGAGTTGAGACGATGGTTGAAAACATAATGATCACAGGCAAAGGCGCTGTTTATACTAAAGATAAAGCCCTTTATTACTACAGCGCTGAAACAAATGAAGTTGAGAAAATTGCTGATGGTACCTACTATTATGAAGTAGGCAACAAGTATGAAACCTCAATTCCTCTAAGTACATATATATACTAAAAATAAACTTCGTACATATAAAGATCATTTGTAGATAGTTCGGATATAGATGATTTTTTATATGTACGAAGTTTTTATATGAAAAGATTTTTTCAAATTATCCTCTAAAAGTATTTTAATTATGTAACAAGCAAAGAACTGGTGAATTTTGGAATATTATTAACTTGTGGTGTAAATTGGAATGCATTCCAAAAACCACCATATATAGTGTAAAAAAATATTCCAAATACAAATTAACGGCTTGTCACACATAAAAGTATTGTTTATAATAAAAATATGGTGAAGAAGAAAACATTTGCAGATCTATCTAATAGAATGCAATTTCAGTCAAAGGCATGATGCAGGGTTCTCCTGCGTCATGCCTTTTGCGCTTTTCAAGGGGGCGTTTTTCTTCTGAGAATAGGGAGATTGGAGGAATCTGCACGTATGAAGAAGACTTATGTAATCGACACAAATGTCCTGATTCAGGCTCCGTACGCGTTGGAATGCTTCGAGGACAATAACCTCGTCCTTCCACTGGTCGTACTCGAAGAGCTCGACAGACTCAAGAATGCAGATGGTGAGAAAGGAGCTAATGCAAGAGCAGCAGTTCGTTATCTTGAAAATCTCAGGATGACAGGAGATCTACTGAAAGGGGTTGATTTAAAAAGCGGCGGAAGCGTTCGCGTAGAAAAGAACTGTGTAAGCGTAGAACTTCCGGAAGATCTGCCTGATGACAAGGCAGACAACAGAATCCTCCAGGTTTGTAAAGGACTTGTGGATGAAAAGAAAAAAGGCGATCAGATAATTCTGGTAACCAAAGATCTTCTTCTGAGGATCAAAGCTCATATAATTGGTATAAAAGCCGAAGACTTCACAACAGAGCAGATCACAGATGAAGATGAACTCTACACAGGACGAAATGAGGTATTCGTTCCAGAAGAAGAAATCGATAGTTTCAAAAAAGACGGGATACCTGTTGAATGTCTGTATGATACAGATGAACAGGGAAATAGAATCGAACTTACTTTCCATGAAAATGAATTTGTAATATTAAAGCCTGACCAGTCTGACAGAAAGTCACTGCTTGGTCGAGTACGGGCAGGCAAGGTTGTACCACTTAAGTATAAAAAGTGTAAACCTTATGGAGTTACTCCAAGAAACGTAGGCCAGTACTTCATGCAGGAAGCCTTAATGGCAAGTGCTCAGGAAGCACCCCTTGTCATCATAAAAGGTATGGCAGGAACAGCCAAGACTTTCTACTCACTTGCAGTCGGACTTGAAAAGGTATTCAACAACGTAACAGGTGAATACAGAAGGATCATAGTATGTCGTCCCAACGCTCAGTTTGACGATGACATAGGTTTCCTTCCGGGTGATGAGCAGGAAAAGATAGCACCTCTCATGAGGCCCATAATCGATAACCTGGAACAGATCCTTGATTCAGATGATGAGCAGCGCTACGGAGATGAAGAACAGCTCTCTGACAAGATAGCAGAGATCTTCGATCGTGGCATCATACAGACAGAAGCTCTGAACTTCATAAGAGGAAGATCCATTGCCAAAACCTACCTCATAATCGATGAAGCACAGAACATGACACCTAATCAGGCAAAGGGTATTATCACAAGAGCAGGTAAAGATACCAAGATCATACTTCTTGGAGATCCTAATCAGATTGATAAACCTTTCCTTGATAAAAGAACTAACGGTCTGTCCTATGCAGCTAAATGCATGAAGAACAGTCCATACTGCTGGCAGCTGACGTTGTCTGCAGAAGAGTGCGAACGCTCCATGCTTGCAATGGATGCGATCAAGAGACTCTAAAAAAGTAAATACTTACTGCTCTGAGTAGCAGCATTCGATCATTTCAAATCGCGCCCGTGTCTGACGATGCGGGCGCATTTTGTGTTGGTGGGGATAGGGGAATCTTCCTGGGGGTGGTAGTTTATAAATGGTTATTGAGTCGTCAAAAGTATTCTAATTCAAGGCTTCATAGCAATAATCTTATATTTTGGAATCCAAACTCGCTTCGCTCAAACATGTGGATTCCAAACAAAATATAAGATTATTGCTATTACGCTCTTGAATTTACGAATACTTTTGAAAGACTCAATAATCATTTATAAACTACCACCCCCAGGAAGATTCAAGCTATCGTTATTGCAAATGTACAATGGTATATAGTATATGTTTTCGCAACTTTGAATCAGCAATCCGCATTTACTGCGGATTGCGTAAGAAAGTGAATCGGTAGGTAAATAGGCTAGGCACCGAAGGTGTTCTCAATTGGCCTATTTACATGACTTTTGGAACGAAGTGACAAAAAGTCATGAGTATATTTGTAAGCAGAAGCTTAGTTAAATAGTTATTGTAATTGCGAACACTAGAAAATATCGGTATTATATATGTTATAGGGTTAATATATCTTTAAAACTTCCCATTTAATCAAGTGACCGCACAGTAGAATAGATAGATTAGTAGATTGCCTTATTATTTTTAGAGCGTTATATAAGTAAAACATAGTAGAAGCAACTATTGGATTTTCAATATAAATTCGGAAGTTTGAATTAAATATATATGTCATCAATAGGGTGTGGGGGACTGAAATGATCAAGAAAAGACTGATAGAACTTTTGGCAGATGCTGTTAAGTTTATTAAAGAGCAAGTTGTATGGAAAGTATTATCACTTATAAGTCAGATCGTAATTGTGATCTGCATTTCTAATATTCTAGCGGATGTTGTCACATCAAGTTCTCTAATAATATCAGGAAGCGAAGTTGATATCAGCGCCAAGGCGTATATCAAATATATAATTCCTGCCATTATCTGTATAGGACTTAGATTCTTCTTTGATAAGAAGGAATACGAAAGCGCTTTTATGGCGAGTGCAGATGTAAAAAGTATACTTAGGCAAAAGATTTATTCAAAACTTCTGTCTCTTGGATCTTCCTATAGAGAGAAGGTTTCAACAGGTGAGATAACGCAGCTCATGACAGATGGTGTAGACCAGCTGGAAACTTATTTTGGGCTGTATCTGTCGCAGCTTTTTTATGCGATGATTTCGCCTGTGATTCTTTTTGTTGTTGTCGCTTTTATAAGTTTTAAGGCTGCAACAATTCTTCTTATATTCGTTCCGCTTATTCCAATATCAATAGTAGTAGTTCAAAAAATTGCAAAAAAGCTTCTTTCCAAATACTGGGGCATATATGCAAATCTTGGTGATAGCTTCCTTGATAATATCCAGGGGCTTACAACTCTCAAAATCTATCAAAGTGATAAAGAAGCTGCTGATAAGATGGACGCAGAATCAGAGCACTTTAGGAATATCACGATGAAGGTTCTGACTATGCAGCTTAATTCTACCAGTGTCATGGATATCATGGCATATGGCGGAGCAGCAGTAGGCATAATCATCGCCCTATCAGAATATTCTAAATCACATATATCACTTGCAGGCGCACTTATCATAGTACTTCTCGCAGCAGAATTCTTCCTTCCGATGAGACGTCTTGGCTCATATTTTCATGTTGCAATGAACGGAATGGCAGCAAGCGACAAGATCTTTGCACTGCTTGATCTTAAAGAGCCTGAAAAAGGTACGGAAGACTTCCCTGAAGGAGCAGGAACGATCACCTTTGACAAGGTTTTCTTTTCCTACGACAAGGATTGTAAATTAGAAGAAGCTGATACCACTGATACATCGCTTAGCCCCTCCGGCAATCCGGATGATATCGGGCTTATCAATAGGCAAAAAGAAAAGAAGGCTGTCCTTAAGGGCGTGTCCATGGAGATTTCCAAAGGAAGCTTCACGGCTATCGCAGGCGTGTCCGGAAGTGGTAAGAGTACCATAGCGTCACTTCTTATAGGCAGGCAAAAGAGCTACAGCGGATCATTAAAGATCGGAGATGTTGAAGTTTCTACCATCAAAGAAGATGAGCTGTTTAAAAATATAACTCTCGTATCGTCAGGGGCTTTTCTATTTAAGGGAACTATCAGAGAAAATCTTGCCATAGCAGGTGAGAATATTTCTGATGAAAAGATGCTTGAGGCTCTTAAAAAGGTCAATCTGACAGCGCTTAATGAATCAGCATTAAAAGATCAGTCAGATACAACTGATCAAGTATTCGATGAAAACAATATTACAGATAAAGAAGTTAAAAATGACTCTGATGCAAAGAAAGTCACCAATGAAAGCATACTTGATTACCACTTGACAGAAGGTGCGTCAAACATATCTGGTGGACAAAGGCAAAGACTTGCCATAGCCAGAGCTCTTCTTCATGAGACCAACATCTACATATTCGACGAAGCTACATCCAACATAGATGCCGAGTCTGAAGAAATAATTCTGAATACAATAAAAGAGATCGCAAAAGATCATACAGTCATCATGATCACCCACAGGCTGGCTAACGCTCAGGATGCAGACAAAATCATTATGTTAAAAGACGGCGTTATAGCAGAGAGCGGAACCCACAAGGAACTTATGGGGCATTTTGGAAGCTACTCACTTCTTTATAATGCGCAACAAAAACTTGAGAACTATAACGGCGGAAAATGTAAGACTGATGAAATGCCGGTTCATAAATCGGGGGCGCAACAATCTTCCAAGGTCATTGCAGCCAACACGAATGATGAAGGAGCAGCTGCAAAGGTCATTACAAAAGAAGAATTAAGTAATGATAAAGAAAAGGCTAATTCTGAAGAAAAAAATATTGAGATAAACAATACAGAAACTAGTGCTACAGAAGAAATCAATTCTGTAATCCCCGGAGCATTAAAGGATACAAATAATACCAATAACAGCGATAATACTAATAATGATAAGAATGTTTCTATTAGTATTGACTCAAAAAACTCTTCTGATAAAGGAACTGAACAAAAAAGGCGAAGCGCTATCAGCCTGATGTTAAAGCTAATAGTCCTCATAAAGGCACTTCTTCCAGTTATGCTCCTTGCAATCACGCTTGGCGTACTTGGATTTATATGCGCTATATTCCTTACAATAAAAGCTGCTATGATTCTAAAAGGAAGCGCAGCTATAGCAGGTGGTACTTCTGTTATAACATTCACCAAAGCTGCTGCATGGACACTTGTGATAATGGCAGTATTAAGAGGCTTGCTCCACTATGGAGAGCAGTACTGTAACCACTTCATAGCATTTAAGCTCCTTGCGATCATAAGACACAATGTATTTAAAGCATTAAGAAAACTGTCCCCTGCCAAACTCGAAGGCCATGACAAGGGCAACATAATCGCGATCCTGACATCAGACATAGAGCTTCTTGAAGTGTTTTATGCCCACACCATATCACCTGTAGTGATCGCTGCCATCATGACTATCATCATGGTCGTTTTTGAATGGACGATTTATCCTATAGCAGGAATCATAGCTCTTTTTTCCTATATAGGTGTAGGTATTGTGATCCCTGTTATAAGTTCAAAGCGCGGCGCCCAGATAGGCATGAAGTACAGGCAGCGTTTTGGAGATCTTAATTCATACGCTCTTGAAAGCATGAGAGGACTTGATGAGACGATCCAGTTTGGAAATGGAGAATCTCGTCAAAAAGAGATCAAGGATAGATCCACATCTCTTACTGCTATCCAGAAGGTTCTCTCAGGATACCAGGGTGACACTAGCGCTATAACAGGCGTGACAATTCAGATCGCAACCTGGATCATGCTTCTTGCAGTCTTAATCGCGGGAGCCAATGACTTTGAGAACATTAGTAAGACGATGGTAGCAGTGGTTGCAATTATGAGTTCTTTTGGACCAGTAATAGCTCTTTCCAATCTGTCCAATAACCTCAATCAGACACTGGCCAGCGCCGAAAGAGTCATTTCTCTACTTGAAGAAGCTCCTGTGGTCAAGGAAAATACAAGCGGCCAAAAGCTCTATCCCAAAGTCGAGAACATCTATACAGAAAATCTTTCTTTTGCCTACGAGGGAGAGCCTGTTTTAAATGACCTTACCATAGGATTTCCTGAAGGTAGAATCATCGGAATCCACGGGCCTTCAGGCTGCGGTAAGTCAACGCTTCTAAAACTCCTTATGAGATTCTGGGACGCTGACAGCGGAAGCGTAAGGATGATCGCAAATGAAACGGATCCTACTACTTTGGAAAAAGAGAAAGCAGATTCACAGGAAGAAAAAGCTGATTCTTCTAAAAAAGATGGCAATACTGATTCTAAAGAAAATACAGTTTCAGAAAATAAAATATCAGCAAACAATAAGGCAGGAAATAAAACTCCATCAGACAATAAATCAACATCGGGCAATGGATCAAAATCTGATACCACCACAGCAGAGCCCGAAAGCGCCGATGATACTCCTAAAGAACCCGAACCACCAAAGCCGATGTCTGCTATAGAAATGCTCAAAGCCATGCAGGCTGCTGAGAAGGAAAAGATACGAGTTCAAAAGGAGCGAGAGAACGCTTTCCTTGAAAAATCAAGAGCACTAGCTCGTCAAAAAGAAGAAGCCAGAAAGAAAGCAGCCGTTGAAGCTGAAAAGATTGAAAAGCAAAAGCGCATGACCTTAAAAGAGCGAATTGATTCACTTCTTCCAAACGCTGAGGATAAAGAAAGATCCAAAGACATAAAAGAAGTAAGAACAAAGAGTTTAAGAAGCCTTGAAGCTTACGTAACTCAGGATACCTACATCTTCCATGACACAATAGCTGCAAACATTAAAGTAGCAAAGCCATCAGCAACCATGGAAGAAGTTGAGGATGCTGCCAAGAAAGCATCGCTCCACGAATTCATCATGAGCCTTCCTGATGGGTACAACACCAAAGTTGGAGAACTTGGCGATACCTTATCAGGCGGAGAGCGTCAGAGAATTGGAATAGCAAGAGCATTCCTTAACGATGCAGACATAGTCCTTCTTGATGAACCTACCAGCAACCTCGACAGCTTAAACGAAGGAATAATCCTTAAGTCTCTCAAAGAAACAGCAGGAGATAAGACCATCATAATCGTATCTCACAGAGATTCGACTATGGCAGTAGCTGATAATGTGTATAGCTTTGAATAAACGCAAGGAGAAGCATGTTCATTTGTGCTTCTCCTTTTTTCTATTTGTTTCAAATGTCATATACATTTGCCATGCAAAGAGAGAATAAACTATATCCTTGGTCAGTTCGACATATTCTATGAAACATACGATGTTGATCCTGAAAGTCCATATTATGTACCTACAGAAAAAAGATTGTCAGCTATGTGAAAACACTGATATTTTTTGACAGTAAAGCTTTAATTTGCTACAATTACCACAGTTTTTAATGCCTTGGAAATCGCATCATCTTCCGAGGCTTTTTATTAGATTAATAAGTGCTGGGGGCTGATGCTGCTTACAGTAATAGCGCCTTTGCCGGAATGGAGATCGAAATGGAATACAATCCAAAAGCCATTGAGCCCAAGTGGCAGAAATATTGGGACGAACATGAAACTTTCAAAACAGATGTATGGGACTTTTCCAAGCCTAAATACTACGTACTTGATATGTTCCCGTATCCATCAGGTGTAGGTCTTCACGCAGGACATCCTGAAGGATATACAGCAACAGATATCGTATCCCGTATGAAGAGAATGCAGGGATACAACGTCCTTCACCCAATGGGATACGATTCCTTCGGACTTCCGGCTGAGCAGTACGCTGTATCAACAGGTAATCACCCCAACGGATTTACAGAAAAAAATATTGAGACCTTCACAGGTCAGCTCAAAGAGCTGGGCTTTGACTATGACTGGTCCAAGATGGTTAAGACATCTGATCCTTCTTTCTATCACTGGACACAGTGGATCTTCAAGCAGCTCTACCTTGACGGATATGCAAAGTATGTAGATATGCCGGTTAACTGGTGTGAAGAGCTCGGAACAGTTCTTTCCAATGACGAAGTTATCGATGGAAAGTCAGAGCGTGGCGGATATCCTGTAGTTCGTAAGAACATGAAGCAGTGGGTTATCGACCAGCAGGCATTTGCAGAAGAGCTCCTTTCTGGACTTGATGAGATCGACTGGCCACAGTCTACCAAGGAGATTCAGAAGAACTGGATCGGCAGATCTGAAGGTGTTGAGGTTGATTTCAAGATCGTAGGCGGTGGAGATTTCTCCATCTATACAACATGTATCGAGACAATCTACGGTATCACATTCATGGTACTTGCTCCAGACGGACAGACTGTTCAGGAGCTTATGCCAAGAATTGAGAATAAAGAAGAGGTTGAAGCTTATATCGCTGAGACTCTTAAAAAGACTGAAATGGACAGAACTGAGCTCAACAAGACTAAGTCAGGTTGCGAGCTTAAGGGAATCCATGCAATAAACCCTGTTAATGGCAAAGAAGTCCCTGTATTCATCGGTGACTTCGTACTTGGCGGATACGGAACAGGTGCTGTAATGGCAGTACCAAGTCATGACCAGAGAGACTTTGAGTATTCTGAGGTTCACAACATACCAAGGATCCAGGTTATCGACGGCGGCGACGTATCAGAGCACGCTTTCGAAAAGGGCGACTATCTTGGCAAGGGCTGCAAGCTCATGAATTCAGAAGAGTTCAACGGCCTCACTGTTGAAGAAGCAAAAGAAGCTATCACAGATAAGCTTGTAAAGATGGGCGTTGCAAGAAGAACTGTTAATTACAGATTCCGTGAATGGATCTTCGCTCGTCAGCGTTACTGGGGTGAGCCAATGCCTATCGTATATCTTGAGGACGGCTCAATCCACGTACTTGATGATGATGAACTTCCTCTTGAGCTTCCTGTACTTGAAGATTACAAGGGCAAAAACGGTAAAGCACCTCTTGATAATGCTACAGATTGGAAGAACTATGATCACAATGGCGTAAAGGGAACAAGAGAAACCTCTACAATGCCTGGATCTGCAGGATCTTCCTGGTACTATTTCAGATATATCGATCCTGATAACAAAGAAGAGTTTGCTAATCAGGAACTCCTTAAGCACTGGCTCCCTGTTGACCTTTATGTTGGCGGACCTGAGCATGCTGTAGGACACCTTATGTATTCAAGAATCTGGAACAAGTACCTTTACAAGAAAGGTCTTTCTCCAGTAAGCGAGCCTTTCAAGAAGCTCGTACACCAGGGTATGATCCTTGGATCAAACGGTATCAAGATGGGTAAGAGATTCCCTGAATTCGTTGTTAACCCAAGTGATATCGTAGATAAGTATGGCGCAGATACACTTCGTCTTTACGAGATGTTCATGGGTGCACTTGAAGCTTCCAAGCCTTGGTCTGATCAGGGTGTAGAAGGTGCAAGAAGATTCGTTAACAAGGTTTGGAACTATTTCTCCAATCCTGATAACATCTCTGAAAACGATGCTGACAGACTTACAAGACTTTATCACCAGTCTGTTCGTAAGATCACACACGACTTTGAGACACTTGGTTTCAACACAGCTATTGCTCAGATGATGATCTTCATGAACGAGGCAACTAAGGGAACATGTCCTAAGGCCTACGCTGAAGGATTCGTAAAGATGTTCTCATGCGTATGTCCTCATGCAGGTGAAGAGCTCTGGAGCCTCCTTGGACATAACGAAACAATCGCTTACGAAGCATGGCCTACATATGAAGAGGCTCTTTGCAAAGAAGACGTTATCGAGATCGGTGTTCAGGTTAACGGTAAAGTCAGAGGCGTTGTAGGACTTACAGATGACGATACTCAGGAGAGCGCACTTGAGAAAGCTAAAGCAATCGACTCTGTTAACAAGTTCATCGAAGGAAAGAATGTTGTAAAGGTAATCTATGTTAAAGGTAAGATCCTTAACATCGTAGTTAAATAAGATCATTATTATTCAGGCACCCTATTACAAACTTAAGGGTGCCTGATTTTTTAAAGATTAAATTCACAAATTGGTACCGCGAGCTACGCCAATATTAAACCATAAATTACTCGCGACATGAGGTTAAAATGGAAAGCGAAAACGTTTATAGATTCTATAAAGATACGTTATGTGAAAATGCTATTGAAACAGCCCTTACGATCAAAGAAGGTGTTCTGGCAAAAAAGCGTTTTCAATTACGTAAATACGAGGTAGCATGTTCTGATATTTCTGATGACCACAAATGCATTATGCTGTGTTTTGAACGATACAGTTTTAATAAGAGTAACTATGTCGGAAGTACAGTACTTATCAAAGAGTCTGATTTTAAAATGGATATAACGGTATATAACTGTGGTGGTTCTTTGATGCCGTATGATTACCTTTACGAAAGAGTGTTTGAGGTTATTCAAAATCTTGGCTTCAAATTAAAACCAAGACCAAAAGATGACGATGCGAGCATCGACCCTTCAATAAAAGAATTGTTATAGGATAACTAAAGTATTATCTCATTCATAATTAATCAAATTTAGAAAACTCTATTACTACATAGCTTGAAACATAGATTCAAAAATGTAGTAATAGAGTCTTGGAAATTTGAGTAAATATATATTAGCAATTACACCAATATTAAGAATCACTATTTATAGCCTGTCATCTGTAATCTTACTATTTTCTCCACCGTGAATCTTTTCCTGAATAAATATCCTCCAAGATCTTACTCTGTCCAGCATCTCCTCTTTATTAAGGACAGCATAAGCAAAGCCTCTTCTGACAAGTTCTTCCGGAAGGATATCATCATATTTTTCAAATACAGGCACTTCCTTTGGATATAGAAGCTCCATAGCATCAAGCGGCTCATCTGCCATATCGCAGACAACTTCAAAGAAAGTATTCCTGTCAGCTTTCATAGTAAACTGAATGAAATAAGGGCGTGATGAATCAAGGCCTTTAAGTGCGAGGAAAGGCGCGCACTTTATCTTTAAAAATCTCTCCAGTGCAAGGAAGGAATAACTTCCAAGCCATGGGAACAAAGCCCACATATTCCCGCCAAGTGATATAAGAGGGTTATCAGTAATGCCTGCAGCTCTTGCGCTTTTTCTTCCAAGAGCAAGTCTGTTCACTGCATTAGGCATAAGATAAGGGTAGCCCTTATCTTCAAGAAGAACTTTCTTCATTCTCTCTAAAATATGTGTATGTATATCGCCGGGACATTCGCCAAAGTAAGCAGGCACCTGTCCTTTGACCATCTGACAATACACGTTGTGTCTCTTATGATCTACATCTTCTACGACCCAGGTTCTGCCTGCGATAGCGATCTTTTCCCCGATAGGAGGCGGAGCGCAGAGAGTGCCAAGTTCCTGTGACTCGCACCTTACTGTGTACTCAACATTCTCCTGAAATACCGCATAAAACTTGTATGAGTTCGTGATGCGCTCGCCCTTAAGACCTACGATAAGACCGCCTCTTTCTGTCTGCTGGATATGGTCGATCTCAATAAGGTGACGAAGCAGGATCTTATAATCATCCTGAGATACTCTGTGAAAATAGGATAGTGACAACACTCTTCCTGCCAGCTCTCCGGGAGTCATCTCGCCGCCTGATGCAAGCGTAGACATGGTCTGGTGGTAGAGAAGAGAGTAGGGGAGTCTGTCAAGGACAGGCGGCTCAACCCAGCGCTCTTCGATATATACCTGAACAAGGGCGATACCCTGAAGCAGCTTCCACGGAATAGTCTCAGGGAGCATAGCTCTTGCTTCCGGCTCATCCTCACGCATTACAAACCACATCTCCGGCGGATCATCACGCCTTCCTGTTCGTCCCATTCTCTGAAGAAAAGAAGACACAGTAAAAGGAGCATCCATCTGAAATGCACGCTCAAGTCTTCCAATATCAATTCCAAGTTCAAGAGTAGAAGTTGTAACAGTAGTAAGATAAGACTCTTCATCCTTCATGGCTTCCTCTGCGGTCTGCCTGTAGGATACAGACAGATTGCCATGGTGGATCAGGAACCTTTCAGGCTCATGCTTTGCTTCGCAGTACTGCCTTAAGGTTGTGGTAACAGCCTCGGCTTCCTCTCTTGAGTTGCAGAACACAAGACACTTCTTACCTCTTGTGTGTTCAAAGATATAACCCATACCGGGATCAGCAGCCTTGGGCGCTTCATCCGTAGCCGGTGAAATATATGGAAGAGTTTTTATATCATTTTTAGAAGAGGATATATTTTCATATTTATCAGAAGAATGTTGGTATGTATCAGAAACATGAACATTACCTTCAAAATCTGAATCAATACCATTTGTTGATGTAGCCTTAGTTGCGCTCACCACATCCGCATCAATAATATCGCCCTCAGCTTCCATCTGCTGAGCTCTCTTTGACTTCGTCGCAGCTTCCCCAGCCTGAGGCCCCTGAATATAGAAATGCTCCATAGAAAGTCGCCATACCTGGCCCTTGTCTTCAATCTTCGGTATAACGCAGCCGCGTCCTGTTCCTGAGGATAAGAATCTTCCGGTCTGTTCGAGATCTCCAATTGTAGCAGAAAGTCCTATACGCCTCGGATTAACCCCTGCCATGCGGGATAACCTCTCCATAAGACAGAGAGTCTGACCTCCGCGATCACCCCTCATAAGAGAATGGACTTCATCAACCACGATAAATCTAAGGTCGCCAAAAAGCCTTGCAATATCTCCATGCTTATGAAGCATAAGAGCTTCAAGAGATTCAGGAGTTATCTGAAGGATACCTGAAGGCTTTTTTAACAGCTTATTCTTATGAGACTGATTAACATCGCCGTGCCAGTGCCAGACAGGAATATCAGCTTCCGCGCACAGATCGTTAAGCCTAGAAAACTGGTCGTTGATAAGAGCCTTCAAAGGCCCTATATACAGCGCCCCAACAGATGCTGGCGGATCTTCATTAAATAAAGTCAGTATTGGGAAAAAAGCTGCCTCCGTCTTACCCGAAGCAGTAGAAGCACACAGAAGCAGATTATCTTCTGTATTAAAAATGGCATCGCCTGCAGCTACCTGAATAGCGCGAAGCGACTCCCAGTTATTCCTATAGATAAAGTCCTGAACAAACGGAGCATATCTGTCAAAAACATCCATGATTCGTCCTCTTATGGCATGTGATACAAATGGTTAATAGTAAAAAAATAGAGAAAAATATGTAAGAAACTATTTTTCTCTATTTTACTATTATTCATCAAACTTTATCCACTCGACAACAGTATCGTTTCTATTATCACCTGTTTTTTCTTCGACTGCATCCTTGGATTTGAATGGGAGCTCATAGATAGTACCATACTCATCAGGATGACTTTCATCTTCGATGACATAATAGCCGTATACATCGCCTTTTTCTTCAATAACATATTTTTCTATTGACGCATATTCTGCCTGTTTATAATCGCCTGCAAATGTTTTAAGATTCTCAGAATCAGCACCTGCGAATAATGCAAGTTCTTTATCATTTTGAAGATTTGATATCTTAGCTTCTTTAAGAATGCTGTAGGAAAAATTAAAACTTCCATTATTAACTTTGTAGCATGTAACTGACGTTAAGCTATCTGAAATGGTGTGATAAACACGTATACTTCCTCTGTTATCCACAGTCACCTGGTCATAAATAGATATTAGAAGATTGTTATCATTGCTGAGTGCTTCGTCAGATACCACTATTGGCATAACAATGCTTCCAAGTACAGCTTCATCCCTGCTAATAGAGAATTTGATCAAAACTCCATTTTCCTGCTCGTTTACAACATATCCATCTGTAATAAGATCAAGTCCAAGCTCTTTTGCATTATCCAAAAGACTGCTTGACAGATCGGAAATGGTACATGCACCATCTGGAAAAGCATCAATAGCATCTTCCCAGATGCTTGTGATTGTATCTGATACATCGCTATCGTAGGACATTTCTGTATTAAGCATGGGGCTTGGCTGTATTAGTATATCTCCCGATAATGCACCATTGAGCTGAGAATTCTCACAGACTATGTTAGGAAGTTCTATGCTGTCACAGGCATCAAATGAGATATTGGTTATTATAAAATCAAGAGTTTTGCTTTCTTTACTAGTGCCGTTATAGGTTTCGTGTTCACTGTTTCCGTTTAAAGAAACACTTAACAGATTTTTAGTTTTAGCATCAAACGAATATATTATCTCAGTAAATCCATTAGAACTTGTCGAACCCTCTCCAAAGGCCTCTGAAATACAGTAAAGTTTTTCCCCTGTAAAAGTAACTTTAAATCGTCCTGAGGCATCCGGAGTACCATAAAAATATACAGTCGTATCTTTCATGTTGTTAAGATCCGGAGCCAGTATTTTTTCAACGTTTATGTATAATCCTGATTTGCTGCCATCAGAATACTCAGATGCTGTATATTCTTGTCCATCTAACATTCCCTTATAATACTTGAAAGATGATGATGACGATGTAGACAGATCATCGAACAGTGCCAAACTATAATCGGTACGCTCAGAATCACTATTACTTCCACTGATTGTCCATAAATAATTATCTTTATCTATGTATAATCTTTTATATTCATAACTGGTTGATGAACTGCTACTGGAAGTACCCATGTCGAAATATTCTTTTTTATCACCAAGATTTACTGTAGAAACAAGATCTTTACTTCTGGAATATGAATATTTTCCACTAATATTCAGATGGCTTGCATAGTGAACATTCTCATTAGATGCTTCGAAGAGCTTTCTAACCGAGATTTCCTGACCATCATATTCATATGTCACATCAAGCGGATGCTGATTGTTCCAGATATATTGGCGAATCTTTGGATAGCTAAAATAGACAGCACAGGCTATGATTGCTATCAGGATCAGCCTGCTAATAATCTTTGATTTCATATTAATTGTCCCCCAATAAATTTTTTAGAGAAGATCATCCTCTAAAAATCCAACTTTTTCATCAGAAATTAATCCACGTAGCATCTTTTTCTTCTCTATTGTCTTCTGTTAGTTCAGTAGCATAGTCACTAGATAAAAATGTCAGATCATATTCTTCTGAAAGATGCTTTGAATATGTTGTGTTCTCTACTACATAATAAGTATTAAAATATCCATTTTCTCGAATTTCATACTTATCCATTCTAGTATAACCTGAGTCAGAATGCTCTTTTACAAATCTATGTAATTCTGAAAAATCTCCATATGAAAACAGGGAGAGTTCTTCTGTTTTTGAGAGTCTTGAAAAAGCTGATTCTCTGGTAATTCTATGATCAAGCTTTAATATACCATCTGTGTATAACCTGTAGTATGTATCTGTAGTAATACTTGAGGTAATCCTGTGATTTATCCATATGGTTCCATCTTCCCATGCAAATAATTCATCACCAGCAAATATTAATATATTGTTTTCGTTGCAAAGCTGGGCACTATAGACTGTAAGCGGCATTAAAATATAGCCTATTTCATTTTCATCCTGGGTTATGAGATATCTTATGTAAATAGCGTTCTCATATCTATTCATATAATAGTCTTTTTTTACAATGTTCATACCGTATTCAATAGCATTATATGAAAGACTTTCTGAAATCTCATCAACGGTACATGACTCTTTTGGTATTGAGGAAACAGCATTTTGCCAAATATTTGAAATAGTACTTGAAAGGCTGCTCTTTTCAGAAGCATCGTTTCTAATAACAGAGCTTGGTTTAAATGTTCCTTCTCCTGTAAGAGCACCACTTAGGATAGAATTATCGCATACCATATTGGGAACATCTGGTATTTCGTAATCACCATAGGCTAAATCATTAATTGTCAGTTCCAAACATATACTCTCTACTGAAAAAGGTCCATTACATCCTCCATGTGAATATTCATATTTAAGCGTAACCTTAACAAGCTTTCTTGTTTGGGCATCAAATGTATATTCAGCTTCATTAAAAGGAGAGCGTGAACCATCACCCCCAAAAGCAGGTGCAATACAAGGAAGTTTATTTCCTACAAATTTCACTACAAAATGTCCCTGCTCATCTACTGATCCATCAAAATAAATTGCAACTTTTGTCAAATTATCTAAGTTAGGCATAAGAATTTTATCAACTTCAAAACGTTCACTACATTCATGACCAGAGTATCCGTAAGCTGTTTTTTTATATCCATTGATTATTCCCACATAATAACTGTAAGTTGAGATTGTGCTTTGTTCGTCGAGATCGCCATAACACGTAAACTCATAATAAGGTTCAATACATTCTCCATCCAATATTCCCAACACATTATCTTCATCTTTATAGTAATGGTCATATTTGATATTGATAGATTTATTGAGTATTTCATATGGTGATGAACCTGGTGCTCTATAAGAAGAATGATAAGATTCAGTCCTTTCACTATACGATCCAGTAACAGACCAATAAGCTGAATAATGGATATCTTCATAAGATGCCTCAAAAAGCTTCCTTACAGATATTTCCTGGTCATCATATTCATAGATTGCATCTAATGGATATAATGGATCTACCGGGGTAATAAAGATATTACAAATTTTATAGATAACAACGAGTGACAAAAGAAATATTACAATTCCCCATAAAACTTTTTTCGTATCCAAAAAACAAAATCCTCCAATTTAAAATCCCACTTTTTTCATAAAAGAGATTATAACATAGAGAATTTAGAAAATAATTATCTTTGGACATATATTAGAATTACGTAAAACAGGTTTTTTTCCAAAAAATAACCGCCCGAAGGCGGTTACAAAAGAGGTCATCATTTAACACCAGCATTGTTAATGATGTAGTTCATGTCGTCAAGCACAAGCGCAGAGCATGTGGGGAATGTAGCCATTGTATCCTCAGGATACAGCATAAGACCTGCAAAGATAGTCGCATAAAACTCTACAGATGCAGCGGCACGGCTTATGTTTTTCTTATATCCTGATGGAAGCTTGCAGGAAGAAAGGGTATAATTGTTTTTCTCTGCATTAAAGGCAGCCTCAAATTCAGCAGAAATCCTGTAATCAGTGGATATTCCACGGAGCATATTGGATTTAATTGTGATATAATGGCCGAATTCATGGCATATGGAAATCTGGGCCTGGTCAGTTACACAGGCTTTGGGTCTCTCTACAGGCTTAGTACTGAGCATGATAAGTGGACCGCTGCTCCATTCAAAATAGCCTATGATATTGCCGACATTAGTCCAGCCGGAGGTATCTATCTCAGGAAGTGGATCGTTTTCTGCATATACACGAATATTACCACCATCTGCAACATAAATATCCTGAAGAGCCGCTGGAATAAAACTCAAGTAGTATGTAGAATAGGTAGTAACAGTAGAATCTTTGACAGTAGAACTGCATTTGGAGACAGGGGACCCATCAGCATAGGACCGTAGCGGACTCCAAATAGAGAGCACTAAAAGGGCTAGTGCCAGGAATTTGATAAACGTTTTTTTGGATACAGCACAGGAATATTTGGACATATTATTCCTCCTTTCAATATAAGTCAATTTCCCAAGATGTCAGTAGTAGGTAATAGCCAAATGTCTGTAATTAGCCTACAATGTTATATCGGATAATTATCGTTATAACATTAGCTTTTAGTCGTAATCAAATGATATCACTTATCGTTTTATCGCGCAAATGTCAAATGATTAACTGTTTAACGATAAGTTTTTTCAATATTAAATTTGTAGGCGTTTAGCATGTATACCAATTGTATATTTTCTATAAACATAGTATTTCAGTCAAGATAGAAAATTATTTTTGGCATATTGCAAAACGCACGAGTTTCAATATTATCACATTTTCACAGAAAAAGCACTCAAAAAAGGTAAAGCATTAAAATGGAAAACAAAAATAATACAACAAGAAAGATCCCAAAAAGAATAGCAAGCACAGTTATACAGTCGCTTAAGGGCGGTGTAGTACCGCGTATAGGACTTCCTTATATTACTGTTGGACGTAAAAACGAGATAGACGCACTTCTTCATGATGTGGATATCATTGCAGATGGTGGTGCATCATTCAGATTTATTAATGGTAAGTATGGAAGCGGTAAGAGTTTCCTTCTTCAGACAATACGAAACTATGTCATGGATAAGGGTTTTGTAGTAGTAGATGCCGACCTTTCACCTGACAGAAGACTTCATGGTAACAAGGGCCAGGGCCTTGCTACCTACAAAGAACTCATCCAGAACATGTCCACCAAGACAAGGCCTGAAGGCGGAGCGCTGACTCTCATATTAGATAAGTGGATCCAGAATGTTCAATCTCAGGTTGTAGCTGAAGGTATCATGCCTGACTCAGATTCTTTTTCCATAGAAGTTGAGAAAAAAATCTTTGCAGTGATCTCCTCTATGAACGAGCTGGTTCACGGTTTCGACTTTGCAAAGCTACTTACTATGTATTACAGATCATACATAGACGGAGATGAGGATACCAAGGCGAAAGTAATTAAATGGCTGAGGGGAGAGTATATCAATAAGACTGAAGCCAAGGCAGAGCTTGGAGTTAACATCGTGATCACGGATGATGACTGGTATGAATATATGAAGCTTTTTGCAAGGTTCTTGCAGCAGGCGGGTTATACCGGAATGATGATCATGATAGATGAGCTTGTTAATATCTATAAGATTCCCAATTCAATAACAAGACAATACAACTATGAGAAGATGCTGACCATGTACAATGATACTCTTCAGGGTAAGGCCAGATATCTTGGCTTTATCATGTGCGGAACGCCTCAATCCATTGAGGATCCAAGAAGAGGTGTCTACAGCTACGAAGCTCTTCGTTCAAGACTTGCTGATGGTAAGTTCTCCAAAGAGGGCGCAAGGGATATGCTGGCACCTGTTATAAGACTTGAACCTCTTACAGCAGAAGAGATGCTGGTACTGTGCGGTAAGCTTTGCGAGATTCACTCGCAGCTTTATGGATATGAGAACAATCTGTCAGACAACGATCTTGCTGTTTTCATAAGGATAGAGTATGGAAGGATCGGGGCAGATTCGCATATAACACCAAGAGAAGTTATAAGGGATTTCATAGAGCTTCTTGATATCCTTTACCAGCGTCCCGATATAAATGTAGAAACGCTTCTTTCATCTGATGAGTTCAGCTATGCAAAAGATGAGCTTGCACAGCAGGAAGACGATGTAACTTCCGGACTTCGTATAGATGGTGGACAGAAGCCAGATGAGCCGGGGAATTATGCGGAGTTCAGGCTGTGAGGTTAGGCTTAGCCTCAGGAAAGCTGCTAATTAAATCATATGTCTCATGTAAAAATAACCTTGTTTTTTCTAAGGGTCTTATCCGCTTACGTAAACACGCTGTACTGCAGCTCCTAAGACCCTAAGAAAAAATAAGGTTATTTTTAAAATCGACATATGATTTAATTAGTAGCTTTCCTGTTATAAGTTAATGTCAATTTGCAATTCACCGATTCATAGAAATCTATTTAAATGAAAATTTTCGGGCAATTTGCAGAATTAATATATTTTTACTATCATTATTTATAGCAATAATATTGTGGATGAGGTTATGAGCTTGAAAATATAAATATTTCCAAGCTTTAAGAAGTGACATCGCGAGCTCTGCCACTTCCAACCATTAGTCTCTCGTTTCACTCGCGATAAGAGGTTATATTATGAAAAAGAATCTTAAGAAAACAGGAGCAGTTTTACTTGCAACTTCACTGGTAATCCAGGCAGCAGGATGCGCAGATATTAATCTGGGTAAATCTTCCGATGATGCAAGTAGCAAGGATTCTGCAGAATCTGAAACATCTTCAAATGCGCAGGAAGCTTCTACCAAAGATGCGACAACTGCTGCAACGACTTCTTCAAACACAACTACTGTATCTGTAGAGTCACTTGAAAGAACAAATATGCTTAATGGTCTTTTTTCAGAAGAGACTGTAGAGTATACAGTTAAGGCAGATGGCCTTGTACCAGAAAGTGATCTATCTAATGTTGCTAATATAGAGGATTACAGCTATTATAGCGAAGACTTCCTTACAGCGCTTGCGACAGACGGTTTTGTAATATCTCCTTATAATACGGGATATGAATTTTTTGATTCATATGAGATGAACCGTTATCTGCAAAAGTGTAACTTCGTAACGGTCGACTCCATGATGCATACTTATCATCTCTACTTCACATACCTTCTTAAGAAGACAGAGAAAGAATACCTGTCATCAGAACTTGCAGAGCTTGGTAAAGAGATGCTGGATGCATCCAAAGAGCAGTATGAAGCTTTAAAGGGAACCGACTGGGAGAATGCGGCGCTTTTAAATGTTGCATATTTTGCAGTTGGAGCAAGTCTTCTTGACGATAGCACTGACGTACCTGATTATGTTGCAGATAATGTTAAGAGCGAGCTATCTCTTATCAATAATGCTGCAGGTATTACCTCTTCACCGATCTTTGGATTTGATGAAGACTACAGCCAGTACAAGCCCCGCGGATATTATGATCAGGACGAAGACTTAAAGCCTTATTTCAGAGCCATGATGTGGTACGGCCGCATCAATTATGACACATCAGAAGATGATCTCCTTAAGGCATCTGTTCTTATGACAACAGCAATGCAGCAAGGTCCTATCACCAGATGGGAAAAGATCTATACAGTAACTGCCTTCTTTGCAGGCGAAGCTGATGATCTGTCTTATTATGAATATCAACCTGCTATTGCAAGTAGCTTTGCTGATGCTTCAGATGTTACAGCTATAGCTTCTGACAGCGACGGATATGCTTCTTTCAAGGCACTTGTAGATGCAATGGAAGGCCCTTCAATAAATTCAACTATAACAATGGATGACGGCGGCGCTACAGATCACGTTGCAGAAAGCAAAGGATTCAGATTCATCGGACAGCGCTTTTCACTTGATGCAGCTATCTTCCAGAATCTTATCTATTCAAAGACCAAAGAGAATTCAGAAGGAGAGACGAGAAACCTTCCCGATGCTCTCGATGTACCTGCAGCTCTTGGATCTGAAAAGGCAATGGAACTCTTAGAAGAGCAGGGCGATACAGATTATGAAAACTATACTGAAAATATGGAAAAGCTTCAGGGAGTAATTTCAGCCAAAGATGATACATTCTGGGAAGCAAGCCTTTCATCAGCATGGCTTAAGACATTAACACCACTTCTTTCAGAAAAGACATCAGAACATCCTTACTTCATGCAGTCTGATAAGTGGGCGATCAAAGATATCGAAGGCTTCCTTGCAAGCTGGACTGAGCTTAAGCACGATACAGTTCTTTATGCTAAGCAGCCTGTAGCAGAAATGGGCGGCGATGATATCGAAAAGGATGACAGAGGCTACGTAGAGCCTGAACCTGACGTATATACAGGTCTTAAGAATCTCATCAATAAGACGTCTGAAGGTCTTGATGCATACGGATATATCTCTGATACAGAAAAAGAAAACCTTGCACTTCTTTCAGAACTTGCAGATAACCTTTCTACAATATCTGTTAAAGAACTTGCAGGAGAAACTCTTACAGATGATGAATATGAACTTATAAGAGGATACGGCGGATCTCTTGAGCACTTCTGGCACGATGCTGTTGTTTCACCTGATGATGAAAGCCCAAGTCCTGATGAGTATCCATCAGCTCTTGTAACAGATGTTGCAACTGATCCAAATGGCGGAGAATATCTTGAATGCGCTACCGGCGGTACAGCAACTATCTATGTAATCGCCCCTGTTGACGGACAGCTTAAGATCTGCGAAGGTGAAGTATTTGCATTCTATGAATTTGCATATTCAGAAAGACTTACAGATTCCGAGTGGAGACTTGGAATGGGATTTGAACATGAATATGATCCCGAAACTTATGGATATGTAGAACACGAGCCACTTGGAATCGAAAGACCATGGTGGGCTGAGCAGCTCAGAACTTCTACATGGTAATTGCAGGTACCGGATGTAACAAGGCATAATTAGAAATACTATAATGTAATTCTATGTCGTGTTAAGTCTTACCAAATATTATTTTACAGAATAAGAATATTTTTACTCAGCTATAAAAAGGCGTCTGTATCATGTATGCAGGCGCCTTTAGGCAATAATTCTCATGCCTTCGTTATCCTTAAGGAAGTAACTATATGAAGAAAAATCTCCCCAAAATCATACCTTTGATCATCTTTATAGCAGCTATCCTAGTTGTTTTGATCATATATAATTCCAAAAATGCCTCGCTTAATATCCCAGATAACATAGTCTTTAACACTAAGGACGCATCTGTTTTTGGCTTGCAGGCAAACCTAAACGATGGCCATTTTAAAATATCCGATGAAACTGGGGTAGCAGTCTGGGAGAGTGATGCAAACTGGAAAGTACAGGACTTTCTGACATGTGACATTGATAACGACAGCGAAGATGAAATCCTCCTTCTTACATGGAAGAAGGGCAGCTTTGGCAAGCACCTTCCTTTCTGGGTAGAAAGCAACGATACCGACACAAGCCAGCATATCTATATTTATGAAAAAAGAGAAGAAAACGCTGATAAAGACGGCTTTTTAAGAGCATCCTGGATGTCGTCCGCTTTAAGCGATACGATCATTTCCTTTAGCTTTGATCCATCTACAAGACTTCGCGTCACCTATGAAGACGGAAGAGTACAGTATTTTAACTGGAATTACTGGGGATTAAAAACATATACGATTCCTTCAAGTAAGGTTACATTCACAGCTTTTGGCGACACCATAGCCCACAAGCAGATATATAACTATGCCCTGGATCATGCAGATGGCAGCTACGATTTCCTTTACGAGAATGTAAGAGACATAATATCGCAGTCAGACCTTTCCGCCATCGTGCAGGAGACTCCTTTTGCAGATGACGCATCCTATACCTTAGAAGATCTCTCTGTAAAAAGAGATATGATCTACAGCGAGTACCCCGTATTCTCATCTCCATCAGGCATAGCTTTAGCCCAAGAGGCATCAGGCTTTGACATTATCGCCTGTGCAACTAACCACATGCTGGATCAGGGAATAGAAGGAATAGACAGAACATACCATGCATATGGAGATAACACTAAAGTAATAGGCATACTTCCATCCGATAAGACCGGAGATACAAACCTTAATATCATAGAAAAGAACGGAATAAGCATAGCCCTTTTTGACTACACCTATGGAACCAATGGACAGCCTATTCCTAAAGAATATACTGATTGTATAAATATACTATCAGATGAAAACAAAGTAAGAGCCGAGCTTACAAGCGCAAGAAGTCAGGCCGACGTAGTAATGGTATTCGTCCACTGGGGAGAAGAGTACTCATCTCAAATAAGCGATTATCAAGCCAAGTGGACAGATATCTTCTATGAATGCGGCGTCAACGTAGTCATAGGCTCCCATCCCCACGTCCTTCAGCCCTACGAACTCATAGAAAAAGACGGCGGGCAGCAGATGCTCATCTACTACAGCCTCGGAAACTCTGTATCCGGCCAGAACGAAATCGAACGCGTACTTGGAGGCATGGCAACCTTTACGATCAACAAGACCGTAACCCAGGAAGGCATGACCATAACATTCACAGACTACGACCTCGAACCCATCGTAACCCACCAGGAAAAACAAGGAATCTATACAGCCTACTTCCTTAGAGACTATACAGATTCCCTTGCTTCAATGCATAGATTATCTCCCGTCATCGCAGATTTATGGATGCTTTACGATGAGGAAAAGAGTAAATAAAATTACTCGACAGATATTTTTTCTATCTTACAGGAATGCTTTTTATCTTTAGTGCTATAATTTATTCCTATTTTCAGTACTGAACCTGAAAATCCATTAAATATATCTGCGTACCGATTATTATCTATTTGCTCTAAGGCTTTTGAACTACTCTTGTCCCACTTTAGTTCTACAATAAGTGCCGGACAAGAGGCCTTTTTCTTTGGCCAGAAGACCATATCAGCAAAACCTTTACCTGTAGGCAGTTCGTCTATTCGTGAATAGTAATCTATACTGCTAATATAAGCCATCTTTATAACACTTCTTAAAGCCTGCTCATTATTGTAAAAAGTAGGAGCAGTAATTTCGCTGTGCATTTCTTCTACAAGCTGCGCAACTGTATCTTCATCCATATTCCACGTAGCATCAAGAAGCGTGTTTGATTTCTGAATGGCTTTGATAAGCTCTTTTTTATTTCCGTTTTTTAAAGCTCTTACGAATTCGCTTTTTATTTCATCATTTGGAATAGATACCTTTTCTTCATTTTCATCATAAGCAAGATAGCCTAAATGGATTAGGAGTGTTAATACATCATCCCTATTTTCCATGGATGTAAGGTCATTCTGAAAAGAATTAGTATCTACTTTGATACTTGCTCCGCCAATCATATCAACAACAGCATCTTTTAAACCATCAAAGTTCATATCAATATAATCACGCAGAGATTCATAAGTTTCAGTCTTTACCCAATAATTACTGAGCTTTTTCCTTAGAATAGACTCCATAACGGATTTTGGGTTAAAAAGATGTTCATCTCCAACATGATATCCATCGTACCAGGATTTTAGTTCTTCAAAGTTAATATCATGTTTTTTGCAAAGACCTGCAACTTCTTTTTCTGTAAAACCTATGTATTCCTGAAGAGGCCTTGGCTCAACCATGCTATATTCAAAGAAATCACTCATGGCTGATTCGTGCCCATATTTTTTTATAGGGAGAATACCGGTCATATACACGCCATCAAAGAGCCTGTCTGTAAAATTGCTTTTAAAAAGAGAACGAAGCAAATTGATGTATTTTTCTAATATCTCTGCATTATCCTTGAATTCTCTGAAAGGTGCATCCCATTCGTCGATAATGAGGATAAGTTTTTGGCCGTTGAATGCTACATATTTGCTAAAAGCATTTATAAGGCTGGTATCGTTTATAACCGCTGGGAATATGTCAGAAAGATCTTCAATAACCTCTTTTTCTATCTTATCAATAAGATCTTCGTCATCTTTTAAAGTTGAGATGAAAAAGGTCATATCAAGATAAACGACATCATGTTGATTGAGGTGGGTTTTAAATGATTTATCTTTGGCTATTATCAGATCAGAAAAAAGGTCTTTAGAATCACATTCTTTGCAATAATATGCACACAGCATTTTGGCACCAAATGACTTACCAAAACGCCTGGGTCTGCTGACGCATATCAGCTTTTGAGAAGTAGACAAGCATGAGTTCATAAAAGAGATGAGTCCGGACTTATCAATATATTCGCTATTGCGAATGGTTCTAAAACCATCATCTCCCACATTAACGTATTTTCTCAAACCGCCGGTAGATACAGAAGATAGTACCTGGAGATCTTTCTTGTAACAATAATCATCGGGTATATTCCATTTTCTGTTTACCAGCTTGGCTCCGGGAATCTTCCCAGAAGAACACAAATAATTTACCTGCCTTTTAGATATATTCCATTTCTCTGATGCTTCTTTAGACGTCATGATCATTGCACCTCCATGGATATATTATAGCATAAAGTGGGAAGTAAACGGGAAGTTTACTTCCCACTTACTTCCCACATACTTCTCGATCACTTCCCACTAAATATTCTGATGCATTTCATCCTTTATTCTTTACTGTTCGTCGAAATTTTCTTTCCTATTATGTTGCTTTATGTATAATATGCTTGGCTTATTGGGCCATACTTCAAACTGAAATATTATGGGGAATAAAAGGATTTTTGTGATGGAAACAAGAACAAAGAGCAATACAAGTTTGATTAACAAAATAAAAAGTATTTCTAAAGAATCTACATTCTACATTTATATATTATTCAATCTTATCAATCTAATAATACATATTATGGGATTCTTCTCATATCCAATGTTTGCCCAGGTTGATTATGTTTTGTATTTAACCAAAATAGCAATAGTCTTTCTTGTGCGAAAGGCGTTACTCAAAAAAGATTCTTGTTTTTTGGCTGAAGCAAGGATGTTTAAAGGCATTATTATCTGTGATTGTATAGAACTGTTTGTAAGCGTTTTTGCTTATTCAGATGGAGCATTCCTTGTAATCTTTCTGACGTTTACTCTGAAAGCACTTTTAGACTATATAATCTTTTCTTCTTTTATCAATAAAGGGATCAAAGAAGCGTATGAAAGAATCAGTGAGCATCTTTCTAAAAGACTCAGAACTTATAAGAAATATTGGCATGTTTTAAATAGTTCTATTTTGGGAGTTTTAATATTTCAGATATTTGCAAAAAAGACATTCATTCTTATGTTCTTTTTCGCTTTGGTTCTTGTTAGATTTTTTGCTCAGATTAATTTTATTTATTTAATTTGGAATAAAGTTATCAAACAGCACAGTACTGCTATTGATCATTATTATTATGAAAAAAGAGATGCTAAACTCGTTTCTTCTAGCAATCACGATGATGATAGCCATATAAAAACCGAATTTGCAGCTGTTGATGAAATGGATTATGAATTCAAAATCATTAAAAAATCCAATCAAGTGCAGGATGAATTTCAAAAGCAAAGTAAATTAAAAAACAGGCATATACTCCAAAAAATCAAGAATTTTAGTCTTATGAAGAAGCTTATTAACAAGTTTCCACGAATTGATAAAAAATACAGATATGCCATATATGGTTGCCTCTTTATATGTTTTCTTTTTATGAGAAATACATACATAGAAGGAGACAATCAGCTCACAGATGAAAATGGTAATATTCTTTCAGATCAGAAATCTGTAGACTATATGTATTGTGCGCAATACATTCCCTGGTATAGTGACGAGAAAGAACAAGTGTATCAATATAATAAATGTAACTTAATGCCATCATGGTCTATGTTCTATGATGAAAAGTATGGACTGGTCAATATAGAAACCGGACTAAATACAGGTGCTATATATGAAGAAGACTTGGCTTTTGATAACGAAGGAATAGCCTATGACTACGATAGACATTTTATTAATCTAAATGGAGAGGAAGTTATAAAAGTTCCTTACATTGTTAAAGCCAAAACTTCGTTCCGTCAAATGATCGTAAATAAATTATTGGATTATTTTGATATATATGAAAGGCAAATCTTTGGTGTAGGGGACCGATGTAATGAGTCTGGTAAATTTGTACTATCTTCTAATCATACTTATTTTGCCAATGGAGTTACTTCATATCATACAGATTTGAATGATAAGTATGGACTTATGAGTGAAGATGGAAATCTTGTAACACTTCCGAAGTATTCGCGTATAAGCGGCAGTAGAGATTTTAAAGTATCTCCAGTTATCAATTATAATCGCACAGCTTTGGATGTCATTAATTCAAAAGGAGAGTCACTTTTCGAGTCTACTCCTCACGATATTGAATTTTATGATGCTCCCCAAATAATTAAATGCAGAACATATCAAGGAGATGAGTTTTATACCTATGAAGGAGAGAAAATCGAAGGTAGTTATCATCAAATTAATGAACATGGCACCGGCCGTGTTACTTGTTTTATTTATGATCATCCTGAGGATAAGAATTGGACATTAGAAGTTTATTATGGTTCTGAATTGATTTTTTCATCTGATTTATATTACTATTGCTATTCCTTCCCGGACAAAAATGGAAAAATAAATTATCTGGTAGTTGGAGATAAGGATAACATGTATTCATTGATAGATCTGGAGGGCAATCTTATATGTCCTGATAGTTATAAAGAGATCAAATGCACAGGAGATTACAATACATTTGTAGGTATTAAGCAAAATGGACAGTTAGATCTGCTCTATTTAGATGGAACCGTTATTAAAACATATTATACGTATGTAAATATAACTTACGAAGGCGATTTGATTGAAGTTTGTAATCCTATTCCCAAAAATCTATATAACTATATTGATCTTCAAGGGAATATCCAAATGGAAGAATGGTTCGAAGACGATGATGCTTATTACGATAATTAATAGGTATATGTAACCATCTAAAATTTTATATTACAGATTATATGGCGGATATTTTATAGACTATCCGCCATATAATTACTACGCAATTTCAATCGTCAATACATTCAGCCCCAGCAGATTCTGATAATTAGCGCTGCTCGCCAGCTTCATCACCATCCTGATACCAATATTTTTAGTAATATCCTCCGAATTAAGATGCCCTGCCATATCAACAGGATCAAAGCTCTTACAATCGTCCTTTATTCTCAGAATGATCGTACCACCTTTTTTTACAACTCTTGCTTCAAGGAAGTGAGCCTTGGCATCCATACTAAAGCCGTGTTCTACAACATTTCTTGTCATCTCTTCAAGGCAGAGAGCAGAGTAGTAGGCCTTCTTCTTATCAAAGCCCTTACCTGTGCAAAACTCCTGCACCTTCTGAGATGTGGTCGAAACGTCGTCCTTATCCTTGATTCTAAGCACCAGCCTGTCTTCATCCGGTACACCAAAATCATCTTTAAAGAGTAGCCACTCATCAGAATTTCTTGGCACACGCTTCCAGAAGATCATGGCATAAATTGGATATACGACCGCCGATATCACAATTCCAATCGGGGTTGCAAGCCATATTCCAAGAGCGCCCAGTACAGGCGCAAGTATTATGGCAGGAATGATCACGCTGAACAATCCATCTATCAGGGAAAAGATATTAACGCAGATATTCTGCCCCATGGCCTGCAGATAGTTGGTCTCTATCTGAACTACCATGATAAGCGGGATAGACAAACCATAAATAACAAAGAACTGATGTGCCAGATGATAAACATTTGACGTCGTGTCTGCAAAGAAGATACTTACAACCATTCCGGAGATCATGACAACGATCGCAGCAATGACAACTGACATTATAAGAACCTTGGTAAAAGAGAGTTTAATCAGATCTTTGATTGAATCTCTGTCTTCTTCACCAACATTCACACTGGCAAGCATACGGATGACCGCACCACCGCCAAGACATAAAGCTATAAAAAAGCCCCCAATCATTCCAAGAGATGACTTGGCTGAAAGACCGTCCTGTCCTGCATAAGTAATAACGACTCTGTTTAACACTATTTCTCTAAGCGCCAGGCAAAAGACAAGTAACGCTCCCGGGAAACCTATTTTTATAAGCTCTAAGGTCTTTTCCCAATAAATATTTTTAATATCATATCGAAGCTGAGCCTTGGGGGACAGATAATAGGTTTCCAGAATGATAAAATAGATCCAATTACACATAGATGTAGAAAGAGCAAGGCCGAATATGCCAAGGTTGAAGACGACCACAAATGTGATATTGAATACCACGTTTGATACAATCATAGCTGCAACGCCAATATAATTTCTAAGACTCTGCCTCTCAAGCTGGAGAAATGCAGCTACCTGAGCACCCAAAAGCTGCGGGATTATACCAATAGAAAAGCCTATGATATAAAGTTTAAGCTCGCCTCTAAGTTCGGGACTGGCTCCGCACAGATCAGCTATGAGCCCTGAGAAAAAAGCACAGATAACTGTAAGGACTGCTCCGATTAGTGTAATTACAGTCTGATTAAGAGAGACAATGCCGCGGGTTTTATCAATATCACCCATGCCCATATATCGTCCGCACAGAACAGATGAACCTCCAAGAAATACTGAACTGATAGCACTGATCATATTGACCATTACAAAGAAAAGACCTATAACACCAACGCTTGCTGCATTTATAAATCTTCCTGCTATCACACCGTCAACAACAGAATTGATAGAACCCATTGCGACGATCATTATCTGTACAGGCAATAATTTAAAGAAAATCTTACTGTTCATGGCCTACCTCATTATTCGAAAAAGTTTTCAACCATTTGATTCCATCTTACGTTTACAGATTTCTTCAGCTCTTTGAATTATCTTGTCCTTCCAATCGTCGTCCTGAGCATCAAGTTTATAGGTGCTAAAACCATATTCTCTACCCCATGAAGCTATGACTTCTTCGTCGTCAACATGAAGCGAAATATGATATCTGCTTGGTATTTTCTGGGGAAGTACTGTTTTACTGTTTCTTTGAACTTCTTTAAGATGCCTGTCCGCATTTACGATTCCGTCAAACTTTACTCCATATAATCTGAAAAGTTTTTTGATATAACCTTCTGTCCTAAAAGACGAAGTATAGACCCAGACCTCATACCCCATATTTTGAAGCGAGTTTATCAGCTCCGGGGTACCAAGTCTCAGCCTTTCTTTAAAGATCTTATTCAGTGGAAAAATCAGCTCTTTTTCTGTCTTATGAGTGCTTGGATCAACAAAAAGCACCTCATCAAGATCAAAAGAGACTCGCATCTTAAACTTGTAATCTGTCATGCTCATCGTGATCTATCCCGTCTACGATTCCCATTACCACATCTGACCATTTACCTTTTTCTTTATTGATCTCAAATTCTTTAAATTCAATACTTTTATCACTATAGCTTTGAATGACCATGTCGTTATCAACATGAAGAGTAGATTTATACTTATCCGCCAGCATCTTATCTATATCTTTTTTACCGGCTTCATTGATACTCGTTTTCTTGGCAGTTCCTGTTACAAGGCCGTCGATATGAACATGATATTTCCTGAAAAGATTGCGCAGATAGTCCATAGAATAGAACTTCGAAGTAAATACCCAGATGTCATAATCATGCTCAGACAAAAAATGAAACAGCGCAGGAACACCTTTTCTGATCCTTTCTTTATATTCCTTGTTCAAAGGAAATGGAAGGGGTCTTTCAAGTTCATCTTCATCAGTAAAACCTAAAATGACTTCATCAAGATCAAAGGTAACTCTTTTATCATTTTTACCTTTCTCGATCATACGTTTGATATCTTCTTCATGGGTAAGATTTACGATTTTTACAGGTATTTTCTTCATGCCCATTCTGATGGCAGCAGCCCAGCGGTGGTGCCCATTAATAATTATATAATCTTCCGGATGCATTTTTTCAACGACCACGGGTTCACCGTCAAAGAGCTCTTCATGGGGATGCTTAAAATAATGCCTGATTTTCTCTTCGTATTCAGATATGATCCTGTAGCTTGGTCCTATTTCAGGCTTACAGAATTCATCAATGGGATTTGGATGCATCTTGGTGCATCTCATACTGTGAACGAACATTCGAGGGAGAACCCCGGACTTTACAGGAAAGCAAACTCCCTTATATTTAGACATCTCATCAGCTATAAATTTATTAAAATCCATAGTATCACCTGTCCTGGTTTGACCATTTGACTCTTACGTAATAATATCGGCGGATACTGTGGGTTATATGAGACTAGATGGCAGACAAATGCCAATAATATTATAGAGGAACTACAAATTGTTAAAATTATTAAATGACAGACGGTAGAAAATCATGGATGAAAGGCACATCTCGTATATTGTGCGACTAATTCGGAATGTCATTCCGAATTAGTCGCGTTGAATCGCGTGTTTATATGTGATATAATACGACTAATTAGGAATGACATTCCGAATTAGTCGCATTTTACTCATAGGAGATAGTTATCATGGAATATATCAAAAGAGCCATTGAAGATGTAATCGAACATTCCGCTCAAACCTTCAAATGTACATTGATTACCGGTGCCAGACAGACAGGTAAATCCACGTTGGTCAAGCACTTGTTTGCAGATGTAAAACGGGTATCTTTTGATGATCCTTTTGTAGAGGAACAGGCCAAAACTAATCCTGAGATGTTCATGTCCTTAAATGAGCCGCCCGTATTTTTTGATGAGATTCAATATGTACCATCTTTGTTTAGATATATAAAACAGACAAGTGATAATAATGAATCAAAAGGATTGTTCTATCTTTCAGGATCTCAACCTTTTAAGCTTATGGAACTGGCTTCAGATTCACTTGCAGGACGTGTAGCTATTATTGAACTTCCGCCTTTATCTCTTCGAGAAATATTAAAAAGTAATTTTTCAAAACCATTTCTTCCCACAATGGAGTATGTACAAGAAAGAAATAAAGACGCTGTAAAACCAGATAATATATGGAAAATAATACATCGCGGTGGATATCCTGAGATGCAGGATCCAGATATGGACTGGGCGATGTATTTCTCAAGTTATGTTAAGACTTATTTAGAGCGAGATGTAAGAGAACTCGCTTCTGTTCAGGACCTTGATGCATTTCGCAGATTCATGATTGCATGTGCTGCAAGAACAGGACAGATGCTTAATTATTCTAATATTGCAGATGAAGTAGGTAAGGATGCAAATACTATCAAAAACTGGGTATCAATATTAGAAGCATCCGGAATAATATACATACTCGAACCATATGCAAACAGTGCATTAAAACGAGCAATCAAGACTCCCAAGATGTATTTTAGGGACACAGGGCTTGCTGCATATCTTACCAGATGGTTAACTCCCGAAACACTTGCATCAGGAGCAATGAGCGGAGAATTCTTCGAAACCTTTGTGATTTCTGAAATACTAAAAAGCTATTCAAACAAAGGACTGGATTATAGATATTTTGTTTCCTATTATAGGGGAAAAGACAAAAAGAAGATCAAGAAAAACGGAGAAGTATCCCAGGAAGAAGCTGAGATAGATTTTATTATCGAACAGGATGGTATTCTATATCCTATTGAGATCAAACAAAGCAGTAATGTTTCTGCGGATATGACTTCAGCATTTCAAATATTGGATAAGATTCCTGAAAAGAAAAGAGGAACCGGAGCAGTAATATGCATGTGCTCAATGCCGGGTGCATTAAGAGATAATATTCTTCAGATACCGTTTTGGTTCATTTGATGAAAAAACGAATTGACAGCATGAACGCTGCCAATTCGTTTTTTGGTATCATTCCTCAATCAGAGTTACTGACCAATCCCAAGAATCTCTTTAATATCCTCTACATAATCTTCAACAAGAGTAGGAGACTCCCCGTCAAATTCAATGACAGTATCGCCTATTTCATCGTACATAACCTCATTGATCGAATCTATTTCTATAGATAGCATAAGGTGATTAGCTGAGACATATTCACTTACGTTTCCTCCCGAGAGCAGGAGATTAACGATTTTCAGCTGGTGCTCTGAGAGAATTGATGACGATGTTGCAGCTTCAACATTTGTGTTAACCACAGCATCATTACTCATATTATCAATCTCTTGAACAGTACCACTAACAATATCTTCTTCAAAGGAAGCAGCCTTACTATCATCAAACGCCATAAACTCATCTTCATCAGACATCTCTTCAGCTGTAATGAGCTGCTCTCTTGTATAAGCAGCATCCTTTCTGATACCAGATAATTTATCAAAATCGATATGTATCTTAGGCCTTGCAGCTTCCTCTTTTTTCCTGATATAAGCATCAATCTCATCAGTTATAGCCTGGATCACAAGCGGGAGATTAAGCTTTTGCTGAAGCGGATGCCCAAAAGAAAACTTCCGTCTGCACAGTCTGTCTATCTCCCTGCAGATGGCGCCAAGGTCGCTGCTCTTACCATTTATCTCTCTGTAAGTTTCAACGCTCCAGTGACCCTCTTTGCACCTGTAAACGCGGCAGCTGCTAAAGCGGTATTCGTAGTTGTCGTACCTTAAGTGGTCGTAGAAGAGGGCCTTCCTGAACATGTGATAAGGATAGATTCCCCTTGCTCCAAAACACTTCTCAAGGAGCATAGGCTTGTCATGTTCCTGATAAAAGAGGGATATGGCTCTATAAGCCCTGACCGCGATCTCTTCCATATCCTTAGGATTCTTCCTATAGAACAAAGAACCCGAAAGAGAATAGGAGGAGAGAGCATCAATTGCTTCAAAAATCTTATGAGTATCTTCTTCACTTAAATTAAACTCATCATTTTCTGATTCAGAAGAATTGTCGTTTTCTTTTAAAGAATTCTTACTCCGATCCGTAGCTTCCAAAATATATTTTTCATAACTAAAAAGAGTAGACAGACTATCATCAACACCCTTGTCATAGATGCCTTCAAGAAGACTTACAGGAAGGTCATAATAAACCACGTAGTCGATGAGCCATTCCTTGATATAGTCATGCATAGAGGTATCGACCTTACCAAAAACTTCATCTATGTGAAGGATCTTCCTAAATCCATCCTCAGGATCAGATACACCAATATTGCATAAAAGTTCGTAAAGGTATACATACACAAAGGAGATGGAATTAGTATCAGTATCTCCCTCTCTTATTCGTCTTCTAAAATCAAAATAGCCGCGGAGCTGGTCATTGTTCATGACATGATATGTTGGGAAAAAGCGCATGAACCTTCCATGGAAGTCATAGCTTTCCTCATAATCTTCCATGAACTTACCCTGCTTGTAGAAATAATATCCATCAGCTCCAGGCCTTGAATCAATAACGTTATATAAGGCCTTCATCTCAGCTATTCTTGGAGGAAGGCTTTCATCTACATGTCTGCGGCCACCAAATGATAATGGCTGGTCCTTGTATGTTCCTGTAAAGACAACATTACCTGTATTAGAGTAGTTGTCTGAATAATCGGAACTGCCGCTAGTCTTGGGATAATCTATATCTATTGATTTATGATAATCTATCGACTTATTAATAGATTTATTAACAGTATCAGATCCAAGATATCTATCATCATTTATATTTCTTTGATTTCCATTAGAGGAAGCCGAAATATCTTTCCTATCCCTTGTTATCTCATAACTTTCATCCAATAGCTTTATGATCTCATCAAGCGCCACACTCCCATCCAAAAGGATCGTTACCCAGTTCTTTTTACTCATATGGTACGCAGGAAGAAATCCCTCTTTTTCCAAAAGAGATGGAATCTCAGCGTCGGGACAGCGTAGATCTATGACATCATAAATACGCCCGGGGGTAAGACCCAGGCGCTGACCGTCCACATTCATAAAAAGTGCGTACCATTTAAGAGAACTCTCATGCCTGAGCACTGCATACTCAGGCAGAAGAGTCCACGGATAAATTGGCTTTATATTATATTTGTTATTGGAATAATCTAAGATATCATAACGAAGAGAGCCATCGGGAATCATCTATCAGTTCCCTTTGTTCTTTTTGGAAGCCTTTTTGATATGCTCAAGATTCAACTCCGGCATAAGCTCGGTGTCGATGATATTAAGCATCTCTTTGAGCTTGTTATAGTCTTCCTCTGAAAAACGCTCTTTGCATCTTTCATCTATAGTCTTAAGATATGACTCATAGATATTAGAATAGTTTATGTATTTTTTAGTTGGACGTATATGGTACTCACGCTGATCTTCTTTGGACTGAATTTTCTCAATATAGCCCTTCTGAAGAAGACTGTTGACCCTGTACGCTGCATTAGGCGCAGAGATATTCATCATATGAGCAAATTCAGCTATGGTTGGATTCTTAAGAGCGCTGATACATTCCATACTGAAAGTCTCAACAGTCGTGAGCGTTGCTTCACGTGTTTCAAAATTTGAAAAGATCTGCATATAAAAATGTATCCTGAATTTACTGTAAATATCTGATAGAGCCTTGCTAAGCTTATCCATCTTTGCCTCCTGCTATACTAAAAAACATATTTGACTAATTGTTCTTGATAACGATCAAAATACAATTAATTCATCCTGTTAATTAAAAAATTTATTGCACTTTAAGTATAACAGTTTTATAGATCAAAAAGAAGAATCAATGTAAAAAAGACTTATAATTTAGCGTTAATCTGTATTTTGAACTATTAGCGACTATATGTTTTTGACAAAAATGTATATCTTTTTGATCAAAAAATACAAATTACTATATTTAATCCATTGATACGGCAAACATAAGCTCAGCTTTAACTGCAATCTTGCCATCAACACGAGCCTCAGCACTTGCAATACCAAGAGGCCCTTCCTGACGAACCAGCTCGCACTTAAGCTCTACAACATCCCCCGGAACAACCTGCTTCTTAAAACGAGCCTTATTAACACCACCAAACAGAGCAATCTTCCCCCTGTTCTCCGGCATTGAAAGAAGAGCCACAGCCCCTGTTTGCGCCAGTGCTTCAAGAAGAAGTACACCTGGCATAATAGGCTCACCCGGAAAGTGTCCCTGGAAGAACGGCTCATTCATAGTAACGCATTTTCTTCCAATAGCCCACGCTCCAGGCTCATAATCTTCTATGACATCTACAAGCGCGAAAGGATAACGATGCGGAAGTATCCCCGCGATTTCCTTAGCACTAAGCTTATTTGGATTTTCTCTTGGTTCCTTAGGTAATGACATATGTCACCTCTTAATTCACTATTATGATTCAATAACTATATAAATATTACGGAAACTTGGATTTCAGGGGCGTGACTTAATAAAGTCATAAGCCGATTTTGAAAAAATTCTTGATTATTCTTAGTGTCTTAGGAGCGAAAGTACAGCGTGTTCACGTCAGCGGATAAGACACTTAGAAGAATCTAGAATTTTTTCACATGAGGCTTATGATTTTATTAAGTCACGCCCCTGAAAGGCAAAGCCCCAATAATTAAGCAGTATACTTCTTGAATATAAGGCATGCATTGTGGCCGCCAAATCCAAGGGAGTTACTCATTGCGTATTCAACATCTGCGTTTCTTCCTTCATTAGGAACGATATCAAGATCGCACTCCGGATCAGGATTCTTGTAACCGATAGTTGCTGGAATAAATCCCTCATCTACAGCCTTTACGCAGAATACCGCTTCAACTCCGCCAGCGCCGCCAAGAAGATGACCTGTCATAGATTTTGTACTTGATACAGGAACCTTGTAAGCATCATCGCCAAATACCTTCTTGATAGCCTTGGTCTCGCCTGCATCGTTAAGGTGAGTTGATGTACCATGAGCGTTGATATAAGAGATGTCAGAAGCCTTGATTCCTGCATCCTTAAGAGCAAGTCTCATACAATCTGCTGCACCGTTTCCTTCAGGGTCTGGAGCAGTGATGTGATAAGCATCGCAGTTAGCGCCGTATCCAACGATCTCAGCATAGATGTGAGCGCCTCTTTTCTTGGCATGTTCAAGCTCTTCAAGAACAAGTACGCCGCTTCCTTCGCCCATAACAAATCCGCTTCTGTCTGCGTCAAAAGGAATACTTGCACGCTCAGGATCTTCTGAGTAGGAAAGTGCTGTCATAGAAGAGAATCCACCGATTGATAAAGGAGTGATAGAACCTTCTGCACCGCCGCATACCATAACATCTTCATAGCCGTCACGTACTCTGTGGAAGGCATCACCTACAGCATTAGTTCCGCCTGCGCAGGCTGTAACAGGACATGTACACATACCCTTAAGGCCGTGGGATATAGCAACTCTTCCGGCAGCCATATTTGAGATAGAAGTTGGAATATAGAAAGGAGATACACGCTCCCAGCCTCTTTCCTGACCTCTTGTATGCTCCTGCTCGATGATACCGATGCCGCCGATACCACTTGAAATGATAACGCCGCAGTTTGCAGCTTCATCTGCATTTACCTTTGCTTCATAAAAAGGTATCTCTTTGCCCTCTTCATCCTTCTGGTTCTGATCCACAAGACCTGAATCAAGGATAGCTTCTTCTGCAGCATATAAAGCATACTGTGTGAACGGTGCCATACGTCTTGCTTCACGCTTGTTAAGACGCTTTGAAACATCGAAATCCTTAACTTCACCGGCAACCTTAACCTTAAAATCTGTTGTGTCAAAATAAGTTATGGGGCCAATTCCGCACTCACCATTCCTGATAGCATCCCAGCTTTCTGAAACGCTGTTGCCGGTAGGGTTAACGGTTCCAATTCCTGTTACGACGACTCTACGCATAAAAACTCCTTATAAATTCTTGATACTCAATAATAAAAAACGCTATTGCAAACTAAGTGATTTCATTTAGAAATACATATTGAAGATAACTAAAGACATATATCAAAAGTATTTAATAACATGAACTAATATACTAAATACTTATCTATGCTAATCTCAGCATCCCATGCCGCCATCAACTCCAAGAACCTGACCTGTGATATAGGATGACTTTTCAGATGCAAGGAAAGTAGCTGCATTTGCTATATCCTCAGGCTCGCCCGCCTTCTTCATAGGGATAGTTGCAAAGGTTGCCTCCTTGGCAGCATCTGTCATCTCCTTGGTCATATCTGTGTTGATGAATCCTGGAGCTATCGCATTACATGTAATATTTCTTGAAGCAAGCTCCTTGGCTGTAGACTTTGTAAGACCTATAAGACCTGCCTTACTTGCAGAATAGTTGATCTGACCTGCGTTACCGTGAAGACCAACAATACTTGAAAGATTGATGATACGGCCATAGCGCTGCTTCATCATAGGCCTTGTAACTTCCCTTGTCATAAGGAAAGCGCCGCGAAGGTTTGTTGAGATAACATCATCAAAATCAGAAGTGTTCATTCTCATGAGAAGGCCATCTCTTGTGATACCTGCGTTATTAACAAGGACATCGATTCGTCCAAATTCGTTCATGGCAGTTTCTGTTAAGGCTTTAGCACCTTCCTCTGTAGAAACGTCTCCCTGAACGGATATTACTCGTATATCTTTTCCTTTTTCCGTAGCTGCACTAAAACAAAGCTCTCTTGTTTCATCAGCTTTAGCGCTGTTACCGGCGTATCCGATCACAAGGTCATAACCTTTTCTGGCAAAAGAAGTTGCGATCGCTCTTCCAATACCGCGGCTTCCTCCTGTGATAACGGCACATCTTTTTGTTTCACTCATTAGTTATTCCTCTTTATTTCATGAATAAAAAATATTCTAATAATATTCCTGATACCTGATTCACAAATAAGAAATCAGAATTATGCTGTTAACATCTTTTGCGAAAGCATCTCTTCGAATTCTGCAGCTGTCTCTACTCCGTAGATCACATAATCATCTACGCCGATAGCTTTAGCAGTCTTTTTGATAAAGCCTGAAAGTGCATGTCCTGGACCAACTTCTACGAATTCTCTAACGCCAAGTTCAAATAAGCGTCTGATGATAGCTTCCATACGAACAGGACTCTGAACCTGTTTTACTAAAAGATCCTCTATTGAAAGGCCTTCTTCATTTTCTTTTCCCAAATAATCATAGAGAACTGTGATTGATTCCTTGCCCCAGGAGATATCTTTGAACTTATCTGAAAGAGCATCACCGGCGCTCTTCATGAAGCTTGTATGGAATGGTCCGCTTACAGAAAGTGGAAGAACGCGCTTAGCGCCGGCTTCCTTTGCATACTCGCCTGCTTTATCTACGGCAGCTTTCTGGCCGCTTATAACGAGCTGGCCCGGGCAGTTGAAGTTACAGATCATAACTACTTCGCCTGTTTCCTTGCTTGCCTTTTCGCAGCACTCGTTAAGAACATCCTCCTCAAGATTAAGGACAGCGCTCATGCCGCAGTCGATTTCTTCTGCAGCCTTGGCCATTGCCTTTCCTCTGAATGCTGCAAGCTCAATTGCCTCTCTTGCGCTAAGAACACCTGCAGCTTCTAATGCTGAATATTCGCCAAGTGAAAGACCTGCGACGTAATCAGCTTCAAATCCGTTTTCTTTAAGAAGCGCTGTCATACCTGCAGCAAATGCAACCATGCAGGGCTGTGTATACTGAGTTTTGATAAGCTCTCCATCTGGATCTTCGAAACAGAGCTTGTGAAGATCGAAATCCAGAACGTCGTTTGCGCAGTCGAAGGCTTTTGCAAATGTTGTATACTTTTCATACAGATCCTTGCCCATACCTGCATGCTGAGCGCCTTGACCGGCATATAATATAGCTTTTTTCATATATTCCCTTTCCATAAATACTATTCATGAGATATATCATTTATATCTCTTTATATATTGAACAACCTTATTCATAACATCATTCAAATTTATAAGATTTATATAGCCTCTTTGACTTTGCTGAAATCTAACCCCCTGCAAAGGTCTGCAAATATATCTGCTACAGGCCTTACGCTTGTCACCTGTCCGCAGGTCTGACCTGTCATAAGAGAACCAGTTCTTGTATCACCTTCAAATACAGCTCTTCTTAGTGATCCAAGTGTATATTTTTCAAGCTCTTCAAGTGTTGCACCCTCTTTTTCCTTGGCAACATACTCGCGAGCCATCTTGTTTTTAAGAACACGTACGGGAGTTCCGCCGATACGTCCTGTAACGATGGTGTCACTTCCTTTAGCCTTGATGATCGCCTCTTTATAATTGTCATGAATAGGACATTCGATAGATCCAAGAAGACATGTTCCAACCTGTACACCGCAAGCTCCAAGCTCAAGTACTGCGCGCATCTGTCTGTTGTCTGCTACGCCGCCTGCTGCGATTACAGGGATATTTACAACATCGCACACCTGAGGAACAAGTGTCATTGTTGTCATCTCTCCGATATGTCCTCCGGATTCGCATCCTTCAGCAATGATCGCATCAGCACCGCAGTCTTCAAGGTGCTTTGCAAGAATAGGAGCAGCAACAACAGGCATTACAAAAATTCCTGCCTTTTTAAACTGATCCATATACTTACCCGGATTACCGGCACCAGTTGTTACGAAAGGAATTTTTTCCTCACATACGATCTTTACGAATTCATCAGTCTGAGGATGCATGAGCATGAGATTAACGCCGAAAGGCTTATCTGTTATCTTTCTTGCATCTTCAATTTCTTTTCTCAGAACATCAGGAGTCATACCGCCTGTAGCAATGATTCCAAGTCCGCCTGCATTAGAACATGCTGCTGCAAATGCGCCTGTCGCGATGTTGGCCATGGCTCCCTGAATGATCGGATATTTTGTTCCAAGTATATTATTTAAATAATTCATACCAGTCCTCTTTACTATTCAGAAATGATTTATATTTTTGATAAAAGATCTGTTTCCATCTTTATTTTATTAGCCAGGATGGTATCTGATCTCAAGCTTTTCCACCTTCAAAGCTTATCATTACTCCGCCCCAGGTAAGTCCTGCGCCAAATCCGACAAGGATAAGCTTGTTGCCTTTTTTCAGCTGCCCTGACTCGTACAATTCCGAGAGCGCAAGTGGTATAGAGCCGGCACTTGTATTTCCGAAATGATCGAGATTTTTATAGAACTTGGAAGGGTCTTCTTTGGATTTTTTGACAACATGGTCGATGATACGGGAGTTAGCCTGATGACATACAACGTGGTCGATATCTGAAAGAGTTATGCTGTTGCCATCGTTAATAGCCAGAAGATCATCAATGCATTTAGGCATAGCCCATACTGCAAATCTGAAAACTGCCTTGCCGTCCATCTGAACGAAGCTTTCGTCATTACCTGCTCCAAGACAGGATATTTCCTTGCCGCCTCTTGCTCCAAGTACCTGACGGAAAAGAGCCTCTTCGTCCTTTTCGATTACAGCAGCACCGCCGCCGTCTCCAAAGAGTACGCATGTAGTTCTGTCTGTCATATCAAGAAGGCGGGAGAGCTGCTCCATACCTATAACAAGTCCGTATTTTTTACCACCGCCTTCAAGAAGGCCTCTTCCTACGCACAGAGCATATATAAATCCGCTACAGGCTGCGTTAACATCAAGTACCGGTATATCCTCAGGAAGACCAAGCGCCTGCTGCACAAGACATGCGACAGAAGGAGTTGCATAATCCCCTGAAATAGTAGCGCAGATAACACATCCTATATCTTCTTTGGAGATTCCCGATCTTTCCAAAGCTTTGCTTGAAGCTTCTATAGCCATGGAAACACAGGATTCGCCATCTTCACAAAAATATCTTGACTGTATACCGGTTCTGGTTCTTATCCACTCGTCATCGGTCTCAACGATCCTTGACATATCGTCGTTGGTAACCTTTTTGGATGGATGTATTCCAGCTACCGATAATATTTTGATTCCCTGCATTATTAGTTAAATTTCCTTTCAGGCCTTTTTGCGGAAAAAGGATACAGGCTCTTTTACCTCACCTATATTCCTGTACTTTTCGTGCCTGTCGGCAATGATATCTTTTGCATTCATTCTCGAATAAGCTGTGAGAGCCTTTTCTATTGCTATAGAAAGATTCTCATATACATCTTCAGAATCTACCTGCATTCCGCCTTCAGGCTCTTCGATGATCTCATCGCAAAAACCTGCCTCTTTAAGATCATAGGAAGTCATCTTCATAAGCTCGCACGCTTCCTCAGCTCTTCCTGAATCCTTCCACAGTATGGAAGCAAAGCCTTCAGGTGAAAGAACTGAATATACTGCGTTTTCAAGCATGATGACTCTGTTGGCAACGCTTATTGCAAGAGCACCGCCGGAGTTTCCTTCGCCTGTAACGATCGTGATAACAGGAACAGAAAGATGTGACATGGCAGCAAGATTTCTTGCAATGGCTTCACCCTGCCCGTGTTCTTCAGCTTCTTTACCGGGATATGCTCCTGGTGTGTCAACAAAAGTGATGATAGGACGGTGAAACTTATCTGCCTGTTGCATGATCCTTAAGGCCTTTCTATATCCTTCAGGACGCGGCATTCCGAAGTTATAATCCATATTTTCCTGAACAGTATGACCCTTACGATGGCCAAGGACTGTTACGGGACGTCCGTTAAAACGGGCAATTCCGCCGAAGATGCTCTTGTCTTCATCAAAAAGGTGATCACCTTTTTGCTCAAAAAAATCTGAAAAAAGATGCTCTATAAAGTCTTCAATATGAGGTCTTGCAATTGAACGTTCAATAGAAACGCGCTGATGTGGTGTAAGATTATTATTCACCGAATGCTACCTCCTTTTTCTGAAGAAGAGTTATGCCGTGATGTTCGCTTCCCTGGTGGAGTTTTAGAAGATCTATCAGGGTATCACGCATATCTTTTCGTTCAACTATCTTGTCAACAAAGCCGTGTGATTCAAGATATTCAGCTCTCTGGAATCCCTTGGGGAGCTTCTTGCCTATTGTCTGTTCGATAACTCTTGGTCCTGCAAATCCAACAAGGGCGCCGGGCTCAGCAAGTGTTATGTCTCCAAGTGTGGCAAAAGAAGCTGTGACACCGCCAGTAGTAGGATGTGTCAGATAACTTATATAAAGACCGCCGTTTCTTGAAAACTCTTCAATAGCATCAGCTGTTTTGGCCATCTGCATGAGAGAGTAGATACCTTCCTGCATTCTGGCGCCGCCACTTGCTGAGAAGATGATAAGGGGTCTTTTCTTCTGGGTTGCATATTCAATTGCTCTTGTAACTTTCTCTCCAACAACGCTGGACATTGATCCCATGAAAAAGTGTGAATCAAGAACAACGCATACTGCTTTGATACCACCAATGCGGCCTGTAGCACATACGGCTGATTCCTTCATGCCTGTCTTTTTCTGCTGTTTTTCAACTTTTTCTTCATATTCTGGGAAATTAAGCGGATCTGCCGGAGACATTTTTGAATCCATCTCCTTCATTGTACCTGTATCGAATACAGCCTTAAGGCGGGTTTCCGCACTCAAAGGAAGGTACTTGCCGCAGACAGGGCATACATAAAGAAGTTTCTCCCACTTGGGGATCAGCTGTCTGCGTTCACAGGAAGGACATGTAATGAAAAGTTTATCCTGTATACTCATAGGAATAAAATCCTTTCAATGATATGATGCAGGCGCCAAAAGTACCTTTTGACGCCATACATAAAAGGTTAAGCTACTTTGTTCTCTTTAAGGTAAGCAACCACCTTACCAACTGTATCAAGCTTAGCGATTACTTCATCAGGAATCTTTGTTCCAATAGCATCTTCAAGAGCCATGTGAAGCTCAACAAGATCAAGTGAATCTGCTTCAAGATCTTCTGTAAGAGAAGCGTTCTCTGTAACCTTATCCTCGTCGCATCCAAGTGTGTCTACAATAATCTTCTTAACGTCTTCGAAATTCATTTTAGTTTCCTCCTTATTAATAATGAAAAATTGTTTTCATTTAATTAAGAAACAACTACATATCGTATAACTCTATGTTTTATCACGTAGTTCACAGAACCATATGATAAAGTTTCTTTAATTAAATTATTTTAAGCATCTTAAAACTGATTAAAATATTATAACTAGTTTCCAAAGATGTCAATATAAGACTTAAAACTTTTTAATATTTTATTGATAAACTTTTGAGGAGATTTAGACTTTGCCTATTCCAGATAGTGGCAGTTTATAAATGTTTTTTGCGTCAAAAAAAGTGTTATAATTCAAGGCTTAATATCTGGAAGCTTATAGTCTGGGATCCAAACTCGCTTCGCTCAGACAGGTGGATCCCAAGCAGACTATAAGTTTCCATCTATCAAGCTCTTGAATTTAATAACACTTTTTAAAGACGCAAAAATCATTTATAAACTACCACTATCCGGAATATCCAAGTTAAAGACCTTATAAGGAATATAAATAAAGATAGATAGTAAATTTCTAGAAGAATTCGAAGATTGAGGTGTTTTAGTTTTGGTTTTCTTTGTATAGTTCTTTGATATCTTCGATTTGAAGATCAGGAGACATTACGTGTAAACCAATATACATAGTATTGAGTTTTTCAATAGGTGCTTGTGTATAAATATTCATCGGAGTCTCATCAGGATAAGCGATACTCCAGTATTTAAAAAGCCATCCTGCCCACTCCATCATATCCAGATCATAAGACGGCCCTTGCTTTATGGTGCATTCTGTTTCTAAAGTGCTCAAAAGATAAGCTTCACCAAGCCACATTGGACTTTGGTCTTTTTTATATAGATGCTCTGCAAGCTCAGAATGCATAAGCTTGTCTACAAAATCTACTGAATCATAGCCTCTTTTAACTGATAGTCCAAAGAGTCTTGCAGACATTTCGCATGTAAAAGTATCTGAACTGGTAAGTCTCATAGGCTGTATTCCTCAAGTATTTCATCAAAGAACTTAACATCAGTTGCACGGCGAAACCTTGTAGTTATTTCATTAAGTACAGTTTCGTTTTGACGTCTTCTTTGATCATTGAAAGCTTTTGCCATACTTCTTTCATTTTCAGTAAGCTTTCTGCAACAATCGGGAAATAAGAGACATAAATATCATTTGTATACAGCAACTTTAACCATAAGTCTTCCTTTTCTTGTGTTGCCGTTCTGGCCGAGGTATTTGAATTTGCCGTGGCCTCTTACGGAAACGCGTGCTCCTTCTTTTAGGTCGTAACCTGCACTGTAAGCAGTGCGACCGTCGATGAATACGAGCTGCCTAGATACGAGTTCCTGAGCCTGGCTTCTGGATATGTGGTAGACAAAAGCAAGAATCGCATCAAGTCTTTCGGATGCAACAGATCCGGAAACTTCTTCGAAGGAAGGTCTCACGTCACATTCTTTATTAAGAACAGGAATACATTTTACAGAAGTGTGTTTGATGCGGATGAGTTCCTTACAAATTAGTTCTTCCATATCTTTTAGGATGTATAAATATGCAACCTGTCCATCTTCCGAAACGAGGATATCACCTATGATATCTCTTTCGATTCCGAGGTTCATAAGGCTGCCAAGAAAATCTCTATGAGTAAGTTTGTCTGCAAATTTTGCATTTACGGGCATAACTTTAAGGCAGGATACGATGGATCCACCTTCGTCTTCCTGAAGTTTTAAATTTTCGGCATCGAGATAGGAGGGCAGAAAGCAAAGAACGTTTCGCTCGCTGTCTTCGTAGCCGCCATATAATGTAAACTTTACGCCGTTATAGACCTGGTTACTTACAGAGCCGCCGTTTTTATTTATTTCATCAAGCACAGCTGCAAGTTCAGAAAGTCCCAGGAAGTTTGTGTGCGTAGTGTAATCATTTTGGTAAGCTCTGCCGGCCAGATCCTTAACGTGGCCAACCAGTATTGAATAATCATTTTCCATGAAATGGTCCTCTGTTGTTTTTTTGAAGTGATCAATTAAAAATATCATTTGTGCTAAGCTTTTTTCTGACATTAATTGGAAGCTTTATTTTTTTCAAACATTATTAATTCAAATATGTATTTCTCATTATGAAACAAGTACAAGTTTTCGCCGGGAATTTTTCGTTATCCCCTAACGATTATCATACATCATGTCCGCGGCCGGAGGATGATTTTTTCACTCCGCCTGGCAGTATTTTTCCTAAATAGCATTATTATGTATATTTGCCATCATCTTTTTTGGCGCCCCCGGCGCCCTTTTGTATAATTTGTCGCCCGGCCCTATTGTAAACTTTTTGGCCTGCCGGTGTATATTTATACTGCGCCCCGCGCCCTCTTGTTTAATTCCCCTCGCTTTGCGTATTTGATCGTTTTTTCGATAGTGTTCGCCTCTCCACACCCCTTTTCTAAGTGCCAAACAGATTTTTTTGAAAAGTAAAAGGAGCGTATGTGTCACTGTTGCTTAATTAAAGATTAATACAACAATTCTTTTTTTATTTAGCGCAGCTCGAAAACCGCGTATTTTAAGCCTTTTCCAGAAAAAGATATGTTGTTTTTTGGAATAAAGGTGGTTCATTTTTGGATAAATTTATGTTGAACTTAGGAAAACGTTATGGTGCGTTATGGAAGGCTTCTGAAAGGGTAAGTTCTGGTGGTTTTTGGAAAAAGAATATGTTTTGTGCGGGAAAATATGGGTTTTCTTCTGGAATCCAGAATCTAACAGGTCTTGCGGGGGTTATGAAAAAGGCAAAGATGTGCTTTTTTTTGGAATAAATGGGTAAAACTTGTGTGTAAAAATGGAATTTGTAAAACGAAGATGTGGTAATATTTGGAAAATCCAGAGCTAAGTTGTGCGTAATTCTGGAATGAAAATACAAAGATGTGATTAAATTCGGAATATTACACCTATAAATTCTGCTGCTTTTTGGAATAAAAAACCTAAAGTTTGAGTGTGATCTGGAATAAAAATACGTAAGAGGTGGTGAATTTTGGAACAAAAAACTATGAAAAAGGGCAAAATTAATAACTCCGGGTCTTATACGTTTACTATGCTAAGAAGATATGGTGAGTTTTGGAATAAAGATGTGGAATTAATTGGAATTAATGGGCGTGAAAGTGCGGAAAAAACTGGATTCTTCATTCCAATTTTAGCGTACTAAGTGAAAAAATGACGTTTTAGAGATTTAATTGTTAAAAATGTAATTGTTTAAATTATCATTTTATACATTACCAAATTAATGATCTGGTGTTTTTTGGAATGAATTAATGGTTTATTTGGAATTTATCGTGGTGCATTTTGGAAGATGGAATTTCTGGAAATATTTTTTGAAATTTTTTTTTAGAATTAGTTGTGGTTGATTTTGGAATGAAAATGGTATACATCTGTCTGATTTTGGAATGAATTAATTAACTCTTGCCGAATTTTGGAATCAGACATGCCGAATTTTGGAAGATTTCGAAAGTACGAGTAAAATGGAATGCTATTGCGGGGGCATGGTCTTTTGAGTATAATGATTTTACTTATAAACTAAGACTAAATTGGAATGGATATGGGGGTTAGTAAGAGAAAATTGGAATCTAAGACGAAAAATACTGAAAACAGTACGATGCTCAGCAATGTTACGTACAAGAAGTCCAATACTCTGATCACCGCAAAGGGTAAATCTACTCTTCTTGGCCAGAAGCTTTTTGCTATTGGTATCCTGATGGCAAAAGAACTTGACGATGGAAGTCTGGAAGCGATTATTCCCGGAACCTATTTGCGTAAAGCGCTCGGCAGAAACAACGGATCTTTTTACGATCAGATCGTTGCACTTGTTGAGCCTCAGAAGAATAAGGCATCTCTTCTTGACTGGCGTATTATATACAAAGACAAGGAAGAGCAGAAGATCGAAGCATCAAATGTTATCACTGATGTTACTTTTCACGATGGCAGACTTACACTTCGATACAACAGTAAGATCAAGAAATATATCACAGGTCTCAAGAACAACTATACCGTTTTGAACCTGTCAGAATCTTTAACTTTTACAAGCATATACACATATAGACTTTACGAAGTACTTAAAGCTGAAATGGATTATCAGCGTGCGATCAGTCATTCCGAAGGTCCTTATGAAGTGACCTACGAACTCACTGATCTTAAGCTCATGCTTGGAATTATCGATCCCCAGGAGAATGCAGATATTGCTAAAGCTCTGAAAAAAGAATCTCCTGACTATGAAAAGATCGAAAAGAAGGCTGAAGAGAGTGGTATCAACAAGATGTCTAACTATACAGACTTCAGAAGATACGCTCTTGAAAGAGCTAAAAAGGAACTTAATAAAAAATCCAGTATCCATGTAGACTATAAGCCAGTAAGGATGGGCCGCGGCGGAAAGGTTGTAAGTATCTGTTTCAAACTTTCCAGAGTCGGACATGAAAAAGCTAAAGAAGTTGAGGATGCTCCAAAGAAGGATATCTTCGAGCAGATCGATGAAATGCAGCAGCTCTTCAGCGAGAAGATCACAGCAAGTGATGCTAAGGCAATCTTAGAAGCAGCAGGCATGGATATGAAAAAAGTTCGTTACGCTTATGGTATTTCCAGAAAGTCCGGACGAATTGATAATATTGTTGGATGGATGATAAGTGCGATCAAGAATGGCTATACCGAGAACGTTTCGGGTGCGTCGGATGCTGATTTTGAGCAAAACACCTACGATTTTGAAGAACTTGAAAAGAGATTCGTAGAGAATTAAGACTTATGCGCCGACTTTTAGTCGGCGCTTTTTTAGCCTTAGTTGTTTTATCTTTGGGATATTACTAATTGATGGGGATTTTGGGGACTAGTACTGGGAGGAGTTATTTTAATGCGCCTAATGCATTTATCAGATCTGCATCTTGGAATCAAGGTATACGAATTTGATCTTTATGATGACCAAAAGTATATGCTTGATCAGCTTATTGATATTGCAAGAGAAAAATCTGTTGATGGGATCATGATCTCGGGAGATATCTATGACAGACAGGTTCCACCTGCTGAGTCTGTAGCACTCTTTGACTCATTTCTCACAAAACTTTCAAACTTAGGATTTAAAGTATATATTATCTCCGGTAATCACGATTCCCAGGAAAGACTATCTTTTGGTTCAAGGCTGATGGAAGGAAGCGGGATCTATTTTGGTGGAACTTTTGACGGAACTGTTCCGAGAATAGATCTTGAGGATGAATTTGGCCCTGTCCATATTTTCATGTTGCCATTTTTGAAGCCCACGATTGTCAGAGCACATATGCTTCCTGAAAAAGCGAGCTTCGAAGAAAATCTTGAAGAAGTCTCAGATGAAGAAATTAAAGAACTGATTGCAGATAATAAAGACAACATCGAAGAAACAATAGAAAAAAACGAAAATCAAGAAACAGAAGATAAGAGTAAAGAAAAAAATAATGAGAAAATAACAGGATATCAGGAGGCAATCGATTATGTTCTGGATAATTGCGATGTTAATGAAAATGATCGCAATATCATTATGGCTCACCAGTTCGTAACCGGTGCATCAAGAAGTGATTCCGAAGAAATAAATGTTGGCGGAGTTGATGGAATTAGCGCAGATTCTTTTGCCGGATTTGATTATGTGGCACTTGGCCATATCCATACTCCCCAGATAATCGGCGGCAAAGAAACTGTAAGATATTGCGGAACTATGCTCAAATACTCTTTTTCAGAATGTAGTCAGGATAAGAGTGTTCCAGTCATAACCTTTAAGGAAAAAGGAAATACTGAAATTGAGCTTGTGCCGCTTAAGCCTCAAAAAGATATGCGTGAAATAAAGGGAACATATCTTGAGCTTACTGCAAAAAATAATTATGCAGATACAAACACACAGGATTATCTTCACGTAACTCTCACTGATGAAGAAGATGTTCCGGATGCGCTTGGAAGGCTCAGGTCTATCTATCCCAATATCATGAAGCTTGATTATGATAACCTTCGCACGAGATCTGTTTACAACAATGAGATTCCCGATGAAGTAGAAAAAAAGTCACCTTTGGATCTTTTTGATGAATTTTATAATCTTCAAAATGGTCGAAGCCTGAATGAAGAGGAGTCATCCTATGTACAGTCCAAGATCGATGAACTCTGGGAAGGTGGTATCTGATGCGTCCACTTAATCTGACAATTTCAGCTTTTGGTCCCTACAAGGATAAGACAATCATTGATTTTACAAGGCTTGGGGAAAGGGGACTTTATCTTATAACAGGAGATACCGGTGCCGGCAAGACAACTATCTTTGATGCGATCTGCTTTGCACTTTACGGAGAACCAAGCGGAAGCAGCCGTGATCCCAAGATGTTTCGTTGTAAGTATTCGGAAGGCAGTGTGCCTACTTTTGTAGAACTTGTTTTTTCTTATCATGGTAAAGAGTACAGGGTCAAAAGAAATCCGGAGTACGAAAGACCAGCTCTTCGCGGCGGTGGTACTACAGTCCAGAAGGCAGATGCGGAGCTTTTTTTCCCAGATGGAAGAGAGCCTGTTACTAAAACAAGTGAAGTTACAAAAGAGATCGAGAAGATAATAGGTCTTTCCAAGGATCAGTTTACCCAGATCGCTATGATAGCACAGGGCGATTTTATGAAGCTTCTTTTGTCTGATACGGCGGAGAGATCCAAAATCTTCAGGCAGATCTTTATGACAGGAAGATATCAGCGCCTCCAGGATAATTTGAAAAAAGAGGCTAATAAAGCTGACAGCGAATATAAGATAAAGGCAGCTGTTGCCGAGGAATACATAGACCAGATTGAAACAAGAAATGAGGAGCAGGAAGATAAGAAAAAATATCTTGAATGCTCAAAGCTTGATGAGATCGAAGCTTTGTTTGATGAGATCGAGGAAGCTGATAAGGAAGATAAAAAAGTTTTTGCCAAAAATGAATCGGACCTTTTAAAGGAGCTTGGGGAATTAAACAAGGCGATCGGAATTGCAACCGAGAGGCAAAAATCAGAAGAGCTATTAAATAAAAGTAAGGCTATGCTTGAAGAAGCAAAGCCTGAACTTGAAGTAGCGAAAGAAAATTATAAAAAGGCAAAAGAGGATTTCAAAAAAAGTGAGCCTCTTGCTATAAAGATTTCTGCATTAAAAGAAAATCTTTCTGCTTACGATAAGCTTTCTGAGATCCAGCAGAATATTGAAAGTGGCAATAAGAACGCCAAGGCTTATACCAAAGAGATCGAGGATAATAAGAAAAAGATTTTAGAACTTGAAAAAGAGCATTCTGAGAAGAAAGCTCTTTTAATAAAGCTTTCAGATGTTTCTGCAAAGAAAGTCAGAGCAGATGAAGATCTTGCCAAAGTTAAACTTAAAGGTAAAAATGTTCAGGACATTGTTGTAGCTATTCGTAACACATACCCTGAAGAAAAAGAAGAGCTTAAAGATCTTCAGGACGATTACAAAAAAGAAGCTGAAAAGTTTGAAGAATACCAGAAAAAATATGATCTTAAGAGCCGTCTTTTTTTAGATGCTCAGGCGGGAATCCTTGCGCAGGACTTATCTGACGGAGAACCATGTCCTGTATGCGGATCAACGACACACCCTCATCTTGCGATTTTACAGGATGAAGTTCCGACGCAGAAGGATATCGATATAGCCAAAAAAGATGCAGAAAAACAAAGAACTGTCATGCAAAAAGCAGCCACTCGAGCTTCAGCAAAGAAGGCTGAAGTTGATAAGCTTTTTGACAGTATCATTGAAGACATAAAAGCATATATATCTTTTGAAGATAATGAAGAGCAGCAGACTCAGAATGATTCACTGCAAGTAGAAAGCGCATGTGGTGAAAACCTCAGCGTTATCGAAAGAATTTTAAGAGATACTGATAGTATATCTTCATACAAAGAAAAACGTGAATTCCCGGAAGATCTTATTGAAAGCTTTAATGCTGAATTCGAAGAACTTAAAAAAGCTCTCAAAGATCTGAATACAAAAATCGCAGAACTTAAGAAAGAAGCAGAGCTTGCTGACAGCCTTTCTAAAGAAGTTCCTGAACTTGAAAAGAAGATCAAGTCGATTTCTGAAAAGCAAAATGAAAATGCAGTTATGCTTAAGGAAATTGAAACAAGGCTTAAGGGCTTTGCAGAAAAAGAAAAAGAGCTGAAAGAAGGCCTCGCATTTTCTACTAAAAAAGAAGCTCAGGATCAGGTAGTAGCACTTGAACTTGAGAAAAAAGGAATAGATAAAGCCTACAAAGATTCTGATACTTCTATGCGAAATGCAGAAAAGAAGATCCAGGATCTTGAAGGAAGAATTGCGGCTCTTTCTAAGAACCTTTCAAAAGGTAAATCAGAAGATCTATCCGACCTTGAAGAAAAGAAAAAAGAAGTAAACAATAAGTATATTGAAAATAATAAAGCTCTTTCCGCAGTTAAAAACAGGATAGAGGATAACAAAGAACTTAGAAATAAGCTCGTATCGTCAGGGAATGAGCTTGCAAAGCTTGAGCATGAGCTTTCCATAAAGAAGATCATATCCCAGACGGCGAATGGAAATCTTAGCGGTAAGGCTAAGATCATGCTTGAAACTTATATTCAAAGAAGCTTTTTTGACAGGATCATTGTAAGGGCCAATGTCAGATTTATGACCATGTCAGGTGGTCATTATGAGCTTGTAAGAAGAGATGAAGACAGTCTTAAATCTCAGACAGGTCTTGAGCTTGATGTGATCGATCATTATAACGGCGGAACAAGAAATGTAAGAACTCTTTCCGGCGGTGAATCCTTTATGGCATCACTGTCTCTTGCGCTTGGACTTTCTGATGAGATACAGAGGAGCGCGGGTGGAATACAGCTTGATACAATGTTTGTGGATGAGGGATTCGGATCTTTGGATGACGCAACTTTGGATCAGGCGATCAGTTCGCTGGCATCTCTGTCTGAAGGTAACAGACTTGTGGGAATCATCTCGCACGTAAATGAGCTCAAGGAGAGGATCGATAATCAGCTGATAGTGACTGGCACGCAGGGACTTGGAAGTTTCATTGAGTGCAGAGCGGAGTAAGGGGGTGTCGCAGGAGGCGGATTCAGGGCTTTGGCAAATAAAGTCATAAGCCTCATGTAAAAATAATATTGGGTTTTCTAAGTGTCTTATCCGCTTTCGTGAACACGCAGTACTTCAGCTCCTAAGACACTAAGAAAACCCGAATATTATTTTTAAAATCGGCATATGACTTTATTTGCCAAAGCCCTAAATCCGCCTCCTGAAATCTACACTTACGCAGGCTAAGAAAGAGTAAATGATGACGAGAGGCTTGTGCTATCAGATTGACAATTATTCATGAAGATTGTTTTGTATATGGGAAGTTTGTGCTGAAAGATATTGGCATAGGAGAAATGATAAAATGAAAAGAACAATGAAACTTATAGTATCCGTACTTGTCCTAGTAGTGGCGCTTACAGGATGTTCATTATTTAAGAATGGCAACCCGGATAATGCAGAGCTTAGTAAGAGTATAGTCTTTGAAGTCGAGATGGAATCGGGGCTTGTAGAGCTTGATGGTGATGCAGCTTCAGAGGGTGTATCTTTAAAAGAAGTTTCGGATGATGGTACATCGGGTGATGTTGATAAAACAGGCGAAGAGGAGAACGTCACTTCTGCAGATGAGATAGATGCTCTTGATGAAGATGGCTACTACTACGATGTAGAAAGTGTCGTTATTTATCTTGAAACTTATGATAAGCTTCCTTCAAATTTTATTACAAAATCAGAAGCCAAGGCCCTGGGTTGGGAAGGCGGCTCTGTTGAGGATTATAAAGAGGGAGCTGCGATCGGCGGAGATAAGTTTGGTAACAGGGAGGGGATTCTTCCTGATAATAACTACACGGAGTGCGATATAGATACTAATGGTAAGGATTCAAGGGGAGCTTGCAGGCTTGTTTTTTCTGATGACGGACAGTACTATTATACTGAGGATCATTATGAATCGTTTACAGAGATTATCGTAACTGACGGCGAGATTGAATATGGCGAAGTCTTTGGAGATTAAAATCCGGAACTTCACCATGGATATTAAAAAGAGGATATATATGGAAAAAATATATACGATCAATTTAAGCGAGCTCGGGGGTCTTGAAAAAGAAGAGATCTATGATCTTCTTAAAGAAAAGCTTCATCTTCCGAACTATTGCGGAACTAATCTGGATGCACTTTATGATGCGCTTACCGAGATGGGCGAGTGTAATATTAATATTGTTGATTGCAGAGAAAATCCTGACAGCATTAAAGGTTGCGCAACTGACAATATAGGCTCAGATTCAAGTGTACCTAAAAAAGGAGAGAGCTATATCGATAAGATCAGAAAAGTATTCGAGGATGCTGCAGATCTTAATCCTGATATAAACCTTAGTATTATTAGCGGTAAGTACATTTCAAAATATATTAGCCTGTATGATTATGAATACAAAAAGGGTAGGCACTATCTAAATGCAAGCAGGAGATCTCCTGACAAGCTGGTGTACACTAAATCATCAAAAGAGTTTAAGGAGATGATCCCTGATGCAGTCAGCTGTTTTGTTATCGTAGATAATGAAATGTATGATGAGCCAAGGCTTCTTTTGTCTAATGAATACAGATATCCTACAGGGCAGTTTTTACTTAGCGTTCCGGCAGGACTTATTGATGCAAATGATGCAGATAGTAAAGAGACTCTTGGGGGAAAAGAGCTTAGTCCCTGCGAGAAGGCAGCAGTAAGAGAGATCAAGGAAGAAACAGGCATTGCTCTTTCTGATAAGGATGTGATAAAGACTGTAAATCCGCTTGTCTTCAGTACTCCCGGTATGACAGATGAAAGTAATGCACTGGTTTCTGTTGTTATAAGATCTGATATTAAAGATCAGTTATCACAGGAAGGCGCAGAAGGTTCGGAGCTTTTTGACGGCTTTGAAATATTAACCAAAGAAGAAGCTAAAAAGATATTAAAGCAAGGTGTTGATAATAACGGCATATTCTATAGCGTATATACATGTATAGCATTAATGTATTTTGTTTCTGATATGTGGACGGAAGAATAAATAATATACATCATGGGAGGAATAACAATGGGACAGGTATTAGACATTATCAAAGAGCGTAGTTCAACAAGAGGCTACACAGATGAAAAGCTTACAGCAGAAGAGCTTGATAAGATCATAGAAGCTGGGCTGTCTGCACCAACAGGTATGAACAAGCAGGAGATTCATTTTACAGTTTTAAACGGAGATAATCCTGTACTTGCAGAGATCGAAGCTGAGAAAAATAGGCTTAGAAATCTCGATAAGTTAGAGCACAATTTTTACTATGAAGCTCCAACAGTTATCATCCTTAGCGCTGAAGCTGGTTTTAAATGGAGCCAGGTTGATGCAGGAATCGCTGTACAGAACATGGCACTTGCAGCAACAGAGCTTGGACTTGGTAATGTAATCCTTGGATGCATATACGATGCACTTCATGGTGAAAAGAAAGCATATTTTTCTGAGAAGTTAGCTCTTCCTGAAAACTATGAATTTGAGATTGCTCTTGCTGTTGGACATAAGGCTGTTACTAAAGAGCCTCATACATTTGAAAGAGATAAGCAGGTTACAGTTCTTTGATTTTGCAACTTGTATAAAAAACTTCGCACTTATAAAATCTTTCCAATACCTTGAAGATTTTATAAGTGCGAAGTTTGAGTTATATAAGAGATTCAACGCACTTCTTAACTTCATTCATAGAAGCAGTTGGCTCGAATCTTGCAACAACTTCGCCCTTACGGTCAATGATGAACTTTGTGAAGTTCCATTTGATGTTAGGGTTATTTTTGTAATCTTTGTCGATTGTCTTAAGCATAGCGCTCATAGCAAGAGCCTTAGCACCTTTACCGAATCCTTCGAAGCCTTTCTGGCTCTTAAGATATTCAAATAAAGGAAGCTGATTTTCACCGTTAACATCAGATTTCTTCATCTGAGGGAACTGAGTATTGTACTTAAGTGTGCAGAACTCATGGATCTCTTCATCTGTTCCCGGAGTCTGGCCAGCAAACTGATTGCAGGGAACGTCTACAACTTCAAATCCCTTGTCATGAAACTCTTCATAGATATTTTCAATATCTTCGTACTGAGGTGTGAAGCCGCAGCCGGTTGCTGTATTAACAACCATGACAACCTTTCCCTCAAAGTCTTTCATAGAAACTTCTTCACCTTTTGTATTAGGTACACTGTAATCATAAAATCCCATTACACACTCCTATCTCGGCTATATGGCACGTGAACACAATAAATTGTTTCCAATTACGTTTAACATAATACAATTATATTGTATGCAATTCAAAATGTCAACAAGATTTAAAAAAAGCTAAAAAATCCCTATTTTCTCGTTTGTCAGAAGCCATGAATTCACTGTATAATAGAACTGCTAAATACGAGGAAATATAATATGTCGAATTATATTGTTTTTGACCTTGAGTGGAATCAGGGTGAGAGCGTCAGGGAGCAGGAACTTAAAGAGCTTCCTTTCGAAATAGTTGAGATCGGAGCGGTCAGACTTAATGAAGATCGCGTGGAAACAGGCACTTTTTCAAGACTTATACATCCACAGGTTTATCAGACCATGCACCAGATCACAGGCAAGATAATACACCTTACCATGGATGATCTTAAGGATGCAGATCCATTTACTACAGTTATTGCAGACTTTCTTGAATGGTGTGGAGAAGATCCTATATTCTGCAGCTGGGGAACGCTTGATCTTCCCGAGCTTCAGCGCAATATGGATTACTATGATCTGGATCCTTTATCAGACGGTCCGATCGAATTCATGGATGTGCAGAAGCTTTTTTCCCTTGCCTTTGAAGATGGTAAATCACGCAGATCACTTGAATATGGAATAGATTTCTTAGAGCTTAGTAAAGATCAGGCATTTCACAGAGCCTTGTCTGATGCAAGATACACAGCAAGTATTTTCCAGGCGATCCCGGATAAGTTCCTTCGCTATGTTTCTTTTGATAACTATGTGACACCTAAGGATAAGCGCCAGGAGATCCACATTGTATTCGACAATTATGCCAAGTACATATCAAGAGAATTTGCGGATAAGGAAGAGCTTCTTCAGGATCCTGAGGTTATAAGCACAAGATGTTATCTGTGCCACAAGAATCTTCGTCGTAAGATAAGATGGTTTACTCCTAATGGAAAGCACTATTACGCCCTTTCCCAGTGTCCTAAGCACGGCTTCATGAAGTCCAAGGTCAGGGTCAAAAAAGCTGAAGACGGCGGATACTATGCAGTTAAGACCAGTAAGTTCGTCGATGCTGACGGAGTACAGGATATAAGGCAGAAACAGCTTCGTGCCAAGGCTCATTCAAGGCGCGTCAAGAAGAACCAGGAGCTCAAAAAGAATAATAAAGAAACTCCAAAGGAAAAAGATAATAATCCGAAAGACCAGTAATTATCATAAATAAGGCCCGAAATATTATAAATCAAATTATAAAAGTGGATTACATGGATACATTAAAAGCCCATATCGGAATGTTCATTTTTGACACATCCGATACGGGCTTATTTTTATTTCTTCTTAGGTTTTTTATAAGTGAGCTTGTGCTGTTTCAGGAGCTTTTGCCTTCGCTTATATCTTCTTCTTTCTTTAGGATCATTGCCTGCATAATGAAGCGAACTGATAAAAGCCGAAAGATTCGTTATAAAGATAATGCTTCCTGCTACGGCCGATACGATGATTATTATGAGCTTAACGTTAACGTATATCGACTGGTTCAGGGCTGTATCCTTATCAGTCGTTGTGTTCGAGAATTGGAAGGAAGTCTGCGAGCTGCTGGTCATGACTCTTGCAGACCCAACGCTTACACCATTATATGAATAGTTAACGACCGCGATAGTTCCCTTGGGCTGGCCTGACACATCGCTGCTGACTTCAGAAGAACAGTCGTTTATAGATGCTGTGATCGGCAGGATGATACTGTCATCATCGTTCCATTCAATAACATTGCCTGAGTATCCGAAGATATCATTCTCTGAGAAAAAAAAGCTCGTGTCTTCGGGAATATAGTAGTTATCATTGTCAGAAACATTTACTATCTGGAAGTTATTAAAACCGTAATCAAAAAGCGTAGTCGTATCAGTAAACTGGTATGGAGATTCTTCTTTAAGAACAACACATACAAGCTTCATACCGTTTCTGGAAGCGCAGGTTACAAGCGTCTCTCTTGCTTCTGCAGTATAACCTGTTTTGCCCCCTAAGATTCCATCATAGGAGATCTCTCCATTTATTAGCTTGTGCTTATTGTTTATATAAAAATCATCCGGCTGAGTATCAGTTGGGGTAAAGTGATATCTTGCAGTATTACCAATGCTTGACAGAAGCTCATTTGAGAAAAAAGCACAGGCGATAAGTGCAAGGTCATGGGCACTTGTATAATGATCTTCACTAAAAAGGCCGTTTGCATTTACAAAATGTGAATGAGTACACCCAAGCTCTTTGGCCCTCTTATTCATAAGATCCGCAAAGTCATCAAGCGAGCCTGCAACATGCTCAGCAACAGCGTTTGCACATTCATTTGCAGATCCAACCATGATTCCGTAAAGGCACTGTTCAAGACTCATGGACTGACCGGCATCAATACCGATATTGGAACCGTCTCTTGGAACAGAGTGAACAGCGTTATAAGAGAAGGTTACCGTATCATTCATGTCAGCATTCTCAGCTGCAAGAAGACAGGTCAGGATCTTGGTGGTACTTGCAGGGTAGAGCTCTTCATCAATATTTTTTGCATAAAGGATCGTGCCTGTGTTAGCTTCTAAAAGTATCGCTGCCTGCGCTCCGATCGCAGGACCTTCCGGCCAGTCGTCCGTATTATTGGACTGTATCTCAAGAGTTTTGCGCTGTTCCATTTCAGCTTTATAGTCGGGAGCTGCCTGACAGGTAGAAGAAAAAGATGATAATGTCACAAAAACAGCAGCAATTGCAGCAGATATACGGGCTATAGGCTTTCGGGGATTCTTTTTATACTTAATCTTTTTTCTATGATCATAAAAATCAGAAAACATTACTTATCTGACCTTTCGTTTTTTTATATTCGCCATCAAAACTTAATGTTAACGATTAGGCAATAATTTGTACATTAAATAAGTTTGACATATACTAGTAAAATTATACATAATAGTTGGTGTATTTGAAAGTACAGAAAGATATTAGTAGTAAGGAAATGTAATAATTATGCGACTTAGAAACATACCCGGCGCACGTGAAAAAATAGCTGAAAACGAATGGTCAATAAAGGACCCTGAAAAAAATAAGGGAAGATGGAATGAAGTTTTCGGCAACGACAACCCTATCCGTATCGAGGTTGGAATGGGTAAAGGCCGTTTTATCATGACACTTGCTCAGGAGAATCCTGACGTTAACTATATTGGAATCGAGAAGTATTCAAGCGTAATGCTTCGCGGCCTTCAGAAACAGGAAGAGCTTCAGCTTCCCAATATCCGTTTTATCAGAATGGAAGCAGAGGTCCTTACTGAAGTTTTTGGTAAAGGCGAGATAGATAGAATATATCTTAATTTTTCAGACCCATGGCCTAAGGACAGACATGCAAAGAGACGTCTTCCATCAAGAGAATTCCTTCACAGATATGATGAGATCCTGAAGAAAGACGGAGTTGTAGAGTTCAAGACAGACAACACAGATCTTTTTGCATTTGCTCTTGAAGAGGTAGAGCCTGCCGGATGGCATTTGGATAAGGTAACACACGATCTTCACAATGATCCTGTTATGAATGAGGGGAACGTCATGACAGAATATGAAGAGAAGTTTTCATCTATGGGAAACCCAATCTGCAAGTACATTGTTAGCAGATAAGAGACTGGGGGAGGACTAACATGCCAGAAAAAATCTATAACATCGGTGATTTCAAAAAAGAAGAGGCGCAGGGAAAAGCTCCACTTCCTCAAAAGCCGGCAGCACTTCGCACACCTTATGTCAGACCTGATGAAATGAATCCTGATGAAATACAGATTGAGGATCCAATGAATTTCCTTACTTCTGAGGAAAAACAGGAATATATCAAGGCCCATCAGGAGACAATCCTAAGGAACAATGCTGTAGGCGAAGTAAGACAGGAAGTTAACGGAAGAAGAAATGCTCAGTATATGAGCAGAAGAGTAGGTAATGATGGCCCTTATCAGGGTAATCCTGGATATTCTTATCAGGATGGTTATCAAAATCGCCCGAATGCTCAGTATGGAAGAGGCGGATATGAAAGTCACCCTTCTCAGGGATATTCTGACGGATACGAAGATGACTATTACGAACAGTACGATGATGGATATAACGATGGTTATGATCAGGGTGATTACTACGAAGGTCAGCCGGACTATCAGCAGGGATATTCCGATGAAATGTATCAGGACCAGGCAGATTATGAGGAATACGCAGAGGATATGGAAGGCGGAGAAGACAAGATGGCTATCATCACCAAGATCCTTGCAGGTGTTACAGCTCTTCTTATAATCGTAATAGCTATCATGTTCATCTTTAACAAAGTTAATGATCCTGCAAAGGAACCTGAAACAGGTGATGAATTTGCCTATACCGGCGATAATACCGTAGCAGAAGAATCCGGTGATTCAGAAGATTCACAAGGTCAGGCTCAGGAAGAGGTTGCAGGTACTCCTGTATATACCACAAGCGGTCTTAACCTTAGAACTTCACCTGAAAAGACTGATTCCAACAAGGCTATGTCTGTAGACGCCGGAACAGAGCTTATAATGGTCGGAGAAGAGAACGGCTGGGCCAAGGTTTATTATCAGGGCCAGTACTATTATTGTTCCAAAGCATACCTGACACCAAATAAATAAAATAACATTACCGGCTTAGGGATATCCTTAAGCCGGCTTTTTTGTGATAATTCCAGCAAAACTACAATAAAAAATTAATTTATACGCAAAATCGTACAATGCTTGAAGTGGTAAATTGCTGTATTGGTCGGTTTTTGAGTGTCTGTGGGCGCCTAATTAATCAGAATAACATTTCAGCACTTTTATACATTGTCACAAAATCAGGAATAGAATATTATTAATGAGGACAGAAACGGAGGCAGCAGTTACTGCCTCCGTTTCATTTGCACGGTTGTGCACAAAAGGCACAGTTAACGCGTTTTTAGATTTTCAAATAAGAAGAGTGTGACCTTATGAAGATAGGAATTTTTGATTCAGGTTTTGGCGGTCTTTCAGTACTTCACGAAGCTTACCACAGACTTGGAGATGCAGAATATCTTTTTTATGCTGATCTTGATCACGTTCCATACGGGCTTAAGACTTCCGAGCAGATCAAAGAATATACAAGAAACATAACAAGATTCCTAATAGACAAGGGAGCTGAGGCTATAGTTATAGCCTGCAATACAGCAACCGCAGTGGCAGTCGAGACTTTAAGGCAGGAGTTCGACCTTCCGATCCTTGGAATGGAACCGGCTGTAAAGCCTGCTGTAGAAGAGACCTCTTCCAAGAAGCGCATTCTTGTGATAGCAACACCTGTTACTATCAGGGAAAAGAAGCTCTCTCATCTTCTTGAAAGAGTTGATGAAGATCACAGAGTAGACCTTCTTGCCATGCCTCATCTTGTAACCTTTGCGGAGAATGAGCAGTTTGAAGGCCCTGAAGTTGATGAGTATATTAACGAGCAGTTTGCCTCCTTTGATCTGTCCAAGTACCAGGCACTTGTTCTTGGATGCACACATTTCAACTATTTTAAGCCTGCATACAGAAAGGCATTTGGTAAGGATATTCTTCTGGTGGACGGTAACGTTGGTACTATAAGGCACCTTGCTGATGTTTGCGGCCTTAAATACAACGAAAAGGAAGCTTTTAATGTATCTTTTTCAGATACAGAAAAAATGCTTCATGATATAGAAACACAATATTTTGTGTCTGGTAATCCGATAACTGAAAAAAATCTACTAAATCATGTATTACGCATGCATAATAGACTGGAAGCGGTTCGAGAGCTATAAGGCTCTTTATGTAAAAATGCTGATTGTCTAAATTTTGTGCACAATTACACGGGGTAAAGTCTCTTTACCCACTTGAAAATAACTACATTTTGTATTAACATTTATTTAGAAACACAATATATAGTAATTAAATATCCATTCACGATAGTTTTACTTATATTTTCCAAATTTTTTCAAGAATAGTTTTTTTCCATACAAATATCTCAGCATAAATTGATCAGGCGGGTGTTTTTGGGACCGCGCAGGGTACTGATGCGTTTTTGTGCTGTATTTTGATAAAAAATAATTAGGAGGGCTCCATGAAAATCATTAAGAGGAGTGGCGAAGAGGTTTTGTTTGATGGTGGTAAGATAATTGCAGCTATTAAGAAGGCTAATCTCACAGTCACTGAGGATAAGCGTCTTTCAGATGAGGATATCATCCGTATAGAGAGTGATGTTGAAGCTAAATGTAATAACCTGACTCGTGCAGCTAACGTAGAAGAGATTCAGGATTTCGTTGAGAATGCACTTATGGATGCAGGCAATAATGATGTTGCCCGTAAGTATATTACATATCGTTATCAGCATGCTCTTATGCGTAAGGCTAATACTACCGACGATAAGATCATGTCACTTATCGAGTGCAATAATGAAGAAGTTAAGCAGGAGAACTCCAACAAGAATCCTACAGTTAACAGCGTACAGCGTGATTACATGGCAGGTGAAGTAAGCCGTGATATCACAAGACGTTTCCTTCTGCCTCCGGAAGTAGTTAAGGCTCATGAAGAGGGTATCATCCATTTCCATGATTCAGACTACTTTGCTCAGCATATGCATAACTGCTGTCTTGTAAACCTTGACGATATGCTTCAGAACGGAACAGTTATTTCTGAGACTCTTATCGAGCCTCCGAAGAGCTTTTCAACTGCATGTAATATTGCAACTCAGGCTATTGCTCAGATCGCAAGCTCACAGTATGGTGGACAGTCAATTACACTTTCACATCTTGTTCCTTTTGTAGATGTAAGCCGTCAGAAATTCCGCAAGCAGGTTCGTATGGAACTTGAGCAGGCCGGAATCGATGCTTCAGATGAGAAGATCGATGAGATCGCTGAGATGCGCGTTCGCAAGGAGATCAAAGACGGTGTTCAGGAGATCCAGTATCAGGTAATCACACTTATGACTACCAATGGTCAGGCTCCTTTCATCACAGTATTCATGTACCTTGACGAGGTTCCTGAAGGACAGCTTCGTGATGACCTTGCAGCAGTTATAGAAGAGATGCTCAAGCAGCGTATCCAGGGAGTTAAGAACGAGAAGGGTGTTTACATCACACCTGCTTTCCCTAAGCTTATCTATGTTCTTGATGAGGATAATATAACTCCTGATTCCAAGTACTGGAATCTTACACAGCTTGCAGCAAAGTGTACAGCTAAGCGTATGGTACCTGACTACATCTCAGCTAAGAAGATGCGTGAGTACAAGAATGGTGACGTATATCCTTGCATGGGCTGCAGATCTTTCCTTACACCTGATACAGAAGGTCTTGGCCAGGATGGAAGCCACAAGTACTATGGTCGTTTCAATCAGGGCGTTGTTACTATAAATCTTGTTGATGTTGCTTGTTCATCAGGCCAGGACGAAGATAAGTTCTGGGAACTTATGGAAGAAAGAACAGAGCTTTGCTACGAAGCTCTTATGTGCAGACACAAAAGACTTATAGGCACACCATCCGATGTTGCTCCTATCCTTTGGCAGTTCGGTGCTCTTGCAAGACTTAAGAAGGGTGAGACGATCGACAAGCTCCTTTTCAATAACTACTCAACAATAAGCCTTGGATATGCAGGCCTTTATGAGTGTACAAAGTTCATGAAGGGCGTATCACATACAGATGAAGATGGTAAAGAGTTCGCACTTAAAGTAATGCAGTTCCTTAACGATAAGTGTGCTAAGTGGAAGGCTGAGACTAATATCGCATTTTCACTTTATGGAACTCCTCTTGAATCAACAACTTATAAGTTCGCAAGATGCCTCCAGAAGAGATTCGGAATCATTCCTGGAGTTACAGACAAGAACTATATTACAAACAGCTATCATGTACATGTATCTGAGAAAATTGATGCTTTCTCAAAGCTCAAATTTGAATCAGAGTTCCAGGCCCTTTCACCAGGCGGAGCTATCAGCTATGTAGAAGTTCCAAATATGATGGACAACATCGATGCGGTTCTTTCTATCATGCAGTATATATATGAGAACATCATGTATGCTGAACTTAATACAAAGTCAGATTACTGCCAGTGCTGCGGTTACACGGGAGAGATCCAGATCGTCACAGACGAAGATGGAAAGCTCGTATGGGAGTGCCCGAACTGCGGCAACAGAAATCAGGACAAGATGAACGTTGCAAGACGTACTTGCGGCTACATCGGAACTCAGTACTGGAATCAGGGACGTACCCAGGAGATCAAGGAAAGAGTTCTTCATGTATCAAACGAAACTCTTGTACCTGAGGCAGAAGAGATAGCAGAAACTGTTAATGCATGACTTTTTGTCACTTCGTTCCAAAAGTCATGTAAATAGGCCAATTGAGAACACCTTCGGTGCCTAGCCTATTTACCTACCGATTCACTTTCTTACGAAATCCGCAGTAAATGCGGATTTCTGATTCAAAGTTGCGAAAACATATAACTTTTAAATCTATAAGAGATTTAAGAAAACTGTGGATCTAAGAGGCGTTCACAGTAAAAATGCTGATTACCGGGAAGGTTCATATATGTATGCTCGGTATGAAAACAGCGGTATGGGGAGGATGAGGCCGGATGCAAATCCGGCCTCATTTGTAATGAGTTTGAAAACAAATTTTCAAACTCTACGACATGGTGTAACAAGTTCCACCATGTCAAATGATTAGAGGCTTGGGGCGTTCGGATATGAGGTTATGAATATGAATTATGGACAGATAATAAAAAATGATGTTGCTAATGGTATAGGCTGCAGAACTTCTCTTTTTGTATCGGGTTGTACTCATCACTGTAAGGGTTGCTTCAATGAAATGACCTGGGACTTTGAGTACGGACTTAAGTTTACCAAGGCAGTAGAAGATGATATCATCGAATCTCTTAAACCCGCCTACATTGCAGGTATCACCATCCTTGGCGGCGAACCTATGGAGATACGAAATCAGGAAGTTTTAAGACCATTCCTTGAGAGAATCAAAAAAGAAGTCCCCAAGGCAACTATATGGATCTACTCCGGATATACATGGGAAGAGTTAACAGATCCTAATAATAAGAGGTGCCACGGAAATGATACAGATGCGATTCTCTCAATGACAGATATACTTGTTGACGGAGAATTTGTACTTGCCCAAAAAGACATGATGCTCAGATTCAAAGGCTCCAGCAACCAAAGAATAATAGATGTAAGAAAAACTATTGCCGAAGGCCAAGTGGTTCTTTCAGAATATAATAACTAACGGCTTTATATGTAGAAGTGCCTCGTTTCTTGGAGATTCCTGAGACTGGCAGTTGGTAAATGATTTTGTTGTCATGAAAATAAAATCATTTACCAACTGCCAGTCTCAGGAATTTCCAAGAAACGGGACACTTTTTTAGTGTAAAGTCAGTTATTATAAAGTAACAAAGGTTGTATGTTTTTAATTTCGTAAAAGTTCAGTATATGCGTAGATGAAGGGCCCTACGCCTTTTGCTTCGTTCTCTACGACTGGTTCAGAAAAATAATACTCCAGAGAACCGTCTCGGTGAGAAGCGCCTCCGAGGCCGGAGACAAGGCAGATTCCGGAGAGCTTTGGAGTTCCATCTTCGTTTCTGCCAAGGTACTTGTCTGCGATTCCGTCGAAAGCTTTTACGCCATATTCTCTATATTTATTATCAATATAGCCAAGCCTTGTGCCCTTTAAGATTGCATAGGATATAAGAGCCGTTCCGGATGTTTCGAGATAGTTCCTTGTATCGTCTGGAAGATTAACTATATCGTAGAACAGACCACTTTCGTCCTGATACTTAATAAGGGCTTCTACAAGATCACCAAGCATCTTGTGAAGGTGTTCCTGCTCATCTTTACATACATCTCCTGCAGCTTCGCATACATCAACAAGAGATGCTGCAAACCAGCCAAGTGCTCTAAGCCAGAAATTAGGGCTGCATCCAGTATCCTTATCAGCCCAGTACATTTCTCTACTTTCATCATATCCGTGATAATAAAGACCCGTTTCAGGATCTTTCATGAACTTCTCAACATTTCTGAACTGCTTAAAGCTATCTATGCATCCTTCAATACTTCCATATCTTCTTTCATATTCCATATAAAAAGGCTGCGCCATATAAAGACCATCAAGCCATACCTGATTCGGATATATCTTTTTGTGCCAGAAGTTTCCATCTTTAGTACGAGGCATAGTTTCAAGCTGGGCTCTTACAGTGTCCATCGCTTTTCTGTATTTCTCTTTGCCTGTAAGATCATAGAGCTTAAAAAGACATGTAGCACTATTAACATTATCTATGTTGTACTCTTCAGCGCTGTAAGTCTTGATCGATCCATCTTCATTCACAAACCATCCAAGGAACTTGTCTGCAAAATCAAGATACTTCTTATCCCCGCTTATATCATAAAGATTAAGAAGACTAGTTATCATACACCCATCAATATAATTCCACTTATTAGGCTTGCCCCCTAATATCTTCTCTATATTCCACATGGGATGCTCCGCATCAGACCTCGCCATGAGCATATCCACATATTCATTTAACATAGTTATGGTTTCGTTTCTGTCCATGTTCTCCCTCATTTAGAGCATTTATAACTTGGCTACGGTTAAAAAATTATTCTTATCGCTCCAAGTTATCAGGTTTAGATGTAATTATGGTAAATTTCTAAAAGAAAGTAATCGCTTACAAGCTTTAAAAATAAACATTATTAGAAACTCATCTGTAAGCAGTTACTATTTTATCATAATAATCCCCCAAAATACATCTACCAAAATACCAATAATCATCATGCCATTTTATCTATTTTGATAATCGTGATTTTAATATTTATTTAAATATATGTTATGCAACCAAATCAGTTAGTAAAAGAGGAGCCTTTTTTCTAAAAAGCTCCTTGCAAAAACTTTGTAGTCCACTCAAAAATCTTATTCTAACAGCTCAACTTAGCAGAAAGTAAATATATCAATAACTTTGAAGATTAGGGAGGGTGGCAGTTAATAAATGATCTAGTTGTCTTCGAGAGTTTTATTAAATTCAAGAGCATGAAATCCGGGGCTCTATATTCTGTTTAGGATCCGCATGTTTGAGCGCAGCGAGTTTCGGATCCTAGAATATAAAGCCCCAGATTTCATGCCTTGAATTATAAAACTCGAGAGACAACCAGATCATTTATTAACTGCCACCCTCCCTAATCGGCACAACCTATACCAATTTAAAATCTGCCAATTTTTGCATAACAAAAGAGACGACCTTACGTCGTCTCTTTTGTTAGTACTTAATCTCCGAAAACGGTGATCATATTTCCCTGGTTCTCAGTCATTCGATCCAGCAGTCACACCACCTTTTCTTGACATCCTACCTGATTCCCAATCCGAATGAAGCGAAAGCCATTCTTATATGAATCGGAAAATACGATCTGACACGTTGTGTACAGGTCCAAGTGAAGCTTAAGCCACCCTTTCTCTGTTTGCGTCGCTCCGTTTGTATTAAGTAACTTTAATATAACAGATAAAAAGATAGTTTTCAATCACTTTTGCAAAAAAATATTTATTTTCTGTAAATTCAGTTTTATCACAACAATATACTGTTAATTTAAAATAATAAAACTATTATTCAGAGATATTGAGGGTGATAATAAAACGAAATACCACATATTGTGGTTTAAATTGTCAGAATATTTATAAAATCGTAAGAATTCTCTGTGCTTACTACCTATATTAATACAAAGAAAACCCATCGTATGGCAAGTACGATGGGTTTCAGGTAGGAGATTTACAGACTATGTTTGTTGGCGATACGGATTGGCAAGATCCGTGCCCTGGCAGGGGCATTTGGCTAACTGGCAAGTTAGCTATCGCTAACGATATTCATATTAGCATATGCTAACAAAAAGCGCAAGTACTTTTTTATTCTTTTTCGTAATATTTTTTTGATATAGCCGGTTATAAAATTCATACAATTACAACATGACGAATATTATTGTGCGAAAAGTTGTTGCGCGTATGCCGTGTGTAACGTACAATATTAATAACAATCATCTTAATGTCGGAATTATTAATTATTCGCTTTTTTATCCAAAAATAAGGGGTGTATACCGTTTATATATGCGACTAATCCCGTTCCGGCTATCATGTGTAAATTTCATAGTAAAGGGAGGTATCCTATGAGTGAGGAAATGACTTATGTAACCAGTAGTAATCTTCAGGAAATGCAAGACTATTTAAAGGAACATGTAGACGACTATTCACTCAGGGATATGGCTGATCGCTTTGCGATGTCTCAGACCAATCTCCAGACTCATTTTATGGATGGGTATGGTATGTCTATCTATAGTTATCTGAAGACTCTTAGCGATGATGGCAAATAAAACTTTGTTGTACTTTTACAAAGGAGTTATATACTAAAAATATAATTTGTGTTGATCTTGTATGAGACAAAAGATTTATGATGGAGCAGATTTAGGTCTGCTCCATTTTTAGGAAGAAACTCATTTTTAGGAAGAAACTCATTTTTAAGAAATACTAAAGTAGCAGAGAACCATTGTCCAAGTCATTCTTCACTTAATGAACGAAGAAACAGGTAATATGAAAAGAAATAATGAAGTAGAAATAAAAGTTCATATAAAAAAAACAGGACAGAAAGTAGTAGTACTCCATGCTCCTAAAAACAAAAAACTCATAGACCTTCTGCGCGAAAATGATATAAAGATTGATAGTCCATGCTCCGGATCTGGTACCTGTGGTAAATGCAGGGTAAGGTTTGAAGGAAGCGGTGTCCGTATAACAAATGCAGACATGCGACATATATCCAAAGAAGACCTGAGCAGAGGATATCGTCTTGCCTGCATGTGCATGCTTACTTCTGATGCTGAGATTTACATAGATGAATTCTGCGAAGATGAGATGGAGGTTTTAGGAAACAGTCTTAGCATAAATCAAAAAGCAGATAAGAATAAAAAATATGGAATTGGTATAGACATAGGAACTACGACACTTGCCGTATGCCTTGTTGAACTTCCGCATGAAGACAGGATCATTGGAGTCAAAACAGGAGTCAATCATCAAAGAAGCTATGGCACGGATGTAATATCAAGGATAAAGGCTTCTAAAGAAAAGGGTGCGAGGCTCAAGGAGATCATTCAGACAGATCTTGTTAACCTGATCCTGGAACTGCTTGAAGAGACGCAGTGCAGCATATCCCAGATAAGCAGTATGGCTATAGCAGGTAACACAACAATGCTTCACCTCTTAAGGGGGTATGACTGTGAATCTCTTGGAGTGTATCCTTACACGCCTTTTAGTATAGGACTTGAGAGCCTGAAGGTTGGGGATGTATTTCCTTTTTTAAAAAAAGATAATATAAACAATATCCCTGTAACTATACTTCCGGGCTTCACCGCTTTTGTAGGAGCTGATATTTTATCGGGTCTTTATGCTGAGCGTCCCTGGAAAAAGAAAAAAGGATTTCTTTTCCTTGATCTTGGTACAAATGGAGAAATGGCGGCCGGTTGCGGGGATAAGCTTTATGTTACGTCCACGGCGGCAGGCCCTGTGTTTGAAGGTAATGGGATCAGTTTTGGAGTTCCTGGGATACCCGGGGCAATATCGGAAGCATATTTTAGAGATGGAAAATTAAAACTATCAACAATAGGAAATAAACCTCCGGTTGGAATATGCGGAACGGGAGTTCTTGAAATAGTAAGTGCTCTTATAAGAGAAGGCATCATAGATAATACGGGACTTCTTAAGAAAGTATACTTTGAAAAAGGATACCCGATCTGTAAGGCAGAGGATGGAAGTGATATTGTCATAACCCAAAATGACATAAGGCAGGTCCAGATGGCTAAGGCAGCAGTCAACGTGGGCCTTGATATGATATTCGAAAAGTTAAAGCAAAAAACTTCAGAAGACAGCACCTATAAGGCGGCTGATCTTAGCGAGAGGATAAGCGGCGCCGCAGATTCAAAGCCATATGTTATAATATCAGGCGGATTTGGAGCAAATCTTTCTTTTGACAGGATAAAAGAGCTTAAGATGTTCCCTGAAGAAATTATAGATTCAGGCGACAACGTATATATAGCCGGTAATACATCTCTAAAGGGCTGTGCAAAGTACTTGTGCGTAGAAGAGTTATATGGTACAAAGATAGCCCGGGATACTCTTAGCATAATACTCAAAAATGCAGAAGAGATAGAGCTTTCCCAGGATGATGCTTTTAGTGATAAGTATTATGAGGCGATGAATTTTTGAATTGTTTGGAGGTTAGACTATGGACTGCGATACATGCGCATATTATGAATACGATGAAGAGGACGAATCCTACAGCTGCAGCGTCAATCTTGATGAGGACGAGATGTACCACTTTTTAACAAGGCGTTCAAAAAAGTGTCCGTACTGGCGTAGTGATGATGAATACGGTGTAGTAAGACATCAGATATAAAAACTTCAACATGGAAACAGTTCGAACATGGGTTTTTAATATAAAAAACATATTGGTTATGGAGCACTTTATCGAACTTTAAGAAATAAGAAGTTTTACTTTAATTGCATTGTGCCTTAATAGATTTTATAATGCTATAAGGTGCATAATTGCGCTATCTATAATAAAAGTGAGGTAACAACCTTAATGGATAACGAAAATAATAATGAACGCCGCGGGCAGGGCGGTGGAAACTCATCAAACAACAGACAAAGTCTTTTTATGCTGCTTCTGGCAGCCCTTGTCTGTATGTTCGTGATCTCTTATTTTACTAATGCCCTGAGCTCGGCATCCACTATTGAAATAAGATACGATCAGTTTATAGAGATGCTTGAAAATGAGCAGATCGAATCTGTAGTGATCGAATCGGACAAGATCACTATCACTCCTAACAAGGATGGAATAATTGCTTATAATGAAAAAGCTGAAAAGGATGATGAGATAGCAACACCTGATACCAAGTTCTATACAGGTATAGTTACTGACTTTGAACTCCAGCAAAAGCTTGAAGATGCAGGAATCGAATATACATCAACAGTTCCGGATTCAAGGAACTATATCATATCCCTTATCCTGTCATACGTTCTTCCTATAGTTCTTTTGTGGGTGATCCTTGGATTCCTCTTTAGGCGTATGTCAAAAGGTGCAGGCGGAATCTTCAATGTTGGTAAGTCCAACGCCAAGGTCTATGTTCAGAAGGAGACAGGCGTTACCTTCAAGGATGTAGCAGGTGAAGATGAAGCTAAAGAGTCACTTGTGGAAGTTGTAGACTTCCTTCACAATCCGGGCAAGTATGTTAAGATAGGTGCCAAGCTTCCTAAGGGAGCCCTTCTTGTAGGACCTCCCGGAACAGGTAAGACACTTCTTGCAAAGGCCGTTGCAGGTGAAGCACATGTTCCTTTCTATTCACTTGCTGGTTCTGACTTTATAGAGCTGTATGTCGGCGTTGGTGCAAGCCGTGTAAGAGACCTATTTGCAGAAGCTAATAAGAACGCACCTTGTATCATCTTCATCGATGAGATCGATGCTATAGGTCGTAGCCGTGATTCCAAGTTTGGAGGCGGCAATGAAGAAAGAGAACAGACCCTCAACCAGCTCCTTTCCGAGATGGACGGTTTTGATTCAAGTAAAGGTGTACTGATACTTGGTGCTACTAACAGACCTGAGATCCTTGATAAAGCCCTTCTTCGTCCGGGACGTTTCGACAGAAGGATCATCGTTGATAAGCCTGATCTTAAGGGCCGTGTTGAGATCCTTAAGGTTCATTCCAAGGACGTTAAGATGGATGAAACCGTTGATCTTGAGGAGGTTGCACTTGCAACAAGCGGTGCGGTCGGATCTGATCTTGCCAACATGATCAACGAAGCTGCCATCAACGCAGTTAAGGGTAAGCGCGACTACGTATCCCAAAAAGACCTCATGGAAGCTGTTGAACAGGTTCTTGTGGGAAAAGAGAAAAAGGATAGAATTCTTTCTAAAGAAGAGCGTAAGCTTGTATCTTATCACGAAGTCGGACATGCTCTTATCAGTGCTGTTCAAAAGAATACAGAGCCTGTACAGAAGATCACCATCGTTCCACGTACAATGGGAGCTCTTGGTTATGTAATGCAGGTTCCTGAAGAAGAGAAGTTCCTTAATACAAAAGATGAAATGCACGATGATATCGTTGTAGCTCTTGGCGGACGTGCAGCAGAAGAGGTTATCTTCAACACAGTTACAACAGGTGCACAGAACGATATCGAAAAGGCTACTGAGATTGCAAGATCCATGATCACTATGTACGGTATGAGTGACAAGTTCGGACTTATGCAGCTTGAATCTATACAGAACCGTTATCTTGATGGAAGAAAAGAGCTTAACTGCTCTGACCAGACAGCAGCAGAAGTTGATAAGGAAGTTATGAAGGTTCTTGCATCCTGCTATGAGGAAGCTAAAGAAATAATCAGAGCTCACCTGTCAACAATGGATCGCCTTGCTGAACATCTTATCAGTAAAGAGACAATCTCCGGTAAGGAATTCATGCAGATCTATCGTGAGGTAGAAGGACTTCCTGAACCTACCGAAGAAGAAAAAAATCAGTCAAGACTTAGAATATATGCAACAAGACCTGAGTCAGCAAAAGTTGGTGAAGATAAGGAAGAACCCAAAAAAGAAAGTGCAATAGACCGCCTTTCATCACAGGGTTTTTCATCCGGAAGCAGCTCATCACAGAGTACCTCTTCCAATAGCATTTCATCTTCAGGCACTACAGAGCCGGTTAAGACCAAAAGCTCTTTTGACGAAGCAATGAATGATGCTCACAACTGGATGAGCGGACAGATAAGCAGTAGTGATACATCTGCTACAAACGATCAAAGCCCTGCAAGTCAGGTTGTAGAAGAAAAGAAAGATGAGCCATATATCCAAAAGCCAAGTACTCTCTATGGAAGCGATGCTAACAAAGGCAAGGATGATAAACCATCAGAGCCTGATCCAATGGACATTCTGACAAGAAGAGGCGGCTTTGACTCAGCTAATGACAGCAGATATATCTGGGCTAATCAGCCGGAGAATCTGTGGTCAAATGAAAAGAAGGATGACAGCGAAAACACTTCAAAGTCAGGCGGAAGATTTTCACATGTTCCGGATGATTTCGATAAAGCTGACAAGTCAGATGACGCTGAAAAAGGGTCTGACAACTAAAACTAAGAAATGATCATCAAGTGCATCTGTATTACAGGTTGGAAGGCAACATGTGATTCAGGTGCACTTTGTTATAAGTATTAATGTGAAATCTGCGGATCGATCATACGATCATGGAATGGAATCTGAAAAGAAGCAGATTTAGGACAAAGTTTAAAGAGGACCAGATGGAAGAAAGCAGATTTGATGTCAAAGAAGAATTAAAAAAACTGCCCCATAATCCCGGCGTTTATATAATGCATGATGCAGACGATGTCATCATGTATGTTGGTAAGGCTATTGACCTTCATAAGCGTGTGCAGTCATATTTCAGGAAGATAGTAGGACGCGGCCCTCAGATAGATCAGATGGTATCCAAGATCGCCAGGTTTGAATATATCGTTACTGATTCAGAGCTTGAAGCCCTTGTACTTGAGAATAATCTTATTAAGGAAAACAGGCCCCGCTACAATACCCTTTTAAAAGATGACAAGACTTATCCTTATATAAAGGTTACGGTCCAGGAAGAGTACCCCAGGATTCTTTTTTCAAGACTTATGAGAAAAGATAAGGCGAGATACTTCGGACCCTTCACAAGCGCTCAGGCAGTTAAGACTACTATAGATCTTATCAACAAGATATACGGACTTAGGACCTGTAACAGGTCTCTTCCCAAAGATATAGGCCAGCAAAGACCATGCCTTAATTTCCATATGGGAAGGTGCTGCGGCCCGTGTACGGGAAAAGTAAGTCAGGAAGAATATAAAGAGCATATTGATAAGGCGCTGGACTTTCTATCCGGTAATTACAATGTTATTTTAAAAGACCTTGAAGACAAGATGTATAAGGCTTCAGAGGAAATGGATTTTGAGAATGCAGCTCGCTACAGAGACCTTCTGAATGATGTAAGAAGCGTAGCCCAGAAGCAGAAGATGACGGATTCATCTATGGAGGATAAGGATATCATCGCGATCGCTTCTGATGAAAATGATGCTGTTATTCAGGTGTTCTTCGTTCGTGACGGAAGGCTTATAGGACGTGAACATTTCTATATGACTCATGTTGGTGGTAATCCTCAGGAAGAGATTGTTCTTGATTTTGTTAAGCAGTTCTATTCCGGAACTCCTTTTGTTCCAAGGGAGCTTATGCTGCCTGTCAGGATCGAAGATCAGGAGATAATAGAAAAATGGTTGTCCGGAAGAAAAGGAAGCCGTATGTATATAACTGTTCCTGAAAGAGGTCAGAAAGAAAAGCTCATGGAGCTTGCTTCTGAAAATGCAGCGCTTGTTCTTTCCAAGGACAGAGAACGTATAAAGCGTGAAGAAGGAAGGACCATTGGAGCTGTTAAGGAAATCGAACAGATCCTTGGAATGAAGAATCTTGTCAGGATGGAAGCCTATGATATTTCTAATATAAGCGGCTTTGCCAATGTTGGTTCCATGGTGGTATTTGAAAAGGGTAAACCCAAAAAGAGCGACTACAGAAAGTTCAGGATAAAGTCAGTAGAAGGCCCTAATGATTATGCCTGCATGCATGAAGTTCTGACAAGAAGGCTTCTTCACGGTCTTGAAGAAAGGCAGGACATGGAGCTTAGAAATATAGATGCCCAGTATGGAAGCTTTACCAGATTCCCTGATCTGATCCTCATGGATGGTGGACGAGGTCAGGTCAATATATGCCTCCAGGTCCTTGAAGAGCTTGGTATCAATATACCTGTATGTGGTATGGTCAAGGACGACAATCATAGAACAAGAGGCCTTTATTTTAACAATGTAGAGCTGCCTATAGACAGACATAGCGAGGGATTTAAGCTTATAACAAGGATTCAGGACGAAGCTCATAGATTCGCTATAGAATATCACAGATCCTTAAGAAGTAAAGCCCAGGTAAGGTCTGTCCTTGACGACATACCCGGAATCGGAGCTGCCAGAAGGAAAGCTCTCATGAGAGACTTTGAGTCGATCAAGGATATCAAGGAAGCTTCAGTAGAAGAGCTTCTAAAGGTTCCTGAACTTAGGGAAAAAGAAGCTTTGGCAGTCTACGAATTCTTCCATACAGAAGTGGCCGTCAGAAGACCTGGTACTTCTAAGTGATTCTCAGCCTGATCAGAAGATTGTAGAGAACAGGAAAGTCGGCACATACTGTTTTGACGAGTATCCTGTATATGATGAGTGGCTCTCCAAATTCGATATGGAAGAAGAACATCCTAACATGATGAAGCATGACCCATTCCACTTCGCTCATCTGCCTGTATGGATCGATGGAAATGCATACTTCGAAGGTGCAAAGCCATGGAAGAACGACAGTAAAATAGGAGATAATGAAAATGAATAGTATGAATATTTCAAATTGGAAGATAAAAAGAGTATCTGACGGGACTTACTACGATTCTTCCGTGCCGGGGAGTGTTCTTGAAACTCTTTTCAGAAACGGAGTAATTCCGGATCTTTTTGTGGGAGACAATGAAAAGTATGCCCTCTCGATGATGGAGGAGGACTTTGAATACGAGGCGTTCTTTGACTGTGACAGGGAAGTTTTTGAGAGCAGAAAAAAGGAGCTGGTTTTCGAAGGGATAGATACTATAGCGGATATCACACTAAACGGAGAGAGTCTGATTCATGCTGAAAATATGCACAGGACCTACGTGGCAGATGTTACGGAGTATTTGAATGAAAAGGGAAATGTACTTAAGGTATATCTTTACTCTCCACTTAAATTCATAAGGAAGGCATATGAGGAGTGCCGCTGCGACGGATCGGAGGATGCAATGCAGGGCTTTGCTCATATTAGAAAGGCCCACTGCATGTTCGGCTGGGACTGGGGTCCAAGGATTCCTGACGCAGGTATTTTCAGACCGGTTACTCTTAGAGGCTTTAATGAAGCAAGGATAGACAATGTGAGGATACATCAAAGGCATGAGGATGGAAAGGTGTATCTGTCTCTTTTCACCGATAAAGAAATCCTTGAAGGATGTGAAGGTGCTTTTATAGACGTTACTGTGACATCTCCTGAGGGAAAAGAGACGGTGGCTGAAAATTATCAAACAGGTGATGAACTTTTGGTAGATGATCCCAAGTTGTGGTGGCCAAACGGTTTTGGTGAACAGAATCTTTATACCGTGACCGTGACCTTGAGGATGGAAGGGCATATTGCAGACTCAGTCCAAAAACGCATCGGTCTTCGCACCATGACTTTGACCAGAAAAAAGGATGAGTGGGGTGAGAGCTTTTCACACTGCGTAAATGGCATTGATATCTTTGCAATGGGAGCGGACTATATTCCGGAGGACAACTTCCTCTCAAGGATAACTCCAAAGAGAACAAGGCAACTTCTGTCAGATTGCAAAATGTCCAATTTCAACACTATAAGAGTATGGGGCGGCGGCTTTTTCCCTGGTGATGAATTCTATGACCTATGCGACGAGCTGGGACTTATTGTATGGCAGGATCTTATGTTTGCCTGTGCCGTCTACGATCTTAATGATGAGTTTGAAGAGAACATACACTGTGAGATAAGAGACAATCTGCGCCGTATTGCCGACCATGCCTGCCTTGGACTTATCTGCGGAAACAACGAGATGGAGATGTTCGTCAAGGATGGCCTTTGGGTAAGCTCTCATAAACAGAGAGCTGATTACATTAAGATGTACGAGTATCTCTTCCCCAAGTGGGTGCATGAGTATGCCCCCGACACAGTATACTGGCCTTCAAGCCCCTCCTCAGGAGGAGCCTTTGATGCCCCCAATGATGACAGCAGAGGAGACGTTCATTACTGGTCGGTGTGGCACGACAACAAGCCCTTCACCGAGTACAGAAAGCATCATTTCAGGTATCTTTCCGAGTTTGGCTTCCAGTCGATCCCTTCAATGAAGACCATGGAAACAGTCATGGAAAGACCTGAAGATTTCAATCTCTTTTCCTACAACATGGAGAAGCATCAGAGGAACAGCTCTGCCAATGCCAAGATCATGCAGTATATGCAGGCTACCTTCAGATACCCTGGCGATTTCGATACCTTAACCTATGCATCCCAGCTTCTTGCGGGAGAGGCAATAAGATTCGGAGTTGAGCACTTCAGGAGAAACCGCGGAAGGTGCATGGGAGCAATCTACTGGCAGCTTAATGACTGCTGGCCGGTAATAAGCTGGGCTTCAGTGGATTACTACGGCAGGTGGAAGGCGCTTCAGTATTATGCAAAAAGATTCTTTGCTCCGGTGCTTCTTAGCTGCGAGGAGACAAGTACGGTATCCGAGGGAATCCTTGTTAATTCCGAAAAGACTGCCTTCACTCCGGCGATCAGGCTGAATGTGTCCAATGAGACAATCAAGGAGCGCACTCTTACAGTAGAGTGGGAGCTTAGGGATGCTTCGGGAAAAGAGCTGTCATCAAAGACCACAGGTCTTGAGACCCGTGGAGTGACGCAGGTGAAGGTTTCGCCGCTTACCTCGGTATGGATTCAGGAAAAGCACTTCCAAGGCATAGACATATATTCAACGTATGCTTCTTTCAGAGCGAAAGAGGGTGACAGGGTTGTATCGGAAGGAACAGTGCTTTTTGTGCCCGCAAAATACTTCTGCTTCGAAGATCCGACTCTTAAGGTAACTGCGGTTTCAGACAACCAGATCACGGTGGAAGCCGGCTCTTTTGCCAAAAATATAGAGATAAGAAATGAGAATGATGACCTGATTCTTTCAGACAACTTTTTTGACATGAATCCGGGAAGCAGACAGATAGAGGTTATCCGCGGAAACCTTAAGGGGCTTAAGGTAAGAAGCGTCTATGACATACATTAAGGACAGGGAAGGTCTTTTGACAAAAGTATAAAAAGCGGAGGCTGTCATGAACATATATGCTGTAACAAGATACAGATATCTTAATAAGAATGCTGTTAAAGGAGAAACTCTTTTTGTGGGTTCATCATTGATGGAACATTTTCCCATTAACGAGATTCTGATGAGCAGAGGGTTATCCAAGGTCATTTACAATCGGGGGATCAGTGGCTATACTATTCCCGAACTTCTTGAATCCATGGATGAGCAGATATTTGACCTAAAGCCCTCCGTAATCTTCATAAATATCGGCACCAATGATATAAGCCGTCAGGAGGAAACTTCCGAGATTTTCGAGGCGGATTACAGGAAAATTCTTATACAGATTAAAGATAGGCTTCCTGAAACTAAAGTGTTCATGATGGCTTTTTATCCGGTTAATCAGAAGGTGGCGGATAAAGTGACAGCATGGCCCGAGGCACCTCTTGCGGCAAAGCTTCGTCTTGAAAGGCTGGATAAGGCCAACGGCATTGTCGAAAAGCTTGCGACTGAGTTCGGCTACAGGTATATAAATGTGAACGAAGGACTCTTTGGTGAGAACGGGCAGATGCTTGAGAAGTACACCACCGACGGCATTCACATGTGGCCCTGCGCATATGAGCTCATCTTCGACAATATGAAGAAATATATTTTTTAGTAATAAGGTTGTACTAAAATGAAACGTGTTGATGAGATGCTGGGGCTATATGATATCGTACAGTCGATACCGCTCATTATGTTGAAACGCTTAAGCCTGTATGATAAACTGAAACTGATTTAATGGGGACTTTAATTGCCTTGTCTTTTATACAAAAGTCAGGGCAATTGTATCTTAACTTCCTAATATATGGAGGGATCTTATTATGGCTAGCGTTAAACTTAAAACTATCATCGAATGGATCAAACTTGATAACCTGACACCTGAAATCCCGATAGATAAGATCAGGATCACACAGCCGGATATCAACAGACCTGCGCTGCAGCTTGCCGGATATTTTGAACACTTCGAGGCAACAAGACTTCAGATTGTAGGATTCGTTGAGTATACCTACATGGAGTCACTTCCACAGGAGCAGAAAGAGAAGGCTTACAGAGATTTTCTTTCATTTGATATACCTGCTGTTATCTTCTGCAGAGAGCTGGTACCGGATAATCTTTTCTTAAAGATTGCCAATGAAGAACAGGTTCCTGTTCTTATGACAAGAAAACCCACATCTGCTGTTATGGCAGAGATCATCAGATATCTTAATGAGAAGCTTGCACCATGCATCTCCATTCACGGAGTACTTGTTGATGTATATGGTGAAGGCGTTCTTATCACAGGTGACAGCGGTATCGGTAAGTCAGAGGCTGCACTTGAGCTTATTAAGCGTGGACACAGACTCGTATCCGATGATGTAGTAGAACTTAGGAAAATAAGTGATGAGCTTCTTCTTGGAAGTGCACCTGATATCACAAGACACTTCATCGAGCTTAGAGGTATCGGAATCATTGATGTTAAGACTCTTTACGGTGTATCAAGTGTTCGTGACAGTAAGGCTATAGACCTTGTCATCAAGCTTGAGGACTGGGACAAGGACAAGGAGTATGACAGACTGGGACTTGAGGAGCAGTATACAGAGTATCTTGGAAACAGGATAGTATGTCACAGAATTCCGATAAGACCAGGACGTAACCTTGCGGTTATATGCGAATCTGCAGCTGTTAACCATCGTCAGAAGAAGATGGGATATAATGCTGCGCAGGAGCTTTATAATAGAGTACAAAACTCTCTCCAGCATCATGGAGATGAGGATGATGAATAATAAAAAAGGAAGGCTATGGTATTAAAGTAATGAAGTATGCATTTGGAGTTGATATAGGCGGAACGACTGTAAAGATGGGTCTTCTCGACTATGAAGGAAACATACAGGAAAGCTGGGAGATACCCACAAGAACAGAGGATAACGGAGAAAACATTCTGCCGGATATCGCAGCTTCAATTAAGGCTAAGATTGAAGAAAAGGGACTTACAAAAGAAAGCATTGCAGGTGTAGGAGTTGGAGCACCAGGTGCAGTTGACAGTAACGGAATCATTTTCCAGGCCGTTAATATCGGATGGGGAAGAAAGAACCTTCAGGAAGAACTTGAGAATCTTGTCGGACTTCCAGTAAAAGCAGGTAACGATGCTAACGTAGCAGCACTTGGAGAAGCATGGAAGGGCGGCGGACGCGGCCACGGCGACATGCTCATGGTAACTCTTGGAACAGGTGTTGGTGGTGGTATCATCATCGGCGGCAAAATCGTTAACGGTGTTGCAGGTTCAGGCGGAGAGATCGGACATATTCACCTTGAAGACAATGAAACAAAGCGCTGCGGATGCGGCAACAAGGGCTGCTTTGAGCAGTATGCAAGTGCTACAGGTATTGTTCTTCTTGCATCACGTATTCTTGGAGAGACAGACAAGGATTCTGTACTTCGCCGCGGTCAGCTTTCAAGTAAGGGAATCTTCGATGCTGCAAAAGCTGGTGATGAAGTAGCAATAGAGATCACAAAGAAGTTCGGTTATTACCTTGGAAAGGGACTTGCAACATGTGCAACAATCCTTAACCCTGAAGTTATCGTAATCGGTGGCGGAGTATCAAAGTGCGGAACTGTAATTTTTGATCTTCTTAAACCTTCATTTGACGAATTTGTATTCAAGGGATGCAGAGATACAGAATTTGCTCTTGCTCAGCTTGGAAATGATGCAGGTATCTGCGGAGCAGCAAAGATGGTAATTGGAGATTAAAATTATCGGAGATAATTTTAATCTCTGGACTTGGTTCCCAAGTCCGTGGAGATTGATAAGAATTATAATTCTTATCAATCTCTATACTTGGTTCCCAAGTCCGTGGAGATTAAAAATCATCTTCGATAATTTTTAATCTCTGGACCTAAAAAAACAGGTCCGTGGAGATTGATAAGAAGCTCTGCAAAGTTTTGGAGGCAGTTTATTGAATCAGGAAATACTTGATCAGATTAATATGATCATCCCTCAGGAAAATATCCTGAGGGATGAACCTATGAGCAGGCACACAACATTCAGAACAGGTGGGCCTGCTGACTGTTTTATTAGAATCAAAAGCGGCGAAGAGCTTTCAAAGCTAATAGCTCTATTGACAAAAGAAAATATAGATTTTTTTATCACAGGAAATGGAAGTAACCTCCTTATGTCCGATAAAGGATACAGAGGAGTTATCATATCAATGACAGGGCTTGATGAGCTAGAAGTAGATGGAAACCGCATCCACGCAGGCGCAGGTATCCTTACATCAAAGGTTGCTCAGGAAGCCTATAAGAATTCGCTTACAGGAATGGAGGCTCTGGCTGGGATACCGGGATCTATCGGCGGCTGCCTTTATATGAACGCAGGAGCTTATGGATCTGAAATGAAGGATGTCACTGTTTCTGCTGAAATTATGTTTGGCGACGGACATATCGAAGAAGTGTCTGTAGACGACCTTGGGCTTCGCTATAGAGGCAGCAGGATAAGTGATGAAAAGCTCCTTGTCCTTTCGGTTAATCTGTCTTTATTTGCAGGTGATAAGAAGGCTATTGAAGAAGCAATGGCTGACTTTGCGGCTAGAAGAAGAGATAAGCAGCCTTTGGAATTCCCAAGTGCAGGTTCTACATTTAAAAGGCCTGAAGGCTATTTTGCAGGTAAGCTTATACAGGATGCAGGACTTCGCGGTTTTAGCATAGGCGGTGCCCAGGTTTCTGAGAAGCACTGCGGATTCGTTGTTAATAAAGGCGGCGCTACGTCACAGGATGTGATAGACGTTATAAGACATGTCCAGAAGACTGTACTTGAAGATAGCGGCGTTAAGCTTGAAACTGAGGTTATCCTTCTTGGAGATTTCGAGTAAATACTGCCATGTATTTTGAGATAGGAAACAGGGTTAGATGCTGATCTTAAATGTGTTTCTTATTTATATTTGTTTTGAAAGGAGATTTATATGCGCTTTGTTATAGTGACAGGTATGAGCGGCGGCGGTAAATCGACTGCTATTCACATGCTTGAGGATTCGGGATATTACTGCGTAGACAATCTCCCAATATCTCTTATAGAGAAATTTGTAGAACTTATATTGGTGCCTGAAAGTGGAATAACCAAAGTGGCACTTGGAATGGATGTTAGAGGCGGCGAAGCCTTCCGCGAGGTTCCGGCTGTTATCGATACCTTGAGAGAGAAAGGTGTCCCTGTTGAAGTTCTCTTTATGGAGACTAGTGATCAGGTCCTTGTCAAAAGATATAAAGAGTCCAGACGTCTTCATCCTCTTGCAAACGGCGGAAGAATAGAAGAAGGTATAAAAAGAGAAAGAGAGATTCTTTCAGGACTTAAGGAAAAGGCTGATTACATAATCGATACATCCAAGCTTCTTACAAGAGAATTAAGGATAGAGCTTAATCGTATTTTTGTAGAGAATGCGACCTATAACAATCTTATCGTTACTATTCTTTCCTTTGGATTTAAGTACGGAATACCGGATGATGCAGACCTTGTATTTGACGTAAGGTTCCTGCCCAATCCTTATTATGTAGAAGAATTAAGTCCCCAGACAGGTAATGACAAGCCTGTTCAGGACTACGTTAAGAGCTTCCCTGAATGCGGGCAGTTTATTGATAAACTTGAAGATATGCTGACTTTCCTTATCCCCGGATATATCAAAGAAGGTAAATATCAGCTTGTAATCGGAATAGGCTGTACAGGCGGTCAGCACAGAAGTGTGACCATAGCCAATGAACTGTTTGCAAGAATGTATGGAAAAGGTAATTATGGCCTCAAGATATCACATCGTGATGTTGATAAGGCAAGAAAGAGCTTTGTTCCCCCACAGGCGTGATGAAGATGCGACAGGAGAGACTTAAAGGATGTCTTTTTCAACAGATATAAAGGAAGAGCTTATAGCGCATACAGGCAAAGCAAGGCATTGCCTTCTTGCCGGACTTTCGGTTATTTTTCGTATGGAATGTTACCTTGAAAAAGACCCGCAAAGCCACGATTTAACGCTCTTTATGCAAACAGATAACGTTTTTTCGGTTAGAAAATGCTTTACAATATTAAAAAAAGCATTTAATATAGATACTGATATTCTGGAGACGGAACGAGAGTTACACGTTAATGGCCGTTATTACAAGAAAGTTTCGCTTGATCAGGACCATTTGAAAACGATACTCATGGCGCTTAAGGAAATTGATGAGGACGGGACACTTCGGGTTCCAAACGGAGTCGTAAGTCCTCTTTTGTTGCGCAGTCAGTGCTGCAAGAGAGCATTCCTTAGAGACTTGTTTATCTGTTCTGGCTCTATATCAGATCCGACGAAGTCTTATCACATGGAATTCGTATGTGATAACGAGGGACAGGCGAGACAGCTAATGGATATCCTCGGTGATTTTGGTATTAAGGGTCGGCTGATACAGAGGAAGAAATATTACGTAGTATATCTCAAAGAGGGCGAGGAGATCGTAGATCTTCTTAATATAATGGAAGCCCACGTAGGTCTTATGAATCTTGAGAATCTCAGGATCTTAAAGGATATGCGTAATTCCGTCAATCGTAGGGTTAATTGTGAGACTGCCAATATTGCAAAGACAGCAAATGCGGCATCAAGGCAGATGGATGACATCATGTATATTGAGCAGCACTATGGACTCTCGAAGTTATCAGAAGGCCTTAAGGCCATAGCAGAAGTCAGACTCGAACATCCGGAAGCAACACTGTCGGAGCTTGGAGGTTATTTAAATCCACCAGTCGGCAAATCCGGAGTCAATCACAGACTTCGAAAACTCAGTGAACTTGCAGACAAGCTGCGAGGATAAGAGAAGCAAGGTTTTAGGACGCTTAATAGCGTAGAGGAAAGAGGAGTTATGATCAAAAAATCTATCGAAATCAAACTGCCACATGGACTTGAGGCACGTCCTGTCGCTGAACTTGTACAGGTTGCAAGCAAATACGACAGCACTATTCACATCGAAGTACAGGAAAGAAAAGTAAACGCTAAGAGCATTATGGGTATGATGACTCTTAATCTTAAGAGCGGCGAAATGGTTGATGTTATCGCTGAGGGCGGTGACGAAGCTGCTGCAGTCGCTGATATGGCTAACTATCTCGAAGGCGCAACATCACTTGCCTGAGAAAAATATTTAAAAAGGGCAGACCATAAAATATATGAATGCTCCCAGAATGTTATTTGTCTATAATCCTCATGCCGGGAAAGCAACTATAAGAGGACATCTTCTTGATATAATCGATATATTTACAAAGGCAGGATATGAGGTAACTGCTTATCCTACTCAGAGCCAGGGAGATGGAGAAAAACGTGTCCGTGATCGCGCAGACGACTACAGTATTGTAGTGTGCAGTGGCGGGGACGGTACTCTTGATGAAGTTGTATCCGGCATGATGAATTCTGAATTCAAAGTGCCGATAGGTTATGTCCCGGCCGGTTCTACCAACGATTATGCAAAGAGTCTGAAGATTCCTTCTGTTATGACGAAGGCCGCTCAGATAGTAGTAAATGGTAATGATTTTTTGAGTGATGTCGGTACGATGAACGATAAGTATTTCGTTTATTGTGCTGCTTTTGGCATATTCACAGATGTCTCATATTCAACAGATCAGAGCCTTAAGAACGCCCTTGGGCATGCTGCGTATATCCTTCAGAGTGTCAAAGAGCTTCAAGATATTAAAACCTATCATATGAAAATAACGTATGGAAATGGAACTGTACTGGAAGATGAATTTATCTATGGTATGGTAACTAACTCTATACAGGTTGGCGGAATACAGAATATTACAGGTAAGAATGTTAAGCTTGATGATGGCGAATTTGAAGTCACACTTGTAAGAAAACCGAAGAGTCTAATAGATCTTCCGAATCTTGTAGGTGCGCTTCTTGATAGCAAGATACTTAGCAGTAATGACCTGATCAATATAAAACTTAGAAATATTACATTTGAATCAGATATACCGGTTGCCTGGACAAGGGACGGTGAATACGGCGGTGAACATACAAAGGTTGTGATCAATAACCTGCCACGAGCTGTGACGATCAAAGTGCCGTGAAAACAGCACCTATGATATAAGATTAAAACGGAAGGAGTCATTATAATGGCTAATCAGAACCCAATAGTAACAATTACAATGGAAAGCGGAGATGTTATCAAGGCAGAGCTTTATCCTGAAATTGCACCTAACACAGTTAACAATTTCATTTCTCTTATAAATAAGGGATTCTACAATGGAGTTATTTTCCACAGAGTAATCAGGGGCTTCATGCTTCAGGGTGGAGATCCTGAAGGAACAGGTATGGGCGGTCCGGGATATTCGATCAAGGGTGAGTTCTCACATAACGGTTTCAAGAATGACCTTAAGCACACACCCGGTGTACTTTCTATGGCTCGTACAATGATCCCTGATTCTGCAGGATCACAGTTCTTCATCATGCACAAGGATGCTCCTCATCTTGATGGTGAGTACGCTGCATTCGGTAAGGTTACAGAGGGCATGGATGTTGTTAACACAATCGCTGAGACTCAGACAGACTGGAACGACAGACCTGTTAACGAGCAGAAGATGAAGAGTGTTACAGTTGATACATTCGGTGAAACATATCCGGAACCTGAGAAGCTTCCTGAAAGATAATTGGCGTTACATATAAGTACATTCATACAATTAGCATATATAAGAACCTGCCACCAAGTGTATGGTGACAGGTTCTCATCGTGATTATATTCTTGCTAAAATCCATAACAAGTGCTACACTACAGTAGCACGTTAAAAATGATATATACAAATTAAATATATGACAAGGGGAGCTGGTTACCGGCTGAGAGGTGTGAAGAACACGACCCTGTACCTGATTTGGATAATGCCAACGTAGGAATCGTCGACAAGTAGCACTCTACTTGTAACTATAGCTATACTTAGCGCCATCCAATTAGATGGCGCTTTTTTATAAAGATCTATCTATTGGATTTCTTTATAAAAGAGTGTTTCTAAAGCGCAAAGCTTTCCTTATATCCTCAGGTATGAGGGTTCTAACACATGTTCAGCCATCCAGAACATGAATATGAATAGTCTTATACGAAAGCATCATCCTCAGATTCACATTATTACCAATTATATAACTGCAGAAGTATCTGTTAACGCAGTACTAGCTACTGGAGCTACCGCTATAGGCGCAGACAGTCCGCTTGAAGTATCCGAAATTACTTCATCTTCTGATGCTCTTGTACTTAATACTGGAACTCCGTCTTTGGAAAAATACGAAGCCTTAAAACTTGCAGGGATAAGCGCTAATACTAAAGGCATCCCCGTTGTACTTGATCCTGTTGGAGTTGGAGCATCCTCCTATAGAAAAGAAAATATCACAAGCCTTCTTAACAAAATTCATGTTACCTGTATTAGGGGTAATGCTCTAGAGATCATGAACCTTTGTTCTCTGATAAAAAATGATACAGACCATAATGCAGATGAAGTATCTGAAATAACAACCGAAACAGCAAAGAAAACAGATGAAATAACCAATAAAACAATGCCGTATCCTAAGTCTCCAAGATTATCAGATAACAGTTCTGAATTAGATTCTAAAGCTAAGAAATTGAATACATACGGTGTTGAAGATGCAGGACTTGGCTTTGATAAGGACGCTGTTATCTCTTTATCCCAAAAGCTTAATACAATAATCATCATCTCCGGAGAAACAGTCACTGTAGTATCTGCAAAAGATGATTTTTATAAAGAATTCCCAGGTGGAAGTATCTTCCAAAAGCATTTCACAGGTGCAGGCTGTATGATGTCTGCCCTTCTTGGAACCTATCTTGCGACTGGTAGAAAAGAAAACATTTCTGATCTGGACAGTATTAGCAGCTGCATATTGGACTACGAAAGCTGTGCAAGAAAAGCTGAACGAAGAATATATGGAGAAGGGAAACTAGGCACAATGAGCTACCGAAGCACACTCATTGATGAACTCAGCCTTCTTGATAAAGCATGGAGATACAGATTTGATAAATCCGATCTTAACCTATATGCCATTACAGACAGAAGCTGGCTTAAAAATACTCTTGAAGAAGATGTAGAAAAAGCAATTCTTGGCGGAGCCACAATAATCCAGCTTCGTGAAAAGAATATATCAGATGATGAATATATCAAAAGAGCAGAATCTATTAAATCAGTATGTGATAAATACAACATCCCTCTTATCATCAATGACAATGTAAACGTTGCTCTCAAAGTAAAGGCTGCAGGAGTTCATGTCGGACAAGGCGATACTTCTGTTAGCGAAGCAAGAAAACTCCTTGGAAAAGGCTACATAATAGGCGCCACAGCTCATAACCTTGAGGAAGCAAGGATTGCGCAAGATCAGGGAGCTGATTACCTGGGCGTAGGAGCTGCCTTTGGCTCTTCAACCAAGAAGGATGCCACGCCTCTTACAAGCCTTGAAACCTATAAAGAGATTACGTCTAACATTTCAATCCCGGTAGTTGCCATAGGCGGTATCAATGAATCCAATATGGACCTTCTTACAGGAAGCGGCATCGCTGGAGTTGCCATAATATCAGGCATTTTCAGTGCTTCTAATATAGAGAAACAGACTTTGATTTTAAGCCATAAGGCAAAGGAGGATTTTTTATCATGAAAAAAGCAGAAGTCAAAAAACTTGTTGTTGCAGCAATGTTTACAGCTCTGGCTGTATCATTGTCCACATTTTCTTTTCCCATAGGAGCATCTAAGTGCTTCCCTATCCAACATATGGTCAATGTACTGTGCGCTGTGTTCCTTGGACCCTGGTACGGAGTTCTGGTTGCGTTCTGTACATCCCTTATCAGGAACCTTCTTGGAACAGGAACACTTCTTGCATTCCCTGGAAGTATGGTTGGCGCTCTTTGCTGCGGACTAGCTTACAAGTTGTCCCAAAAGTATATCCCAACCTATATAGCAGAAGTTGTAGGAACAGGAGTTATCGGAGGCCTTGTGGCATTCCCTGTTGCAAGCCTAGTTATGGGTAAGGAAGCAGCTCTTTTTACCTACGTGGTCCCATTCCTTGTAAGTACTGCAGGCGGAACAGTTATAGCCGCACTTCTTATAACCGTTCTGTATAAGAGTCACGCAATCAACACACTCACATCCCTTCTTGAAAATGATTCACCTGTATCAAAGTCCAAAGCATCATAACTTAAAGAAAGAGCAAATACTATGATCAAACACACAGCACTTACAATTGCAGGAAGCGACTCATCAGGCGGTGCCGGTATCCAGGCAGATCTTAAGACCATGCTCTCCTGCGGCGTATTCGGAATGAGCGCCATCACTGCTATCACGGCCCAGAACACCATGGGCGTAAAGAGCATCATGCAGGTTACGCCGTCTATTCTTTCAGATCAGCTGGATATGATCTTCACAGATATATTCCCTGAGGCAGTCAAAGTCGGAATGACCTTCAATGCAGATCTTATAGAAGTTATCGCTACTAAGCTGTCTGAATACAAGGCCAAAAATATCGTAGTTGACCCGGTAATGGTTGCAACAAGCGGAGCAAGACTAATTAACGAAGACGCTATAGATAGTCTATGCACCCTTTTGTTAAAAGAAGCTGATCTTATAACCCCAAATATTCCTGAGGCCATGATATTGTCAGGTCTATCCAGGATATCAAATGCAGAAGATCAGCTACTGGCAGCGAGGATAATCAGGGAAAAATACGATTGCAGCGTCCTTGTAAAAGGCGGCCATATGAGCGATGACAGCATGTCGGCAGATGTTTTATATAAAGAAGATAATTCATATTTTTGGTATACATCTCCAAGAATAGATAATCCTAACACTCACGGAACAGGCTGTACTCTCTCAAGTGCCATAGCTTCTTTTCTTGCAAAAGGAGAGTCTATGGAGGATGCGATATCTAAGGCTAAGAACTATTTAAGCAGGGCTATCGCTGCTGGTCTTAACCTGGGACAAGGATCAGGACCTTTGTGGCATATGGTTCCTTCCTGCTGCGATAATACTGATACTATGAAGAACTTTTCCTCTATAAATGATAATCAAATACTGTTGTAAATAATGCGTACACGTACAAACGGTAAATATCTCATCTTATATCAAAACACAAAACAATTAAATTCAAATCAATAATAGGAGATTTCATGAACAGACAATACCACACACAAATGGAAGCAGCGAGAATGGGAATCGTAACTCCCGAGATGGAGATCGTTGCTAAAAACGAAGGAAGAACAACTGAATTTATAAGAGAGCATGTTGCAAAAGGACAAATTGCGATCCCTGCCAACCCAAGACACAAGGGCCTTAAGCCAAACGGAATCGGAAGCATGCTCAAGACCAAGATCAATGTAAATCTTGGTGTCAGCCGTGACTGTAAAGACTATGACATTGAGATGGAAAAGGTAATGAGCGCTGTTAACCTTGGTGCTGAAGCTATCATGGATCTTTCAAGTCATGGTAATACTCAGCCCTTTAGACAGCTTCTTTGCAGTAAATGTCCTGCCATGATCGGTACTGTTCCGATCTACGATAGCGTAATCCACTATCAAAGAGACCTTGCTGATCTTACAGCAAAAGATTTTATTGATGTTGTAAGACTCCATGCAGAAGACGGCGTTGACTTTGTAACTCTTCACTGTGGAATCACAAGAAAGACCATTAGCCAGATCAGGGATGGAAGCCGTAAGATGAATATCGTAAGCAGAGGCGGAAGTCTTGTATTTGCATGGATGGCAATGACAGGACATGAGAATCCTTTCTATGAGTATTACGATGAGATCTTAGAGATCTGCAGAGAGCACGACGTAACAGTAAGTCTTGGTGATGCCTGCAGACCAGGATGCCTTGCCGATGCAACAGACCCTTGCCAGATAGAAGAGCTTATAAGACTAGGAGAACTTACTCAGAGAGCCTGGGATAGGGATGTTCAGGTTATGGTTGAAGGCCCGGGCCATGTTCCAATGGATCAGATCGCAGCTAACATGAAAGTTCAGCAGACTATCTGTAAAGGTGCACCTTTCTATGTACTTGGACCACTTGTTACTGATATTGCTCCAGGATATGACCACATTACAGCTGCCATAGGCGGAGCTATTGCCGCAGCTTCAGGTGCTGCATTCCTTTGCTACGTAACTCCAGCTGAGCACCTTGCTCTTCCTAACGTAGAAGATGTCCGTCAGGGAATAATCGCAAGTAAGATCGCAGCTCATGCTGCTGATATAGCTAAGGGACTTCCCGGTGCAAGAGACCAGGATGACAGAATGGCTGATGCAAGAAGAAAGCTTGACTGGGATGCTCAGTTCTTAGAAGCTCTTGACCCGGAAACTGCCAAAGCTATAAGAGACAGCCGCGCTCCTGAAGATGATCACAGTGATACCTGCAGTATGTGCGGTAAGTTCTGCGCAGTACGTAGTATGAACAAGGCACTGGCAGGAGAATACATCGATATCTTGTAATAGAAAAATACGATGGCACAGAATGTAAATATATAGAATGTACGATTCCAACTACAGCAGAACGTTACAGGATTAATAAAAAAGATCCCTATAAAAGGGAGGATGCCAGGTAAGTCCCCACTTACCTGGCATTATTATGAAAAAGTTTTTTATTAGTATTGCTTCATCTGACAATATTAGTGTATCGCATCAATATGACTAATAAATGATTTCGAGTAAAGAAACGTAAAACAAAATGTTAACAAAATATTAAGAAGTCTGTATGAGGCGTATTTACAAGCGTTATTAGCTGATCTATTATCTACCGGAAGTGCTTTCGTTGATTCGAAAAAGAAAAAAGAGTTTTAGCTTGATATGTAAGATTTGAAACTTTTCCCTGTCTATATAAGTGTAAGCTTACAAAACAGATGACATAAGGAGTAAGGATGAGAGACGAAGAGATTATAGAGTTATATTTCCGCCGGGATGAAAGGGCTATAGATGAAACAGGCAGGAAATATGGGAACTACTGCCAGACAATAGCTAATAACATTTTAGGCAATAGGCAGGACGTTGATGAGTGTCTGGATGATACCTACATGAAAGTTTGGAACAACATTCCGCCTACAAGGCCCAGGATATTCAAGGTTTATCTTGCTAAGATCACACGTAATCTGGCTTTTAATATGTTTGAAAAAAGCCGTACAAGAAAACGGGGAGGCGGAACCATCACTGAGGTACTTGATGAGTTGTATGACTGCATCCCTGATGGTAACAATGTTGAGCAGGGAGCTCTTGAAAGAGAACTTGCAGGGATCATCAGAGATTTTGTAAGAAATCTTCCGAAGAGGGATGCAGATATTTTTACCTGCAGATACTTTTATACAGAAAGTATCGAAGAAATAGCTGAAAAGTTTGGTATTAAGAAAAATAATGTATCGGTAATACTGAAAAGGCTTCGTGACAAGCTTGCGAAGAGACTTGAAAAGGAGGAATACCTGGTATCATGAAGGCAGAGAATTTATATAAAGCAATGAATTATATTGATGATGAAATAATATATAGAAATGGTAAAGTAGAAGGAATTGGAGATATAAAGCAAAAGAGTAAAAAGCAAGTGAATAAAAAACAGGTATTTAGGATAATGGCGGCAGTTGCTGCATCCGCAGTTCTTTTTACAGGAATGGGTATCATAAGACCTTGGGAAAAAGCAGTAGTAAATACCGGTACAGGAGATGGTTCTGACATAGAGGTGGTTAATAACGATACAAATACATCCCTTGTTCAGTCTACAAGAAATATGTTTGTGATAACTGCAAATGCAGCGGAACCAATATCTGACGAGCAGGACAGTGCTGTGGCTTCCGGTGACATAATGAGCATCTGTAACACTACGGCAAGTTTTGGAAGTTCTCTGTACATGGATCAAAGGTTTGCTATATCTGGAGAAAATATAGAAAAAGTAAAGATATCTACAGACAAGTGCAATATATACTCAGTAGTGCCTATTTATGAAGGCGATGCTGATTATGAGAAGGCACAAAGATATGAAACAAGTGGAAATGACGATTATCAGCTTGTCGTAGATGAGGAAGGTACAGGAGAAGATGCTCCAATGGAAGGGATTTCCAACCATTATGAACATTTGGTTGTAGCAGGAAGTACTTATGAGGGTATTTATGACAATACGATGATGTTTGGAATGTCTGTTCCGCAGGAACTCTGGAGTACAAATAGTGACCTTCAAAAGAGCTTTTGGGAAGATATAGATCAGGTTGCTGGTGCTACGATAACCATTGAAGTTACATTCACAGATGGAAGCATAGAAGTACATCATTACCAGCTGTCCACCGGTAAGATCTTCGTTCCCACAGATGAAAATGGGTATAATCAGTGGGATAATCTGACCAGATTTCTGACTGCAGAGGAGGAAGCTGCAGGAGAATCATATGCATACGGATATCTTATGAATAAAATCGATTGATAAAGAGAAATATTAAGCCGCAATTTTGGAATGATCTGAAATTGTGGCTTTTAAATTTGAGTAGCTATCTAACTTAAAAATTTTCGCTTAGGACCTTACCTGCGCGAAATGAACATGAATCAATGTTATAATGTTATTTATAAATTCACCAATCAGGATACTGAATATGGTAAAATAGTTTTCATAAAGAGAATAGCGCATATGCTTAAAAAAGTAGTTTTAGTTTTTCACGACAATGCAAATACATCTCTAAAAGAGCTGGAAGAAGAAAAGACCTATCTGTCTGATTTCGGGATAGATCTTGAAATCATATCTTCTCAGAGAATTCAGGATATCTGGTCTTTGTATGTGGGAAGTACAAAGGCAGCAGCTGTAAAAGGCGATATTCCTGAAAACGTCAGAGAAGTTCTTTTCCTGTGTGATGATCCTGAAGATTTTGCATATCTTAAGGATAAAGGCGCATATGTTTGCGGCATGATAACTCCTGTATCAGATCAGGGTACATCATTTGAAGGGGCGCAGTATATTTTCAGCGAGATAGATGATGTAGATGCAGATTCTTTTATCAAAGCATATCAGAGGCAGGCTGGGGAGCCGTGGGATATATTGGAGACTGACAGGCTCAGGATCAGGGAGACCACGGTTGAAGACGTTGATGATCTTTATAAGATATACGCAGAGCCTTCAATGACCAGGTACATGGAGGGACTCTTTGAAGATCCTGCTGATGAAAAGAGGTACATGAAGGATTATATAGAAAAGGTATACTCCCTCATGGGCTTTGGTGTATGGAGTCTTATAAACAAGGAAGACGGGAAACTTATAGGCCGCGCAGGATTCAGTATCCGAAACGGATTTGATGAGCCGGAGCTTGGATTTTTTATCGGAGTACCATGGCAGAAACAGGGATTTGCCACGGAGAGCTGCGCCGCCATAATGGAATTTGGCAGAAATGTCCTTGGCTTTGATAAGGTTCAGACTCTTGTAAAAAAAGAGAACGAAGTTTCAATACATCTGTGCGAAAAGCTTGGATTTAAGATAATAGATGAAGTTGAAATTGAAGAAGATATATATGGCACAAGCTATATGACGCAGGGACGCGTATCCTTCGGGCCCGAAAAACGGGGGCGTTACGTAAGGCTCGAGTGGACATATAAATAATTATGGGAAAAGGGGAAAACTATGTCACAGGAAAGTTACATCTTAGCCCTTGATCAGGGCACCACATCATCACGTTGTATCTTGTTCGATAAGACGGGCAAGATCGTATCAATGGCGCAGAAGGAATTTCAGCAGTACTATCCACAGCCGGGCTGGGTTGAGCACAATCCAAGGGAGATCTGGTCTTCACAGCTTGCTGTTGCAATAGAAGCTATGGCAAGTGTTGGGGCAACCGCAGATAATATTGCAGCGATCGGTATCACTAACCAGCGCGAGACAACCATCGTATGGGACAAAGAAACAGGCGAACCAGTTTATAATGCGATCGTATGGCAGTGCAGACGAACAGCTGATATTATAGAGAACATCAAGAAACAGGGGCTTTCTGACAAGATCAGGGAAAAGACGGGGCTTGTACCTGATGCATACTTTTCTGCAACCAAGATCCAGTGGATCCTTGATAACGTAGAAGGGGCAAGACAGAAGGCAGAGAACGGTCAGCTTATTTTTGGTAATGTTGATACCTGGCTTATCTATAACCTTACAAAAGGTAAAGTTCATGTAACAGACTATACTAATGCATCAAGAACTATGCTTTTTAATATACATAAGTGTGAATGGGATGAAGAGCTTCTTAAGCTCTTTAATATTCCTATTTCCATGATGCCGGAAGTTAAGCCTTCAAGCTGCATTTACGGCGATACAGATCCGTCTATCCTTGGCGGTCCTATCATGATAGCTGGAGCAGCAGGAGATCAGCAGGCAGCGCTGTTTGGTCAGAACTGTTTTGAACCCGGACAGGTTAAGAACACTTACGGAACCGGCGGATTCCTTCTCATGAACACGGGAAGAGATGCCATAAAGTCAGAGCACGGACTTATCACAACTATTGCAGCCAGCATTGGAAACAACGTTGAGTATGCCCTTGAAGGAAGCGTATTTGTTGCAGGCGCTTCTATACAGTGGCTCAGGGATGAGATGCGAATGATCAAGACATCTGCCCAGTCAGAAGAGTATGCAGACAATGTTTTTGACACAGCCGGAGTATATGTAGTTCCTGCCTTTACAGGTATGGGTGCTCCATATTGGGATCCATATGCAAGAGGCACCATTGTTGGAATTACAAGAGGATGTAAAAAAGAGCATTTTATAAGGGCAACTCTTGAATCCATCTGCTATCAGTCAGCTGATGTAATTAAGGCTATGCAGGAGGATGCAGCATGTCCGTTAAAAGAGCTGCGCGTTGACGGAGGCGCAAGTGCCAACAACTTCCTTATGCAGTTCCAGTCCAATATCTGCGGCGTTACAAGCTACAGACCCAAGTGCATAGAGACAACAGCTCTTGGTGCAGCTTACCTTGCCGGAATAGCTGTAGGCTACTGGAAAGACAAGGAAGATGTAACAAGGAACTGGCAGCTTGGAAGAAAGTTTGAATGCAAGATGGAAGAAGAGGAGCGTATAAAGCTTCTTAAGGGATGGCACAGAGCAGTTCGCTGCGCTATCGCTTGGAGTCAGGACGACGAGGATTAAAGACTTGAACAGTTTTATTAGAAAATCAGTAAGACCTTTTTACGATTTCCTTTCAGCGATCGGTAAGACCGGTTTATGGTTTACCGTTCCAATGAAAGGAAAGGCAAAGTTAAGATTCTATTCTAGGAAAAAATGCATAGACAGAAATTTTGATCTGAATGTAGCTGCATTTGAGAAGCACAAGGAAAGAATAGAAAGAGAAAAAGGCTTTATAGAAGATCAGAATTTATATGGCGATATGAAGTATGGCGTAAGCACCATGGCAGATTCAGGCTGTGGTGTCATCGCTGTGTACAATGCTCTTAAAGTGCTTGGGATCAATGAGTCAGGAAGTGAAGGAATTCCTTCACTTCCCAATCTCATTTCTATTTTTGAAAACAGTGGTATCACTATGGCGGGCCAGCTTGGCACAGGCCCTAAATCTATCGCAGCTTTTTTTAGAAAAAGAGGCCTTGCGATAGAGACTACCTATGATCAAAAAAGATATGAAGAGATCGTAAGAAAAAGTTCTGCAAGTGTCATAATCATCCTTAATAACAGAGAACGCCTGCACGACTACGTTCATACCATGTGCATAACCAAAGAAGAAGGACGCCTTATGCTCCATAATTCAAACGGGAAAAGAGAAAACTATTCTTCCATGAGAGAATTGATGCAAGGCTGCGGCATAAAAGGTAAAGCACAGGGAATCATGCTTGTGGGAATAAAAGGATAAATGAATCAGAGTCAGAGGACAAAATTAACAAAATTTAGTAAAATTAAATTGAATATCTGTTTAAGATTTTGATCGTCTATTTATTGTAATTTTTAGGTTCATCACATATGATAAACTTGTAATAAAGCGAAGGGATTAAATGAAAAGTGGTCAGGAATAGGCCACAATGGAGATCAGATGAATACAACAGAACTATTTGAACTTATAGCCGGCATTGTTGGCGGACTGGCAATGTTCCTCTACGGAATGAATATCATGAGCGGAGGCCTTACCAAGGCAGCAGGAGGCAAGCTTGAAAGCGCTCTTGCCAAAGTTACTTCCAGAAGATGGATAGCTTATTTTTTTGGTATTGGTATCACGGCTCTTGTTCAGTCATCTTCAGCTTCAACTGTCATGGTTGTAGGTCTTGTTAATTCGGGAATTATGCAGCTTTCCCAGTCTGTTAACGTTATACTCGGTGCCAATCTTGGTACTACAGTAACTGCCTGGATTCTTTCACTTAATGGAATCGAAGGTGGTAACTTCTTTACTAATCTTTTAAAACCAACTTCTTTTACACCTTTCCTTGCACTTATCGGTATAGTACTTCTCATGTTCAACAAGTCAGAGAAGCGTAAGAATATCGGAACTGTTCTTCTTGGATTTTCCGTTCTTATGTTCGGTATGAACATGATGTCAGAAGCGGTTGCGCCTCTTAAGGAAAGCGTGGAATTCCAAAACTTCCTCAGAAGTTTTTCAAATCCTATAATCGGTTTTATTATCGGTATGGCATTTACCATGATAATCCAGTCATCTGCAGGAACTATCGGTGTAGTTCAGACTTTCGCAGGTGAGGGTATGATGACCTACGGTATGTGTATTCCTGTTGTCATGGGAGCTGAAGTTGGTACCTGTATCACAGCTATTCTTTCATCTGTTGGCGCAGGCAAGAATGGTAAGCGTACAGCTCTTATGCATCTGTACTTTAACGTTATTAAAGCAGGCACATTCATGGTGGGCTTCTATCTGCTAAATGCATTCCTTCATTTTGCATTCCTTGATGATGTTGCAAGCTACTCAGGACCTGCTATCATACATACACTTGTAAACCTTGTAGCATCTCCTCTTATGGTACCGATTTCAGGCGTACTTGTTGCTATGGCTCTTCGTACTATTCCTATTGACGAAAGAGAGCAGCAGGAGCTGGAAGAAAGCCGCGGCATCACAACTCTGGATGACCGCTTCCTTTCCAATCCTCCATTTGCTTTGGAGCAGGCAAGAAATGCAACTGTTATGATGGAAAACCTTGCTGAGAAATCTCTTTTCCTTGCTATGGAACTTATTGAAGAGTTCGATATGGAGAAGGTATCTAATGTAGAGCATCTGGAAAAAGAGATCGACAGATACGAAGATCAGCTCGATACCTATCTCATGAAGGTCAGCCAGCACCACCTGGCACCTGAAGATAACCATACACTTTCCGTACTTCTTCATACGATCAGCGACTTTGAGCGTATTTCTGATCACGCTCTTAACATAGCCCAGGTTGCACAGAGAATGTATGAGAACGAAAGACAGTTCTCCAGTAAAGCAACTGAAGAAGTTAAGGTCTTTGCAGATGCGGTAAAAGAGATCGTATCTACAACCTTCAAGTCATTTGAAAATAATGATATAAGACTTGCCAAGACAGTAGAGCCTTTAGAGGAAGTCATCGACGGACTTCATATGGAAGTTAAGCGCCGCCATGTAAGACGACTTCGTAAAGGTAAATGTACTGTGGATCTTGGATTTGATCTTTCTGATATCGGAACGGATTTTGAAAGGATCGCAGATCACTGTTCCAATATCGCAGCTGCCATCATTCAGGTCAGCGAGGACGGCTTCGATACTCACGGATATCTTGAAATGGTTAGAGCTGAGAAGAATCGGGAATTCGAGCAGGCAGTATTCTATTTCGAAAGCAAGTATTCTCTTCCTAAGATGAAGAAAGCAGACGTGATGGAAGAAGACCGCATAGATACAACATTCAAAGAAGATCATCCTGTACTTGTAGATCTGAATGTGCTTGATGAAACTGAGGCTAAGAAGGCAGTTAAGATTGAAGATGCTGCCGCAGATGACTTCGATAAAACCCTTGATAATCTCTTTAAAGAAAAGGACAAGAAGAAAAACAAAGATAAGAAAAAAGATAAAAAGAAGAAAAAGTAAATTATAATTATTATGATATAGCAGATGGCCAATATTAACGCGCTATCTGCTATAATATTGTCTAAAAGTGCAGAGATGATGTTATTTTAATTCACCGATGCTAATATGGAAATTGGTGAAGACTTTGTAACGGGTAAGTACTTTTTCACGATAGAATTATTAACCGGAGGGTAAGTGATCCATGAATATAAGAAAGCTTACAAGGCTTGATGATTATATGCAAAAGCGCGCAGGAAGCATTCCTGGCGCTACTATTTTAATAGAGCACAATGGCAAAAGAGTATATGAAAACAATTTTGGCATGGACAGAAAAGACAGTATCTACCGCATCATGTCCATGACTAAGCCTATTACAGCTCTTGCTGCAATGATCCTCTATGAAAGAGGAGAACTTGACCTTATGGAAGAAGTGGGAAAATATCTTCCTGCATTTTCAGATATAAAGGTTGCGTCTTTAGGAGGATTTAAGGCACCTATACGACCTATACTAATAAGAGACCTTCTTAGCATGACCTCCGGAATAGTACTTCCGGGTGACTACGGCGAAGCAGGTCAGTCCATGAGTCAGGCTTATAGGCAGGCCCGTGTTCAGAGAAGATCCGGAATCCTTAAAAATAATGTTGATATTGCATCCAAGTTTGCAGATTCAGTTCTTATGTTTGATCCAGGAACATCTTTTCACTACGGACTTAGTGCAGACGTTCTTGCAGCTATAATCGAGATCATTTCAGGAATGAAGTTCTCTGAGTTTTTGAAAAAAGAGGTCTTTGCTCCTCTTAATATGTCAGAAACGGACTTCATGATAGATGGTGATAAAGCTTTCAGACAGGCTGTCATGATGGGAAGACCTGATAGCAAAGGAAAGGTATCAAGAGCAGATGCTAATACTCTTGCAAGATTCGAGATGGAGGCTCCATTTGAAAATCCCTGGTATGAGTCAGGCGGAATAGGCCTTTATTCTACAGTTGAAGACTATGTACACTTCTGCCAGATGCTTCTTAATAAGGGGGCATTCCATGGTAAGGAGCTTATCGGAAGAAGAACTTTTAAGTTCATGACAACTAATCATCTGACAGATGAGCAGCTTAAGGAATTCGGAAGAGAAGGCTATGGATACGGATGCTATTACAATATCCTTATGGATCCGGTAAGAGCTGCATCTAACGGAGCTGAGGGCTCTATCGAAGTCACAGGCGAAGCCGGCACCTACTTCTGCGTTGACCCTGAAGAAGATCTTATAATCATGTACATGTCCCAAATGGACGGCGGCGCAGATCCAGCCTTCATCAGAGGGCTTCGCCAGATCGTGTATGGGGCGATGTAAAGCAGGATGACCAGTTGTTTTGGGGAGCTTTTAGGTTGTTGGCGGCAGATACCGCTGATATAATCCTCGAGCTACCTTGCCACTCGTCATAGGGGCTTTTGCAGTTCGCAATTTATTATTCGAAAGCGTAAGGTGTTTTTACGAATGGACATACGATGCCCCTGAACATTCCTCGTACGGATGACGCTCGAGGATTATATCAGTGGTATCTGCTGCGAATGCGTTGGCGTCTCCCCAAAATAACTGGGAGTTTAAGCAAGCGCTAGAAAATAGAGTGTTGATAGGATATATAGTTATGAAATTCAAATTGATCAAAAAGCTAGAGCAGGGCAAATTCATTACTCGTTATGACGTGGAATATGAAACTGAAGACAAAGAACAAAAAATATACGAGATCATAAGTCGCAATTCTGAAATAGAGTCAGAAGAAGACTTACATAATATGAAGCCTGATGCAGTAGTTTTAATCATAGAAGACGAGAAGCATGAAAGACTTCTTATAAATAAAGAATTCAGGCTGGCAGTTGATTCATGGGTATATAACTTTCCTGCAGGGCTTATCGATCCGGGTGAAACTGCTGATGAGGCTGCAAAGCGCGAGCTGATGGAAGAAACAGGGCTTGAGCTTATATCCATAGAGGATCATATAGGAAGGTCTTATAGCGCAGTAGGTTTTTCTAATGAAGTTAATGTGTGCGTTGTGGGCACAGCAAAGGGTGAGTTTAAAAAGAGTACATCCAACGTCGAGGAGATAGAGCCAGGGTGGTATACAAAGGAAGAGGTAAGAGAGTTGTTAAAGACACAGCCTTTTGCAGCCAGAACACAGGCGTATGCTTACCTTTGGTCTAGGGAATAAAAACAAAAGTAATTTTTGCCGATACTGTAATGGAAAAGTGAATAAAGCATAACAAAGAATAATAATGAAAGAGGGTATGGGAGATGACATTTATTTATCCGTCAGTTATCAAAGAAGAAAATGGGGTTTTCAAGGGCTTTTTTCCTGACCTTGATAAAGTTACTTTTGAAGGAAATGATATTAATACAGCAATAGACGATGCGCAGGCGGTATTATATGACTTTATCAGAGTAGAACTTACAGAAGAAGATTCACCGCAGCTTCCATCTGTGTCAGACGAATCCGAACTTAATCTTTCAGATGGAGAGTTCGTAAGAAATATCTGTGTTCATTTCAGATATACAGAGGGCTGGGACGAGTAATTACAATTCAAAGTACTTGTAATGAAATAAGATATGAAAAAAGTTCGTTCCGAAAAATGTGCCAAATCAGAAAAAGTTCGTTCCGAAAAATGTAAACTATTGATTTTAATGGAGGCAATTCATGAATAAGTGGAGTAGAATTAACTACCTTCCCAATCTTCCTCTTTATGAGGGAAAAGAGAGGGTTACAGAGAGTGAAGCGCATATAGAGCTTTCTAAGAATGCAGCAAAAGAGGGCATGGTTCTTCTTAAAAATGATGACAAGATCCTTCCGCTTGCACAGGGAAGCAAGGTTGCGTTGTTTGGAAAAGGAACCTTTGACTTTGTTAAAGGTGGCGGCGGATCAGGTGATGTTACTGTGTCATTTATCCACAACATCTATGATGGATTTAAAGCTCTTCCTGACTGCGTATCTGTATATGAAGAAACAGCTTCTTTTTACAAAGAAAATGTTGAGAAGCAGTATAAGGAAGGTAAGGTTCCGGGAATGCTTGAAGAGCCAAAGCTCCCTAAGGATCTTCTTGCAAAAGCAGCTATAGAAGCTGACGTAGCAGTTATCTCAATAAGCCGTTTCTCAGGCGAGGGCTGGGATCGTAAGGTTGCAGGAACTAAGGCGGCTCAGGGGCGTAAAGAAGACTGGGTTAACCCTCTTGTTGAAGAGTCAGAACAGCTTTTTGAAAGAGGCGATTTCTACCTTACTAAGGCAGAAGAAACAATGGTTAAGCAGGTTTCAAAAGCTTTCTCCAAAGTTGTTGTAGTTTTAAATGTTGGCGGCGTTGTTGATGTCAAATGGTTCGCTGATGAGAAGAAGATCCAGGGCGTTCTTATGGCATGGCAGGGCGGTATGGAAGGCGGCCTTGCAGCAGCGGAGCTTCTGTGCGGTATCGGAACACCTTCTGGTAAGCTGGCTGATACATTTGCAAAAGATCTTACAGATTACCCTTCAACAGAAGGCTTCCATGAATCTAATGACTATGTAAACTATACAGAAGATATATATGTAGGATACAGATATTTTGAGACAATTCCGGGAGCAGCTGAAAAGGTTGTATATCCTTTTGGATACGGCCTTTCATATACAACTTTCCAGGTTGTAGATCCGGCTGCAAAGGTTGAGGATATTAATAAGGATAGGGATGGAGCAGAATTTACTTTTACATTCGAAGAAGATCCTGACAATGTAGAGCTTAAACCTTCAGATGTTAAGAAGGCATATATCACAGCGTCTGCCCGTGTACGAAATTCAGGCAAGTTCCCAGGACGTGAAGTAATACAGGTTTACTTCTGTCCTCCTCAGGGTAAGCTTGGTAAGCCGGCAAAGGTTCTTGCAGGTTACCAGAAAACAAGACTTCTTGCTCCTGGCGAATCACAGCTTGTTAAGATAACATTCCCTGTAACTCAAATGGCATCTTATGATGATGAGGGTAAGGTGGCTAAGTCTGCTTATGTACTTGAAGAAGGCGAGTATGGTATTTTCCTTGGAACATCTTCAAGAAATCTTATCTGCGTAAGTGAAGTTACTCTTTCAAAAGATACTGTTGTTGAGCAGCTCACAGAGCGTCTTGCACCTGTATCTCTTCCCAAGAGACTTCTTGCAAACGGTAAGTATGAAAAGCTTAAGATGGGAAAAGCAAGAGATATCAATGCAACAAAGCTTCCTGAAAATCCTGACAAGAATATGGGCTTTATGCCGCAGGTGCGTCACGTTGATCTGATCCCTATGTGGGCTGAAAGAGATAAGCATCAGCTTATAGAGGTTGCAGAAGGTAAGATCACTCTTGATGAATTCATTAAGCAGTTTTCTGACGAGGATCTTGCAGAACTTCTTGGTGGTCAGCCTAATACTGGTGTTGCCAATACATTTGGATTTGGTAACTTCCCTGAATATGGAGTTCCGAATGCCATGACAGCTGATGGCCCTGCTGGACTTCGAATCCAGCCTGAAGCTCTCGTTCATACAACAGCATTCCCTTGCTCAACACTTCTTGCATGCAGCTGGGATCCTGAGATCGTATATGAAGTTGGTAAGGCAGCAGGTGAAGAGGTTAAGGAAAATAATATTGCAGTATGGCTTACACCTGCTATCAATATTCACAGAAGTCCCCTTTGTGGAAGAAACTTTGAGTACTATTCTGAAGATCCTCTTCTTGCAGGTAAGCAGGCAGCAGCTATGGTTAAGGGCGTACAGTCCAACCGTATAGGTGTATCTGTTAAGCACTTTGCTCTTAACAACAAAGAGACAAATAGAAACGAGAGTGATTCCCGTGCATCCGAAAGAGCTATCCGTGAGATCTACTTAAAGCCTTTCGAGATCGTGGTAAAAGAGTCTGATCCATGGACAGTAATGTCTTCCTATAACGCGATCAACGGCGTGCGTGCATCAGAAAACCACGAGCTTCTTACAGATATCCTTCGAGACGAGTGGGGCTTCAAGGGTATGGTAACTACCGACTGGTGGGGACATGGCGAGCACTACAAAGAAGTTGCAGCAGGTAATGATATAAAGATGGCTAACGGATTCCCGAAACGTATTCTTGATGCCAAGAAGAAAAAGCTTCTTACAAGACAGGAGATGGAAATCTGTGGAAAGCGTATCTTAGAGCTTATCCTTAAGCTTGATTGATATAAATCAATGCATTAAAATCAAATAATGAAGTTTAAAAAGCACCGGTTGGAAACTTCCGGTGCTTTGTTTTTTAGAAAAAGAGGCTAGTGATGAAAATAGATAAAGAACACGTGAAAAGTGTATTCGCAGGCTATGTGGCAGATTATGATATTACGGATACCAAGGTAAAACTTAAGGTTGAGCATACATACAGAGTAGCAGACCTTTGCGAGATGATTGCAAAAAGTTTAAAGCTAAGTGATGAAGATGTTGACCTTGCCTGGCTTCTTGGAATGTTCCATGATGTCGGAAGATTTGAACAGTTAAGACGCTATAACACCTTTGAAGATTCCGTATCTGTAAATCATGCCGCACTCAGCGCAGACATCCTTTTTGTAGATGGTCATGTTCGCGATTATATCGAAGACGATACTGAAGATAAGCTTATGGAAAAAGCCATAAGGCTTCATAACGTATATGAACTACCCAAGGCCTTAACAGAAAGAGAACTTATGTATTCTCAGATACTGAGGGATGCAGACAAGATTGACATTCTCAAAGTTAACTGCGACTTCCCGATGGATGAGATCTACAATATGCCTATGGAGGCTTTTTATACAGATGATATAAGCCCAAAAGTTCTTGAAGATTCTCTAAATCATCTTAATGTAAACAGGTCTCATACAGTTACATCAATAGACCACCTTGTAGGACATATATCACTTGTATACGGACTCGTATATCCCGCCAGCGTCGCAGAAGCGATGAGACAAGGTTTCATCGAACAGATGCTATCATTTGAAAGTCGTAACCCACAAGCGCAGGAAGCCATGCAGAAGATCAGGGATTGCGTTCATAAGTACATGGATGAGAGAGTGAAGGAAATCCAAAAATAACGAAGAAAAAGTGTGACGAAATATCTTTTTTATCCGTCAATATAAGTAGAGGGGACACAGTATCTTATGGGATATCTTATGGAAGACAGTACGATCATAGAGTTGTACTTTGATAGAAACGAGGATGCTATAGTACAGACCAAAAACAAATATGGAAGGATGCTAAGCAGTATCTCCATGCGCATTCTTCACAGCCTTGAAGATGCGGATGAGTGTGAGAATGATACTTACCTTAAGACATGGAATGTTATTCCTCCGCAGAGGCCTGATATTTTTTCTGCCTTTCTGTCAAGGATCGTAAGAAACCTGTCCCTGGACCGCTACGATATGATGCATGCGGATAAGAGAGGTAATGCACAGGTGGGAGTACTACTTGATGAACTTGCAGAAGTAATTGCAGATGATAAGGCTGGGGATAGCGACAGCGCGCGTGAACTTAGTGAGATCCTTAACCGTTTTTTGTCTGAGCAAAAAGAGCTTACCCGTAAGATGTTCATAAGAAGATACTATTTTGGCTATAGCGTTGCTGAGATAGCTGAAAAGTATGACCTTACAGAGAGTAATGTCAAAATGACCCTGCTTCGTGTCCGCAATAAACTAAAGGATTATCTTGAGAAAGAAGGTGTCACTGTATGAAAAGAGATAATAAAGATCTGCTGCGTGCAATGAGTGACATTGATGACAAGTTTATACAGGAAGTTCTTAATGAAGACCTTGATGATGAGTCTATTCAGAAGACTTTAAATGAAAACTTTGATGACAAGCATATTCAGGATGCACTGGATGCTTTAACAAAGGAAGAAACAGGTAAGGTTGTAGATATAAATGCCTCAAAACGCAGGAGAAGAAAAGCTATATGGAGCGTGGTTGCCGTGGCAGCAGCATGCTTCCTTGGATTAACAGCTATCAATGTTCTTGATATAGGTGTTAAGACATCGCATGAGACAGCTTCTACTGATTCTGCAGCACCGGCTGGAGGAGATGGAGCAGCAGTTCCGCAGTCAGTTGATTCAGCTCCAAAATCTGAAGAGTCAAGTGAGTCAGCGGATGATAGCGTGGAGATGGCACCAATACATGAAGGTGACGCAGCTGTGAATAGTGCGCAAACTGGCGGAGCAGAAAGTGCTCAGGAGAGTGCAGAACCTGCTGAAGACGCTGCAAGTATAGACGAGCAGGCACAGGCCGGTGAAGAAGCGGAATCAGATAACGATATAAAGGATGCAGAAAGTGAAATCTATGAAGCAAAGATCCCTGAACTGGGACTGACACTTAAAGTAAATGATCCGACTGCGACAGGAGCAACACTTGTATGGAAGCAAAAGGGCGGAAATGCTACCGGCAGTTTAGAGTTTTCTAAAGCGTATAGGATCGAAAGATTCGACGGTACAAAGTGGACTTTAGTTGATATAGATGATGATGTGGCATTCGAAGATATAGCTATGAATATAGAAGAAGACGGTACCACAGAATATGAACTCGACTGGAGTAGTGTATACGGAGAACTTCCTTCAGGCACATACAGAATCGTAATGACAGTTAACGATTACAGAGGTGCTGGAGACTACGATACATATACAATAACTGCAGAATTTGATCTTTAATTATAAGAAACACCTAAAACATGTTGTATCAGTAATTTGGTACATGTTTTAGGTGTTTTTGGATTCCAGAAAACCTTTAGCCGCGCGGTACTTTTTGCGAAGTTAATCATTTTTGTTCATGAGCACAAGCGCGTTATGAGAAAAGGGCGTAAAATCTGCCATTCTGAAGTAATACATACACAGGTCTACAAAATCGTCCCTACTGGAAATGTTATCTACATTAGAGTAAAGGAGCATCTGCAAAAAGCGAACCTCACATTCAAGAAGTTGTCCTGCCTGTGAAAGAGTCATATCCTTCTCTGAAAAAGGAAACTGGGTATAGAAGATATCATTAATGAACATCTTACATATCCAGGTATCAAGTTCCGGGAAAGTGGAGTAGAGTTTATCTCTATTAGCTTTTAATGTATCTAACGGATCATCGCTTTCTGCAACTTGTAAAAATGCGTCGCAGTAATCAGCCATCGTATAGTACTGATCTTTGACGAATTCTGCTATCTTTACAAATGTACAGATATTAATGGATTTAAAAAAGGAGTTCGCTACGTTTTCATGATCAGAAAAATGCTGATCAGTATCGTTCTCTACCGTTGCATAGTTTTGGTAATCTTGAGAATCCTGGCTTTCAAGAAAGGCTCTTATATCAGCAATCTTTTTATCTATATCAATATCTTTATTTTGAAGAATCTCAAAGAGGTAATTCTGTATTTTTTCCAGTTCATCTTTTGTAACAGATTCAGATTTTACTTCTTCTCCTGCCAGATCAAAGGAATATTCACCTGAAGTTGTGGATATATTCTCTTTAGAATCCATCAGCATCTCGATCGTTTTTTCGCATCCGCAGGAGCATGCTACTCTTGGCGAAATATTAAGACGAGGGCTTCTTGGGAAATATCTGCAGGCATAAGTCATCACATCCTCACCGCACTCATACTGAAGGCGGCAAAATCCGTTATCCATAAGCATACGACAATTGCCAAAAAAGTCATGGCAAAGCTCTGCATATTTGTATGGATCGGGATTGGAAAGAGGTTTGATGGCAAGATCAAGTCCCTGTCTTAGCTCATCAGAGCATGACAAACCGACCAGCTTGAAATATTCCTGCTGGGACATATTGATAGTAAGACCGTTGCAGCATGTATGGCGGCAATCAGGTCCTTTGCATGAAAAACTGGGATAATAATCCGGACTAAGAAAAGTATCTTTAATTGTCATAGGATGACCCGGATTCTGAGGCTACGGATTCAGATATTACAAAAGTCGCACTGTCGCTCTGTGCAGCTTTTGTTGTGGATATTGCATTATTACATCCGGTCGCGAACAGCGAAAGTGCTGCTGTGAGCAAAATTATTACGATCATACATAAATATTTCATGTTTGACATATAAAACCGAAACCTCAAAGAACTATTACAAAATATTACAAAGTTGTTTACATGTGATTATATTATAATCCTCTTTTTTGAATTTGCAACAAAAATTAAGCAGAAATTTTGTACAAATTTTATGGGCCAAGAAGACCTGTTTTGACGCAAAATTCGCTAATATAGCGAGGCATTGAAATGATTATTTTTTTCTGATATTATAGATGAGCGTTTTAACGCTTAAAAGTTAGTTGTTGATACCAGATATCTGGTAGATGGAGGTAATAAAGATGCAGTCCCGTACTCATACATGCGGAGAATTAAGACTGTCAGACGCAGGCAAGAAGGTTAAGCTGTGCGGATGGCTTGAGAATTTCAGAGAAGTAGGAGCCGAGCTTGGATTCGTTGTAATCCGTGACTTCTATGGTACAACACAGGTTGTAGCTGAGAATGCTGATATGGTTAAGCAGTTCAAGGCAATCACTAAGGAATCAACTATTTCTGTAGAAGGTGTAGTAAGAGAGCGTAGCTCTAAGAACCCTAAGCAGGAGACTGGTGATATTGAGGTCGTTCCTGAAAAGGTAGAGATCCTTGGACGCTGCCGCTATAGCGAGCTTCCTTTTGAGATCAATCACAGCCGCGAAGCAGACGAGACAGCAAGGCTTAAATATAGATATCTTGACCTCAGAAACCCTGAAGTTAAGAAGAATATCATCTTAAGATCACAGATCATTGCAGCACTTAGAAGCTCAATGCTTGATCATGGATTTATGGAGATCACAACTCCTATCCTTACAGCATCATCACCTGAAGGCGCAAGAGACTATCTTGTACCTGCTCGTAAGCATCCGGGTAAGTTCTATGCACTTCCTCAGGCTCCTCAGCAGTTCAAGCAGCTTCTCATGGTTTCAGGTATTGACCGTTACTTCCAGATTGCTCCTTGCTTCCGTGATGAGGATGCAAGAGGTGACAGATCACCGGGAGAATTCTACCAGCTTGATATGGAGATGGCATTTGCATCTCAGGAAGACGTATTTGCAGTAATCGAGGATGTTCTTCCTCCTATCTTTGCCAAGTACGGTACATATAACAGAGCATCAGGTGCTCCTTTTGTAAGAATTCCTTATCTTGAAGCTTTAGAGAAATACGGAACAGATAAACCTGATCTTCGTATCGATCTTACAGTTTCAGATGTTACAGATCTTCTTCGTACACCTGATTTCGCTCCATTTGCTGATGGCGTTATCAAGGCTGTTGTTATTTCTGACTTCCATGAAAGCCGTAAGTTCATCGACAAGACAATGGAAGCTGTAGAAGTTCAGTCAGGTAACAAGGGTTACTGGTTCAGAGTAGATGAAAATGGCGAGCTTGTTGGTGGTATCTCCAAGTTCGTAGCTCCTAAGAAGGATGAAGTTGTTAAGGCACTTTCACTTGAGTCTAACACACTTGTAGTTCTTTCTGCAGGAGATAAGGGCGCAGCAGTTAAGACTGCAGGTGTTCTTGTTAAGACATTTGGTGCAGCTGTTCCTGGTCACATGGACAAAGAGCAGTACGCATTCTGCTGGATAGTTGACTTCCCTATGTACGAGATCGGTGAAGAGTCTGGCGAACTTGAGTTCTGCCACAATCCTTTCTCAATGCCTTCAGGTGGTCTTGATATCCTTCTTAAGGCAGAAAAAGGTGAGGTTGATCCTCTTACAATCATGGCAGATCAGTACGACCTTGTTGTTAACGGCGTAGAGCTTTCATCAGGTGCTGTTCGTAACCACGATCCTGAGATCATGATCAAGGCATTCGAACTTGTAAGACTTGGTGAAGAGGACGTTAAGAAGAAGTTCCCTGCTATGTACAACGCATTCTGCTATGGCGCACCGCCACACGCAGGTATCGCTCCTGGAGTAGACCGTATGATAATGCTTCTTGCAGCAGAAGAGTCTATCAGAGAGATCATTCCGTTCCCTATGAACAAGAATGCTCAGGATGTAATGATGGGAGCACCCAGCTTTGTAACAGACAAGCAGCTTGAAGAGCTTCACATCAAGACTACAGCTACAGAAGAAGAGTAAACTTAATAAATATATAAGTATATTGACGGTCATCCTGATAATTTCAGGGTGGCCGTTTTCTCATATACAATTAACTCATAAAGATTGATTTTGTAGAAAAAAATAGATAATGTTCCCAGTATTTTCTGACAATCTTGCACATAAATTCCACACTATGGTAAAATATCTGTGAACGTGCGTGATTTTATATTTTTGATATGAAAGGTATATATGCAGGACTGGTCTAATGCATTTAAATATCTCGTATATGTTGGACAGCTGGGGCTTGATCTGATAATGCCCGTGCTTTTATGTCTTGCAGGCAGCTGGTACCTTAACACACATTTTGGTTTTGGAATGTGGATTTATTTTGTTGGGCTTTTTTTAGGCCTTGGCGCAGGTTTTATGACGTTCTGGAAATTCTACACCAAGACTGTTATGAAAGGTCAGAAGAGACCGGACAAAAACAAACCAAAAAGTCATTCTTTTTCCAAACATTACTAAAATGGGCTTTTTAGCCGAAAATATATAATGTGGACACTTACTTTAGACAGATTCAAGAGGACATTTTAAGGGGAGGGAAGTTTCATGCATTTAGATGATGATATCAAAGGACTTGTAAAGGGCGTTTACGTTGGTTGCGGGATTTTGTGCGTCATTGAGATTGTGGTCGGTTTTCTTATTTCTTTAACTGGCCTCTATTCGTTTGATGCAACTATTATTATCGGTGCAGTAGGCGGTACTCTTATTGGAATGATCTGCTTTATCTGGATGGCAGTTTCTCTCCAAAGATCGCTTGACGCGGCACAGAACGGAGGTGCAGAAGTAAGAAGAGGCGTACAAAAAGGCTACACCCAGAGAATGGGCCTTCAGGGCTTATGGATAGTAGCTGCTGTTTTTGTGCCGTTTATTAATGTAATAAGCGCTCTCGTGCCGCTTCTTTTCCCAAAACTTGCTATCTTTTTATTGCAAATAACCGGTAAGCTGAATCTCACACAGAATGTAGATTCTACGGCCGGAGTAAAAGGAGGTGAATCCTGATTTATGGACATTAATCTTCATGGCGCGAGGATCTATACGATAATAGAAGACTCGCCGATTGGGGAAATCCACATCACGCAGACAATGATCATGGGCTGGATAGTTCTGATCGTACTGTCGTTTCTTTGCTGGATACTTGGAAGAAATCTGAAAGTAACAGGCATAAGTAAGAGACAGGCGATAGCAGAGTGGATAGTCGAGCTGCTCAATAACTTCGTAAGAGGTAATATGGGTGACAAATTCGACTATTACATTCCTTTCATTGGAGCTCTGTTTGGAACAGCTATCATCAGTAACATGATAAGCCTTGTCGGTGGATGCTGGAGTCCGACTGCTGACCTGGCAACAGAGGCCGGATGGGCTATCATTGTATTGATACTCATTACCAAGCATAAGATTAAGGCTAATGGAATCGGTGGATATCTTAAGGGATATCTGGATCCAATGCCGGTTATGCTTCCAATGAATATCATCAGTGAATTCTCCACACCTATCTCTATGGCTTGCCGTCACTTCGGCAACATACTTTCTGGTATGGTTATCGGAACCCTGATCTATTCAGCACTGGGACTTGCCAGTGCCGCGCTGCTGGGATTTATCCCTGTAGTTGGAGATTGGCTCGCAGATCATATTCCGATTCTTGAGATCGGTTTACCTGCAGTCACATCACTTTACTTTGACTGGTTCAGTGGATTGATCCAGCCGTTTATCTTCTGTACACTGACATGTATTTTCATTAAACAGGCATCAGAATAAATTAATGAAGCCTAAAAACGCGATTAAGCAGCAACAATAATTCTTAGGAGGAATTAAATATGGATTTAACAGTATTAGCAAAAGGTATCGCACTTGCAGGATGTGGCATTGGCGCCGGACTTGCTCTTATAGCAGGTATAGGTCCTGGTATTGGTGAAGGTAATGCGGCAGCAGCAGCAGTTTCTTCTATCGCTCGTCAGCCGGAAGCTTCCGGTGAGATCAGATCAACACTTATCCTCGGTGTCGCTCTTTCAGAGACAACAGGTATTTACGGTTTCGTTACCGGTCTTCTTCTGATCTTCGTAGCACCAGGTCTTTTCCTTTCAAACCTTTAATAGAGGCAGGAGCGAGGATACTTAAACTCAGAAAAGGAGAATACCATGGAAGCAACATATAATTTATTGGTTTCGCTGGACTGGCAGACGATTGTTGTTCAGCTGATCAACCTGGGTATTCAGATTCTTTTGTTCAAAAAGTTCCTGTACAAACCTGTAATGGACATCCTGGCTAAGCGCCAGGGGCTTGTAGATCAGCCTCTCAAGGAAGCTGAGGAAGCTAAGGCCAAAGCGCTTGATCTTAAAGAGCAGTACGAGACAAGCCTTTCAAGGGCCAACGATGAAGCGGATCGTATCGTTAAGGAAGCTACAAGTACTGCAACCAAGAGAAGTGAAAAGATCGTTGCAGATGCCCAGTCAGAGGCAGCCTCTATCAAGAGACAGGCAGAGAACGATATTGAACAGCAGAAAAAGCGTGCGATAAATGATGCCAAGGATGAGATCGGTTCTATGGCTATGAGCATCGCGTCAAAGGTTATCGGCCGCGAAATCAACGAAAAGGATCATGAGAACCTAGTTGACGAATTCATTCAGAATGTTGGAGATACGTCTATATGATGACCGAAACAGCCAAGAAATATGGTGGAAGCTTATATGAGCTTGCTTCGGAAGAGAATCAGACGGATCTGGTTTTGGATCAGCTTGGAACTGTGCTTTCTCTTATGAAAGAGAATCCCCAGTACGTAAAGCTCCTTTCAGAACCCAGTATCAGTAAGGATGACAGAATTAAGCTCCTGGACGAAGCGTTTGGAGCTGACATGTGGCCTTATCTTCTGAATTTCTTGAAACTCATGTGTGAAAAAGGATATATGGCTGAAGTTAAGGGATGCGCAAAAGAATACCGCAGACTTTATAACGAAGCCCATGGCATTGTAGAAGCTACCGTAACAAGTGCTGTTGCACTTACGGATGCTCAGAAGAATGCTTTGCACGATAAGCTTGAGAGAATGAAAGGCAAGAAGGTCGATATGACCTGCTATGTCAATCCCGCACTTATCGGCGGTATCCGTCTCGACATGGATGGCAAGCGGTATGATGGCACAGCCAAAGAGCGTATTGATGCTCTTAATTCCATCATCAAAGATACAGTTGTATAACCCTGTAAGGGTAAGTACGCGCAGTATGCGCAGGAATAAGAGGATGAGAAATGGCGCTGAAACCTGAAGAAATTAGTCAGATAATTAAAAGCCAGATTAAGCATTATTCCGCCGCTATCGAACAGGCAGAGACCGGTACGGTTATTCTGGTCGGTGACGGTATCGCACGTGCCAGCGGAATGGAAAAATGTATGGCCGGAGAACTTGTTGAATTCTCAAACGGTACTTACGGCATGGCACAGAATCTGGAAGATAACAGCATTTCAATCGTCCTTCTGGGTTCCGACGTAGGAATTAAAGAAGGCGATATTGTAAAGCGTACAGGAAGAGTTGTATCTGTTCCTGTAGGCGATGAAGTACTTGGACGTGTAGTTAATGCCCTTGGTCAGCCAATAGATGGCAAGGGTGATATTAAGCCTGTACGCTTCGATCCAATCGAGCATACAGCACCTGGAATCATTGAACGTCAGCCTGTTAAGGAGCCACTCCAGACAGGTATCAAAGCAATCGATTCAATGATCCCGATCGGCCGTGGACAGCGTGAGCTTATCATAGGCGACCGTCAGACAGGTAAGACTGTCATTGCTACAGATACCATCATTAACCAGAAGGGTAAAGATGTTGTCTGTATCTATGTAGCCATTGGCCAGAAGAATTCCACAGTTGCCAACCTTGTTGCAAACCTTGAAGCAGCAGGCGCTATGGAATATACAGTAGTTGTTGCAGCTACGGCTTCAGAAGGTGCACCACTTCAGTACATTGCACCATATGCCGGAGCTACTATCGGTGAGTATTTCATGAATAACGGCAAGCATGCTCTCATCATTTATGATGATCTTTCCAAGCATGCTGTTGCTTATCGTGAATTGTCACTCCTTATCAGACGTCCACCAGGACGTGAAGCTTATCCTGGAGACGTATTCTATCTGCATTCACGTCTTCTTGAAAGAGCAGCTAAGCTTTCTGATGCTAATGGCGGCGGATCTCTTACAGCTCTTCCTATCATTGAGACACAGGCAGGTGATGTATCAGCATACATTCCTACCAACGTTATCTCTATCACAGACGGACAGATATTCCTTGAGACAGAGCTTTTCCACGAAGGTGTACGCCCTGCGGTTAACCCAGGTATCTCCGTATCCCGTGTAGGTGGTAATGCTCAGGTTAAGGCCATGAAGAAGGTTGCCGGAACACTTAAGCTTTTGTATTCACAGTACAGAGAGCTTCAGTCTTTCGCACAGTTCGGATCTGACCTTGATGAAGATACCAAGTCTCGTCTTGATAAGGGTGCAAGAATTGTGGAAGTTCTCAAACAGAACAGGGGAACACCTATTCCTGTTGAGAAGCAGGTTGCAATTCTTTATGCCGTTAACAATGACTACCTTAAGGAAGTTGATACTACTCAGGTAGCAGAATATGAGTCCGGACTCTATGATTTCCTTGATGCAAATGAAGGCGGTAAGGCCGTTATGGACAAGATCGCTGCAACAGGCGCATGGGATGATGAGATCGAAGGTGCTCTTAAGAATTCACTTTCTGAGTATACAAAACGGTTCACAAAGAATGCTTAAGCGGAAAGGAGAACTGACATGGCTTCGATGAAAAGCATCAAGCTCCGCATAAAATCAGTGCAGAGCACCATGCAGATTACCAGAGCTATGAAGCTGGTAGCTTCTTCCAGACTCCGCAAGGCCCAGGAACGTGTTGAGAATTGCCGTCCATATCACGAAGTTTTAGCCAAGACACTTAATGATATAGCTAATTCCAATTCTGATTTCGATTCTGCTTATCTTAAGAAAAGAGAGATCAAGAAAAGACTCTATATCGTCTTTGGCGGAGACCGAGGACTTGCAGGCGGTTACAATGCAAACATGTTCAGGATGATCGAGCAGGAAACCAAAGGTAAGGAATGTGCATTCCTTCCTGTTGGAAAAAAGGCATTGGAATATTTCCGCAAAAGAAACAGAGAGATCATATCCGATGCTTTCCCGCTGGTAGGTGAAGTATCTGTCAGTGACTGCTTCGAAATGTCGAGACTTGTATGCCAGGGATATAAAAATGGCGAGTACGACGAGATCCATGTGGCCGGAACAGTCTTCAAATCGGTTCTTTCACAGGTTCCTACAACCTGGCAGCTGCTTCCGTTTACACCGGATCCGCCGTCAGAAGAGGGACGCGAAGTGATCATGTATGAGCCGAGCTCTGAAGAGACATTCAATGCGATAATACCGGAATACATTGCAGGTATCATCTTCAGCGTAATGTGTGAAAGTGCAGCATCCGAACAGGGCGCACGCCGCATGGCAATGGAGAATGCTACCAACAATGCTGCCGACATGATCGACAATCTCAGTCTGTACTACAACCGTGCAAGACAGGCTGCTATCACGCAGGAGATCACTGAGATCGTATCGGGAGCTGGTTCATAAGCTATGGAATGAAGCATGTAACTGTAAACATCTTTTTCTAATAAAAAGGAGATAATCATTGGCTACAGAAAATATAGGTACAGTTACCCAGGTAATGGGACCTGTACTGGACATCAAATTTGAAGATGGACAGCTGCCGGATCTGATGAATGCCATTGAGATTGATAATAATGGCACACGTCTGGTAGTAGAAGTTGCCCAGCACATAGGCGACGACAAAGTCCGCTGTATCGCCATGAGCAGTACCGACGGCCTTATGAGAGGAACTCCTGCCAAAGATACCGGAGCACCTATTAAGATGCCCGTTGGCGAAGAGTGCCTTGGTAGGGTATTGAACCTCCTTGGCGAGCCTGTAGATAACAAGGAGCCCATTCAGGCTTCTGACTACTGGCCGATCCACAGAGAGGCTCCTGTGTACGAAGATCAGCAGACATCCAGTGAGATTCTGGAAACAGGTATCAAGGTTGTAGACCTCATCTGCCCTTACCTTAAGGGTGGTAAGATCGGTCTCTTCGGTGGTGCCGGCGTTGGTAAGACGGTTCTTATTCAGGAGCTGATCCACAACGTAGCAACAGAACACGGTGGATACTCAGTATTTACCGGTGTTGGTGAGCGTACTCGTGAAGGTAATGACCTTTATGGTGAAATGAGTGAGTCAGGCGTTATCAACAAGACTGCACTTATCTTTGGTCAGATGGACCAGCCTCCGGGGGCTCGTATGAGAGTAGGTCTTTCAGGACTTACTGTTGCTGAGTATTTCCGTGATGTTAAGAAGCAGGACGTGCTTCTTTTCATCGATAATATCTTCCGTTTCACTCAGGCAGGTTCTGAGGTTTCAGCGCTTCTTGGCCGTATGCCATCAGCCGTTGGTTACCAGCCTACACTTGCTACAGAAATGGGTGAACTTCAGGAACGTATCACATCAACCAAGGACGGATCTATCACATCTGTTCAGGCTGTATATGTACCTGCGGATGACCTTACGGACCCTGCTCCTGCAACAACATTCACACACCTGGATGCAACTACAGTTCTTTCCCGTGAAATAGCTTCACAGGGTATCTATCCTGCAGTTGATCCTTTGGATTCTACAAGCCGTATCCTTACTCCTGAGATCGTAGGTAAGGATCACTATGAAGCAGCCAGAGGTGTTCAGCAGGTTCTTCAGAGATACAGAGAGCTGCAGGATATCATCGCTATCATGGGTATGGATGAACTTTCAGATGAGGATAAGCTCACTGTTAGCCGTGCTCGTAAGGTACAGCGTTTCCTGTCACAGTCATTCAGCGTTGCTGAGCAGTTCACAGGTATTCCAGGTAAGTATGTACCGCTTAAAGAGACAATCAGAGGCTTCAACATGATCCTTAACGGTGAGTGCGATGAGCTTCCTGAGTCAGCATTCCTCTTCTGCGGAACTATTGATGAAGCCTTCGAAAAAGCGAAGAAATCATAAGATGAAGGAGGGATGAGCTATGGCAACTCCGTTTCATCTGCAGATAGCTACTCCTGACGGGAGTAAGCTGGACGGACAGGCTACAAGGATCATCCTCCGTACCATAGATGGTGACGTTTGTGTTATGGCCAAGCATACTAATTATTGCTCTGCACTTGGTATGGGACCTGCAAAGGTTGTACTTGAGGACGGAACAGTAAGAACAGCGGCCTGCATGGGCGGAATGATCAATGTTATGGACGGCGAATGCCGTGTTGTTGCTACAACATGGGAATGGAAAGAGGATATTGATCTTGAGCGTGCTCAGGATGCTAAAAAGCGTGCACAGGAGCGACTTGCGACCAAGGATAAACTTGGCGACAAGGACGTTATGCTTGCAGAAGCAAAGCTGAAGAGAGCGCTTATCAGATCCGATGTAGCGAACAAAAAATAACAAGTTGTATTAATAAAAAGAGCTTAGGAACATGTGAATTTACACAGTTTCTAGGCTCTTTTTTTGTTGAATAGATAGAAAATGAAAAATGAGAAAGAAATAGCAATATTTAAACATTAAAAATTGTAAATGTGTTGTAGAATTAGTATTGTTAAATGCAAATAGTATATCAGTTGTACTATAAAGTTGTATTAAAAATAATATACAACTGGTAATAGTCTCGAGAAAAGTTAAAAGGTAAAAAGAGGTAGGAGGCAAAAAAATGAACAACATTCCAGAAATCAAAATCGGAATCGTAGCAGTAAGCCGTGACTGTTTCCCAGCTAGTCTTGCTGAGAACAGAAGAAAAGCACTTGTAAAGGCTTATGCTGACAAGTATGATGCAAAGGACATTTACGAATGCCCTATCACAATTATTGAGAGCGAAATCGACATGGTTAACGCTCTTGAAGATGTTAAGAAGAACGGATGTGACGCTCTTTGCGTATTCCTTGGAAACTTCGGTCCTGAAATTTCTGAGACACTTCTTGCTAAGCACTTCGAAGGTCCTAAGATGTTCTGCGCAGCAGCAGAAGAGAGCCAGAATGACCTTTTGGATGGCAGAGGAGATGCTTACTGCGGTATGCTCAATGCAAGCTACAACCTTGCACTTAGAAACGTAAAGGCATATATCCCTGAATATCCTGTTGGCGATGCTGAGGATTGCGCTGATATGATCCACGAATTCCTTCCAATCGCTAAGGCTGTATATGCTCTTCAGAACCTTAAGATCATCAGCTTTGGACCTCGTCCAATGAACTTCCTTGCTTGTAACGCTCCTATCAAGCAGCTTTACAACCTTGGTGTTGAGATCGAAGAGAACTCAGAGCTTGACCTTTTCGAAAGCTTTAAGAACCACGCAGGCGATGCTCGTATCCCTGAAGTTGTTGAAGACATGAAGAAGGATCTTGGTTCAGGTAACAAGAAGCCTGAAGTACTTGAGAAGCTTGCTCAGTACGAGCTTACACTTCTTGACTGGATCGAGGCTCACAAGGGTTACAGAAAATTCGTTACTCTTACAACAAAGTGCTGGCCTGCATTCCAGACACAGTTCGGATTCGTTCCTTGCTATGTAAACAGCCGTCTTACAGGAAGAGGAATCCCTGTATCATGTGAGGTTGATATCTACGGAACACTTTCAGAGTTCATCGGAACAGTTATCAGTAACGACGCTGTTACTCTTCTTGATATCAACAACTCTGTACCTAAGGATATGTACAAAGAGTCAATCGAAGGCAAGTTCGATTACAAGTTCACAGATACATTCATGGGTTTCCACTGCGGAAATACATGCACAAGCAAGCTTTCATTCCATGAGATGAGATATCAGAAGATCATGGCTCGTAATCTTCCTATCGAGGTTACAAACGGAACTCTTGAAGGAGATATCGTTCCTGGTGAGATCACATTCTATCGTCTCCAGAGCACAGCTGATTCTAAGCTTCGTGCTTACATCGCTCAGGGTGAAGTACTTCCTGTTGCAACTAAGTCATTTGGTTCAATCGGTGTATTCGCTATCAAGGAGATGGGCAGATTCTACAGACACGTACTTATCGAGAAGAACTTCCCTCACCACGGTGCTGTTGCATTCGGTAACTGGGGCAAGCAGCTCTTCGAGGTATTCAAGTACATCGGTGTACCTGTAGAAGAGATTGGTTACAATCAGCCTGCAGAAGTTAAATATCCTACAGAGAATCCTTGGGCATAATTATTACCAAAGAGATCTGACTGAATAAGGGTATTTAATATCTATATTTGAAAGATCATAGGTCGGCGTACTATTTTGTACGCCGACCTTTTTTGTGCAAATGTGATAAGGCTTAAAAGCGCTATATTCCTTGAAAATGAAGCGTTTTGTCGGTATAATTTACTTAATTGGTTAGGGAAAAATAGCTTTTAAGGAGGAGGAAAATGTCAAAAAAAGTCATTCGACGGATTACAGCCGTGGTATGCGCACTTGTCATTTCTATTGCAACAGCATTTTCGACGCCGCAGGCAGCAATTGATGCTCAGGCTGCACCTGTTCTTGCAAGAGGAATAGACGTATCTCACTATCAGGGTGCGATCAACTGGACAGCAGTTGCTCAGAGTGGGATCACTTTCGCATTTGTTCGCGTAGGAACTTCAAACACAATCGATACTCAGTATGTAAATAACCTTACAGGAGCTGCAGCAGCAGGTCTTCGTGTTGGTGTTTACTGGTATACTTATGCAATGAGCGCAGAGCAGGCAGCAAGTGAAGCTAATCTTTTGCTTCAGCTTATTGCACCATATCAGGTATCATTCCCGGTAGTAATTGATATCGAAGCTCAGTGTCAGAAGTCTCTTAACATGGCACAGCAGCAGGATATCGTTAATACTTTCTGTACTATAGTTTCAAGTGCAGGATATATGCCAATGGTATATGCGAGCAGAAACTGGTATGTACAGCGTCTTGGAGATGTATCATGGCAGAAATGGGTTGCCCAGTATTCTGATACTAATACAATGCCATACAGCTACGGCGTATGGCAGTATACAAGCAGCGGATCAGTACCGGGAATCAATGGCCGAGTTGATATGGATTATCTCTACACAGATTATTCACAGGTAATCATTCCGGAGGGATTCCTTACAACTAAGACAGGTACATATTATTACAACAACTATCGCTGGCAGAAAGGCTGGGTAACACCTTCATCAGGTGGAAAATATTTCTGCGATGCATCAAACGGTCTTGTCTGGACTGGTTGGATGAATGATGGAGTTAACCAGTATTATCTTGATCCTACTAAGGGAGGAATGGCTGCTGTAGGTCTTTCTGATATTGAAAATTCAAGATACTACTTCAATGCAGATGGAATCATGCAGACAGGTCTTCTTACTATCGGAGAAGGTATCCAGACATATTTCGGTGCAGATGGTAAGGCGGTAAAAGGCTTTGTAGCACTTCCTGATGGTATAAGATACTTTAATGATGACTATGTAATGCTTACAGGTCTTCAGTCAATTGGCGACAATCTCTACTATCTCGGAGCAGATGGTATTATGAGAACAGGTCTTCTTGGTCTTGATACAGGTATATACTATTTCGATGCTGAGGGTAAGGCATACACGGGATTCTATACAGATGCAGCTACAGGCAAGACATACTACTTTGAGCCTAAAACACGTACAGCTCTTGTTGGTCTTCAGAGTGTAAACGGTAATCTTTATTACTTTAATGAAAAAGCTGAGATGCAGACAGGTATGCTTGGCATTGAAGGCTTTAAGTATATGTTCGGCGCAGATGGCGCAGCTGTAAGCGGATTCTTCACAGATCCTGCAACAGGAGCTACATATTACTTTGATCCTAAGACACACGCTGCTTCAGTAGGAAGCGTTACAATCGACAAGAGTAACTACTTCTTTGATGCTGAAGGTGTAATGCAGACTGGATTCGTTGGCGAATACTTCTACGGCGTAGATGGTAAGATGGTAGTAGGACAGATGTTCAATGCAGGAACAAACTTCTACATTTCCGGCAAAGACGGAGCGCTGCTTAAGGGTCTTTCAAAGACAAAGGATGGCACATATATGCTTGATCCTGTAGATGGTCACATGGTAATCGGATTTGTACAGATCGGTGACGGATTCTTCTACTTTGGAGAAGACGGACGTATGGTTGCAAATACCACTGTCAACATTGGCGGCGTTGACTGCACATTCAATAAGGACGGTATGCTTATTGGTCCTGAAGGACTTGTACCTCCTGTAGTAGCAGTATATTAAAACTATATGACTTATGAAGAGCTGTGGCACATATCAGTGTGTCGCAGCTCTTTTTTTGACAAAAACTGTATTTGCGCAATAAAAGTGGAAACTTTACGAAAAATGTGATAAAGTATATAGGCGATTTTGAAAACAACAGGAGCTTTGGAATAGCTATGCTATTAGCTAGGACAGATAAACGAATAATAGTCCTGACTGGAGTTTTCGGATACAATATTATGGGAAACTTAATATGAAAAAGGGTGTTTGGAGGTAAGTGAAATATGAATTACGAACAGGCTAAAGAAAAGCTTGCAAAATATAACCAGGAACACGTTCTCAAATATTATGATGAACTTTCCGAAGAAAGCAAGGCTGCTCTTCTTCAGCAGATCGATGAAACAGATTTTGAAGTTCTTTCTAAGTGCAGCGAACTTGGAAAGGGTGGAAACCGTGGAGAATTCTCTCCACTTGCAGCAATGCAGCTTCCTGAGATCGAGGCTTCAAGAGAAGAGTTTGAGAGAATCGGTATTGAGACAATAAAGGCAGGCAAGACAGCAGCAGTTCTTCTTGCAGGTGGTATGGGAACTCGTCTTGGTTCAGACAATCCAAAGGGAATGTTTGATATTGGTCTTACCAAGAATGTATATATTTTCCAGAGACTATTTGAAAATCTTATGGATAGCGTTAACGCAGCAGGCGGCGCATTCATCCATCTTTTCATAATGACTAGTGAAAAGAATCATGAAGCTACAGTAAATTTCCTTACAGAGAAGAACTTCTTTGGCTATCCAAAGGATAAGGTAACATTCTTTAAACAGGATATGGCACCGGCTTCTGACTACAACGGAAAAGTTTACATGGAAGGCAAGGACCGTATCTCTACATCTCCTAATGGTAATGCAGGATGGTTCTCATCAATGATCAGAGCAGGCCTTCTTGATGTCATCCATGCAGAAGGCATTGAATGGATCGATGTATTTGCTGTAGATAACGTACTTCAGAGAATCTGTGATCCTTGCTTCGTTGGTGCTACAGTTAAGCGCGGAGTTAGCGTTGGTGCCAAGGTTGTTAAGAAGAACGCTCCTGATGAGAAGGTTGGCGTTATGTGCCTTGAAGATGGCAGACCATCAATCGTAGAATATTACGAACTTTCACAGGAGATGATGGATGCTAAGGATGAAAACGGTGATCCTGCATATAACTTCGGTGTAATCCTTAACTATCTTTTCAATGAAAAGGCTCTTGAAGAGATCGCTTCAAAAGAACTTCCTCTTCACGTAGTTGAGAAGAAGATTCCATATATCGATGAGAATGCAAATCTTGTTAAGCCTGAAAAGCCAAACGGATGTAAGTTCGAGCAGCTCGTTCTTGATATGATCCATATGCTTGATTCATGTCTTCCTTATGAAGTTGTAAGAGAGAAAGAGTTTGCACCGATAAAGAACCCTACAGGTGTTGATTCAGTAGAGTCAGCTAGAGAGCTTTGCAAGCTTAATGGTATAGAGCTATAAGGTACATAGAAATACATCCATGTATTTCTGGACATGTACAAATTACATCCTGTAATCGTACATAGAATAAAATGGTTAGTAGCCATAATATGATTCCAAAGACAAGTAGGTCTTCAGGAATCATAATATGGCTTTTATCGTATATAGAGAGGCATTTTTGAAAATGAAAATGCATTTAACATTTTGACAGCTTTAAATAACATGTTGTTATTGAAGATATAATGGCTGACATTTATAATTCATGCATAAGAACAAGTTTTGAAGTATTTGATCAGATTGAGCTTTTTATGCACTCTTAGGAGGAAAACATTATGACAATTTTAGTAACAGGTGGAACAGGATATATCGGCAGTCATACAGTAGTAGAGCTGCAGAATGCCGGATATGATGTTGTAGTAATGGACAACCTTAGCAACTCTTCCATGAAGGTTCTTGACAGAGTTGAAGCTATAACAGGTAAGAAGGTTCCTTTTTACAAAGCTGATATAAGAAATCGTGAAGATCTTGAGAAGATCTTTTCACAGGAAAAGATCGATGCTGTTATTCACTTTGCAGGACTTAAGGCTGTTGGCGAATCAGTTCAGAAGCCTTGGGAATACTATGAAAATAACATATCAGGAACATTAACACTTCTTGATGAAATGAAGAAGCATAATGTTAAAAACATCATCTTCTCTTCATCAGCTACAGTTTATGGCGATCCTGCCATCATTCCGATCACAGAGGAATGCCCTAAGGGAGTATGCACAAATCCTTACGGATGGACCAAGCACATGCTTGAGCAGATACTTTCAGATATCCAGAAAGCAGACAATGAATGGAATGTAGTACTTCTTAGATACTTCAATCCTATCGGAGCTCACAAGTCTGGTACCATGGGTGAAAATCCTAACGGTATTCCTAACAACCTTATGCCTTATATCACACAGGTTGCTGTAGGTAAGCTTGATCACCTTAGCGTATTTGGTGATGACTACGATACTCCTGACGGAACAGGTGTTCGTGACTATATCCACGTAGTTGACCTTGCTAAGGGACATGTTAAGGCGCTTAAGAAGCTTGAGCCTGGAACAGGTCTTTCGCTCTACAACCTTGGAACAGGTGTTGGCTACAGCGTTCTCGATATTGTTAAGAACTTCGAAGAAGCTAATGGCGTTAAGATCCCTTACGAAATTGCTCCAAGAAGAGCCGGCGATATCGCTACATGTTATTCAAACGCAGAGAAGGCCGAGAGAGAACTTGGCTGGAAGGCTGAGAACGGCATCCGTGAAATGTGCGAGGATTCATGGAGATGGCAGAAGAACAATCCTAATGGATACGAAGACTGATCGATAGTTCGATCTGTCAAAAAAGATATAAATGATATACTAAGGCTTTGCAGATTGATATGTTTAGAAATACATCCCTGTATTTCTAAACATATCATCATGCAAAGCCTTTTTTGACATTAATAGTTCTGTAAGCGCATTTATAAACAGGAATCGGATACCTGTTTTCTACTAATAATGACGCTTTATCATATCAAATATACCGTTCGTCGTATAAGAGAACTTTTTTATAGTAGGGTGATAATATATAAACAAGCTTATCTATGCTCATTCATATATAGAGTTAGCAAAATCCAGATTGCATTTTTCTTCGTTTTGGTGCAAAGTAATATAAGCACGGGAAGGAATTGAAGAAAATGTTTAGATTATGGGTCAGATTATTCAAAGATAATCACATGCAAAAAGATACAGTCATATGCAATGACGACGATGATACCAGAACACATAAAGTTATGGGGAGTCTTGAAAAGGCATGCTATGAGATGGATCTTCCCAAACCTATCTGGCTTGGGGTTAACGTAAATGACTTCAAGAGGCATAGTAAATGCAGATTCACTCAGGACAGTTTTATAGAAGAAGTTCCATTTGATTATATGGAAATATGTGTTATTGAAGAAGATTAAACCGGGCATGAAAGGGGAATAACATGAACGAAGTAAAAGATAATAATTACACACAGGGCGCAGGTACATACGGCAATACAGGCGCTAATTATTCTGTTAATAATGGAATGCAGAATAATGGATATCAGTATGCCGGATATGATAATAATCCTCCTAAAAAGAAGAAAAAGGGTAAAAAGATATTAGTTTCTTTTATAGCTCTTTTACTTGTAGCAGGACTTGGAACCGGTGCTGTATATGTTGCTAAGAGCAAAGACATCTCATTAAAGGGACTTCTTGAAAGCAAGGATAAAAATGAAGAAGTTGCTACTACTGAAAATGCAGATGATGCTAATAAAACAGAAGAGCCCCTGGTTGTTGCAACAGATGTATCTGCACTGATCGATAAGGTTATGCCTTCTATCGTTAGTATAGATAATACATTTATGGTTGACCTTGAAGAATATGGTTATGAAGAAGGAGAGGGCCTTAGTGGTGGTTCAGGCTCAGGAGTTATTCTCGGTCAGAATGATACAGAGCTTTTGATCGTTTCTAATAACCACGTAGTTGAAAATGCAGATGACCTTTCAGTAAATTTTGTAAATGGTACAACTAAAAAAGCTTATATCAAAGGTACTAACTCCGGAATGGATCTTGCAGTTATAGCTGTACCTCTTTCAGAAATAGATGATGCAACTATGAACGCAATTGCTTTTGTAGAAATAGGCGATTCTGATACATTAAAACTTGGTGAGCCTGCAATTGCGATCGGTAATGCTCTTGGTCAGGGCCAGTCAGTTACAGTAGGTGTTATCAGTGCTTTAAACAGAAAACTCCTTAATGAGGATGGATCTGAAGCAATATTCATTCAGACAGATGCGTCTATTAACCACGGTAACTCCGGTGGAGCTTTATTAAACTCAAAGGGACAGCTTATCGGAATTAACTCAAGAAAAGCTGTAACTTCCGATGCGGAAGGTATGGGATATGCTATTCCGATCTCAGTAGCTAAGCCTATCATTGATGGCCTTATGGAGTCCGGATCAAAACAGAAAGCAAGCAAAGACAACAGAGGTGTTCTTGGCGTAACAGCATACACACCTACAGGTGTTGAAGGTGCATATATCTCATCAGTTGACAGCGGAAGTGCTGCAGATGAAGCAGGTCTTGAAGTTGGTGATATCATTATTCAGATTGAAGATGCAAAAATTGCTTCCAGAACAGATCTTGATACCAACATGGCATATTATGAAGCTGGACAGACAATCAAGATCACAGTTCTTAGAAAAGGCAGTAACGGATACGAAGAAGTTGAAGTAGAAGTTACACTTAAAGAGCAGAAATCAAGTAATTCAAGCAGTAAAGATGACGACAAGAAATCAGATGACAAGAAGGACTCTGATGATGATAACAAGGGTTCAGACGACTACGAAGACGACGACGACTACGAAGACGGCGACGATTACGATGATGGAGACGACTACGATGACGGAGACGGCTACGACGAAGAGAACCCTGATGATGGAGACGATGAAGAAGATGACGGAAGCGACGGCGGAGACGACTTCGGATTCTAAGTCTTATGAATTGTAAATAATACCCTTCCTTACATAAAAAATATAAAAGCCATTTTGAGGAATCATATTGAAACCTCAAAATGGCTTTTGCTTTTGAATAAAATCTTATGACTTTTTGTCACTTCGTTCCAAAAGTCATGTAAATAGGCCAATTGAGAACACCTTCGGTGTTGGGCCTATTTACCTACCGATTCACTTTCTTACGAAATCCGCAGTAAATGCGGATTTCTGATTCAAAGTTGCGAAAACATATATCTTATTCTCTTAAAAAACATAAAACCTTTCAAGAGAAATCAGAAAACTTATAAAGATACTGTCAGGCCTGAAGGAATGCGTACTGGCTGTCGTAGAGATTGTGGTAGTATCCGCCAGGTATCTTTAAGAGCTCTTCGTGAGAACCCTTCTCCTGGATCTTACCATCATCTACATACATGATGCAGGTTGCATTCTTGATAGTACTAAGTCTGTGAGCAATGATGAAAGAAGTTCTACCTTTAAGCATTTCCTGAAGACCTTTCTGAAGAAGGATCTCTGTCTCAGTATCAATACTGGAAGTTGCTTCATCAAGTATCAGGATCTTTGGGTTAGCAAGAACAGCTCTTGCAAAGGATATAAGCTGTCTCTGACCTGCAGAGAGTCTGCTTCCTCTTTCATTGACCTGTGTGTTATATCCGTCTTCAAGGCCTTTGATAAAGTCGTGAGCACATACGGTTTTGGCAGCAGCTATTACTTCTTCGTCAGTAGCATCTTTATTACCATAACGAATATTGTCCATTATGGTTCCGGAGAAGATGAAGCTGTCCTGCATCATAACGCCCATCTGCTGACGTAGGGACTTAATGGTAACATCACTTATATCAGTTCCATCAATAAGAACCTTGCCGCTTTCAACGTTATAGAATCTGCTGATAAGGTTAACGATAGTAGATTTACCTGCTCCGGTAGGACCTACTATAGCATAGGACTGTCCTGCACCAACTTTGAAGCTTACATCGTGAAGGATCTCAACTCCGTCGTCATAAGCAAAGCTAACATTCTGGAATTCTACATCGCCCTTTATCTCAGGCATTTCCTTGGCGCCTTCATTATCCTTAACTGTTATCGGAGCGTCAATGGTCTCAAAGATACGTTCAAGATAGGAAATTGCTGTAAGAAGCGAATTATAAAAGTTTGCCAGTGTCATAATAGGCTGCCAGAATCTTGAAACATATCCGACGAAGGCAGTTAAGAGACCAACTGTGATAGCAGTTTCTCCGTGTGTAAGCCAGCCAATACCTAGAACATAGATAACAGAGGTCGTGATAACCGTAATATTCTCTATAACAGGGCTTAAGATGAAGTTATATTTAACCGCGTTCATCCATGCGCTTCTTGATTCTTTGTTGAGCCTGTTGAAAAGAACTGTATTAGTATCTTCTCTGACAAAAGACTGTGTGACCCTGATTCCGTTGATACTTTCTGCTATGTAAGCATTGAGGTTTGACTGTTTATTACTCTGTATCTGCCAGGCTCTTCTCTGTCTGTTTTTTACAAAAAGGATGATAGCAGTAAGTATTGGAAGACCGCACAGGCATATAAGAGTAAATCTTACATTCAGCATCAGCATGAATATCAGGATGAATACAAGCGAGAACATATCTGTAATGGTATTAACGATACCATTGGACAGAAGATCGCTTAGATTATTAACATAGTTAACAACCCTAACCTGAATCTTGCCGTGAGGCTTATCATCGTAGTAGGAAAAGGGGAGCTTTTGCAGATGTACAAAGAGCTCGCGCCTAAGGTTATAGATGACGCCCTGACCAACTCTTGATGTAAGTTTGATCTTGTACTTCATGATGACAGCACAGGTTATACCTACAAGGAGCGCCAGGATAGCATTGATTATAATAAGGCGGACAGCCTTATCCGGTGTATATACATTGTTGTAAACAGTATCTGAGATGATATCCATGACATTCTTCATAAAAAGAGGAATGAGCATGGAAATGGCACTTGATATTACCATTATGATAACGGCGATAGTCAGATCCTTTTTATAGGAGCCGACATAGTGCGCCAGTCTTTTGAGCTGGTTTATGTCAAAACCGCTTTCCAGTTCTTCGTCTTGTTCAATTTTATTTCTGGCCATTATGCGGTCTCCTTTCTTTTCATGATCTCATCGAATTCACCGTACTGATGTTCGAATACCTTCTTGTAATAGCCATCTTTGGCAATAAGTTCATCGTGAGTTCCGGACTCGGATATGCGGCCGTTCTCAACAACAAGGATCACATCAGCATCTTTGATCGAAGATATGCGGTGAGCGATGATGAATACAGTATGTCCGTTAAGCTTTTTTAGATCGCGCTGGATCTCAGCTTCTGTCTCCATATCAACAGCAGATGTTGTATCATCAAGGATCAGGATAGACGGCTCTTTGAGAAGTGCTCTTGCAAGAGAGATCCTCTGACGCTGACCACCGGAAAGACCTACACCTCTTTCACCGACAACTGTGTCATATCCATCATCCATCTTGGTGATGAAGTCATCAGCATCAGCCATCTTTGCAGCCCACTTAACCTTCTCAAACGGGCAGTCAGGGTCTGCATAAGCAATATTACCCTCGATAGTATCTGAGAAAAGAAATATATCCTGCATAGCAATACCGATACCATCACGTAGCCTGTGAAGATCAAGGTCTTTAACATTGATGCCGTCCATAAGGACTTCACCCTTGGTTGTATCAAAGAATCTGCACATAAGGTTCATGATAGTTGACTTACCTGAGCCTGTTGCACCGATGATACCTACTGTCTGACCCGGCTTTATGTGGAAGCTTACATCATGAAGGACAGGTTCATCATCAACTGTGTAGGATACGTTTCTAAACTCGACTTCGCCCTTGATCTTATCGACTTCCTTAGGATAGCGGGGAGTCTGGATATCAGGTTTTTGAGTGATAGTCTGGTATATCTTTTCTACAGAAGTTGTAAATCTGTGGTAGTCATTAATGAGCCAGCCCATAAACTGAAGAGGGTTATTGAGCATCCACAGATAGCTGTTGATCATAACGAGGTTACCAAGTGACATGTAACCATAAATGCACATGATACCACCTGCTACCATGAGGATGAAGGTGAGCATGTTTGAAAGGAGCATAAATATAGGCACATATTTGGTCCATACTCTTGCAGCTTCAAGCTCAGCTTCTTTGTACTGGGCATTTTCCTTATCGAATTTCTCGATCTCGTACTCTTCCTTGGCGAAGGCTCTTACGACTCTGTTACCGCTTATGTTCTCTTGAACAAAGGCATTAAGAGATGAGAACTTGTCTCTTATGTTCATGAACTTAGGCTTTATGGTCTTGGACTGTGAGTAAGTCATAAAAGCTGTTATAGGAAGAACAAGGATCATGGCAAGACCTATCCTGAAGTCAACAGAGAAGATCATGAACAAAGCGATAGTGAACAGAAGGACATTTTCATAAATGTTGTAAATAACAAAGGCAACGAAATGGCGGATCGCCATCATGTCACCTGTCTGTCTGCTCATAAGGTCGCCGGTCCTGCTTCTGTTATAGAAGGCAAAGTCCTTCTCAAGAAGATTTCTGTATACGCCATCACGCATGTCATAGAGCATATCCTGTGATGCTGTCTCGAACAGATACAGGAAAATAAGTCTGAAGATAGCTCGTATAAGTGTGATGCCTATCATCAGAAGAAGGAACTTTGGAAGAAGATCCATCCTGATGTTTTTGCCATCGCCGATGATATCGTCTACGATAAAGCCTGTAATTCTGGGGTTGATGATTGCCAGAATGGAAGTAGCTGTCACAAGGATAAGTCCCAGGGCAACCTTCCACGTGTACTTTTTGAGGTAGGAATAAAACCACCTCATTGCCGATTGTCTTTTTTTGATTTTCATAATATCCCCTCATACCAAAAATATTGCCAGATGAAAATTTTATATAAAATTGCTTTGCCATAAGCAATCCGTATTTTTAATGATAGACTGTTGCTTTATTTTTACAATGATATATATTGTTTAAGATTGATTTATTTTGCTTTTTTGAGATAGTATAATAAAGATATTGTAAAGCAACCATTTTTAAAAACAGGCATATAGCAAAGCGATTCGTGAGTTTGATAGATATGAAACGTTTGATAAACTGTGCTTTTTGAAAGGGAACCGTCATGATAGCAGTTGAAGGAATTGGTTATAGATATGTTCATCAAAGCGGCTGGGAGATAAACAGACCTGATGGCCTTCAAAATTATCTTTTCCTGCATATAGAGACTCCTTCGGATATTCTGGTGGGAGATGAGATGGTCTATTATCCTGAGCCTTGCTTTATATTGTTCAAAAAGGGCCAAAGGCAGCACTTTCACAACCATGAGAAGATGACATATATAGACAGCTGGGTGCATTTCGATACAGATGGAAGCGGGGATGAAATAGACAAGCTTATAGATGACCTTGAAATTCCAAGTGGCATGCCTGTGGTCTTATATAATACGGTAGAACTAAATGATCTGTGGCAGCTTGCTGATTCGGAGTTTCACCAGGCTGGTGGTCACAGGAAGGATCTTATTGATATGAAAATGAGGGTCCTTATCTATAAATTTGCAGATGTAATGCATGCTGAGAGTAAGACTCCCAGTAAGTTTAACCGTTACAGAAGATCTTTTGGCGAACTTAGAAACAGCATATTCAGCGGCAATAATGCGGCGTCTATTACAGATGTAGAAGAACTTGCCAAGTCCCAGAATATGAGCCTTTCATATTTTGAGCATGTTTATAAGGAACTTTTTCATGTACCTGTGACCAAGGATATCATCAAGAGCAGGATAAGCTATGCCAGATATCTGCTGCGTTCTACAGATAATTCCATACAGGATATAGCCAGATACTGCGGATATGAGAATATAGAACATTTTAATCGCCAGTTTAAGGCTACAGTTGGCTATACGCCTACAATGTTCAGGAGCAGATAATAAATCATATTAATTTAATATATTTTTTCTTGCCAATATGGGTTTATGCGCATATACTTAGAATGCTGAAATCGTTTTTACATATATTGTTGAATTAAAATTCAATAATACTTAAAATGTAAATCTTATTGAAGATCAGGCGACAAGCCAGCTTTGCAGTTTTGTTTTAGAAAGAAAGGTTTTTATGAGCAGTAATTTTAACAACGACGACAACAAGGAAAAGACAGATGCAATGGATTTCCGTGAAGTAGATGATAAGGGACAATCCACAGTAAACTCCGCAGATTCAAAAGATTCTGATAATAAGGACAGTGATTTCGAAGATATATGCTTTATATGCAGACGCCCTGAATCCAAGGCAGGCCGCATGTACAAGCTTCCCAATCATATATGTGTGTGCGAAGATTGTATGCACCGCACCATGGATACTGTAAGTCAGTATGATTACAATAATCTTCTCAATAACCCGGAACTCATGAACCAGCTTAACAAGAATAGCGGCATTACTTTCATGAATCTTGGGGACCTTAACTCTAACCTTCAGGGAGGAATCCCTAATTCACAGAAGATCAAGAAGTCCAAGAAAAAAGAGGAAGAGGAAACAATAGACATTAAGAAGATCCCTGCTCCTCACAAGATCAAGGCACAGCTTGATGAATATGTAATCGGACAGGATCAGGCCAAGAAGGTTATCTCAGTTGCGGTTTATAACCACTACAAGAGAGTTGCTACAGGCACTATGGACGACATTGAGATTGATAAGTCCAATATCCTTATGATAGGACCAACAGGTAGTGGTAAGACATATCTTGTTAAGACACTTGCCCGCCTTCTTGATGTACCGCTTGCAATAGCAGATGCTACATCACTTACAGAAGCAGGTTATATCGGTGATGATATCGAGAGCGTTATCTCTAAGCTCCTTGCGGCAGCAGGCAATGATGTTAAAAAGGCAGAGCGCGGTATCGTATTTATCGATGAGATAGATAAGATCGCCAAGAAGAAGTCTACAACAGCAAGAGACGTAAGCGGAGAATCTGTACAGCAGGGAATGCTCAAGCTCCTTGAAGGATCAGAAGTTGAAGTTCCTGTAGGTGCTAATTCCAAGAATGCTATGGTGCCTCTTACAACAGTTAATACCAAGAATATCCTCTTTATCTGTGGTGGTGCTTTCCCGGATCTTACAGATATCATCAAGAACAGACTTAACAAGTCTTCATCAATCGGATTTAACTCTGAGCTCAAAGACAAGTATGATGAAGAAGATCTTCTTTCATATGTTACAACAGAGGATATCAAGAAGTTTGGTATGATCCCTGAGTTTCTTGGAAGGCTTCCTATAGTATGTACACTTTCAGGACTGACTAAGGAAGCCCTTATCACGATCCTCAAAGAGCCTAAGAATGCTATTCTTAAGCAGTATCAGAAGCTCCTTGAGCTTGATGAAGTAGACCTTAGATTTGATGACGGAGCGCTTGAAGCTATTGCAGAAAAGGCTCTGGAAAAAGATACTGGAGCTCGTGCTCTTCGTTCTATCATCGAGGAATTCATGCTTGATATCATGTATGAGATTCCTAAGGATGACAACATCGGAAGAGTAACTCTTACTAGAGATTACATCGAAGGCACAGGCGGACCTCAGATCGAGATCAGAAGCGAGAGAGTTAAGGTTGATAGCTCTAAGAAAAAGGAAGCTATCGAGGATAAGTCTGATAAAGAATAAGCTAAATATGTGAAATTTGAAAGGCTTCATGATAGTGATATGTAGCTCTTCACTGAATAATACAGTAGGAGGATGCATATCACATATGAAGCCTTTTGTTAAACCCTTGTATAAATTATCAGAAAATTCAAGGGGTTTATTGATAATATTCTGCTTTTATGATAGTATTAATTTGAATAAATATATAAAAAAGAGAGGCGTAGCGATGGAGAGCAGTCCACGCAGAAGTATGGCAAGCATGTCAGTATGGCTCGGCATCACGTCCATAATATTTTATAGTACCGGTTTTATTGCGATAATACTGGGAGGCGTAGCCATAGTACTGGCACTTCTTTCAAGAGGTAACAGTAAGAAGCTTACACGCAAGGCTGTTATAGGACTTGTTATAGGAATAATTGGTGTATCTATCACATATATAACAGTTGCAGTTATAGCTTATAGGATCTTTACCGATCCTTCTGTTGTAGCAGCAGTGGAAGCGTTCAGACAGAGCAATACAATTGATAATTACAACAATCTGTATGATGCGATCATGAACAGTACAGGTGTTATACCTCAGTAGAATATAGATAGACAATGTAGTCCGGATGGTATTAAGAGGGATTGCATATGATAAGAATAAACGCTATAGGATACGGATATGGTTATAGCGGATACGGCACATCTTCAGTTTCTTCGGCGGGTGAGAGCAAGTCAGTAGTTAATCCCGGAGAATCAAATGTTAAGTCGGCAGGCAGGAAATCTTCTCCTGCAGAGTGTGAGACGTGTCAGAATCGTAAGTACCAGGACGGATCCGATGAAATGGTATCATTTAAGACTGCTCAGCACATAAGTCCCGCTGAAGCAGGATCAAGAGTAAGAGCACATGAGCAGGAACATGTGTCGAATGCTTATGCCAAGGCAGCCCAGAACGGCGGCAAGGTCCTTCAGGCATCAGTAAGCATTCATACAGCTGTATGCCCTGAATGTGGAAGGACATATGTATCCGGCGGAACTACTACTTCTCAGATCAAATATACTAACGAAGACAATCCCTATCAGAAACAGCGCAAAGCCGCTGATGCAGGGCTTCTTACAGGAATGAATGCAGATTATTCTGTATAAATAATTATAAAAGGACAATATAATTTAATGGCTAAAGCAGCAGGCATTTCAACTTCTATGGTCAAAGCCACGGCCAGAGAAAGACTTCTTGGTAACTATGGAACGATAATAGCTGCCAGTATCGTGGTTGATATTTTTTATTTTGCGAGTATGCTTTTCATACAGCGGATAACAAACATTTATATATCGCTTGCAACGGAGATCATAATTGATCTCCTTTTTGGCGTATTTATTTCAGGAAGAAGTTATATGCTTATGAATCTGGCTTTTGATCAGCCGGTGACATTTGGAGACCTCTTTTTTGGATTTAAGCAAAATCCTGACAAAGCAATCCTTATCCAGCTGATCTATACAATTGCTATCATCATTTTGCAGATACCTATGTTTTTGAACACGTTTGGTCTGATAACTCCAATCATGCTCCTGTATGGAACACTTATTCTCCTTGTTCCATATATTATCTTTTCAGTTGCTATGTCACAGACCTTTTTTCTATTACAGGACTTTCCGGATAATTCAGTAAGACAGCTCGTAAAAAAGAGCGTGAAGATCATGCGCAATAACTATCTTAAGTATATCTGGCTGGTTCTTAGTTTTATCCCTATGATCCTTATTGGAATCATTACATTTTTTGTTCCTCTGTTATGGGTTGAAGCTTATTACAATGCCAGCAGAGCCATGTTCTACAAGGAACTAATTTCCCAAAAAGAAAAGGCTGTAAACGCCTGATAATATATTTCAAAATGCCCTGCATGAAGGAGATATATGGATCTCACAGATATCACTCGCAGTATGGTAAGAAGTAAGGAACCTGTAGCGCTTAGAAGGCTCGACACTCCCTGGACTGAAAAAGTGCTTGAATCAGTATGTCCAAAATCAGAATATCCAAGACCCCAGTTCGAAAGAGATAGTTACGTATCTCTAAACGGAATCTGGGGTTTTTGTGTTACAAAATCTGCTGCGCTTCCCCGTAAGAAGGATATAAGTGGCAGGATAAGAGTGCCTTTTTCTCCTGAAAGCGCTCTTTCTATAGTGGATGAAACTTCACAAAACAAGGAAACTTTTCTTCCCCATGTGCTTAAACCTGATGAATATCTGTGGTATTACAGAAAGGTTGAAGTTGATAACAGGCCCTCTAAAAATGCCCGCCTTTTGCTTCACTTTGGCGCTGTGGACCAGATCTGTGACGTATATATTAATAGTCACGCTGCGGCACATCACGAAGGGGGATATCTGCCCTTTACAATAGATGTAACTTCTTTTCTGAAAAATGAGTCTGAAAATGATTCTTCGGATAATGAGGCAAAAGAGTTTTTTGACATAAAGGTCTGTGTAAAAGATGTAACTGATACTTCCTGGCTTTCAAGAGGTAAGCAGACACTTCGAAGAGGCGGTATGTTTTATTCTGCGCAGAGCGGAATATGGCAGAGCGTATGGATGGAGTGGGTTCCTGAAACTATGATCTATAAGGTGGTAGTTGAACCTCAAAGTGACCTTAAAACTGCCCTTATAAAGCTTACGGTGTCAAAACCCTGCGATGTAATAATTCGAAGGTTGCCAGATACTAATGAAGATAAAGCTCCTGATAATAAACTGTTTGGGAAGATAATAGAAAGGGACACGTTTAAGCCCTGCGATCCCCTTGAATCCCAGACAGATCACGAGATACTTTCGTCAGATACGATCCCTATTGATGTAAGATATGCATATTCTTCTGAGATCAAAGTTCAGATTGAGGATGTTAAAATCTGGTCACCTGAGGATCCGCATTTGTACCATTTTGAAGTTGTTGCCAATGGTGCAAATGGAGAATCCGACAGGGTAACCTCCTATTTTGGTATGAGAACCTATACCATGGAAAAAGATGAAAAGGGTATTCTGAGGTTTTGCCTTAATCATAAACCCTATTTTATCAAAGGGGTATTAGACCAGGGATACTGGCCTGATGGTCTTATGACGGCACCTTCGGATGCTGCTCTTATCTATGACATCAAGACCATGAAAAAGCTTGGCTATAATACCCTTCGTAAGCACATCAAGATAGAGGAAGCAAGATACTATTACCACTGTGACAGACTTGGAATGCTGGTTATTCAGGATATGGTCAGCGGAGGAACTACCTATGACAAGCCGCTTGTAACCTATCTTCCGAATATTTTCCCAAATCTTATGCAGACATTTGATGATTCTGCTAAGAGTTATAAATTCCTCGCAAGATCGGATGAGGCAGGTAGAAAGGCTTTTGTAACTGAGATGCGTAATACTGTAATGTATCTCAAGAACAGTGTTTCTATAGCGATATGGACCATCTTCAACGAAGGCTGGGGACAGTTTGATGCGGCAACTCTTCCGGGTGTGCTTAAGTTTGTTGACAGCACAAGGCCTATAGATGCGGCCAGTGGCTGGTTTGATCAGGGTTCGGGAGATTTCAACAGCATACATAACTACTTCAGAAAGCCTAAAGTGCCTTATGATAAGTATGAAAGAGCCTGCTTTATTTCTGAATGCGGGGGACTAACATATTATGATCCTGATCACAGCGCAAGCAGGAAAACCTATGGATACGCAACATACAAGAGCAGGAAAAAACTGAATGAAGAGTATGGAGAGTTTATTCACCTCGAGCTTCTTCCTCTTGAAACTAAGGGCCTGTGCGGCTTTGTCTATACTCAGGTAAGTGACGTTGAAGATGAAGTAAATGGACTTCTCACCTATGACAGAAGAGAAGTTAAGATTAAGACAAGGATCTATTGACATATAAAGTAATAGTTGCGAATATGTCTAAAGGATTTTACGGATATACCTACATTTGCTGGAATTGGAACTATTATTACAGCCTTCTTCATGGGGCTACTTATTGAGTTCTTTAATGAAAAAGTCGCAAGACCTATACTAAACAAATAAGAAAACAGGGGCGTTTCATTTGAAGAAATGCCCCTGTTTTAAAGTGCGTTATTATATAAGAATTATTGTGAAACTACGTTTTTCTTTATTTTTCTACTATTTCATCTCCGATCAAAATATAATATTTACTGTCTGGACTGGTAAAACCTATTAGTTGACTTTTAACACCTTCAGAATGAAGCAAATGGCAGTAGTCACATATTGTTTCGACATCACCTGATTCTGTTCCTACACTGCATAGATACATGTCATCTTTTATGAAGAAGCATCTTTCAGAAAAAGGATCCCACAAAAGCTGGCTGTTAAGCCTGTCTCCCTGAGCAGCAACCATGACAGTACTCTTTCCTTCGGAAAGACAGTAAATATCATTGTTCATAATGAACCATACCGTGTCTAAATTTTTGTTTGTAACATAGTCAGGACCAATTGAACCAGTACTATACAATCTGGTTTCCGTAATATCTTTTCCGTCATAAGAGAACTTTACTAAATTGCCCTCAGAAGTTCCAATGCAGGCAGGCCCCTCATCAGTAATAGCAGTACTGAAATTCCGTGCTTTTTCATTACCTGATGTTAGGCAGATAATCTCTGGAACAAGGCCTGTAAAAGCATAGCAATCATCAAATGAATGCATCATAAGTGCATCTGAAAAGCAGTCTGTATCAAGAATGTAATGTTCTGAAAAAAAGGATATAGGCATACTAATGCCTCTCGCTACATCAAAGTGAAGTTCCTCTGTATCTTCAGTTATGATCACTGGCTCTCCGCTTTCGGTTTTATAGTACTTGACTCCTTCCTTATCCATGTACATTATCTGTTTACATTCTTTGTCAAAATAGCTTTCCAGCATACGTTTTGTACTTAGTGTTACTTCTTGCCCGTGGTCTATACATTTAAACTCGTCGTCTTTTCCACCAAATTCATTATAATATATCATGCTTGCGTCATTAGAAATTGCAATAAGGCTTGGATCATTATCAATATTGTATGAACGTGCTTTAATGTCTATTCCATCTGTGTATAGCCCTGGTTTCCCGTAACAGGTTGAAAAAGCAACTACCTGTCCGTTTGGCGAAATACATACAGTTATAATGTTTCCGGTATAAATTGACTCCTTAGTCTGATTCCATATATCGTAAATAAATAATTCCTGCTCTGTAGTCCCGACTTCTCCTGTTACATAGTAGCAATAACCTCCATCAAAGCAGATGCCGGCATCATTAACATCTGTCTCTATCTCAGTCATATTAAGGTCAGCATCTATGTAATAACATACATTGTCATAGACAAGAACAGCCTCAGAAGCATCAGCGTTTACAGTCATTTCCAGGTAGTATCTTTCGCCGTCATGAAAATCCTTTATGATCTTCCCGTCTGAATTATAAATATACTGGTCAGCCTGGCAGATTCTGGGACCATCATAGTTCTTGGTGCGGCGGCTTTCAACATCAGAAGCACTCTTATCGGAACCTTCTTCATCAGAAGAAAGATCATCATCTTTATTAGCATTGTCTATGTCGCTGTCTGTATCCTCAGTCTTATCATCAAGATCTTTATTTAAAGATGGAGAACCATTTTGGACAGAAGAACCAATGAATGCGATGAGCAAATATCCGGAAAGTGCTATTACAACAGCGAGTACTGCTGTGAGAATAGTTGTAAGTATTTTTTTATTTCCATTGCTTTTCATAAATTTAGAATCCTTTCTAAAAACATTATTCCTTAAACATAGATTACAAGAACGTCAAAAGTATCTCCGTTTTGGTCATTAAAGAAGTGGAAGGTTGTGGCACCTTTTTTAACAGGGGTGAAGGTGACTTTAATAGTTCCATCATCTGTGAAATGGTCATCCCAGGCAGCAGTGATCCTCTTGTTATCTCCCTGAAGATTACAGGTCCCATAAAAACTCATGGTAACGTTAATGGAAACCTCTTCTCCGCTTGTTGTCACAACGTAGCTGTCAGCATAAAAGCTTCCGCTACCTTCTTTGGCTTCAGCGTCAAAGCTTTCAAGATGCTCGCTGACCTGAATATCTGATTCATGATCCTCGATATAGTTAGAAAACTCAGTGATCTCTGTTCCAAGCTCATAGTTTACAAGATCGAGATCATCGATCTGACCGTTAAGAGAAGCGATGACTTCTTCCTGAGAAGAAACAGTTGAAATAAGTTCACTGTTCTGAGTCTGCAGGCTTTCTATGGAAGCGGAAAGCTCCCTGTTTCTTGATATAAGCGTATATGCAAAAACACTAGCGCAGGTAAGGGCTGCAAATAATAAGACAGATGCGATAGCAAGTGCAATAAGCGCCTTTTTATGTGATACAAACTTTACGACAGTAACCTCTGTTTCAGAATAGGTTTTAGACTCCTCGACAAGTTTTTGTACAAGCAGGACGAGAGTTTTTTGGGCATCGTCAGATTCTTTTGCCTCAAGACCTTTCATGATAAGATCGGCAAAGCTTGCTGCCATAACATCTTCCCAGTCAGAAGATGAGAACTGGACACTTGCACCTATATCACGGAACTTGTTGTAAAAGGACATGGAATCCCTGGAACACTTTTTGTAGTCCTTTTTAGGTACGTCTTCTCCAAGTTTATTAAGATATTCCGGAAGAATATTGTAAGCAAGCTTGGGGTTATCCCCCATAGCAGCTACAAGACAGGTCATTAGACCTATAAGAATACATTCAGCTTTCTTTTTATCTCCTTTTTCTTTTGGAAAAAGAACTTTATCGCTACAGATACTTTTAGCAGTATCTGATATACTCCCTAAAATATTAGATGTCTGTGTTTGTAGATCCATTTGCTTCTCCCCCAAGAACGACTATTTGGTAATTATACCATGAAATCTATAAAACCAAACATAAAAACGTAAATTATGGCGAGGATAAACGGTTAGTCCAATTTGTGCTATGATAATAGGGTCTAAAGTTCATGTGTTCACATATTTTTTCAGATGTTATAAGGGAGATATATTATGGCAGATAATCGTCCTCATTCAAGAACAAAAGCTCCATCATCAGGTACAGGCCACGTTAGCAAAAGAGGTAGTGGTACAGGCCATGGTCAGGTAGGAAATACTGGAGGATTACACGGACCTGGGAGAGGATCAGGATCTTTGGGTTCATCAAGACCGGCTTCTTCTTCAGGATCATCACATAGGACCGGAGGCTATTATGGAGGCGGCACAGGCGGCCCATCCTACGGCGGCATAAAACTTCTTCCTATGCTGATTATTCTTGCAGTTGTATTTTTCTTTGTAATGAGAAACTGCGGCGGAAGTTCTTTTTTGTCTGACTATGAAACAGGCACAGGTACCTCTACTTCCGGCACAGGAATAGGCGGAAGCTCTTATTCAGGAACAACGCTTTCAAATACAGGAACAGGCTGGATGACATCATCCTCAAATGCATATCAGGATACATCCATGTCTGCCGCAGACAAAACGGTTTCAGATGCTGCAAGAGATAAGTACACTACAATAAAAGGCGGCGGTGAAGACACAGTTACAGTAATGGTATACATGTGCGGAGCTGACCTTGAGAGTAGAAGCGGCATGGCAACCAGAGACCTTAACGAAATGGTCTATGCAGATCTTTCTGATAAGGTCAATGTTATTGTAGAAACAGGCGGTGCCAAAAAGTGGCAGAATTCTGTTATAAGCGCATCTACCAACCAGCGTTGGGAGGTTGAAAAGGGCGGTCTTAAAGCTCTTGATAAGAATGTTGGATCTAAGCAGATGACAGATCCTAATACTCTTGTAGACTTTATAAATTTTGCTACTAAGAATTACCCTGCAGACAGATACATGCTCATCTTCTGGGATCATGGCGGCGGATCTGTATCAGGTTATGGATATGACGAACTGTATCCTAACAGGACCATGACCATAGATGAGATTTCAAATGCCCTCAAGAAGACAGGAATCAAGTATGATTTCGTAGGATTTGATGCCTGCCTCATGGCCGGTATGGAGACAGCAATGGCGGTCGAGCCTTGCGCGGACTACCTTATCGCATCAGAAGAAACAGAGCCCGGAACAGGCTGGTACTACACAAACTGGCTTACAGATCTTTCTAATAACACATCAATAGAAACTGTTGATCTGGCAAAAAAAATAATAGATGACTTCACATCTGCATGTGCATCATCTTCTTCAAGATCAAAAACAACTCTTTCTGTTATAGATCTTGCAGAATTTAAAGGCGTAATACCTGACGTTCTTGCAAGCTTTGGAACAAGCCTTAATGCCCAGCTTAAGAGCGAGAACTATCAGGACGTTGCTAAAGCCAGAAGTGATACAAGAGAGTTTGCAAGTTCATCTCATATAGATCAGGTAGACCTTGTTAACTTCTGTAATAACCTTGGAACAGAAGATGCCTTAAAGCTTGCAGATGCTGTTAAGGGATGTGTTAAGTACAATAAAACCTATAATGTTACAAACGCATATGGAATGAGTATATATTTCCCATACAGTTCCCTTAAGTCAGTGAACTCTATGGTCAAGATATATGAAAACCTTGATATGGATGGTTCATATTCAGACTCTATCAAGTCTTTTGCTACCCTTGAATCATCCGGCCAGATCGTAACATCACAGGCTCCTCAGGGAACAGGCCTTTTTGATGTCCTTCTTGGAGGAAGCGGACAGACACAGTCGTCATCATCTTCTGTAGATATAACATCAATACTTATGCAGGCGCTCTCTGGAGCGGGTTCATCTACTAATAGCTCGTATTCAGGATCCGGATCAGGTTATGGTTCACTTCTTGACTATGCATCTCTTCTTGGTGGAAGCGGCCTTGTAAGCAGCGACTCTATTGAAAGCTTTGCATCCCTTCTTGGCGGAAGAGCACGTATCACATCAGATGACCTTGCTTTAACACAAAAAGGTGGAGAAAATGTTGTATCACTAAGCGAAGATCAGTGGTCTCAGATGAAATCAGTGGGACTTAACGTATTCGTTGATGACGGAGCAGGCTACATTGATCTTGGTATAGATAATGTTGCAAGCTACAACGATGACGGAGATCTGATCGTTACATATGATGGCACATGGATGGCAGTTAACGGACAGTTTGTTGCCTTCTATATCTGCCAGGATGATTATGATGCAGATACAGGATATTACTATCTTTTAGGCTATATCCCTGCAGAGCTTAACGGAGAATACGTTAATATAATGGTAGAGTTCTCATCAGAACATGAAGAGGGAGTGATCCTTGGAGCACAGGCTGTATATAAGGGATCTGATGGCGAGAACAGTTTTTCAACTGAAGGAAAAGGACTTGTCGAGATCGTAGAAGGTGATAAGATTGATTTCCTTTGTGACTATTACTCTTATGATGGAACTTTCCAGGATAGCTATTTCCTGAATGAAGAGTCACTTGTGGTTGGTTCAGACGGACTTTACATCGAGACACTTACAATGGACAACGAGAATGTATATTACAGCTACAGACTTACAGATTATCTGAATTCGAACTACTGGACACCGGTACAGAAGTATTAAAGAGTTGAAACTTCGCGCATATAAAGGGGTATTGGCTACGGTTTATATGTGCGAAGTTTGAATTGAAGATATTGTGGGAAATGGAAAAGGTCGCAGGATTTACCTGCGGCCTTAATTACTGGCTTAAGTCTTTTTCTTGTTACGAGAAGAACGGGTCTTTTTCTTGCTTTTTGAAGCATGTGAAGCAGAGTTTTGGGGCTTCTTGGAAGAAGGCTTAGAAGCGGTCGGCTTCTTCCTGACTGAATATCCGAAAGTTCCAAGTTTGGCGCCAAGTTCTCTGTAGGTTCCGTGTTCATATGCAAACATTCCTATGTCATCCATATGGAATGCGTTCTTTTCATCCATATATTTCTCATCTACATGAACGGCCACAACTTCAGCAAGGAACATATCGTGCGTTCCGAGGGGGATTACCTGAGTTACTTTGCACTCGATAGATACAGGTGCTTCCTCTATCATGGGAGCAGATACTACTGAACTCTTTACAGGAGTTAAGTGACATTCTTTGAATTTATCAACCTTTCGTCCTGAGGTGCAGCCGCAGTAGTCGCAAGCATGAGCCAGATCCTTGTCAGGAAGATTTATTACAAAGCATCCGCTGTCCTTTATCATCTGATAGGAATGCCTTTCTTTTCTTACAGAAATATAGGCCATTGGAGGATCTGAACATACAGTACCGGTCCACGCAATAGTTATTATATTGGGTTTTTCGTTATCGCTCTGGCAGCTGACCATAACAGCCGGAACGGGGTATATGAAATTGCCGGGTTTAGGAAATTGTATTTTACTCATAATGAATTATTCTTTTTGGGGCTGGTTTACGTTATAAAACAATAAATAAGAATCCGAAATCAATTCCAAGTCATTGAAAGCTTTTTCTTGTGCTCAGCACAATCTGTGAGATAGAGGTTTATAAGAGTCTGATAGGGGATACCAGTTTCTTCAGATTGCTCCTTAAAATAATTGATAGTGGTGATACTGATGTTCATAGTTATTTGTTTTTTTAGCTGTTTAGCGTAAGGATTTTTTCTCGGATTTAAATTGCTAATATCATATTCTTTGCGCATATTATTAACCTCCGTTATATTCTTCATAAAATGAAGCTTCTGATGTAGTTGCTTTTCTTGCAGAGATAAGTCGGATTACGTCATCTTGTCTGTAGCAATGACTGACTATACATAATTTTTCTGATTTAGTGAATCCTATTATCAAAAATCTGTCTTCGTTTTCAGAATGATCTGGGTCATCGAAAAGAATTGCATTGGTATCATAAAATACAGTCTTTGCTTCATTAAAACTTAATCCGTGTTTATTTATATTGATCCGATTTTTGTTTTCATCCCATTCAAATCTAATGTCATTCATAATTATATTATAATTATGATGTAATTAAATGTCAATTTACGCATGTAAAGCAAAAAAAGTTGTACATATACATCTTTAAATGATTGTATATATTTAACTGGCATAAGTTGTTGACATAGCTGGTGCCACTATCTATTATAGAGATACAAGTCTTTGTGCATTCATGAATTATAGATTCAAGAAGGAATGAGTTCTTTGCGGGCTTGTATCTTTTTACATTTCAGGCTGTAAAAACGGATTGATATACAAAAGATGTATTCTTTAAATCTACAACAATACAACTTCGAAAAGGGGCTGACAAGGGATATATGGCTAAATACCAGGAGATAGTCGGATGGATATCCGAGCAGATCGACAAGGGGGATTATCCTCCGGGAAGTAAGATACCATCTGAGAATGAACTTTGCAGGAAGTTTGGCATCAGCAGACAGACAGTTCGTCACGCTATTGCATATCTGATTGAAGAAGGTAAGCTGACTGCAGAACGAGGAAGCGGTACCTATGTAAAAGGCGATTTTGTAGAGAACTCTTCCAAGAGAATAGCTGTAGTTACAACCTACGTCGACAGCTATATTTTTCCAAAGACAATTCAGGGAATTGAGAACAAGCTGACAGAGTATGGCTATACCATGCAGCTTTCATTTACAGGTAATACTTTTACCAAGGAAAGGGCTATCCTTCAGGATCTCCTTGATAATGGAGACGTGGCAGGACTTCTTATAGAACCTTCAAGAAGTGCTCTTCCCAATCCTAATATAGACCTTCTTGCCGAACTTGATAAAAAAGGCACGAGGATTCTTTTCCTAAACAGTAATTATACCCAGCTCCCATTCCCGCATGTATCACTTGCAGATAAGGAATGCGCTTACCGCGCGGTCAAAGAGCTGATAGATGCAGGTCACAGGAACATTGCCTGCATATTAAAGCTTGATGACAGGCAGGGACATGAGCGCTACAGCGGATATTTAAAGGCTATGATGGAAGCGGGCATTACGGTAAGTGATGAGTGGGTTGTCTGGCTTGATACAGATGATATATCCCATATGAAAGATAATTACGACAGGATCCGCAGGAGATTTGACGGCTGCACAGCGCTTTTTGCCTACAATGACCAGGTTGCGGTTGATGCCATAGGTGTCCTTCATGCTGCAGGAATAATGGTTCCAAAGCGTATGTCGGTTGTAAGTATGGATGATTCGGATATGGCCAAGATGAACGGCTTTGAACTTGATTCCGTGCCCCATCCTAAGGAAAGGCTTGGAGAGAAGGCAGCAGAGAACATTATCCATCTTATTCATAACAGAAACTATGATGCAACATATGAATTTATAGAAGATGTAATACAGAGAGGATCTGTAAGGAACATAAAATAGGAGGAAAAGAAAATGCAGTTTACAAAAAGTTACAAGTTTTGGTTTGCAACAGGTTCACAGGACCTTTACGGTGATGAATGCTTAAGAAAAGTTGCAGATCATTCTAAAGAGATCGTTGCGGGATTAAACGCAAGCGGCAAGCTTCCGTTTGAAGTTGTACTTAAACCAACACTTATCAGCCAGGCTTCGATCAGACAGACATTTAATGATGCCAACAATGATCCTGAATGTGCAGGTGTCATCACATGGATGCATACTTTCTCACCAGCAAAGATGTGGATCCTGGGACTTCAGGAGTTTCGTAAGCCGCTTTGTCATCTTCATACACAGTTCAATGAAGAGATTCCATATGACACAATTGATATGGACTTCATGAATGAGAACCAGTCAGCACATGGCGACAGAGAATATGGTCATATCGTATCCCGCATGGGAATTGAGAGAAAAGTGATCGTGGGCCACTGGCAGGATCCTGAAGTTGTAGAAGAGCTTGCCGGATGGATGTATACAGCAGTTGGTGCCATCGAGTCATCACACATTCGTGTATGTCGTTTTGGTGACAACATGAATAATGTTGCCGTAACAGAAGGTGATAAGGTTGAAGCCCAGATCAAGTTTGGATGGGAGATTGACCACTACAACGTCAATGATCTTGTTGAGATCGTAAATGCAGTATCTGATTCTGATACTAATGCTCTTACAGATGAGTATTACTCAAAATATAAAATCCTTCTTGAAGGTAGAGATGCTGATGAGTTTAGAAAGCATGTATCTGTTCAGGCTCGCCAGGAAATAGGTCTTAGAAAGTTCCTTGAAGAAAATAACTATCATGCGGTAGTAACACACTTTGGTATGCTTGGCGGACTTAAGCAGCTTCCAGGCCTTTCAATTCAGAGACTTATGGAAGATGGTTACGGATTCGGTGCAGAAGGAGACTGGAAGACAGCAGCTCTTGTACGTCTCATGAAACTCATGACAGCAGGCAAGAAGGATGCCAAGGGTACATCTTTCATGGAAGATTACACCTACAATTTCGTTAAGGGCAAAGAAGGTATCCTTCAGGCACACATGCTCGAAGTATGTCCTTCAATTGCTGACGGCGATATCTCAATTAAGGTTTGTCCTCTTTCCATGGGTAACAGAGAAGATCCTGCACGTCTTGTATTTACAGGTAAAGAAGGAAAAGGTGTTGCATGTTCACTTATCGACCTTGGACACAGATTCCGTCTTATCATCTCCTGCGTAGATGTAAAGAAGACAGAAAAAGAGATGCCAAAACTTCCTGTAGCTACAGCATTCTGGACACCTGAGCCTGATCTTAAGACTGGCGCAGCGGCATGGATCCTTGCAGGCGGAGCACATCATACATCATTCTCATATGATCTTAATGCACAGCAGATGGTAGATCTTGCAGATGCATTCGGAATTGAGAGCGTTGTCATCGATAATAATACAGATCTTCGCAGCCTCAAGAATGAGCTTAGATGGAATGAGATGTATTTTGGAAGACGCTAAAGATGATGCATTAAACCCATGTTAATACATGAGACTGGATATATTATCACGAATATAAAATATATAAATAGTATTTCAAAAGAAATAAGGAGAGACTATGAGTAAGGAGATTATTAAAAGCGGAAAGACAGTTGTCGGAATAGAGTTTGGTTCTACAAGAATCAAGGCAGTTCTGACAGATGTGGATCACAATGTTATCGCACAGGGTGGTCACACATGGGAGAACAGACTTGAAAACGGAATATGGACATATTCACTTGATGATATATGGACAGGCCTTCAGGACTGCTACAAGAAACTTGCTGAAGATGTTAAAGAAAAATACGGCGAAGACCTTACTGAGATCGGTGCACTTGGATTTTCAGCAATGATGCACGGTTATATGGCATTTGATAAGGATGGTAACCTCCTTGTTCCATTCCGTACATGGAGAAATTCCATCACAGAAGAAGCTTCCAAGAAGCTTACAGACCTTTTTGGATATCACATCCCTCAGAGATGGTCTATCGCTCACCTTTATCAGGCAATCCTTAATGGCGAAGAGCATGTTAAAGACATCGCATTTGTTACAACACTTGCAGGTTATATCCACTGGCAGATGACAGGTGAGAAGGTTATCGGTATCGGCGACGGATCAGGTATGTTCCCTATCGACTCCTCTATCAAGGATTACAACCAGAAGATGCTCGACCAGTTCGATGAGCTTATTGCTGACAAGAATCTTCCATGGAAGATCAGAGACATCCTTCCTAAGAACCTTGTTGCTGGCGAGAAGGCAGGCACACTTACAGAAGAAGGCGCTAAGAAGCTTGACGTAACAGGCGCACTTAAGGCCGGCTGCCCTGTATGTCCTCCTGAAGGAGACGCAGGTACAGGTATGGTTGCAACTAACTCTGTTGCAAAGCGTACAGGTAACATCTCCGCAGGTACATCAGTATTCTCAATGGTAGTTTTGGAAAAAGATCTAAAGAAAGCTCACGACGAACTTGACCTTGTAACAACTCCTGATGGCGAGCAGGTTGCAATGGTACACTGCAACAACTGTACATCAGATCTTAATGCATATGTAGGACTCTTTAGAGAGTTCGCTCACCTTACAGGTAACGATATCAGTGACAACGACCTTTATGGCAAGCTCTATCTCAACGCTCTTGAAAACGGCGATGCAGATTGCGGCGGCCTTATGGCATACAACTATGTATCAGGTGAGAACATCACAGGCTTCAATGAAGGAAGACCTCTCTTCGTACGTCGTCCTGATGCCAAGATGAATCTTGCAAACTTCATGCGTACACACCTTTACACAGCACTCGGCGCTTTAAAGGCTGGTAACGATATCCTTATGAAAGAAGAAGGTGTTCAGGCTGACTACTTCTATGGCCAGGGCGGATTCTTCAAGGTTAGAGGCGCAGGCGACAGAGTTATGGCAGCAGCCCTTAACACAGAGATCCGTATGATGGAAACAGCCGGTGAAGGCGGACCATGGGGCCAGGCTATCCTTGCATCCTTCATGCTGGAAAAAGAGGATGGAGAAGGACTTGAAGATTACCTTGCAAACAAAGTGTTCAAGGAAGGCAAGGTTGAATCCTGCATGCCGAACGCAGAAGATGTAAAGGGATTTGACAAGTTCATGGAAGATTATCTTGCAGTACTTCCTGCAGAGCGCGCAGCATGTGAGACCCTTAAATAAATAGTAAAAATATCATATAAGTGTATCCTGTAACGATACACTTATTTGATTAGTAAAAAATAACTATCTATACAAAAGGTATATAGGAGATTTTCAAATGTTAGAAGAATTAAAGAAAAAAGTATATGAGGCGAATATTCTTTTGCCAAAGTATGGTCTTGTTACATTCACATGGGGTAATGTTTCTGAGTACGATCCTGAAACAAAGCTCTTTGTAATCAAACCAAGCGGCGTTGATTATGATGTTATGAAGCCTGAAGACATGGTCGTTATGGACCTTAATGGCAACAAGGTTGAAGGTGATCTTAATCCATCATCAGATACACCTACACATGTTGAGATCTATAAGGCATGGGCTGATAAGGGCGTTAAGGGTATAGTTCATACACACTCATCTTATGCTACAAGCTGGGCTCAGGCAGGCCGCGGAATTCCATGCTATGGTACAACTCACGCTGATTACTTCTACGGCGAGATCCCTTGCGTAAGATGCCTTACAAAAGAAGAAATCGAAGATGCTTACGAAGAAAATACAGGACATCTTATTGTTAATGAGTTTGAGGCAATGGGTAAAGATCATGTAGCAGTTCCTGCTGTTCTTTGCAAAAACCACGGAGTATTTTCATGGGGTAAAGATGGTATGGATGCTGTTCACAATTCAGTTGTAACAGAAGAAGTTGCCAAGATGGCTTACAGATGTGAGGTGATCAATGCCCGCGTACAGCCTGCACCACAGGAACTTCAGGACAAGCATTACTATCGTAAGCATGGTGCAAACGCATACTACGGTCAGGCTAAAAGATCGTAAAGTTCACCTTAAAAGTGACAAAAAGTCGTAAATAAATGGCAAGAAATACATGGACGTATTTGTATACATATGTTAAAGTTGTAACGGTTATAGAGTGTACTTTACCACGTGAAATAAAGGAGAATAACTATGACAAACAAGGAACTTCAGAAAACAGCTAACGAAGTCCGTAAGGGTATTGTTACAGCGGTTCATGCAGCAGGCGCAGGACATCCGGGCGGATCACTGTCTGCAGCAGATATTTTTACATATCTGTATTTTGAGGAGATGAACATCAATCCGGAGAAGCCCGCAGATCCTGATCGTGATCGTTTCGTTCTTTCAAAGGGACACACAGCACCAGGTCTTTACTCAGTAATGGCTCAGCGCGGATATTTCCCAGTAGAGGAGCTTACAACACTGCGTAAGCTTGGATCAAGACTTCAGGGACATCCAAGTATGCAGTATCTTCCAGGCCTTGATATGAGCAGCGGATCTCTTGGACAGGGAATCTCAGTTGCTTGTGGAATGGCTCTTTCTGCAAAGCTTAACAATAAGGATTACAGAACTTACACACTGCTTGGTGATGGTGAGATCGAAGAAGGACAGGTTTGGGAAGCAGCTATGTTTGCAGGATTCCGTAAGCTTGATAACCTTGTTGTCATTGTAGATAACAATGGTCTTCAGATCGATGGACCTGTTGACGAGGTTTGCTCACCTTATCCTATCGATAAGAAATTCGAAGCATTTAACTTCCATGTGATCAATGTTGATGCTCATGACTTTGATGCGCTTCGCGCAGCATTCAAAGAAGCTAGAGAGACTAAGGGTCAGCCTACAGCAATCATTGCTCACAGCCTTAAAGGTAAGGGCGTTTCCTTCATGGAAGGCCAGGTTTCATGGCACGGCGTAGCACCTAATGATGAAGAGTATGCAAAGGCTATGGACGATCTTAACAAGATCGGCGAAGCTCTTGAGGCTTGAGGAGGTTAAGATGAGCGAAGTAAAGAAGATTGCGACTAGAGATAGTTATGGTAAGGAACTTATAGAGCTTGCAAAGGTTAACGATAAGGTAGTTGTTCTTGACGCTGACCTTGCAGCAGCAACAAGAACCGGCTGGTTCAAAAAGGAATTCCCAGATCGTCACATCGACTGCGGTATCGCAGAGTGTAACATGATGGGTATCGCAGCTGGTCTTGCTACAACAGGAATGATCCCATTCGTAAGCACATTTGCTATGTTCGCTACAGGACGTGCTTTCGAGCAGGTTCGTAACTCAATCGGTTACCCACATCTTAACGTTAAGATTGGTGGAACTCACGCAGGAATCACAGTAGGTGAGGACGGCGCTTCTCATCAGTGTAACGAAGATCTTGCACTTATGCGTACAATTCCTGGAATGGTTGTTATGTGCCCTGCAGATGATATCGAGGCAAGAGCTTGCGTAAGAGCAGCTGCTGAGCATGAAGGCCCTGTATATATCAGATTTGGCCGTGCAGCTTGCCCTGTTGTTAACGACAGACCTGATTACAAGTTCGAGCTTGGAAAAGGAACACTTCTTCGTGAAGGTAAAGATGTAAGTATCATTGCAACAGGTATCGGCGTTGGTGCAGCACTTGAAGCAGCTGAAAAGCTTGCTGCTGACGGAATCGAAGCAGAAGTAATTAACATCTGCACGATCAAGCCTATCGACAGAGAGCTTGTTGTTGCAACAGCTAAGAAGACTGGCAAGGTTGTAACAGTAGAAGAGCACTCAGTTATCGGTGGTCTTGGAAGCGCTGTATGTGACGTTCTTTCAGAAGAGTGTCCTACAGTTGTTAAGAAGATCGGTATGCAGGATAGATTCGGTGAATCAGGATCTGCTGCAGCACTTGTTAAGAAGTACGGTCTTGATGGCGAAGGCGTATACAACTCAGTAAAAGAGTTCCTTAAATAATTTGGTTCGCCAGAGATATAGGTTATAATAAAGCCAAAAAAGCCGGAGATTATCTGACTTTTTTGGCTTTTCCTTTTTCAAAATGGGGGATAAAATAGGCTATGAATGAAAAACTTTTTCCGATTGAAACCAGACACTTTAAATTGATGCCCTGTGATGTAAAAGAATACTTGGGGAAGTGGACAATTTCATTAAAAGACGGGAATCAGAAAGATGTTGGAAATATTCATTTTGAAGATACTCAATTCAAGGGTGAAGTAAAGATATTTGTAGAGCTTCTTCCAGAATATGAAGAACCCAAATATATAGAGGAAATCTTCTTTATGATGGCAAGGTTTGTTTTCAGAGATCCTGAGATTGGAACTATCAGAACTCAGTGCGATCATGAAAATGAAGACTGGATCAAGGGTATCGAAAAGGCAGGATATGTCTACCGCGAATTTAAGGATGGTTACGATCAATACTCCATGAACAAGCAGAAAACTTCATGGATGGGACTGTATATGTTCCTTGGTATGATTGCCGGCTTTATCATTGGTATCACATTCTCGAATCTGTGGGCCGGAACCATTAGCGGCGTGCTGACAGGAAGTGGAATAGGATATCTTCTCGACAAGAAAACAAATATACGCAAAGATAAATGATTGCGCACATATGTAATTTCCTTATTGCTTGAGGATTCCTGAGAATGCCAGTTAATAAATGAGTTTTCGGTCATGAAAATTATATAAAATTCAAGGCATGATATCTGGAATAATATATTCTGGGATCCAAACTCGCTTCGCTCAAACATGTGGATCCCAAACAAGAATATATTATTCCATCTATCAAGCTCTTGAATTTAATATAATTTTCAAAGACCAAAAACTCATTTATTAACTGGCATTCTCAGGAATATAAAAGGTATTAGTGAAAAACTATATTTGTGAGGTTTTATTAAATATTGATATGATTCTCACCCATGCGCTTTCGTAGTTTATTGAAATGTTCATTATCTCCAAAATATTCCTTTAATTCATCGAGGCGATATGAAAGCATTTCTGTTTCTGTGCCAGAGAAGTATTTTCCGTTTCTTGTCATGTCACTTGTAGCGAGGTCACAGAATGGTGATGTGAACTTGTATACTTTCTCCTTATCAAGTGAATCATAGTAAGCTGCCATCTTTTCTGCTTTAAGGAGATACTCTATAGCTTTATCTTTCTGATCCATCATGGTGTAAAGTTCAGCTATTCGCCTATAGTTCCAACCGAGCTTTCGTGAGTATTCAAAGTAGTTACCATCTGGAATGATAATCATGAGAATGGTGTTTGCAGCTTCAATATATGCAAGCTTCTCTTCAGGCGACATGGAAGTAGTGAATCCATATTCTTTTTGAAAAGCAATTTTCACAAGTATATCAGAAATATAATTTGCCATATTTAAGATATTATCCTGAAGCTGTTTCTTCTTATCGTTTCCAGACAGAATTTCTCCAAGCAGTACTTCTTTAGAATGAAGGATATCTGTCATGCTGTTTGCAATTTTTATAGCTTCATTTGTATTACCAGATTTCATGTAATAGGTAGATAACAGAGCAAGTGCTTTGGAACGGTCTGTCTCATCTTTGCTCTCGTCAACAACTCTCTGGCACAGCATACGTATCTGCTCAGAGAAGTTCTTATCACGGTAAAGAGATACCTGCATACTGTTTCCGCCTTCGAATAGATCCATAACTTCTGCAAGATTAGTACAGAAATGCAGGTCTCGTGGAAACATCTTTCTTGCTTCAAGCATCACTTCATATGCACCATCAAGGTCTCCGTCTTTTCTAAAATTCAGATATCTTTGCTCAAACTCTGACTTTGTAATTTCAGATTCTTCATCCTCAAGACCGAACAAGTGATCGGTCGATACACCAAAGTAGCGGGCTATAACAGGGATAAGACTTATGTCAGGTGTCGATATCCCGTTTTCCCATCTGCTGATACTTTGAAATGAAACATTTAGTTCTTCTGCAAGCTTTTCCTGCGTCAGATTTTCTGCAACTCTTAGTTCTTTAATTTTTGTCCCCAAATTATTCATGATCTTCTCTTTTCTATTATTGCAATAATATTGTATTCAGCTGTAAGTAAAGTGTAGCAAAGAAAAAGCATGTATTACATATCAGCATACGTGAAAGTTTATTCTCATTATATGATATAATCTATTTCGATGAATATAGAAAAAGCACATGGAGGAATCAAAGTGCCATTTGAAGAAATTGCTAAGAACTGCATATTTGCGTATCCTTCTGATATAGAGCCGATCTTTGGAGTCTTTAGCCTCCTTGGTGGCGAAGACATGCATAATGAGTGTTCGAATATCTATGGTGAGAAGCAGGTAAGTGAGTGGAGACGCCGTTATCATTTTTTATTTGAAACTTATGAAGCGGTAAAAGAGCTATATCTGTTTGACCTATTCGATATACTTCTTGATGTGTTTGATGACTCTTTTTCTGCAAAAAGATTCTATGAACACCTTGTGTCTATGCCTGAAGATGAAAGAATATTCAGAATGGCAGGATGGAGTTATAACAAGATAAGCCAAAAAGAGATCCTGCATGCGCTTAGCGACGATGCAGCACTGGATGCATTATATTCAAAGGTACAGGATCGCTGCCCGAGCTATCTGGGGCTTTCAACTTTCATCAGACAAAATACCAGATTTATCAAAGAGTACTTTGAGCTGGCAAAAGAAATGGATACACCATCTCTTAAGGGTGCTATAGATGAGCGTAGTAGAGAACTTGAATCATTTAAGAAAAATGTGGCTGCAGCTTTAGGTAAAGGTGATCCTCTCGAAATATCTCAGAAAATCATGGGAAAGACTTTTCAAAACCGCGGGCCATACGAAACATTTTATTTTGTTCCTTCATTGCTGATACCCGGAAGATCATTCAGATTATTCTATGAAAATGGAACAAAGCATAATAAACAGATTCTTGTCTGCAGTATCAGAGAAGAGGAAAAGGATACTAAAGATACCGTCGCAGCACTTAAGGCATTATCTGATGAGACCAGATATCAGATACTTAAGCTCTTATCTAAAAACGGACCTATGAAAGGGCAGGACATAGTTAAGCAGATGCAGCTTGCACCTTCAACGATATCACATCATATGAGCGAACTTAAAGAGAGCGGACTCATAACGGAAGAACCGGTAAAGACCTCTAAATACTATGGTTTATCAAGCAACAGGCTAAAAGAGGTATTAAAGATGGTCAAAGAAGATTTTAATCTATAATTTGAGAGCCCATTTGTAAGTTAAAAAGAATAATAAAGAGGTTAAAGCGAAGCATTTGATATAGTGCTTCGCTTTTTTATTGACTTTTATTATATTTCTATTATAATCTAATTCGATGCATATAGAACAAACAAGGAGGGTGTTTATGGAACAGGTAATTTGTGTTGAAGATCTAAAAAGAGAATTTGTCAGTAAAAAAGGACTGTTAAGAAGAGAAAAGAAGGTTGTTAAGGCAGTAGATGGAATATCTTTTGACGTCAAAAGAGGAGAGATCTTTGGCCTTCTTGGACAAAATGGAGCCGGAAAGACAACTACCATAAAAATGCTTACAACACTACTTGCTCCAACATCCGGTAAGTGTGAGGTTTTAGGGTACAAAGCTTTTGGAGAAGAAAAGAAGATCAGATCCAGAATAAACTTTATCTTCGGGGGAGAGATGGGAGTCTATAGAAGACTATCCGCAAGAGATAACCTCAGGTATTTTTCCAATTTGTATCTCATCCCGAAGAAGAAACAGGATGAACGTATTGATAAAATTCTTGAGCTTGTAAATCTAAAAGACAGGGCTGATGACCTGGCAGAAACCTATTCAAAGGGAATGATACAAAGACTCCAGATAGCAAGAGGACTTATCAACGATCCGGAGATCCTCTTTATGGATGAACCCACAGTTGGCCTTGACCCTGTAGGTGCCAGAATGCTCAGAGATATTATTAGAAGACTCAAGGAAGATGGGAAAACAGTTCTTTTGACCACCCATAATCTTGCAGAGGTAGAGGAACTGTGTGACCGTCTGGTGATAATAAATAAGGGAAAAGTCATAGCTAAAGGAACCCCACAGAGCATAAAGGGAAGCTATGCCTCTTTGGAAGATTCTTATGTTGAACTTGTAAAGGGGGTGTCCGCATGATCAGAGTGATCATAAGTACTATGTTCGTCCAGATGAAACAGTCATTTGCAAGGCCTATGTTTAGATTCTGCCTGATAGCTAATCCTATACTCAATACAATACTTCTATACGAAATGTATAGAGATTCCGGTGAGACCAACTACATGGCATATGTCGTATTGGGAGCAGGACTTATGGGGCTTTGGGGGTGTATCTGTTTTTCATCTGCTGGAGATATTAATAGAGAAAGATTCAGTGGGACACTGGCGCTTATCTTTGCAGCACCGGCCACTTTTCCTGCAATTATCCTGGGAAAAATAATTGGAAACACTTTAATGTCACTGCTAACTATGGTAATATCACTGATCACTGCAAGGATTCTGTTTAGAATACCTTTGCAGTTAGTTAGTCCTGTATATTTTCTTATAGCTTTATTTGCTGCAATCATTTCTTTTATCGTGATTTCATCCATGGTAGCTTGTATCCTGACTTTATCAAGAAAAACGGAACTATATATGAATTGTATAGAAATTCCCATAATTCTATTTTGCGGCTTTGTATTCCCTGTATCAGTATTACCATCCGGAGTTAGGATCATTAGCTATGCTTTGTCACCAACGTATGCAGTTGAACTAATGAGAATGGCTGTATGGGGAGTAACGGACACTGCACTTTTCTTTGAAAAATTAGGAGCACTTATGGGACTTACTTTTATTTATGCCATATTTTCAGCGCTTCTTTACAAGAAAATAGACAGGCGTGTTCGAATATCAGCAACACTGGAGGTGGCATAATGATTAGACGTTTTTGGGATCAGGCTTATCTTTACCATAAAGGGAGAAGTGCAGCATTTGAGGCAGAGGAATTCGTCCTTATGCAGATAGGATATCCGCTTATCACGCTTATCTTTTACTGCCTTATTGCAACCTTTAGTTTTAACACATCTAACCTGACTAACTGGGTTATAGGAAATGCTTTCCTGCTCTGCACGAATGCGTGTATATTTGGACTTGGAAGAGTGTTTGTCAGTGAAAGATATTGTGGGAGGCTTAGGTCTATTATCGCATCTCCATGTTCAAAGATGTCACTGATACTGGCAAGCGGTGTGTTTCCGGCTCTTTTTGCAGTATGCTCATCAGTTTGCGGATTGGTCGTTGGAAGCCTTTTGTTTGGCGTTGATTTTTCAGGTGTGAATATGCCGCTTGTAGCGTTGGCGATCATTATTGCAATGATATCTGCTGCAAGCTTTGGACTTTTTATATCAGTATTCGGGCTTATGACAGACAGTATGCACCTTATATTAAACGTTGTAAGCTATTTGCTTATGATCTTTACAGGAGCCGAGTTTCCGGTAAGTCACCTTCCCTTGGCAGGGCAAGTTATTGCACAGATGATGCCACTTACAAAAGCTATCGCAGCTATGGATAAGCTCTTCGAAGGAGATATAAAAGAGTTCTATGTATTAATTGCGGCAGAGATTCTTACCGGTACAGTATATGCTTTGCTGACGTATTTTATTTTTGGATTTGCTGAAAGAGTTGCAAGAAAGAATGGAAAGTTTGATATGTTTTGAGTATTGACGATGCCCTAAGGGCATCGTTTATTATTATTAATAACTATGATGAGAAAGTTGTCGAAATCGTACATAAAATGGGGGAGGAAAAAGCAATGCTTTTCAAATATTGTGCAGAGTGCGGACACGAACTTGAATATATAAAATGCGGAGATGACGATTGCAAGATATGTCCGTCCTGTAAAAGAATCTATGGAAGAAATCCCATTCCTGTTGTTGAAGTCCTGGTTGTGAACGAATTTAATGAGATACTTCTATTAAAGCAGAACTATATTTCTGAGGACAAGTGGACAGTTGTATCGGGCTATATGGTCGAGGGAGAGACCATAGAAGAAGCTGTTGCCAGAGAAGTAAAAGAAGAAACAGGACAGATAGTTACAAAATGCCAGTATGTTTCTAGCTATTACTTTGAGCCGAAGCAGCTAATCATGATAGGGTTCATAGCCTATGTAAATAAAGCAGAGTTTACTGATTCTATAGAGGTAGATGATCACAAGTGGTACAAAATAGATGAAGTAGATGATGTAATAGCTAGAGTAAATAACTTCTCTGGAATGCACTTTGATAAGTGCAGGGAGTATTTGAAATAAGAGACTTAGTGTAGGGAGTATTAACAAATGAATAAGCCTAAATAGGTATAATTCAGTTATAACGATTCTCTCTATTTGAATACAGCGCTACTGCTGATATTATCATAATTGTAAAAGCGCTGATACAAAACCTCATGTCGCGAGCAAAGCGAGTGACTAATGGTTCGAATTGATGAAGCTTGCTACATCAATTCAGGAAACTACAAACATTACACAAAGCAAATAGATGAGGACAACAACATGAATAGAGACATTTTTATCAGAAACCTTACTAAAGAAAAAATAGAGATGAGCCCCAAGGGCAGAAAAGCTGGTGAGCTTTCACCTGAAGAATTTGAGAAGTGCTATGAGAACTTTTTTGATATGATCTTCGAGATCGCTGCTACTGATGTATCTGCAGTGGAAGGTTACGGAGAATTTGATGAGAACAACAAGGCTCCTTACAAAACACTGGAAGAGTTTATCCGTGCAGATATGGTAGAAGAACCTGAAGATGGTTATTGGAAGAACTGGAAGGAAATGTTCGGAACAACTTTCCTTGAGGAAGACTACTATAACGAGATTGCAGAAAAAGCTCTTAAGTATGTACCATTTTGTGAAGGCCAGAGATACCTTGCAAACAATAACACCTTCTTTTGCAATATGATCGTAGGCGATGATGGAAAGACATACTGTGCAGATTGGGGAAGAGCCGGAATCATGGATTTCATGATGGATTTTGCAATCCTTGATCTTAACAAGCCATATCTCCTGGTACCGGAAAAGCTCTATGAGTATGCTAAGAAAAAGAATATAAAGATTGATAATTTCAAAGAGCGTTTCTTATGCATGGCATATTACAAGGGAATTGTTACACTTAGATGGCACGCATCAATTGATGATCTTGAATCATGCGAGTCTATCGTTAAATCCCTTAATGCCTTAGAAGGACGCATGGCAAAATTATAAGAAAAGCGTGGAACTATTAGATGAAATATGAAAACGCCAAGAATATACTTCCTGAAAAACTATTAAAAGAAGTTCAGAAGTATGCAGAAGGAAAAGTGATATATATCCCTAAGCAGGAATCAGCCAAGGGATGGGGTGAAGCATCCGGCTATCGTGACAGGCTGAATAAGCGTAACGCCATGATATGCAATCGTTATTCTGCCGGTCACTCTATAATGGAAATAGCTGAAGAATTCTACCTTTCACCGGAGACTATCAAGAAACTTGTTTATGGTAAAAAGGTGAATCTACCCATGTTTTCACCCACTATCACTTCAGCAGAGAATTATGCATCACAGGGCCTTGGAGAAGAATGGGTACGGACTTATCTTAGCTCGATGGATGAAGATGTTCCTGATTATTCAGAATACTTTATGTCAGAACTTGTCAGGATTCCACTGCGGCTCATTAGCATAGACACTGATGAGCCGGTGGATTCCGGCGCTGAGGATTTTTCGGATCTCCCACTGATAGTCATTTATAAGAATCATACATTTTCTGTACCTTATCAGCAGGAATATCTGAAATATCTAAAGCAAGAAAAAAGAAACTCCCATTACGCCTTTGTTTTTGCAAGAAATGAAGAGTACAGGTTCTTCTGGAATAATTTTGGGAAAAACTTCCAGAGATAGAACTGTTTAACTCAAAAGATAAGAAGTTACACATAAGTTGAAAATGTTTATAGATAATACAGAGCTTAAGCCCTCCGAAACAGCAAAAATTATCGAGAAATTCATTGTCAGTAGATAAAACAATATTTTCTAATCAAAGTTGATATGACATGCTTTCTCAACTTTGTTTAGAAATAAAGATGAGATTGTTTTATAAAACGTTCAAGTGTTAATATCAATATATTAGGATCTGAAAGGAGTTTGTTGGTATGACCAGATATGTAATTGCTCAGTAGTCTGAGCTTAAAATAAAAACAAGAATAAGTAAGCTCAGATGAATCCTAACAAAAGAACAGGAGGACTAATGAGTAATATTCTATTAGAAACAGACAGATTAAAAATAACAGAAATGACAATGGACATGGCGCTGGATGTCCACAAGAACTCTCTGGATGAGGATATCAGAAGATTCGTTCCGGATGAAGTTTTTGAAACACTGGAAGATGCGCAGGAAACCATAGAGTTTATAATGTCTCAGTATGGCTCTACTGAAGGACCACTTATCTACGCGCTCATCACCAAAGAAGATGACAAGAACATAGGTTATGTTCAGCTTGTTCCGATCGGTGATGGAAAGTGGGAGATCGGTTACCATGTAGCAAAGCAGTATACTAAAAAAGGCTATGCTACAGAGGCAGTAAGTGCATTCCTGCCTGTTATGGCAGATAAAGTCGGCGTTTCAGAAGTTTATGGAATCCGCCTTCTTGAAAATAAAGCATCAGGCCGCGTATTGGAAAAGTGCGGATTTGAAACCTTTTTCACAGGAGAAGGTCCATATCACGATGGCGTATTTGAAATAAGTAAGAGTGTTTGGAAAAAGTGAATTGACACTTTATCGTATGTAATGTATATTGTTTTCATTACAAAAATTAAGGAAATATACGTATGAATTTATTATTACTGACAAACAGCTTAAGACGCAGAGCAAGGAGACATAAGTTCTTGTAACTATCGCATTTATCCGCATGGTTACAGGAGCGTATGTCTTGTTGCCGTGCGGTGCTGTTAATAAGTAATATGAGCAGAACCGTAATTGATTTAGCAGATTGCTTTAAATCTATTGCGGTTCTTTTTTTATTCAAAAAATGAAATACCTATCGATTAGAGTAGGAAAATTATTCAGTTCTAAAACATATTGGGAAGTACATTCATTTTTAGATAAAAAAGCGAGAGCTTTAAAGTAAAACTCATAGAAATTATAGGAAGGAATATGACATGAAAGAAGAAATTAGTAAAGCTGTTGAAGAAATTCTAGGATTAACAGGCACAGAGGATGAATTATCAGAGGGCATTATACAAGGCTCAAACGAAAGCTCTGTAATACTTGAGACTCCCCTGATAGCAAAATGGGAGATATAGCAATTCCATGTTTTGTATTTGCAAAGATATTGCATAAAAATCCTGCAGTAATTGCTTCAGATCTTAAAAACGGATTAGAACAGAAAAAGGAAGAACTGGGGCTTGATGAAGTAATCTGCGTTGGAGGTTACTGCAACCTTTTTGTTAATCGAAAGCTCTTTGTAGAGAATACCTTAACCAAGGCAGCAGATGGTAATCACGGCGTAGAAAAGATTGGAGAGAAGAAGACAGTATGCATGGACTACTCTTCTCCAAACATTGCCAAGAATTTCCACGTTGGACATCTTCGTACAACAGTTATAGGTAACTCTTTGTATAAGATCTATGACAAGCTTGGATATAACGTTGTTCGTATCAATCACCTTGGCGATTGGGGAACTCAGTTTGGTAAGCTGATCGTTGCATATAAGAAATGGAGCAGTAAAGAGGCTGTTGAGAAAAATGGCATTCAGGAGCTTCTTGATATTTACGTGAAATTCAATAATGAAAAAGAAGAACATCCTGAACTTATGGATGAAGCTCGCAGCTGGTTCGTAGCCATGGAACATGGAGATGAAGAAGCTCTTTCAATCTGGGAGTGGTTCAAGGACATCAGCATGGTAGAATTTGAGCGTGTATATGATATGCTCGGAATTTCTTTTGACTCATATACAGGTGAGAGCTTCTACCGTGAGAAAGTCCCAGCGCTTGTTGAACTTCTAAAAGAGAAAAATCTCCTTATAGAAAGTCAGGGCGCAAACGTAATAGATCTTTCTGAATATGACATGGCACCTTGTATGATCACTAAGAAAGATGGAAGTTCTATTTATCATTCACGTGACATAGCAGCTGTATTGTATCGAAAAGAAAAGTATGATTTTGATAAATGTCTGTATGTGACAGGGCTTGAGCAGTCACTTCATTTCAAGCAGGTATTTAAGGCTATTGAGCTTATGGGTCTCGATTATTATAAGGATCTTGTTCATGTACCTTATGGACTTGTAAGTCTTGATGGCGAGAAGTTTTCGACACGTACAGGAAATATCATATATGCAGAGGATATATTGAACGAAGCTGTCAAACGTGCATATGAGCTTATCGAAGAAAAGAATCCATCGCTCGAGAATAAGGGTGAAATTGCTAAGAAGGTTGGTATAGGCGCAGTTATCTTCCATGACCTTTTTAACCAGCGTATAAAGAACATCAACTTCTCATGGAAAGAAGTACTAAGCTTTGATGGCACAACAGGACCGTATGTTCAATATACTTATGCCCGCGCTAAAAGTGTGCTTCGTAAATATGGAAAAGAACTGCAGTGTACATTAACGGATTGTCAGGCACTTACGGATGATATTTCTTTTGCTCTTATTAAAACTATTGGCGGATATGAAAAGGCAGTTAACGTCGCAGCAGAAAGTTACGAGCCCTCCATTGTCGCACGTTACCTGATAAGCCTGTGTACTGATTTTAATAAGTTCTATCAGGAGTGTCCGATTCTAAAAGAAGAAAATGTAAAGACCAAAGAGGCAAGACTCTATTTGGTATATGTGACCTCACAGATCGTATTCGAATGCTGTGGACTTCTCGGTATAGAGTGTCCAGAAGAGATGTAAAGGACATATATATTTTAAAAATATTTTCTTCAATCTTGTAACCTTTTGGACTCCACAACTGTAATAATAATATAAGGCCTTATTTGAAGTACTTAAAACCTAAAAATACTCAGAAATGAGGGACAACATGAGACTACCTGTACAGGAACTAATGAATATGTACAAGAATAATGTCTATGCCGCGGCATTTAGTATATGCAAGAATGCAAGCGATGCAGAAGACGTTGTTCAGGATACATTTCTAAAGTACTACATGACACGCAAAAACTTTGACAGTGAGCAGCATATTCGCGCATGGCTACTCAGAGTGGCAATCAATAAAGCCAAAAATATTCAGGCATCTTTCTGGCACAGGAATGGAGTACCATTGGAAGACTATATAGAAACTCTATCTTTTGAAACGCCGGAAAGTAGGGACCTATTCGAAGAAGTTATGAAGTTGCCCGAAAAGTACCGCGTTGTAGTTCACCTTTTTTACTATGAAGACTACAGCGTCAAAGAGATAGCCAGGATCTTAAAGATTTCAGAAAGCAATATAAAGGTAAGATTATCGCGCGGTCGTGCAATGCTTAAAGACGCACTTAAGGAGGGATGGGAAGATGAGCAATAGAGATAATTATAAAAAAGCTTTCTCTGCATTACAGACCTCCTGCGACTTTTCATTGGAGGATGAAAAAATGGCTATATTAAAGAGGAAAGCAGTAATAAAGAACGTAGTGGCAGCAGCTGCAATATGTCTTGCAGTTATTGCATTATCAGGAACAGCATATGCAGCTAATGTTGGAGGTATCCAGAGAATCATCCAGCTTTGGATCCATGGTGATCAGACAACAGCTACCATAGAATTTGACGGTGCTGGTAATTACACAATGGAATATACAGATGAAGATGGTAATATAAGAGAATCCGGAGGCGGAGGAATAGCGATAGAGCCTGATGGAACAGAAAGACCTCTTACAGAGGAAGAGTTACTGGCAGACCTTGTTAATGATGTTGACGTGGAATACTATGATGACGGTAGAGTTATCCTGTATTTCATGGATCAGGTAGTTGATATCACAGATAAATTCGAAGATGGCTACTGCTATGTTTTCCTTGATGGCGAGGATGAAGATCTGTATGTAACAGTCAAGTATCAGGACGGCTGGTCTATAAGCCCTGATAAGTATCCGGAATATTGATTTTGTACATAAAACATTAATGTGAATATTATTGATGCGAATGTCAGAAAATCGCAATACAAAAGGCGGAATGAGAACATTAAACTCATTCTGCCTTTTGAAATTATTTATCTGCGTTATTCAGTTGCAAGCTGGAAGAAATTCATCTTCTGGTTAAGTGAATCTGCAAGATCCTTAAGATCTGATGCTGAGTTACTGATAAGTGCAAATGTAGCATTGAGCTCTTCCATAGAAGCGTTGGTCTCTTCTGTAGATGCTGCGTTCTGCTGAGATATAGCAGAAAGCTCTGCAATAAGGTCGATAAGCTGAGCCTTGGAAGAGTTGAGCATATTAACCTTATCAGATATTGTCTGGGTGTTCTGCTCTACGCTGTTTACTCCTGTTACAACGCCGTCCATATCAGACTTTGTGCTTGTAAGCTGGGAGCTTTGCTCATTGAAGGCTGCATTTAGTTCTTCTATTATTTCCATACTCTTAGTAGAGTCTGTTACGAGATCTTCTACTATCTCATTGATAGTTGTAGCAGCTGTACTTGACTGCTGTGCAAGAAGACCTATCTCATTAGCAACTACGCCGAATCCCTTACCATAGTCACCGGCTCTTGCAGCTTCGATAGAAGCATTAAGTGACAATAGGTTAGTCTGGCTTGATATCTCGGTGATAGAGTGAGATGCATCAGCAATCTTCTTAACAGCGTTGTTGGTAGCTTTGATCTGAGCGTCGATATCCATCATTGAAGCCATAACAGTCTTGTTCTGTTCCATAAGGCCGTCAAGGGCTTCTACTGTTCTTTTGGCAGCAGTGAGCATCTGAGTTGTAGCACTTGAAAGGTCTTCTACGCTTACGCCGATCTCATCTATGCTATCGCCCATTTCGTTAGTATTAGAAGCAGATGTTTCTACGCTTTCAGCCTGAGATACAGCACCCTTACTGATATCTCCAACAGCTTCAGCTACCTGGCTGGATACGTGTGAAGCTGTCTGAGCGGATGTGGAGAGGTTATCGCCTGACTTTGTAACTTCTCCGGAGAGATTAAGTGTTGCTGAGATGACTTCGTTGAGCTTATTTTTAAGAGTATCTGCACTTCTAACTATGTCACCAAACTCATCTTTACGATTTATGTTCTTTTCTTCAAATGAGGCAGATAGATCGCCTTTACCAAGCTTTTCAAGGCCGTTTACGACATCTTTAACTATTCTCTTGGATACAAGCAGCATAGTTAAGCCAATAGCAAAGCTTGCTAAAAGGATTATTCCACTTATTATACTCATTCTTCTGGCTGCAGAAGCTATACTAGCAGCTACATCATCTGTAGATCTTCCTGCAAAGATCATTCCAACTACTGATCCGTCAGAGTTTCTGATAGGAAGATAATATGCATACCAGCTGTTGCCACCAATCTCAAGATCTGTAGAAAGGTATTCGCTGCCGCCGCTTATAACAGTGCTGGTTACTGCTTCAGAAGCAGTGGTACCTTCCATACGAAGGCCTGTATCTGAATCAGTCAAAGTTGTTATTTTTCTGACATTTTGGAAGAATACTGTATAAGATATGCCGGTTTTTTCGCTAAGTGAATCCAGCTGGTTTTGGAAGATGTCATGAATGGCTACATCGCCCTTCATAAGGTCGTTGTCAGAATTAAGTGACCAGTCGCCTTGCCATTGACCTGCCATTTCAGATACTTGTAGTGCAGATATATGCAGCTCCTCGGCAAAAGAGTCATAGTATGCCTTCTCGACCATAGACACTCCTACGGCAGTAATTATAATAGACATAGCAATCAGCATAAGGAGTGCTGCGCCGCACAATTTTCCAATAAAAGAGAATTTAGATTTCTTCATTTGTAACCTCATTCATAAAAATAAGCACGAAGGACCAATGTCTACGTGCTTAAATGTCTGAAAGTGATCACGATTTCAGATTCATTATAAATGCAACTGGCTGACATTTTAAAGCCCCTGTAGTTTTGCGTCACAGACTTTCGTCTGCTTTGCCTTTTATTTGTTTTTCGTTAACACACAAAACGGAATTATACACATCGGGTTATGTGATTACAATATAAATAATCTACAAAAAGAATACAGGTAATTGGTAATGCGTTTGGAAAAAATAGATAAAAGCGTTTTGATACACTATATAACATAAATGCAAACAGGTTGAAAACAAGGATTTCTAAATATATTAAGGAACTCATGTTATAATATGGGGTAAGGTTTTTTGACGTAAATAGACTAAAATACGAGGTTAACCATGGATTTTAATAATGTACCAACTCCCTCTTATATAATTGATGAAAAGAAATTAAAGGATAATCTGACAATTCTTAAGGATGTTAGAGAAAAAGCAGGATGTCACATCCTTCTTGCGCAGAAAGCTTTTTCTGCATTTTGTGAATATCCTCTTATAAAAGAATATTTATCTGGCGCTACTGCAAGTGGCCTTTTTGAAGCAAGACTGGGGCATGAAGAAATGGGGCTTGAGAATCACGTTTTTTCACCTGCATATAAACCTGATGAAATAGAAGAGATAGCAGATATATGTGATCATGTTATCTTTAACTCTTTTGCTCAGCTTGGTAAATATGGAAAGATCGTAGCTGATATCCATAAAGATCAAGAAAGTAGATCTAAAAGCGCTAATGAGCCTTCATATACTGGAATAGGCCTTCGCATAAACCCCGAGTGTTCAACTCAGGAAGATGCCATCTATGATCCTTGCGCGAAAGGGTCAAGACTTGGAATCACACTTTCAGCATTTGAAAAAGGCCTTGAGGAGTACGGAGACGTATTTAAATATGTTGACGGACTTCATTTCCATACCCTTTGCGAGCAGAACAGCGACGACCTTGAGACTACGCTTAAGGCTGTAGAAGAGAAGTTTGGTAAGTACTTATCTCTTCCTCAGATCAAGTGGCTCAACATGGGAGGTGGCCATCACATTACCCGTGCTGACTATGATATTGAAAAGCTTATTGGCTGCGTTAAGAGTATAAAAGAAAAATATAACGTGGAAGTTTACCTTGAGCCTGGCGAAGCAATAGCTTTAAATGCAGGATACCTTGTAACAGAGGTTCTTGATATAGTTGATAATGACCTTAAGATACTGGTACTTGATGCTTCTGCGGCATGCCATATGCCTGACGTACTTGAGATGCCATATCGTCCGCCGCTTAGGGACTCAGGTAAACCGGATGAGAAGAAATATACTTATAGACTATCATCCTGTACATGTCTTGCAGGTGATATCATAGGCGATTATTCTTTTGACAAAGAGATCCATGTTGGAGACAGGCTTATATTTGAAGACATGGCTATCTATTCCATGGTCAAGAACAACACTTTTAACGGAATGTGCCTGCCATCAATATGTGCCATGGATGAAAAGGGCGATGTAAGACTTATCAAGAAGTTTGGCTATGAAGATTTTAAAATGAGATTATCGTAATAAATAACAGCAGCTGAAAATATGACGTTTTCAGCTGCTTATTAAAGAATAATTGGAGCTTTGGATGAAAACTATTACCCCATCACAGTTCGACCTTGAGCAGATCGCAGACAGTGGACAGTGCTTCAGGTGGAACAGAATATCAGATTATAAATACAGGATAGTCGCATTTGGTAAGATCCTTAATATAGAGCAGGATCTGGAGACAGGGTCTGTAACCATGGACTGCTCAGACAGTGACTTTGACAATATCTGGAAGGATTATTTTGACCTTGGTACAGACTATGGGAAAATAATCGAAAGAATTCCGGAAGATGATGAGTATCTTAAAAGGGCCGCCTCCATATGCGATGGAATTCGTATAATAAAGCAGGATCCATGGGAGACGCTCATTACGTTCATCATATCTCAAAGGAAAAATATCCCGGCGATCAAGGCATCTGTAGAGAAAATCTGTAAGGCAGCAGGCAAGGTTATAGGTGAAATAGACGGAGAGAAGCTCTATGCATTCCCGACGCCAAAAGAACTTGCCGCATTATCTGAAAGTGACCTATCTGCCTGCAGTCTTGGCTACCGCGCAGCATATATTTATAAGGCAGCGCATGCCGTGGCAGATGGAGCAGTAGATCTTGATAAATGGAAAGAGCTTAGTGATGATAAGCTTTTTGACAGTCTGTGCTCACTGTATGGAGTTGGTAAGAAGGTTGCAAACTGCACCATGCTTTTTGGCTTTAATAGGCTGGATTCGTTCCCAATAGATGTTTGGATGAATAAGATAAGGGACAGATATTACCCGAATGACTTTCCGATTGAGGCATATCGTCCTTATGGCGGCATAATGCAGCAGTATATGTTTGCATATGAGAGAAGCATTAATTCGTAACTGCTAAATTTGAAATATGAATTATTAGTAGAGTATCAGTTTTTGAATTTTGAATCTATGATTTGAAAATGTATATTATTTATAAAAACACCCGCGTAACATGATCAGATGCATGTTATGCGGGTATTTGTTTTATACATTTTGTAGTTACAAGTCCATCACCTTTAGGTGGTGGATAGCTATTATCTGTAGCATTCAGGCCTTCTATCCCTAAATACTCCCCAGCTCATTCGCATTTCATAAAGCTCATCAAGATCGAAAGTCGCTGTAAGAACTTCTTCCTTATCTCTTGATCCATCAGCGATTATAGCGCCGGTTCCATCTGTTATAAAAGATGAACCATAGAACTTAAGTGAAGAAGACTGATTATTATTCTCCATACAAGGTGTTACGGATTCTGTTCCAATGCGGTTTGCTGCTGCAACGGGCATAAGATTTGATCCGGAATGACCCTGCATGCAGCGGCGCCAGTGAGGCATGGAGTCTGTTTCAAGAACGGGCTCTGAACCAATGGCTGTTGGATACAGAAGTATTTCAGCTCCCATAAGAGCCATGCTTCTGGCAGCTTCCGGGAACCACTGATCCCAGCAGATGCCTACTCCTATTTTTCCAAATTTAGTATCCCAGACTTTGAATCCGGTGTTCCCTGGAGTGAAATAGAACTTCTCCTGATAGAAATGATCATCCGGAATATGAGTCTTTCTGTATACTCCAAGTATACTTCCATCAGCATCGATCATAGCGATAGAGTTATAAAGGACAGTTACGTCCTTTTCATAAAAACTTATAGGCATTGCTACGCCGAGTTCCTTAGCTACTTTCTTAAAGTGATTAACAGCAGGGTTACTTTCAAGGGGAGTAGCATACTCGTAGTAATCGTATCTGCGCTCCTGGCAGAAATACGGACGCTCGAAAAGCTCAGGAAGAAGGATTACGTTAGCACCTTTCTCTGCAGCTTCGCGAACCAGCTTGTCTGCTTTTGCAATATTTTCATTAACGTTAGAGCTCATCTGCATCTGACATGTAGCAATTGTTATATTTCTCATTTTGACCTCTCAAAGAATGGTGATATTAATTGTCTCCAACCTTATTTTTCAGGTATCTGTTGTGTTATGCAGTGGATGTTGCCGCCGCCTACTATTATCTGTCTTGCAGGAATACCTACGATCTCTCTGTCTGGGAAAAGAGCTTTAAGCTTTTTCACTGCAGCCTTGTCGTTAACATCCCCAAACTGAGGTACAAGGACAGCACCGTTACAGATATAGAAATTTACATAGCTTGCAGCAAGCCTTTCGCCAACTTCTCTTGTATCTTCGCCTTCTGCAAATTCATAACCTTCAAGCTCTTCTTCCTTGATGCATACAGGCTCTTTAGGGATCATAAGTTTGTGTATCTTAAGCTTTCTGCCTTTTGCATCCTTAGTACTAATAAGAACCTGAAGATCAGCTGCGCTCATCTTGTACTGGGGATCTTCTGTATCATTGGTCCATGCAAGAACAACTTCACCTGGTTTTGTGAAAGCGCATATGTTATCCACATGTTCATTGGTTTCATCATTATAGATGCCATAAGGGATCCAGATAACTTTTTTTGCTCCAAGCATGTTGCAAAGTCTATCTGTTAGTTTCTCTTTGGACATTTTGGGATTACGGCCCTTACTAAGAAGACAGCTCTCAGTTACGATAACTGTTCCTTCACCGTCTGAGTGGATAGCGCCTCCCTCAAGGACGAAGTCCTGAGCATCGTATACGTCGCAAGAAAGCGCTTCGCATATCTTTGAAGCAGCTGCATTATCATTTTCATAGTCAGGGTAGAGACCGTCAATCTCGCCGCCCCATGCATTGAATTTCCAGTCGATACCTCTTATACTGCCTCTTTTGTTAGTAACAAAAGTTGGACCAACATCTCTTGCCCAGCTGTCATCAGTAGGGATCACAAGAACATGTATATTGGAAGCGCCTTCTTTAAAAGAAGTGTCAGTGGCTGTTTCGCCGTTTGATGCGTCTATGATATCTGCATCAAGCATTTTGGCAGCATCAGCTGCATGTTCCTTATCAGTAAGCATGTACATGACTTCGTGCTTTGCGATTTCTTTGGCTATCTTAGTAAAGACCTTCTGAGCCTCTTTACCGCCATATGGCCAGGAGCCGGGTCTTACAGGCCAGATCATTACAGTTCCTTTATGTTTTTCAAATTCGCCGGGCATATGGAAGCCGTCAGTCTTTGGCGTTGTAGTGAATTTCTTGATCATGTTAATCTCCATAATCAATTCTTGATCCATGATGCATGCAGTGTTACATTCGGGAATACTGTTTCATATACAGTGGTCTTACTTCCCTCATTGGTTGATATGTAAATCTTACCTGTTGAAGGATCAATACTTATATCTTCAACTTCTTTAGATACATCGATAGACCATGTTCCTGCATAGTCACCTGACATGGTGAATACGTTAACCTTCTGATTACCCTTCCAGTTATATGAATCGAAGCAGGCTGTTATAGCATAGATGAAGTTGCCGTCAACTGCCATTCCCTGTATGCAGTAGCCCTGAGTGTAGTTGGCACTTACATCTTTCCATCCGGCAATCTCAAAATTATAATTCACAAGGAAAAAGCATGCCTTACCCGAATCGTTCTTGCCCATTACATAATATGCGCCGTTATAGTAGGCTATGGCATAAACATTACTTACACCTTCGATGTGATGAGTTGCTACATAGTTGAGGTTGGAATCGACTTCCATGATATCGGATGCATATCCGGGACGAGTACCACCCTCTGCGATATAAATGTGTCCGTTACCAGGGTTGTAGCACATGGCATTACCATGATCAAACCAGAGGTTATGAACGGTAGCTACTGTCTTACCTGCAGTAAGGTCGTATTTTACCAGATTGGTCTCATAATGAGACAAGTCGCCGGCGTAGTAGCTTGCATCATTGATAGATGCTGCAAATACAACGTATTTATGAGAATTCTCCGTGAAAACGGTTGAACCCTGAACGCTCTTAAATGAATAGTTTGTATATACACTTGGCTTACCAGCGCTTATGGTCTTAAGCTTGGTAGAACGCATGTTGCATTTACGAAGGTTAGAAACTGCCTGACCGTCAGCATATACAGTACCGTTGTTATCAACCCATCCTGCAAAGGTGTAGCCATCTTTGGTGAAGCCGTTAGCTCTAAGAGCAGTGTTCTGGTCATAGCTTATAAGCTGGTCATTCATGCTTCCTGATGTGGCCCCATTACCGTCAAAAGAAATCTTGTAAACCTGAGGTTCCCATGATGCATACAGCTTAAGATTATCGACACCTGTATACATGACATTGCCCTGATCGGCATAGCCTACACCTGTGCCGTTACTGTTGGTATTCCATCCGCGGAAGCGGTAACCTGTTCTTGTAAATTTATTAGCTGGAAGTGTAGAAACAGAAGTAGTACTAAAGGCTGCGGTGCTCATCTCACCACTTCCGCCGTTGGCTATAAAGGTAACCTTGTAGCTTCCTGCGGCATAGACTGTAGTACTGTTTCCAGAAAAAAAGACAACTAAAATAATAACAGACAATACTGCTAAGATTTTTCTCATACTTTCACCTCTTAAGTCATGTTACAGTTTGGATGAATCGATATGAGATGAGATCGGAAATATTTGTTGGGCCGTATCTCTCTGACACAAGACAATTCAAACACAAACAAAAAACAAGTAATTCTAGTAAATGGGACGAAACGTGGTTATATTATAACATATAAGGGGTGTCTATTCTTTTGTGCATATGGTAGAAAAAAAGGCGAAAAGTTCGGAGAATAGGCGGCTCTAAACAGAGAAAAAATAGGCACAAAGAGGATTTGGTATTTTTGTAATGCATTTATTAAATTGTTATCCTCAAGTAGATTTTTGTAATGAATAATAGCGAAATAATGAAAGAGGCTATGTAAGATGATAAGAGATGTAAATTTTGAAGATATTTCAGATGGATTTATATATAAGCCTGACGATCTTGTAAATGTGGGCTGTAATGAGTGTATGGGCTGCAGTGATTGCTGCAGGATAACAGGGGATTCTATAATTCTGGATCCTTATGATATCTACAATTTATGTAAAGGTCTTGGTAAGAGCTTTGAAGATATGATGGAAAAAGAGATAGAGATAAGAATAGTTGATAATCTTATCCTTCCAAATCTCATAACCTATGATGAAGATAATCCTGAAAAAGAGGAAAAATGTGCCTTTTTAAACGAAGAAAACCGCTGTTCAATCCATAGTTTTCGTCCCGGTTACTGTCGCCTTTTTCCAATGGGAAGACTTTATGATGAAAAGGGCATGCACTACTTTTTACAGGTTAATGAGTGTACAAAACCAAAGGCTTCAAGATATCCTGTAAAGCTCAGAGAATGGATAGGCATAGAGAACCTGTCACAATATGAGGATTTTGTAGTTTCCTGGCATGATTTTTGTAAAAAGACTGGAGAAGCTCTTTCTAAAGTTCCGGATCCTCAAAAGACCTATACGGCAAGATATATACTGCAGATATTCTATGTAGAACCTTATAAAACAGGCGTAACTTTCTGGAACCAGTATGAAAACAGACTTAAAGAAGTATCTGCCAAACTTGGATTAAAGTGATTTTGACGAAACATTTAAGTTAAATTAGATAGTGTCCTATTCGTTTTTTGCAAAAAAGCAGCAAAAAGTAATAAAAAGTCATCAATATATGTCCTTGAATGTTAGATTCAAGATGGCATATAATTACGTTTGTCGGCATATAGCAAATGAAAGGATTAGTTTTATGAACAACATTCTTGCACCGTCTATTTTATCAGCTGATTTCAAAAATCTTGGGAAACAGATTGCGGACTGTAAAACCGCCGGAGCACAGTACCTCCATATAGATATTATGGACGGAGTGTTCGTTCCTTCGATTTCTTTTGGTCTTCCCGTTATCAAGAGTATAAGGGACGCTACAGATGCGGTGTTTGATGTTCATCTCATGATCACTAATCCTATCAGATATATCAAAGAATTTGCTGCTGTCGGAGCAGATATCATAACCTTCCATCAGGAAGCAGCTCCCGATCCATGGGCAGTTATCGAACTTATCCATTCTTATGGCAAAAAAGCCGGAATATCTATAAAGCCCGGAACACCTATCGATGTTCTCGAGCCCTATCTTAAAAATGTAGACATGATCCTTATCATGAGCGTTGAGCCAGGATTTGGAGGCCAGAATTATATTCCCTCATCAACAGATAAAATCCGTGATCTTAGAAATCACTTAAATACACTTGGACTTCGTGACCTTGATATCGAGGTAGACGGAGGCATAAAGTCAGACAATGTTGAAATGGTTGTCGGAGCAGGCGCTAATGTTATCGTAGCAGGATCTGCTATCTTTAACGGCAACGTTCAGGCCAATATCAAGGACTTCCTTGGTAAGATGCATTAAAAAAATAACTTCCCGTATACCAAAAAGGTGCGGGAAGTATTTTATTGCTTAACCCATCTTTTTATGCTGCTGGTGGGCAGTCATAGGAATGAGAATATTTGATGGAACAAGCTTTGATAAAGAACATGCAAGCTTCATGCGAAGGGTAGGTACTATTACTACCTTTCTTTTTTTCATCATTTTGATAGCGTAAGATACGCAGCCTGACGCAGATATTCCTTTAAGGGCAAAAGCTACTCCTGCTACATCGTTAAATTCTGTATTAACAGGTCCCGGGCATAAAACGCCAATATAAGTCCTGCTTCCCTCAACTTTAAGCTCATGTGCGATAGCTCTTGTGAGACTCACGACATAGGCTTTAGTTGCATAATAGGTCGCCATATACGGACCTGCAGGCAGGAGCCCTGCAGATGATCCAATATTCAGAATATATCCGCCGCTTTCTTTATCCATAAGAGGAATCATACGCTTGGTCAGACGATGGAGCGCTTTTATATTGACATTTACCATCTCCATCTCACGCTTTTCATCGCAGTCGGTAAAGTTTCCGGAAAGGCCAAAACCTGCATTATTAATAAAAACAGACAGTTTGTTATCAGAATCTTCACTAAGAAGATTTTCTATATGATCGCACAATTTATTTATATCTTTTTTCTCAGAAAGGTCAGCGGTAAATATTTCGCTTTTAAATACAAGCTCTTTTTGAATTTCAAGGAGCCTGTCCTTTCGCCTTGCGACCAAGAGGATATAATATCCTTCTTTAGACAATTGCTTTGCAAACTCAGCGCCAAGGCCTGAACTTGCACCAGTAATAACTGCGATATTCTTCATATAAACGTACCTCAATGTTATGGATGCTTTTAATTATGTCCTAAATAATTCGCGTTCGCAATCTGTAATTTGAAAGGGCTAGGAGGTCGCCTATTCCTGAGGCTGGCTGTTCATAAATGATTTTCTTGCCATGAAAAATATCTAAAATTCAAGGCATGATATCTGGAATGATATATTCTGGGATTCATAAACTCGCTACACTCAAACAAATGAATCCCAAACAGAATATATCATCCCATCTATCACGCTCTTGAATTTAATATATTTTTCAAAGGCAAGAAAATCATTTATGAACAGCCAGCCTCAGGAATATTCAAAGTCTTAGTTCAAATGTACAAGTTTGAGTTTGTGATATTCAACATGTATGAAGTATTTGGGAAAGAGAGTTTAGATTAAATATGTATGATATAATAGCAAAGCGCGTATTTGTGTCATTATAAAATGTGTGTGGTTTAGGTATTTCTGTAGATATCAACGATTTTGTGGAGAAGATTGGGATACGAGAGAATGGGAGGAGCTTATGAAGATTGAAGTTCATGGCGCGTGGGGTGATGTTATAAAGGCGCAGGAGGAAGCAGAAGATCAGGTTGTTCTTGCTTGGGAGGGCGAGTATAGGAAAGATGACTTTATAGACTTTAAGGGGCTTGAGCCGGGAACTTTTTATAAGCTCAAGATAGATCCGACTATCGATGAATCACTTATCTATGTGACTACTGATTCTTTTAGGTATACGATCCCTTTTTATGAAAAGAAAACCAGTTATAATCCAATGTCTTTTGTAGGGAACAGGCACCTGGTTTCTATAAGAAAGGCATTTGATTTTGAGGTAGAAACAACCAGGAACTTATGCCTTAATCCTTGCGATCAGCATGAAGTTACCGGGGTGTATCCTCATGCATCAGCTAATGTTGAGACAAGAGGAGAAGCTGTTTTTGCTGCAAGGAATGCAATTGATGGTGTGATAGAGACAAGGTCTCATGGTGAGTGGCCTTATGAGTCATGGGGGATTAATAGGCAGGATGATGCCACTATCAAGGTTGAATTTGGTTATCCTGTAGATATTGAAGAAATACGTCTTTATACAAGGGCGGACTTCCCGCATGATAACTGGTGGATAAAGGGAACATTTAACTTTTCTGATGGAAGTTCAGATACAGTAGATATGGAAAAGAAGGTACAGAAGCCTCATATCTTTTCTATCAAAAAGAAGGGTATAGAGTGGCTTACACTTGGAAATCTAATAAAAGCAGACGATCCAAGCCCCTTCCCTGCACTTACACAGATTGAAGTATATGGAAGAATTCATGGAGGAAATAAAGAATTATGACAAAATCAGGATTATTAGAAATAAAAAAGAGATTCAAATTTAAGGACTGCTCATTTAGCGGTATGGCGTATGCCATTTTTGATAATGAGGGAAAAGAGATTGAGGGAGCGGATTCTACTCGTTTTCTGACTCTTGATGATGATGAGCAGAAGAAATATATATCACTTATAAGTAAGGCATATTCTGCTGCAGGTGGCGCATTTGCTGAGGATGTGACGGTGATCGGAGATGATGCAAAGATGCTTATGGCACTTGCGAAATCTGATATTCCGGATGCATCTTTAGTCCGCGCCTGGGCGCAGGAGATAATTGGAAATTATGACGCTGATGGTGAATATGCACTTCTTGTTTTTTCTGATGCGTATGATGTTCCTGCCAAGGATACAGGCAAGAACAAAACAGGAGAATCTGAAGAAGTATACAGCTATATCGCAGCATGTATCTGTCCTTTTAAGCCGGCTAAAGGTGGCATCATGAAGACAAGCGAAAATAAGCTTCATGCTTCTGACGTTATCAAGGTACTTGGTAATCCAGTTGCAGGCTTTATGTATCCTGCCTTTAACGACAGATCATCAGATTATGACAACATGTACTGTGTTGTCAAAAATGATCCTGAGCGCGAGATGATAAGAGGCATGTACGCAGCTGACGTTCCTGATTATGTTAAACCTGAACCTAAGAAAAAAGTTAAGGCAGATAGCGAAGAAGATGGTCTTACCATGGAAGCAGCAAGACAGGCAGCAGATGAAGAAACTGCAGATGGCTATGCTCTTCACCTTGAAGCTTCTATAAAGCAGACTGAAGGTGTTGATACATCGATCCGCCAGAATGAAGACGTTGAGATTCAGACAAGACCTGAGGGCTATGGAGAAAATATCGAAACTCTTACCGAGAAAGCTATGCAGGAAAAGCTTCGTGAACAGGCGATGATGGAAGAAGAAAAAGAGCAGGTATTTGAAGGTCTTAACAACTTCCACAAAGATCAGGTGGTACTTCCTGAAGATAAGATCATCGAGCGAGATGTTAATGGTCGTAAATTCTTCTTGGTTCCTGAATCACTCATTCCGTATGATAAGCTTCAAGAACTTCTTGAGTCACTTATGCAGGAAGCTTGAGGGAAAATATGTTTTCGAAGATCAAACGTAGCGTAAAGCGCAATTATTGGGAATAATCGGAAAATAAATAATAGGTTATGGTCAGGTTTTTTTAATACAATGTAAAAAGAAATCTGACCATTTTTTTGATTAAGGTGAATAACGATGAATACAACAGAGATTAAAAATCAGATAGACACATATAATATACGCTACGACAGCCAGTGCAAAAACGCTGGAGAATCCATGCCGCTTGGCGGACATGATGTTGGCTGCAATGTCTGGACACAGGATAATATCCTTTATCTGTACATGGCGCAGAGTGGTACCTTCGATGAAGCCGGCAATATGGTCAAGGCAGGAAGGATCAAGATTGAATTTGATAAGAGTCCCTTCAAGGATTCATATTCTCAGGAACTTCGCCTCTATACAGGAGATATACTAATTGAAGGTATGTCAGATGGCGTCAAGACCCAGATCCTTTTATGGACTGATATCAAATACGGATCAACTCATATTCAGATAGATTCTGAAGTAGACCACGATATCACTGTCTCCTACGAGAACTGGAGAAATCTGGCAGGCGGCTTCTCAAACGGAAGATTTATATTCTGTCACATGAACACAGGCGAAACACACTTTGACAGAATGGTTGCAGAAGAAGAGCTTGAGCCAATCAAAGATAAGTTTCCCGACGTACAGAAAAATCTTGTATATGGCGGATGCCTCTTTGCTGATGGCATATACTTTATTGGCAGCGAAGAATCTTCTTACGAGAATCTTCCTTGCATATCCCACAAGATGGCACTTAAGGGAAAGAGCCTCGAAATCTGCACAGTACTCCACCTTTCCTACGCAGGAGATACAGATAAGTGGAAAACTGAACTTATAAAAAAGATAGAAAAGATATTGGACGAAGGATCAGTATCCCTCAAAAAAGAGTCAGAGACCTGGTGGAAAGAAACCTGGGAGAGAAGCTATATCTTTATAAAGAAAGACAGTAAAGACGAATCTGACCCTGTATGGCAGATGGGAAGAAACTACCAGCTCTTTAGATATATGCTTGCTTGTAACGCATATGGTTCATATCCTACCAAGTTCAACGGAGGGCTTTTCACAATAGATCCATGTGTATGGGGAGCAAGATTTGGAGCAAGAACTCCTGACGAAAGAGATTGGGGTGGCATAGTATTTACAGCCCAGAACCAAAGACTCGTGTACTGGCCAATGCTTAGAAGCGGTGACGTAGCCTGGATGAAGCCTCAGTTTGACTTTTATTTCAGACTCCTTGAAGGCGCTAAAGCCAGAACCAAATTCTTCTTTGATGTTGACGATGCAGCCTGCATCCCTGAACAGACAGATGCAAACGGACTATCCGCTTACTATGGGCTCCACGGCCTTGATTACCCAATCCATGTAAGATACCACTATGTAACTTCAGTGGAATTTTCATACATGATGCTTCAGTACCTTGAGTTTACTAAGGACGAAGATCCTGCGCCCTACATAGAGTTTATCGATACAATACTTAACTTCTATGACAAGAAATACAATAAGCTTGATGAAAGAGGATGCAGAATAATCTTCCCATCCACAGCCCAGGAAACCTATCACAAAGCTGGAATAGTAGATGTCTGGGGACAGGAAGGAAGATATGCAGCTAATTATAACGAAGATGAAACAGCAGCCAAAAACCCTGCTGACGTAATCTATGCACTCCGTGCTGTTATAAAGACCCTTCTCAAGGATTCACTTGGAAGCGACGTGCAAAGAGCTAAATGGAAGAAGCTGATGGATGAACTTCCTCCTATACCATTTGAATTTAAAAATGGACATAACGTAATAGCCCCCTGCGAAGAGCCTAAGCAGTATGTAAAAACAAACTGTGAATTTCCTCAGCTCTACTGCGCATATCCATATCATGAAGTTGGAATAGGAGATACCAATAATAAAGATCTTCAGATAGCAAGAGACACCTATTTCTACGGCTGGGATGAAGAGGATCAGCTCATGAACCTGAGCTGGATGTACGTAGGCCTTCTTGCAGCAAGACTTGGCCTCACAGACGAAGCCATGAAATATCAGCTTGATAAACTTAAGGATTCAGGCAGAAGATTCCCTGCATTCTGGGGCCCTGGTCATGACTACACCCCCGACCACAACCACGGCGGTTGCGGCATGATAGGCCTTCAGGAGATGCTTATGCAAGTTATCGATGACAAGATCTACATGCTCCCCGCATGGCCTAAAGACATTGACGTAGAATTCAAGCTCTGGATCGACAAGGACAAGTTTGTAGAAGCTAAATATGTCAATGGAATATTAGAGCATAATAATTAATAACTTTATCTTTGCGTTAAAAAATACAAATAAAAAGTTCTAGCCACGTGAGGCTAGAACTTTTTCATTTTATAGAGTTTTCTGTATCCTGACGGCGTGTTACCTGTCTTTTTAAGGAACACACGGTTAAAGGACTGGACTGTTTCAAATCCGACCTTTGCAGAGATATCATTTATGCTGAGGTCAGAGTTTGTAAGATACTCCTTTGACTGCTTGATCCTGCATGCATTAACGAATTCCTTGAAACCTGTATTTGTATACTCTTTGAATATTCTTGAAAAATAACAGGTCGAAAATCCAAATTTCTCAGATACTTCCTCAAGAGTTAAATGCTCATCATAATGCGATGAAAGGTACTCACATACTTCGTTGAGTGCCTTGTTGTATTTTACAAGCTCTTTTGCACTGTTACAGTAATCTTTCTGGCTCGGAAGAGATCCCCCCATAAGACCATTGCCAATTTTATCAAGGATCTGCAGAAGGTATGAGTATACTATGAGTTCGCGAAGAGCATTTGAACCAAAGTAAGCATCATGCATCATATACAAAATGGAACCGATGTTTTCTGCAAGATCAGGGTTTTGTTCAGAGCTGATGAGGACAGGTCTTTCCATGATCTCCTTGATAAGGGCACTGCTTCTTATATCGTTGATGATAGAAGGATCAAGAAGATGAACATATCCCCTACAGTCATTCATTGGGAAAAGAGTATGGATCATCTTGCTTGGTATAAGCAGAATATCACCCGGGCATACCTTGTATTCAACACCCTGAATAGTACTGATATAGTAGCCTCGTTCACACTGGACGATCTCAAGTGGCTGGTGATAATGAAGTCCGAAGCATTCCTGCTTGGAAGTATACCAGATACGAACCATTGTTCCCGGAAGATAATCAACATATTCATAGGTTCCGTCGTACGTTGTACCGGTTCCGCCTGTGTAAGGCTGCGGACGGATGGGGTTCATGTATCTTTCCTGTTCAGTTATTGCATTCGATCCGGATATTCTTTTCTTAGACATAACTCATAACCTCATGGTGCGAGTGGTATATATACTAAAACAATACTTTAGATACAAGGAATAACTTTTTGACTGAAACATCAGTTTGCACAAATAATAATATAAAATAATTTAGATATCAATCCCATTTCTGCATAAAATTTACAAAAATATTTATAAAACGCATACACCATTCGGTATGTTGACAATAATTTGAAAGCCTCACCGCAAGAATTGATAATGATATGACAAAAACTGTGTTATTTAAGACAAGAAATGAGAAAATCTGCCGAAAGCCAAATGATATATTTTTGCCATAAGAGGAATACATGTGGGGAGGTTAAGAAATGTTCAAAAATAAACGTGAAAAGAGGGCGTTTATAAACTTTCTTCTTATAGCGCCTTTCATAGTTCTTACGCTTGTCTTTTGCTATTATCCGCTGTATGGCTGGGTATATGCATTCTTTGATTACAGACCGCCAAGACCGATGACAATTGATAGCTTTGTAGGATTTAAGTGGTTTAAATCCCTGATAGAATCAGACGTCAAGGTTAAGCAGATCGTGAGTGTTCTTAGAAATACTTTTGTAATGAGTGGAATCACACTGTCTACATCATGGATTCCAATGCTTTTTGCAGTATTTCTTAATGAGATCAGAAATACAAAATTCAGAAAGTTCGTTCAGACTGCAACAACTCTTCCTAACTTCATAAGCTGGGTACTTGTATATTCAATAGCATTTTCGCTTTTTAACAGTACAGGTATGATGAACTCCTTCCTTCAGAAGCTCACACTCATCGATGAACCGATTCTTTTCCTTCAGGCATCAGATCATGTATGGCTTACTCAGTGGCTGTGGCTTACATGGAAGAACCTCGGATGGGCAGCTATCATGTACATTTCAGCGATATCAAGTATCGATGAAGAGATGTATGAGGCAGCAAGAGTTGACGGTGCTAACAGATGGAAGATCATATGGACTATAACAATTCCAAATCTTCTTCCAACATTCTTCGTACTTCTTATGATCAACATCGGAAACTTCCTTTCAAATGGTATGGAACAGTACTACGTGTTCCAGAACGCGTTCAATAAAGAATATATACAGGTTCTTGATCTTTATGTATTTAACCTTGCGATGGGAAGCGGAAGTTACTCTATCTCAGTTGCCATCAGTATGCTTAAGAGTATCGTAAGCCTTGCACTTTTGTTCTTTGCAAATGGTGTGTCCAAGATGGTAAGAGGTGAAAGCATACTTTAACAGGTGAATAAATATAGGGATATTCACTTGTTGCATGAATTATAAGGAGAGAGGGTAATGGAAAGTATTATTCAGGAAACTGGTGATAATTCATCAAAAATATCCAAAAAGAAGTCCGGAGAAAAACATATGGCAAAAACCGGTAGTACTAAAAATAAAATGCACAGAACAACAGGAGATATTGTCCTTGAAGTTTGCTGCTACATCTTCTTCATATTTGCAGCTATCGTGTGCGTATATCCATTTTATTACATCATCATCAATACAATTAGTGCCAATGACTTGAGCCAGAGAGGCGTTATCCTCTTTTTGCCACAGGAGATCCACTTCCACAACTATGCAAGTGTTCTTAAAGTTGACGGACTGGCTCAGGCTTCTATGATATCAGTATTAAGAACAGGAATCGGTTCACTTCTTACTGTATCCGCATCATCCTATCTTGGATACATGTTTGCACAGCGTTATATGTGGGCCAAGAAATTCTGGTACAGACTTGTAGTAGCTACCATGTATTTTAACGCAGGTATCATTCCATGGTTCCTGACAATGAAGAACCTGGGACTTACCAATAATTTCCTGGGATATATTCTTCCTACAATTGTGTCACCATTTTTCATTATCCTTACCAAGACCTTTGTAGAAGGAATCCCCGGAGAACTTTCAGAAGCAGCAGAGCTTGACGGAGCAGGTGTTCTTAAGACATTTTTCCATGTAATGCTTCCTGTTATGAAACCTATCATGGCTACTATTGCAATATTTGCAGCAGTTAACCAGTGGAATGCATTCCAGGATACGCTCCTTCTTGTTACAGACAGTAAACTTTACAGTTTGCAGTTCCTTCTGTATCAGTATCTGAATCAGGCAAGTTCATTGTCATCACTTGCCAATAACTCAAGCTCCAACTCACTTGCAGCAGCTGCAGCAACAATGCAGACAGCTACAAGTATCAGAATGACGATTACAGTAATTGTAGTAATTCCTATTATGTTGGTATACCCGATCTTCCAGAGATATTTTGTAAAAGGTATCATGATCGGCGCAGTTAAGGGTTAATAACTACGCGACTTATGCGTAGAATTTTTAAAGGAGGGTTATATGAAAAACAGCTTTAAGAAAAAAGTACTTGCTACAGGTCTGACAGCTGCAATGACAATCGCTGCAGTGACCGGATGCGGTAAGGGAGCAGAAAACGGTTCCGGAACACAGACTTCCGGAGCAGGCGCAGGTGATCACTCAGAAGAGATGACATTTGAAGTTTACGACGTTGCTGCTAACTATCAGGGCGAGCAGACAGGATGGTTCGGATGGGTACTTAAGGATCGTCTGAACATTAAACTTAATATCATCGCACCTCAGGTATCAGGTGATGCATCTCAGCTCTATCAGACAAGAGTAGCATCAGGTGACCTTGGTGATATCGTCCTTCTTGATAATGCAGACATGCAGGATTGTATCAATGCAGGTCTTATCATGGATATCGGTGACGAGATCTGGAACTATCCAAACCTTTCCAAGTACAAAGAGCAGATCGAAGCATTCAATGGCAATCTTGAAGGCGCAAGTGATGGAAGCGTATTTGCTATTCCGCTTGAAATGAACTCCAATGGTCCTACAGATTATGTAGAGAATTCAGTAAGTTCAATGCCTCGTGTAAGATGGGACTACTACGTAGAAGCAGGCTCACCTGAACTCAAGACAACGGATGATCTTATCGATCTTCTTAAGACAATCCAGGAAAATCATCCTACAAATGATGACGGTGACAAGGCTTACGCTATCACAATGTGGCCTGACTGGGACGGAACAAGTATTGAAAACGTTAACCAGCTTACAAAGTGGTATGGCGAAGAAGTTAACGGTTCAGTTCTTATCTCCGGAGAAAATACAATAAGACCTCTTACAGACAAGGACGGCGCATACTACAAGATGCTCAAGTTCTTCTTCCAGGCACAGATGGCAGGTATCGTAGATCCTGACTCTGCTACACAGGACTGGAACTCAGCTTGTGACAAGATGCGTGGATCAAGAGTTTACCTTACATGGAACAACTGGATGCAGGGCTTTACAAATACACCTGCTAACGGCGAAGCAAGAAAGAACTTCGTTCCACTTCCAATTGACGACATGAACGTATTCCAGACATCAGATTCTTACTATGGTGATGGCCGTGTAATCGGTATCGGTTCAGGCGTTACACCAGAAGAGAAGACAAGGATCCTTGAGTTCCTTGACTGGTACTGCTCACCTGACGGACTTCAGACACAGCACGTTGGTATTCAGGATGTTATGTACACAGTTAACGCTGATGGCAAGTATGAGCTTACAGAAGCTGGTCTTAACAGATTCACAGCAGATGTTGAGATTCCTGAAGAGTACGGCGGCGGTAACTTCACAGATGGTAACAACAACATCAACCAGTGGATCGTTGCAGGTATCGAGACAAACCCTGAAACAGGCGAGACATACTCATCTGATTACTGGGCAAGCTATGTTGAACTTAACACAACAGCTACAACTAAGGAATGGGAAGAGAGATTCGGAGCAAAAGACGAAGTTGAATACTTAAAGGCTAACGATAAGGCAGACTTCGTTCCATGGATCAACATGTCACTTCCTTCAGATGATACAGATGTAGCTCTTGCAAGAAGCCAGTGCGGTAAGGAAATCTGTGATGCATCATGGAGAATGGTATGGGCTACAAGCGAAGAAGAGTTCGACCAGATGTGGGATGAAATGGTTACAACACTTAACGGACTTGGATGGGAGTCAGTAGTTGCATTTGATACAGAGAAATATCAGGCAGTTATCGATGCTCGTGTTGCTGCTATGCAGTAAGAATTAGTATTCCTATTAACCGGATGATGGTTTTGGATACAGATCATCTGAAATAGAATATCTATACTAAAAAATATAAGCGGGTACCATTTGTGTGGTATCCGCTTATTTAAAAGAGAGATTTCCTTATGTACAATATCGGTTCACTGATCACACCCCTCTGGGATACAAGGATAGTATATAGAGAGACTTTTGCAATGATAAAAGAGGGTGATACCTGCAAAGCCCCTTTCTTATATAAGCCTGATAGAATTCTTAAGATTGAAAGCTATGATGGCGCTGGCGTATATGAACTTGGACGTGACTGTTATCTTGATGGAAATGAAATACACATGGCGCCCGGCACTAGGATCAAAATGATAGATGATACAAGATCATTAAATCCTGAAAATGTAGATGATTTCTCAGATATAACAGACCATCAGATCGCAATAACTTATAGAACAACAGATATCTGGAAAGGTTTCATTCCTTCCAATCAGATCGATAATCTTATTTCTTTTAAAAAGAAAATTGAAAATAGAGAAAAGCTTAATATCGTATTGTACGGTGACAGTATCTGCTGTGGCTTCGATAAAGGCGCAGAGTATAACTCTGATCAGCACCAGCCTGAGTGGCCTAAGGCTCTTATCGACGGTCTTCGAGACAGCTATGCATATGATAACGATGAAGATGTTCAGCTCATAAACGTATCAGAAAGCGGAATGGATTCAGAATGGGCATATGATAATGTTAGTGACCGTGTTTTTATCCACGATCCGGATCTTGTTATCCTTGGATTTGGTATGAACGATAGTGTTGAAGGATCCGTATATGCGAAGAAAACTTTAAAAATAATCGATAAGATAAGAGACAGATTCCCAAAGTGTGAATTTGTCATAATATCACCGATAGTACCTGATCCAAAAGCGCAAGGATCTTTGGAAGACCTTGAACGATATCAGGACCAGTACTCAGAAGCTCTCAGTAGCATCACATCAAGAGGCATAGTACTTGCAGATGTTCAAAGCATCTACAAAGAAATATTGAAGCATAAGCGCTACGCAGATATAACAGGAAATCTTCCGGATCATCCTAACGAATTTATATCTGCAGTCTATGCGCAGGTGCTATATGAAACCCTGCGACTTAATTAAGCCCCTCATTGATACACCTTAGATAAAAAAGTCCCACTCTCAGATCACAAACTTTGTGAGAGCGGGGCTGCTTTTTGTTTAGAAATTCTATATGAACATGATACCTGAATCTATGACAATAACTTTAGTTAATGTAGCTTACGGAACATACTTCTGAACTATAGTAGTAAGCTCGCCGTCGACAACACTGATGTACAAGTACATGCTGCTTGTAATAAAGTATTCATCACCTTCATCTGACCACTGTGGATAGTTATCGCCTTTAAACTCTCTACCAACAATATATTCTTCTTTCAGTTCGTCGTATTCTCCGGTTGTATCAAACTTATAAAGAACGATATTGCTGTCTTCTCTTATCGGGAATGTCACATCTTCTGCGATAAGCTTTAGGAGAAGCTCGTCTGTCATAAGGGAAGCAACTTTATATTCTGTCTCGTATTCTTCTTTTTCCAGAGCGTAATAGAAATCCTGATCGCCGCCTTTTACAAGGAAACCGTCAAATCTTGTGGTTCCTATAACATCAGCCTTAAACTCTTCGTCTGTGCCATATTCAAGTTCTTTGTTTACATCTTCAAAAGATATAACTGTGAATGGTGTTCCATCTTTTGAGTAGATAATGTCACCAATCTGAGCATCATAGACGTAAGAATCATTGATAGTCTCTTCGTGATACAGATTTCCGGTAAAAGAGTTTTCATCAAAGCTATCAACATGAATAAGAAGGTTATTATCGTCGTCATAATATGTTACAGGGTCAAAGCTGTCAGCATCTGCATTTCCAAGGCATGCAAGTGAGATGGTATCTGTTTCAAATATTCCTTCACCTGAAAATGTGAGAGTAGGATAAGAGACGTTTTCATTATCAAATGTAGCATCCTGACTGTCATCAGCAGAGCCGAAATGGAATGTTATATCTTTTCCGTTTTGCTCATAATCAAAAGGTACCTGGGAAAGGCCATCGTATGTAACTGTATGACCTGAAGACTCTGAATCAAATACCAGATATCCAAGTGAGTTATAGAATTCCTCTGTGTTGTATACGCAATATACACCGCCTGCAAAACTTGGAGTGCCATCTGAAGCGATGCCTGCAGTTTCAAAATTTACAATATTAAGGTCTCCAGATTCTTCGTAAAGGCTGTCAAAGAAAAATGAATCAGAAGTTATTCCATTTTCTTCACCATCATTTGAATAGTTGTGATAAAGAGGCTCTTCGTCTGAAACATATTCTTCAACAGATTCTTTTTCAATGATGAATTTTCCTGTGGATTTCTCAACATATGCTATTTGAATAGAATGATTCGAGAGGGTAATTATTTTATTATCTGATGATACGGCAACAGGATAAGCAGTACCCCCGCATTGAACAGTAGTTACTCTTTGAAGTGCATTGTCAGAGGTCATGGCATAAATAGTAGCATCACAGGATGCCATATGACCTTCAAGATCATCAAATGTATAACTGGTTACAAGAAGCGCATCCTCACCTTCGCATATAGGTGCATAAGCATAAGACTGACCGGCATGAAGAGATGCGATTAGCTCTTCGTACGTAGAAGGGGCGCCTGTGTCAGATGAAGCATCTGCTGAAGTATCAGTTGTATCTGCTGCATCAGCATCAGTATTGTCAGAGTTTGTTTCTGAATTTGTATCTGATTCCTGATCTGTGTTTTGTGTTTCCTGGGAAGTTTCTGAAGAATTACTATTGCAGCCGCTTAAGACTGCTGCTGTCAAAGCAATAGACAGCATTAAAGAAATGACTTTGTTTCTCATAAATTCCTCCTCAACAATTATTGTCTGCAATATTACCGAAATATTATCACGATATTTAGTAAATAACAACAAAAGTAAAAAAATTTCAAATAAGCGTATAATAAAGAAGAAGGAAATTTATGAGAAGGGGGATTTTTTAGACTATGGACTTTGATAAGGCAGCATCATTTTGGGAGAGAAAAAATTCTGAATCTCAAATGGAAGACTCAGAACTCAGAGGTGCAATAGATGCTTTTGTTGGCAGACACAAGATCTGTGCACTTGCAACTGGTACGGGGGATTTTGTCAGAAATACACCTATAGAATACAACTATATTGGTGGCAAATTCTGGCTCTTTTCCGAAGGGGGACTTAAGTTCAGAGCTTTGAAAGAAAATAAGAATGTGTGCCTTGCTATCTATGAGGAGAATCCTGATTTTGGATGTCTTCACGGAATGCAGATATATGGCGTTGCGGAGGTTATCGAGCACTTCTCTGATGATTATAATAAGCTTCTTGAATATAAGAAGATTCCGCTTGATGCGGTTAAAAAGATGGAAGAGCCAATAAATCTTATCAAGGTTGTTCCTAAAGAGATCGACTTCCTTAATTCCGATTTCAAGAAAAACGGATTTGATTCAAGGCAGCATCTGAGCTTGTAAATGTAGGCATTAACAGTTAGTTGTTCCTCTTATTAGATAAGCTGAATACCAATGTTCCCAATGGAATGGCCAATACGTATTTTGAATATTTATTGGAGATAGAACATGAAAATAGTAAACGGACTTGTTTACGGAGAAAATTATAAGTTCAGTCAAAAAGATGTCTGTATAAAAGGTGAATTTTTTGCAGACACATCGGATGATGGCGCAGAGATAGATGCAGGCGGAAATTATGTTATCCCGGGTCTTGTCGATGTTCACGTACACGGCTGCCATAACAGCGATTTTTGCGATGCGACATATGAATCCATAAGTGACTTCTTAAGCTACGAAGCGGCAGCAGGTGTCACTTCCATATGCCTTACAACAATGACTGTGCCTGAAGATAAGCTTTTAAATGTAGCCAGAGCCACAGCTGAGTATTTTAAGAAGATAGAAGAAGATGAAAGTGCTATAAAAGCCCATACAAAAGAAGCTTCTTTCCTTGGGATCAACATGGAAGGCCCCTTTATATCACCTGAGAAAAAAGGCTCGCAGGAGCTTTCAGATATAAAGCTTCCTGATGTGTCTTTTGTAAGGAAGATGCAGGAGATTTCCGGGAATAAAATATGCATGGTAGATATAGCTCCTGAACGGGACGGCGCTATGGATTTTATCAAAGAACTAAGTAGCGAAATAGTCATATCTATAGCCCATACAAATGCAGATTATGATACTGCGTGTAAAGCTATGGAACTTGGTGCAAACCACGTAACGCATCTTTTTAATGCAATGAGTCCCTATCACCACAGAGAGCCGGGAGTGCTTGGAGCTGCTTTTGATAATAAAGATGTCATGATAGAGATTATAACAGATGGCGTTCACCATCATCCTACTGTAGACAGAGCTTCTTTTGCCATGCTTGGAGAAGAACGGATGGTAATCATAAGTGACAGCATGCGTGCAACAGGTATGCCGGACGGAGAGTATGAACTTGGCGGCCATAAGGTATTTGTTAATGGAAAAAAAGCTACCCTTTCTGATGGGACAATAGCTGCCAGCGTATCAAATCTGTATGACTGCATGGTCAACTGCATAAAAGTTATAAAGGTTCCTGTTGAAACGGCAGTAAGGGCAGCAACGATAAATGCTGCCAGATCCGTGAGAATGGATAAGATGTATGGAAGTATCAGCACCGGTAAATACGCAGATGTCCTTATCATTGATAAGGAAACATTTGAGATTAAGACGATAATACTTAGAGGAAATATTCTTTAAATAAACAAGCTGATAAAGCCATGTATGAAAGTAAACAGCATGAAGGAAACTATATTTCCTTCTATCAGCGATCATGATTCGACAATTTCAGGAAGTGTAGTATAACTTTGTATCATTAGTGAAGGATTATCGATTTTTCTAATGATCATATCGGCGGCCTGAAGCCCCATGTCATAGACATTTATGTTGATGATCGTGGGCTTCGGGTCGATTATTGTTGTATAGGGATATATATCAAAAGTAAGGAAAAATATATCATCAGGAACTTTGAGCCCCATTTCACTTATAGCTTTTGCAGCCCCGACTGCCAGTGTATTGTTTTCACATACGATGGCTTTTGGGGCTTCTTTCATTGATAAGAGCTTCTTTGCTGCCGCGTACCCTTCTTCCCAGGTGGATGATGTATGGATCACATATTCCGGCGGGATCTTCTTATGATACTTGAGCATTATGGTCCTGAACCCGCGCTCTCTTTCGTGGGATATGAATTCAGTTCTTTTCCCTCCGATAAAAGAAACCGGGGATACGTCCCGTTGTGATAAGTATTCTGCAGCGTACTGACCGGCCAGAAGATGGTTGGTATCTACCCAGCATAGCCTTTCGTTAAAGTCAGGATGGCCTATTACTATATGAGGAAAAGAATTACTTATTATCAGGTTAGCTATGTCTTCGTTTATAACTGATCCGTGTATCACGATTCCATCAGCGCTTTTTCTTGCAATGATTCCTGCAACGGTTTCCTTTGGATGAATGTCATCAGAGATATCCATAAGTGTCATGGTGTAGCCGCCTGAAGCAAGCCTTGTGAACACACCGCACATGATGTCAAACATATGAGGATTGGTATAGGCTTCATCCTTTGAAAGTGATGTCAGATATATGATGTTTCTGGTATTGCCACGGGCAAAGCTTACGGCCCTTGAATTTGGGGTGTAGTTCAGTTCCTTTATAGAGTTATTGACTTTATCTTTTGTGCTTTGGGAAATTGTTTTCCAATCATTTAATACTTTTGATACTGTTGAAACTGAAACTCCGGCATGTTCTGCGACATCCTTAATTGTAATAGGCACCTTGAAATCCTCCGATTATAAGCTTCTTCTTATATTTATTATCATACTGATAATATCATAAACCAAACGAAATAAAGTGCACAAAAAGAAAATAATGGTATAGCGGTTTCCTGACAGAATGATCCGTGAAAAACGTTTTCTGCTTGATAATGGCCATGCACAGATAAATAATTCAGTTATAGAACAAGATCACACAATAATATTTCAAGACAAAATCCATAAAAGCAAGGAAAACAATTTCATAAGGAGGACTAGCAATGAAAAAGAAACTTATTAGCATGCTGCTTAGTGGAATGATGGCAGTATCAATGATGGCGGGTTGCGGCAATCCTGGAGCGGAAAATGTGCAGACAACTCAGGATCAGACGGCAGGAGATGAATCTAAAACTGGTGATCAGGAAGGTACTGGGGCTTCTTCAGATGATGCAATTGCAAACCTTATCGCAGCAACAACAGATCCTGTTGAACTTACTCTCTGGTGTTCAGAGACAGAGGGATACCAGACTGTAATGGCAGAGCTTGTCGAAGAGTTCAAGGCCCAGTATCCGGATGTTGAGTTCAATATCACAATAGGAGCTGAATCAGAAGCTAACTGTAAGGATGATGTTCTTGCAGATGTTGAGTCAGCAGGCGATCTGTTTGTATTCCCTGATGATCAGCTTCTTGATCTTGTAAATGCAGGTGCTCTTCAGAGCGTTGAAGCTACATATACTTATGATCCTACAACTACTAATTCACCTGCTACAGTAGAAGCAGCTTCAATTGATGGTAAGCTCTATGCTTATCCTATGACAGCATCAAACGGATATTTCCTTTTCTATAACAAAAACTACCTTTCAGAAGAAGATGTTAAGAGCTGGGACAGCCTTCTTGCTGCAGCACAGGCCCAGGGCAAAACAGTTGGTATGGAAGTTTCAGGTGCATGGTTCATGTACGGATTCTTCGCAGGTGCAGGCCTTGAGATGAAGCTTGGTGATGATGGCAAGAACATCTGTAACTGGAATGCAGAAGATACTAAATACACAGGCGCAGCTGTAGCACAGGCTATCACAGATATCTGCAAGAACCCTGCCATGAAGAACTGTGTCAATGAAGATGCTCAGGCATTTGCTCTTAATGGCGAGATGATCGCTGACGTTAACGGAACATGGGCTACTAATGCATTTGTAGAAGCTTATGGTGACGGATATGCTGCATGCAAACTTCCTACATTTACAGTGGATGGTGAGCAAGTTCAGATGGGATCATTTGCAGGTTACAAGTTCCTTGGCGTTAATGCTTATTCCAAGAATCCGGGCTGGGCAATGCTTCTTGCTGAGTTCCTTACAAGCGAAGAAAGCCAGACCAAGATCGCACTTGCGACAGGTGAAGGCCCTTCTAATATCGTAGCAGCTTCTTCTGAAGAGATCGCTTCAGCTCCTGCACTTGCAGCTCTTTCTGAGCAGGCTGAGTTTGCTGATCTTCAGAGAGTTGGCGACAACTTCTGGGCTCCTGCAGCTACACTTGGACAGTCACTTGTTGAGGGAAGCTACACAGATGTTCAGAAACTTTTAGATGATGCTGTAGCTGGCATTACACAGTGATAGCTTTAGGGGGGAGATGAAAATCTCCCCTACCCATAAATATACTCATTTTGAGGAACAGTATGAAAAAAGAGCGAGAATCATTCTTTAGAAAATTCATAAAAGATTTTGCCAAAGGGGATATCTTTACAAAACTATCCATATTAGTCTTTGGAAGCGGATATGCTGCAAGAGGCCAGTATATTAAGGCTGTTATCATGCAGACTGTCCAGATTTTATTTTATGTATTTACTTTTGGTTTTTCTATTAATTACATTTGTAAATTAGGGACTCTTGGAACTGTTCAAAGAGAAGAAGTCTTTGATCCCAAGACCCTTACCAAAGTTGTTAATGACTATGACAACTCCCTTATGATCCTTCTTTGCGGCGTCATAGGAATCCTTATCATTTTTATGTATATCCTTCTTTCGATAAGCAATGTCAAAGCCTGCTATGAGCTTGAATGTCTCAAAAAAGATGGAAAGCACATTAATTCTTTTAAAGAAGATATCAGTAATCTTTTTAATCACAAATTTCACATAACTCTTTTGACAATACCAAGTATAGGAATCCTTCTTACAAACGTTATCCCTATACTGTTCATGATATGTATAGCATTCACCAACTATGACGGCGATCATCAGCCTCCGACTTACCTGTTTACATGGGTCGGGCTTGAGAACTTTAAAACTCTTTTTACATCAACAACAACTGTGACTTTTGGATATGCCTTTGTGCGAATCCTTGCATGGACGCTTATCTGGGCCTTTTTTGCAACTTTCTCGACATTCTACTTCGGAGTACTTCTTGCAAAGTTTATCAATGATAAAAAGACAAGATTCAAAAAGCTCTGGAGAAGTCTTTTTGTTGTAACGATAGCAATTCCTCAGTTTGTAACACTTCTTCTTGTTGGTAAGATGTTCAGTGACTATGGAATCGTTAACAGCATCTGCAATAAGATAGGACTTGTATCTTTACTTCAGGATATAGGTCTTGTAAGTAAGGGGCTTAGCTATATTCCGTTTCTTTCAAAACCAGGCTGGGCCAATGTTATGGTTCTTCTTATAAATCTCTGGGTCGGTATTCCTTTTCAGATGCTTAGTGCTACAGGAATACTTATGAATATTCCTGAAGACCAGCTTGAAAGTGCCAAGATTGACGGCGCAACAGAGAAGCAGATATTTAGAAAGATCACCATGCCGTATGTTCTTTTTGTAACAGGACCTTCTCTTGTAACAGCTTTTGTTGCCAACATCAATAACTTTAACGTTATATACCTTCTGACCAATGATTACGTAACCACCAATATGAGCTATGCCAACTCTAATGCCAAGGAGGTTGACCTTCTTATCACATGGCTGTTCACACTGACCAACGATTATTCCAATTATAAGATGGCAAGCGTGATCGGTATCTGCGTATTTGTTATAAGTGCAAGCCTTACACTCCTTACCTTTACAAGGATGATAGCAGAAGGCAGAGAGGAGCAGTTCCAGTAATGAAAAAAACTATAAGAATAATTTTACGACACCTCTTTTTGGCTTTTCTTTCATTTGTATGGCTTATACCGATTGTATGGCTTTTTGTAACTTCTCTTAGTGCTTATAAGGGAATAAATACCATGCACTTTTTTCCATCCGAGTGGTCACTTGATAATTATGTGCAGCTCTTCACAAGACCTGATACTTTGGCGAATTTTCCTGCATGGTTTAAAAACTCTTTTATAATAGGTGTTTTTACCTGCATTATTTCATCTACATTTGTACTTATGGTTTCATATGCATTTAGCTGTATGCGCTTTGCAGGCAGAAAGCAGCTTATGAGCCTTTACATAATACTTGGTATGTTCCCCGGAGTACTTTCAATGATAGCAACTTACTTTGTCATGAAAATGCTGGGACTTACTAATAGTATAGTCGGGCTTATTATCATCTACTCAGCAGGCTCAGGACTTGGCTATCTTATCTGCAAAGGCTTTTTTGACACGATTCCTCTGTCGCTAAGAGAATCAGCAAAGCTTGAAGGCGCATCCGAATACACTATTTTCACAAGGATCGTAATCCCGCTTTCTAAACCAATCATAGTCTATACCGTCATCAATGCTTTCCTTGCACCCTGGGTAGACTTTGTCATGGCAAGACTTATGATAAGATCCAAAGATCCTGTTAACTGGACGGTTGCCATGGGACTTTTTAACCTTGTCCAAAGGACCCTTGTAGGAGACTACTTCTCAGTATTTTGTGCAGGCGGAATCATTGTAGCGATACCGATCTCAGTTTTGTTCCTTATCATGCAGAGATTCTATGTAGAAGGAATTACAGGCGGAGCTGTGAAGGGCTAGTCTATTAAGAGTTCTTTTAATGAGCTATGTCCCAAACGCAAATCCAGAACTGATACGTGTTTGGGCATAACCAAATATTTACTAAAAATATATAACAGTTTGAGGATAATATGATTAAAGAAGCCGTGCTGCATATGCCCCTGTCTCAATATGCATATGCAACTTCAGAAAATGCAATTACTATACGCTTGCGAACAGCCAAAGATGATGTGACATATGTTGGTACATTTTATGGTGACAGAGTTGCCTATGAAGAGCCGATTCCCGTGACAGAAGTTTCAATGGAAAAATGTGCTACGGACGATCTGTTTGATTATTATGAAGCCAATATAAATACAGATCTGACAAGGGTTTGTTACTACTTTAAGATTTTTGATGGTAAGGATATATATTTCTACTATTCAAGAGGCTTTACTGATAATATGACTGCACACAGGACAGAGTATTTTCAGTATCCTTTCATAAGAAGAGAAGAAGTTGTAAATATTCCGGAATGGGCGTATGAGAGCGTAATGTATCATATCTTCCCGGACAGCTTTGCAAATGGGAATAGGACTATTGATATTAAAGAAAAAACAAGTATTGAAACTCCAGATGGAATTAGCATAAACAGGCTAGGAGGCACGCTTCGAGGTATCATAGAAAACCTTGACTATATCAAAGGTCTTGGTGCAAATCTTATATATCTTAATCCGATATTTGCGGCGAACTCATATCACAAGTACGACACCATTGATTATTTTAAGATAGATCCGTGCTTTGGAACAGATGATGACTTCAAAGAACTTGTATGTAAAGTCCATGAAAATGGTATGCACATAATCCTTGACGGCGTTTTTAATCACTGTGGCCCTGACTTTTTTGCTTTTAAGGATGTCCTTAAAAATGGTGAAGATTCAAAGTATTGTCACTGGTTCTATAACCTTAAGTTTCCTATAGAATATAAAGACCCGCCTAATTATGAATGCTTTGCTTATGTTAAGGAGATGCCCAAATTAAATACTTCCGACCCTGAAGTTCGCGATTATATCTGCAAGGTGGGGCGCTATTGGATAGAAGAATTCGGCATTGACGGATGGCGCCTTGATGTTGCTAACGAAGTTGATCATGACACTTGGAGAGCATTTAGAAAGGCTGTTTTATCTGCCAAAAGTGATGCATTCCTTATTGCAGAGATTTGGGAGGATGCAGATGTATGGCTTAAGGGAGATCAGTTCCACAGCGCCATGAACTATACCTTTACTTATCTTTGCAGAGACTTTTTTGCAGGTAATAAGATAAGTGCTGCTGAATTCGATCAGCAGATGCAAAAAGCTCTTATACGATATCCAAGACCTGTATCCAATGCGCAGATGAATTTTCTGGATTCGCACGATGTTCCAAGGTTTTTAAGCCTTTGCGAGGGGAATAGAAAGAAGCTTTCACTGGCTATCTTTTACCTTATGATGGCTCCCGGTATTCCGTCTGTTTTTTATGGTGATGAATGCTTTATTGAAGGCGTAACAGAAAGTAAGTACAGATCTCCTATGGCGTGGGATAAATCTGATAATGACTTTTCTAATGATATTAGTAAGTGGAGCAGTGTTCGAAAAAGGTGCGATGCTTTGAAGTTAGGAGATTATAAAGGTTTATATGTAGATGAGTCTGGTCTTTATATATTTAAAAGATCTTATGATGGTAAGAACGCTTATGTTGTGATCAACAATTCAGATTCTCAAATAGATATAAAACTATATGATATATGCCATTTGAAAGGAGATTTTACAAATATGATCACCGGAGAAAAGATTGAAGGTATATTAACACTGGAAGCCTATTCTGGGGGCGTATTTGAATAAAGACTTAGGATAGAAAAGCCTTTATAATTTTTAATAAAATTGGCCGTAAACTTGTTCTTATTCTAAAGAGATTATCCTTTTTTTCCGATATAAAAATAGGTACGTATTGCAGTATTTCTATGTCAGTAATTACAGAGTTCAGGATGAACCCTGTGCCATAAAGAAAGGAAAACTCCTTATGAACGCTGAACAATACAAGAGAGCCAATAAGAATAGTTATTATGTTACAATTGTCATTCTCTTAAGTGGTATTGCGATGACAATCTTTAATATCACCCAGGAAGGGATGTCGGGGGGTAAGATCGCCATGCTTATCAGCGCTGTTCTGGGTGGTTTGATGGCTTCTGCTGGTAATTTCAAATTCCAGGGAGAAAAAAAGGGTTCGATACTTATAATGGGCGGAGCTACAATTTTCTATGTTGTTCTTCTTTTAGCAGTTGACGAACTTGTTTATTTTGCATTCGGACTTCCTATTCTTATCTGCAGTATTATCTATCTGAATGTAAAGTTGTGTAAATACGGTATTGCTGCGATCATGATATCCTTTGTTGTCACTGTCATAAAGGACAGAGTTGTAAGCGGAAGCGTCGATATTCAGCATGTTCCGGCATTTATAACTTTGGCACTCGCATTTGTAGCATGTCTGTGCACAGTTACACTTCTTACCAAGTTTAATGAAGAAAACAATGCAGTAATAAGCGAAAATGCAGAGAAGACACTTGCTACAGGTAATCAGATGGCAGAAATTGCCAATACTATTACTGATCTGTTTAATTCATCACAGCAGAATATGCAGGATCTTACAGATATAATCAACGCTCAGTACAATGGAATGAAAGATATTGCCAGCAGTATGGAAAGCACAGCTCAGTCCATTACAACTCAGGCTCAAAGAGTTCAGGAGATCCAGGAAGAAACAAATACAACCGAGCAGCATAGACTGGATATGACCAAGGCATCTGAAAACGCTCAGAGTGCCGTATCTGATGGCGTTAAGGTTATTGAAGAACTTAAAGCAAAGTCTGAAGATGTTTCCAGAACAAGTCAGGTTACAGTTGATGCTACTCAGGCAGTTATTGATAAAGTTGCAGAAGTTACCAAGATCGTAAGTTCTATTCTTTCTATATCCAAACAGACCAACCTTCTTGCTCTGAATGCCAGCATTGAAGCTGCAAGAGCAGGTGAAGCCGGTAAAGGCTTTGCTGTTGTTGCAAATGATGTACGTGAGCTGGCTGCAGAGACTAACACAGCATCAACTGAAATAACAAATATTATCAACGAGCTTACAGAAGATGTTCAGAAGGCTATGGCAAGTATCGATGATACTGTTAATTCTGTTTCGGAACAGAATGATATGATCGAAAATGTTGGAGATAATTTCAGCAGTATAAATGAAAATGTAACTGATATGCTTGGAAGATTTGCAGAGATCGGTGAAGGAATGAAGTCCATCGCAAGCTCTACAACAGAGATCAATGACAGTATTTCTAATCTATCAGCATCCAGCCAGGAAGTTGCATCTCTTTCCAATGAGGGTGCAAGATCATCAGAAGAAGCGGTTGAGAAGTTTGAAGACTTTAAGGGAATACTTCTTAATATTTTCATGGAAGCAAATAAGCTTCGTGATATGCAGACCAAGGAATAGATTAAGGGTAATCTGTTGAATTGTTGATCATGATCATTTTAAGATCTTAGGATCAAAGTACTACTTTTTGTACACACTAAAAATCCAGCCTGCAAATGTAATTGTAAAACTACATTTGGGGCTGGCTTTATGTTGTACAAAAGTGTTTGTAAGAAATATCTATTGAAAAGACTATGTTAAAAAAATATATATTTATGCGTATTGTCTGGTGTTAGTAACAAAACTGTCGCAATAAGGACACTTTACAGTCTGACCTCTTACGATCATCAGGTTTGCACCGCAGTGAGGGCAGAAATAACTTTCCGGACGAAGCTGGTCAATACTCTGTGCTCCTGAGTTATAAGTCATGATAAGTGTATCTTCACCCTGAATTCTGATATTTTGTGATCTGTCACTTATCAGGATAGATTCTCCGTTTAATTCAGCTATCTGAACTGTTTCACCAAGGTTGAATCCGGCTTTTGAACCTGAACCGGTAGAAACTGATACATTACTGATTCTTCCATATCTGTCAAAATATCTTACTTCGAGATATAAAAGTGGTGATCCGTTTATATGTACGCTGGGATCAGTCTGATAGGAAACGATCTTGCCATAGTAGGAAATTCCTTCTTTGAGGAATTTCTTTCTTTTTAAAGCGGGTTTTATTCCTGCTATAACACATCCGATTCCAATAGTGACAAAAGGCACCAATATACCGCCTGACATTAGTGCTGTCATTGGCTCGTCTTGAAAAAGTGCTATCATCGGAACGCATATTGATAATGGTATGATCAAGAAAAGCAATCCAAATATGACCAAAAATTTATCCAGTTTCATTTTATTACTTTAACCTCTTCTTATATTCATTAAGCAACGAAACTATAATAGCATATCGTGTCAAATAATTGTTCCCAATATTAGCCTCTTTTTATAGTGATTTTGCACTTGATATAGAAGAGTTTGACAATAAAAATCCTGTGATCACGTGCGTGACCACAGGATAATAGTAATCATATTATTTCCCTGTTGACCTTAGAAATTATCAGAAGTCAACTTCTGTATCATAGTAGCAGCACTTAAGCAGCTTTTCCATCTCTTCCTGTGAAGGCTGGCGAGGATTTGAGCCTGTGCATGCATCAAGGATAGCATTAGCTGCTATGTCGTGAAGTCTTTCAAGGAATACATTTTCTGGAACGAAGCCCTGCTCTGTTGGATAGCTGTCAGCGCCATAGTTCTTGATACAGTGAGGAATGTTAAGGTCATCGTTCATCTTGCGAAGGTATTCGATGAGGAGCTTAACCTTCTCTTCGTCACTTGATCCGCCAAGGTGCATAACATCTGCGATCTTTCCATATCTCTTAAGCGCAACAGGATCTTTTGCATTAAATGCTATTACCTTAGGAAGATACATAGCATTAGCTGCGCCGTGGATGATGTGTGCACCGTGATCAGCAAAAGCGGCACCTGTCTTGTGAGCCATTGAGTGAACGATTCCAAGAAGGGCATTGGAGAATGCCATACCTGCAAGACACTGTGCGTTGTGCATTGCATCACGCTTGTCCATGTCGCCATTATAAGAACCAACAAGATCAGCCTGGATCATTTCGATGGCATGAAGAGCAAGAGGATCAGTATAGTCACAGTTTGCAGTAGAAACATAAGCTTCAATGGCGTGTGTTATAGCGTCCATACCTGTATGAGCTACGAGCTTCTGAGGCATAGTATGAGCAAGCTCAGGATCAACGATAGCAACATCAGGTGTGATCTCAAAGTCTGCGATAGGATATTTAATACCCTTGTTGTAGTCTGTGATAATTGAGAAAGCTGTTACTTCTGTAGCTGTACCGGATGTGGATGAGATAGCACAGAATTTAGCCTTTGTACGAAGTTTAGGAAGACCGAATACCTTGCACATATCTTCGAATGTTGTATCAGGATATTCGTATTTGATCCACATTGCTTTTGCAGCATCTATAGGAGAACCACCGCCTATAGCTACGATCCAGTCAGGGCCGAACTTCTGCATGGCTTCAGCACCCTTCATAACTGTATCAACAGAAGGATCCGGTTCAATACCTTCAAAAAGTTCAACTTCCATGCCGGCTTCTTTGAGATAGGATACAACCTTATCAAGGAAACCGAACTTCTTCATGGATCCGCCACCAACACAAACAATTGCCTTTTTTCCCTCAAAGGTCTTGAGTGCTTCAAGAGCGCCTTTCCCATGATAAACGTCTCTTGGTAAAGTAAAACGTGCCATAAAAAATCTCCTCCTGCATTATATAGTTTTTGGTTATCATTTTAACAATGTAACAATAATATTTTATCATAAAATAATAGAATGTGGTGTGAAAATATTGTGAACCAGCCAGTATTCCTGTATTCTTTTATAACGATTTTAAATATTATTAGTATTAATGTTTTTGCTTGGAAATGAGTTTTGATTTTGACGCATTATTGATAATGATTTAAAATTAATATGACGTAAGGGTCAAAAGTCATTTTGATTCGAGCTTGCTCGAAATCGAATATGAATTTATGACCCGCCAAATATGAGCAAAGTAGCACGTAGTGCGGATTTGCGACGCGGCAACTGGTTTAGGCAAAAGGAGAAAAGATATGAATACAAGGATATCAAAGAAAATTTCCGTAATTCTTACTTCTATAATAATTTCTATTGTGATCATTGGCACATCGTTAACTCATTCTTTTGCCCAAAGTAATGTAGGCACTACATTGAATACTCTGCAGACCTATGCGACCGCAAAAGAATACAGTAAAGCTGCACATTATCTTTATTCTATGTACAAAGACGGAGGGCTCTTTGAGCTGGGTGTAGAAAGTGGTGCTCCTGCAATAAGAGATAACAAAGACGGAACAGGATGTGGATTGTATCAGGGCGCAGACAGATTTCCCAATGGTAAGCCGGCTATATATTTCTATTATGGAGGTATGACAGGCGGTGTCAGAACAGGATCCGGAGTTATCATAAGCTGGTCATGGAACAGTGACGGGTATGAAAATGGATATTATTCTTTTGAAGGAGAATTTGCTGACGATCTCCCTAATGGCACAGGAACCGCAACGGAAGTAGTATATTATCTGTATACAAATATTACTACAGGTACATATACTAATGGCCTGGAAGATGGCGTTATGGTAGAGTCTCAGATCAAAGAAGTTTTGGAAGAGTTTGAATACAGAGACCTTACATATACTTCGGTTGGAGGAGTAAGACAGGATAAGACACAGGAAGTGGCAGATCATATATATAAACAGATTGAAGAATATGGTGTTGAGGCTTCCTGTACTAAAGAAGAAATACTTAATGAACTTAGGACATGGTCATCTCTTCAAGGCGGCTACATATATATGTATGATCCCAATTATACTAATGTATGTAATCACGGATTTGGATTTGATGAGGAAGACAGCCCATTCTGTAACTATGAATGGTGCGTATGGACAACAAGCGGGAGCACAGAGGGTGTAAGGCATATAGTGAGTTAAGACTATTAAAATACTTCGATAGAACTTCTATGAAAATATAAAGTCCGTATCATCACAATGGTATTTTTATAGAAAAAGATATAAATAACGATATGATCCCCGCATTGATTTATGCAGAATCGATGCGGGATTTCTTATATTAATAGATATATATCGGAATAAAAAATATAAAAAATTAGAGACCAGGTTTTTCCAAATTGTAAAAGAATTTTGAAGAAAGATAGAAGAATTTTCAATTTTTTTTATATAAACGGTTTATTATAATTCTTTTATCACAGAGAGGGAGATTCATCTGGCATTCGCTAGTTGATATCCAAACAAATATTATATTTCTTAATGGAGGGTAAATTATGAAGAAACAGTTACTCAAACAGGTTCTCAGCCTTGGTATGGCTGCTGCACTTCTTGTTGGTTGCTCAGGTGGCGCAACTGATGGTGGTAACGCAGGCGGCGGTGATGGCGGCGAGCAGACACAGCAGACAACAGATGGCGGAAGCGCATCTGGCGTTAAGGTTGGTGTTTCAATGCCTACTAAGGATCTTCAGAGATGGAACCAGGATGGTGATAACATGCAGAAGGAGCTTGAGGCTGCAGGATACACTGTAGACCTTCAGTATGCTTCTAACGATGTTCAGCAGCAGCTTTCACAGGTTGAGACAATGATCAACAACCAGGTTGACGTTCTCGTTATCGCTGCTATCGAAGGATCTTCACTTGGTGAAGCTCTTGATATGGCTAAGACAGCAGGAATTCCTGTTATCGCTTATGACCGTCTTATCATGAACTCAGATGCAGTTTCTTACTATGCTACATTTGATAACTATCAGGTTGGTGTAGTTCAGGCTAATTATATTATCGAGAAACTTGATCTTGAGAATACAGATAAGACATACAACCTTGAGATCACAGCTGGTGACCCTGGTGATAACAATGCTATGTTCTTCTACAACGGTGCTGTAGAAACACTTCAGAAGTACATTGACGAAGGCAAGCTTGTTATTCCTTCAGGTCAGAAAGAATTCGAAGATGTTGCAACAGCTGTATGGGCAACAGAGACAGCTCAGTCAAGAGCAGAGAACATTCTTTCTTCTTACTATGCAGATGGAACAAACGTTGATGTATGGCTTTGCTCTAACGACTCTACAGCTCTTGGTGTAGAGAACGCTCTTGCAGCTAACTACAACGGTGAGTATCCTATCGTAACTGGTCAGGACTGCGATATTGAGAATACAAAGAACATGATCGCTGGTAAGCAGTCAATGTCAGTATTCAAGGATACACGTACACTTGCTTCTCAGGTTGTTAAGATGGTTACTCAGATCGTTAATAACGAGACAGTTGATGTTAACGATACAACAACTTACAACAATGGTGTTATCACAGTTCCTTCATTCCTTTGCGAGCCTGTATTCGCAGATGCATCTAACTACAAAGAACTTCTTATTGATTCCGGATATTACACAGAGGATCAGCTTAAGTAATTAAGTAATAACCTCGGAGTGAACGGTTTCTGAAAATCGTTCACTCCGATTTTTGAAAATGGATCATTTTGATCCATTTTGTTTATGGTAAGGCATTGCGCTAAGTAGTAGTAAAAAAGGGAGAGTAAAAAGTGCTATGACAATATTGGAAATGAAGAACATAACCAAGACCTTCCCCGGAGTCAAGGCGCTTGATAATGTTAATTTCAAAGTTGAAGAGGGCGAAATACATGCTCTTGTAGGCGAGAATGGTGCCGGCAAGTCCACACTTATGAATGTACTTAGTGGAATATATCCATATGGTTCATACGAAGGGGATATCATTTATAATGGTGAGGTCTGCCAGTTCAACAAGATCAAGGATTCAGAGAGAAAAGGTATTGTTATTATTCACCAGGAGCTTGCTCTCGTACCGGAGATGTCTATCGGCGAGAACATGTATCTTGGAAATGAAAAAGGTAAAAAAACAAGAATCAACTGGAATGAAACATATTCCGAAGCAGATAAGTATCTAAAGATGGTAGGACTTTCAGAGTCCTCAAGAACACCTGTTAAAGCACTTGGAACAGGTAAACAGCAGCTTGTAGAGATCGCTAAGGCACTTGCTAAGAAGGCAAAACTTCTTATCCTTGACGAACCTACATCTTCATTAAATGAGACAGATTCTAAGGCACTTCTTGATCTTATGCTTGAATTCAAAAAGCAGGGTATGACTATGATCATCATCACCCACAAGCTCAATGAGGTTTCTTATGTTGCAGATAATATTACGGTCCTGAGAGATGGTGGTACTGTTGAAACCATCAGTAATCATGGGAAGGAACCTATCTCTGAAGACCGTATCATCAAGGGCATGGTTGGTCGTGAGATCACAGACCGTTTCCCTAAACGTCCTGATGTTAAAGTTGGTGATATCGAGCTTGAAGTTGATAACTGGACAGTATATCATCCGCTTTATCCTGAAAGAAAAGTTGTTGATAACGTATCACTGTATGCAAGAAAAGGCGAGGTTGTAGGTCTTTACGGTCTTATGGGCGCAGGAAGAACTGAGCTTGCCATGAGTATCTTCGGTCAGTCATACGGCGTTAACATCTCAGGTTCATTAAAGATCGATGGCAAAGAAGTACACATGAAGAAGAGTACAAATGATGCCATCAAGCACAAGATTGCTTATGTTACAGAAGACAGAAAGGGTAACGGACTTGTTCTTTCCCAGTCTATCAAGATCAATACGACACTTGCTAATCTGGATTCTATTTCTAAGAACTTTGTAATTGATAAAGATAAGGAATATAACATCGCAGTTGATTACAAAGAAAGACTTAAGACCAAATGTCCTTCCGTAGAACAGAATGTAGGTAATCTTTCAGGTGGTAACCAGCAGAAGGTTCTTCTTGCAAAGTGGCTTTTTGCTAATCCTGACATCCTTATTCTTGATGAGCCTACAAGAGGTATCGACGTTGGTGCCAAGTATGAGATCTACTGCATCATCAACGATATGGTAAGAGAAGGTAAGACTGTCATTATGATTTCTTCAGAGCTTCCTGAAGTACTTGGAATGAGTGACAGAATCTATATTATGAACGAAGCTAAGATTGTCGGAGAGATGCCGGCTTCTGAAGCTACACAGGAGAATATAATGGCTGCGATCCTTAGATCAGGAAAGGAGGCAACAGCATGAAAACAAATGCACTGTCTTCCTTTTTCCAGAAATACGCAATGATCCTTGCACTCATTGTTGTTGTAATATACTTTGCTATCACAACAGAGGGTAAGATTCTGTATGCGCAGAATGTAAATAACCTTATATCACAGAATGCTTACGTATTCGTTCTTGCAACAGGTATGCTTATGTGTATCCTGACAGGTGGTAACATCGACCTTGCAGTTGGTTCAGTAGTCTGCTTTGCTGGTGGTGTTGGTGCACTGATAATGAAGAGCGGAATGAATGTTTGGGTTGCAGTACTCGTAATGCTTGTTATTGGACTTATCATTGGTGCTTTCCAGGGTTATTGGATCGCATGGATAAGCGTACCTCCATTCATTGCAACACTTGCTGGAATGTATGCATTCAGAGGACTTGCAAACGTAGCAATGAACGGACTTGCAGTTGGTATTAACGACACTGTATTCCTTAAGGTATTTGGTGGCGGAGCTGACTGTTATGTAAAGGACATTTTCACGATTGAGAGTGTTAAGCTCAATGTTACTTGTCTTGTGATCGGTGCTATTGTTGCTCTTATATATCTTGCAACTACAATAAGTGGCGTCATTAAGGAAAAGAAGCTCAACATAGCTTCAGAAGATCCGGTGATCAAGCTTGTTAAGGCTGTTGTCATCTGTGTAGTTATCATGGTATTTTCATATGTTCTTGCAAGCTACAAGGGTGTTCCTACAGGTCTTATCTGGATAGCAGCAGTAATGCTTATCTATAACTATGTACTTAATAATACAGCTGTTGGTCGTTATCTCTACGCTGTAGGTGGTAATGAGAAGGCTACATCACTTTCAGGTGTTAATACCAAGCTTGTATACTTTATCGCTTATGCAAATATGGGATTCCTTGCAGGTCTTGCAGGTATCCTTACAGTAGCAAGAGCTGCTTCTGCTCAGCCTACATATGGTCAGGGATACGAGATGGACGCTATTGCAGCATGCTTCATTGGCGGAGCTTCAGCTTATGGCGGAACCGGTAAGATTTCCGGAGTATTCATCGGCGCTGCTCTTCTTGGTGTTATCAACCAGGGCATGAGTATCATGGGTGTTGACTCAAACTATCAGAAAGTTGTAAAAGGTATAGTACTTCTTCTGGCAGTTATGTTTGATATTCTGTCTAAGAGAGAGAAGCAGTAAGGGGGACGACAAAATGGAAAAAGTAATGAAATTTTTAAAATCAAATACAAGACTTCTGATTCTTGTTGTCGTATACCTTTTCTTCTGTATTATGACTCAGGGCAGTATTTTTCAATCTCAGTATTTTAGCGCACTTATAATCCAGAATGCTTATGTTTACATTCTTGGTTGCGGTATGCTTATGTGTATGCTGACAGGTGGTAACATTGATCTTTCCTGCGGATCTTTTATCTGTTTCCTTGGATCTGTAGGTGGTGTAATGATGGTAGTTCAGAAACATAGTGTTGGACTGTCCATTGTAGCAATGCTTGCTATCGGTATTATATACGGATGTGTACTTGGTGCTTTGATCGCTTATGTCAATATCCCACCGTGGATCGCAACACTGGTTGGATATCTTGCATTCAGAGGTATAGGAACATCAATCCTTTCTTCAAATAGTACAACAGGTTCAATTGCTCCTATTCCACAGACATACCTCAAAATCTTTTCAGGTAAGCTTTTTGAGACACCTGGTAAGCAGATGAACATTCCTTGTATGGTATTTGGAGTTATCTCAGTACTTCTTGTTGCTGCACTTCTTGTAAGAAGCCGTCAGGTCAAGATCAAAAAGGGATATGTTCACGATACATTTGCTATTATGATGGTTAAGATCGTTGTATTCGGTGCTGTTATAATGCTCTTTGCATACAAGCTTGCATATGCAGGTGGTATTCCTACAGCTCTTGTATGGGCTCTTGCAATTGTTCTTATCTATGCATTCATAACAGAGAAGACAACAATCGGTCGTTACTTCTATACAATTGGTGGTAACAGAGAGGCTACAAGACTTTCAGGTATCAATACCAAAAAGATACTTTTCCTTGCATACCTTAACATGGCAGTTCTTACTGTTATAAGTGCATGGACTGTTGTAGCAAGATTCCAGGCTGCAAACTCAACAGCCGGAACTAACTACGAGATGGATGCCATCTCTGCCTGCGTTGTTGGTGGTGTATCAGCATACGGTGGAAAGGGTTCAGTATTCGGCGTAGTTATCGGTGCTACTATCATCGGTGTAATTAACCTTGGAATGAGTATTCTTAGTATTGATGCTAACTATCAGAAGATCATCAAGGGCGTCGTACTTCTTGCTGCAGTTGCATTTGATATCATCTCAGCTAGAGTAGCAGCTAAGAAAAAGTAATATTCTGACTTTAAAAAAGGGCGCGGCCTCTACTTTGGCCGCGCTATTTTTGGTAATAAGATGTATAATGGTCACAGAAACGGGTACGGAGGCGATATATTGGGTTACAAATGTCTGCTTGTTGATGATGAAGAAGAGGTTATAAATGCCATCGTTCGAAAAATAGATTGGGAGGGACTGGGGTATGAGGTCCCTACCTATGCTCATAACGGACTTGAAGCTTTGGAGATGGCAGAGGGTGATACTCCTGACGTTGTCATGACGGATATTCAGATGCCGTATATGGATGGTCTTGAGTTTTCAAGACAGCTACGTAAGCTGTGTCCTGGTGTTAAGATCATTATTTTCTCAGGTTACGATGAATTTGAATATGCCAAGGAAGCGATTAAGCTTGAGGCAGAAGAGTATATCTTAAAGCCTGTTAATTCGGATGAACTAAGTAGCCTTTTTACAAGGATAAGGGAATCTCTTGATAAAGAAGCAGAAGAGCGTCAGAGTATCAGGAAGCTCTCAAGATATTATGCACAAAGTCTTCCGCTTTTGCAGGAAAACTTTTATGCTGAGCTTGTATCAGGCAGGATTCCGCAGGAACACCTTGCAGAGTATCTTCTTAATTATCAGATAGATCTTAAAGGTCCGGTATATGATGTTGTCCTTATACATACTTCTTCTACACTTGCGCCGGAGGGTCTTAATCCGGTTCTTCTTGGAATTTCAGTAAGAAGACTGGCTCAGGAAAGGCTTGAAGAGAAGTGGCGCGGTAAGTTCTTTTCCTATCAGGGAGATACTGTTATGATCGCCCAGATGGACGATTCAAGGCAGGTCATTGAGCTTACGGATGATTGTGACAGCTTCTGCAGACTTGCAAAGATAGCCTGTAAAGCGGTAGTAACAGTAGGACTTGGAATGGTATGTACCGATCCTATGGATACGGTCCATTCGCTTGAGGGCGCTTCTCAGGCAGTATCATCAAGGGCTATATATGGAATTGGTAAAGCTATTAATATCATGGAGATTGAGCCCGAACACAATAATGAGACTATTCTGGATGAAAGTGGTAAGACTCTTTCAGATATTCTCAGAAGGATACGTGTAGAAGATACAATTGATATACCTTTGGAAGCGGGGAGATTTATAGACAGCTACAGCCAGGATCTTGGCACGATGAAGCTGTATGAGTTTTTTATCACGGATACAATGAGCAGACTTTACAGATTTGCTCAGGAGAATCACCTTGTCATAGATGAGATCTTTACAGAGAACACAATAGGCAAGGCACTTCCGGATGTTGAAGAGTTTAAGATCATGCTGACGGGAATCCTTACAAGGATGCAGCAGATGATCGGGGATGTAAGGAGTAAGGGACAGAAGTCCTTCGTGCTTAAAGCACAGGAATATGTCGCTGCTCACTATAACGAAGAGGGGATTACAATAGAAAAGATATGCAAGAATCTTGGGGTAAGTTCTGCATATTTCTCAACAGTATTTAAAAAGGAAACAGGTAAGACTTTTGTTACATATCTTACGGATTATCGTATGGATAAGGCAAGAGAGATTCTTATGACATCTGACAAGAAAACCTATGTCATAGCTGCAGAAGTTGGCTTTACTGATCCTAATTATTTCAGCTATGTTTTTAAACGCCAGTATGGAATAACACCTTCAAAGTTCCGAAATAGAGGTGAAAACTCTTAAAGAGGATATATGGGGATTTTCAAAGGGAGAGATAGCAGGATAAAAAAAGGTCATCACGAGCTGAAAAGAAAACTTGGAGCACGTAATATTCAGATCACGCTCCTGACCTCATATACAGTTGTTTCAATTTTGTCCATGAGTCTTTTAGGTGCAGTTCTTTACAGGAGCTTTGCATCTATATCTCGTCAGGTTGCAACTGAAAATGCCAGAACGATCCTCTCTCAGACAGGTGAAAAGCTTGAAGATTACCTGAGACAGATGAGGCAGCTTTCTGATGCCTTTTATTACACATCAATACAGACATCTGATATCTATGTCGACAAGATAGGAAGTCAGATGAATCTTCTATATGAATCCAACAAAGATTATGTTGTTTCAATGGCACTTTTTGAATCTAATGGAAGGCTCCTGGGAGCAGCCCCATCAGCCATCCAGAAGAAAAATATCGATGTTACCACGCAGGAATGGTTCACAGACGCAACAGGAGAAGTTGAGAACATGCATTTCTCAACGCCTCATGTTCAGAACCTTTTTAGTGATTCGTCAAACAGATATTACTGGGTAATATCGCTCAGCCGTTCTGTCATGTTTACAAGGGGAGGCATCCCGAAGCAGGGTGTTCTTCTTGTAGACATGGATTATACGACTGTATATCAGATGTTCGATATTCTCAACAATTCCCTTTCACAGGGATATATATACCTGTGCGATAGAGAGGGAAGGATCATCTACCACCCTCAGAACATGCAGATCGTATCCGGTCTCTATGAAGAAAACAATACGACTGTAGCATCCTATTCTGATGGAGTTTATGAAGAGAAGTTTAATGGTGAAAAGAGAATAGAGATAGTCAACACTATAAGCTATACAGGATGGAAGCTTATAAGCGTTATCCCTACCAAGAATCTGTCTGTAGGACTTAGAAGTACAAGATCGTTTATGATCCTTATCGTTCTTCTTGTAATGCTTGCGGTACTTCTTTTGAACAGGCTTATTTCTGCGAGGATTTCAAGCCCGATAAGAAAGCTTACAGCTTCGATCCATGATATTGAAGTTACGGAAAAAAGCGTTCCGCTGGTATATATAGGCGGTTCCAGTGAAGTTCAGTATCTTGGAAGTACGCTTCAAAAGCTCCTCAATCAGATCTCTTTCCTTATGGGAGACATTATTAAGGAGCAGGAAGAAAAGAGAAAAAGCGAGCTTGATGCGCTTCAGTCTCAGGTTAATCCGCACTTTCTTTATAACACCCTGGATTCGATCGTATGGATGGTCGAGGATGGTAGAAACAAGGAAGCTGTATATATGATAACCCAGCTTTCTTCACTGTTTAGAATAAGTCTTTCAAGTGGAAGAAATATCATACGTGTCAGTGAAGAGATAAAGCATGCAGAGAACTATACCAATATTCAGAAGGTAAGGTTCAAGGATTCTTTTTCTGTAAGTTATGATATCGATCCGGAAATAATGGACTGCTGTATAGTTAAGCTTGTGGTTCAGCCTCTTTTGGAAAATGCCATCTATTATGGTGTTAAAGGCATGGAAGATCCCGGAAGTATCAAGGTTCGCGGATACAGAAAAGAAGATGAAGTATATATCGAAGTTGAAGACAACGGCTATGGAATGAGCCCTGAGCAGGCAGAAGGTCTTCTTACAGAAGAGGGAAGAACCAGAGCAAGAGGATCAGGCGTTGGCCTTATAAACGTCCACAGAAGACTTCAGCTGAGATTTGGTAAGGACTACGGGTTAATGATAGATACAGAGGCAGATGAGGGTACCAAAGTAACTATTCACATGCCATACATAGAATATTCGGAGGAAAGCGCTAAAGATGTGGAATCCGCGGAATATATTTAATGAAAGTAAATGGCTTGCTGCTATAGTAACTGCGATCGTTATAGGTATCGTTGTCTGCGCTATCGATGTGATAAATGTTGATGGTACTGTTGTTAAATACCAGATATCAGTAATCGTCGATGACAGTAACAGCGCGAGGTGGGACAGCTTTCAGACAGGACTGCGGCAGGCAGCAAGAGAAAATGGCATAAGACTTAACTATGTTACAACAGATTTTGAAGGCAGTCCTGAGCAGGAAAAAAATCTTATCTACCAGGAAATAGAAAATGGCGCTGATGCTGTAATTGTTCAGCTTTGTTCCGGAAGTGGGGGAGTAGATATCCTTTCGGATATGCCGGCTAATGTCTATGTCGAGCTTATTGATAACAATGTTGCAAAAGATGAACTGGATAACAGCAGGATAAGCTACATAGGAGCGGACAGTGTACAGGTAAGCAGTGAACTGGCAACAAGGATCGAGAACGATTATGGGGATCTGTCAGGTATAAGAATAGGTGTACTTGCAGGAAACCTTAAGCTTGCATCAGTTCAGGAGAGGATAAATGCTTTTAAAGAAGTATCACAAAAAGCCGGTGCGCAGATAGTATTCAGTGTGGAAGCAACTGAGCTGTCAGAAAGAGAGATCGGTGAACTGGTAAATATCAATGATGCTGATATCCTTGTAGCTCTTGATAATGATGTAACAGAGACGGCAGCAGACTATATACAGATGGTAGATAGTTATAATTCTTATCCAACTAATGGTCAGAAAAATGTAAAGCTTTATGGAATAGGGTGCTCACCTGAAAACCTTAGTGACCTGGATCAGGGAATAATAGGCGGTATGGTGGTCATCAATGAATATGAAATGGGCTATATGGCAATAAACAGTCTTGCCTACGTTCTTAAAGACGAACGTAACAAGATGAACGACTATACAGTTGGTTATGCATATGTTACGGGGGAAACAATGTATGATGAAGGGAATCAGCAGATTCTATTCCCGATCGGAGATTAGAAAAAAGATATTATCGTTTTATTTAATTATGACACTTATGGTCATGATAATATCCGGTTGCAGCAATATCAAAAATAAGGAAAAAGATACTATCCGTATAGGTGTCTCTGTTTATGATGCTCATGATACTTTCATAACCCAGCTTATGGATGACTTCAACAGCTATGCAGATACAAATGTTACTGTTATAACTTACAATGCCGGTCAGAGTATGAAAGAACAGAATAATCAGATGCAGGAGATGATCGATGGCGGATGTGATGTTATATGTATAAATCTTGTAGACAGAACAGAGCCGGAACATATTATAGATCTTGCACTTAAGTACGATGTGCCTGTCATATTTTTTAACAGAGAGCTGACTGGAGAAGACTTAAGACGATCTGATAAGTTCTATTATGTAGGTTCTGATGCAATGGAATCAGGTATAATGCAGGGCGAGCTTGCAGCAGAAGGAATACTTGATGATAGCCTTCATATAGATGCAAATGGTGACGGATATATTCAGTATGTTATGCTTCAGGGTGAAGCCGGTCATCAGGATGCTATCGTAAGAAGCGAGTACTGTGTTGAAACTTTGATGAACAGTGGTATCAAGCTTGACAGAAAAGGCCTTGCCATTGCAAACTTCAACAGGACTCAGGCACAAAGTAAGATAGAACAGCTCATTAATGCAAAGACTGAAATTGAACTGATCCTTGCCAATAACGACGATATGGCACTTGGTGCTATTGACGCATATATAAATATCTTTGGTGATAAGGCAAAGTCGATGCTGCCTGCGATATATGGAATAGATGGAACTATCGGAGGACTGGAAGCTGTTAAGACCGGATACATGTGCGGAACCGTATACAATGACAAGGAAGGTCAGGCTCATGCCATGTATGATCTTGCCATAGCCCTTGCTACAGGAGGATCACTTGATGATCTTGGCATAGAAGATGAGCACTATATACGGCTCCCTCATACAAAAGTCACACTTGAAAATGTGAATGACTATTTGTATTAATTATAAAAGTCACGGTCAATATATAAGGCCGTGACTTTTTGTCTTTAGAGATCATGATCTTAAGAATACGAATTCTTAAAATATTTTTTAAAGATTAAGATCATTTGTCGGAATCAAGGAATTTATAGCAAAATGCTGCAAGGGCTGCTCCGATAAGAGGAGCTACTATAAATACCCATACAGATGAAAGTGCATCTCCGCCGGCAAGAAGGGCTGGTCCAAGGCTTCTTGCAGGATTAACGCTTGTGCCTGTGAAATAAATTCCAAACAGGTGTACAAGTGTAAGAGTAAGGCCAATGACAAGACCTGCTACACTGCTAAAACCGTCGCGTGATGTAACTCCTAGTATTGCGAGTACAAATACAAATGTGAGGATCACCTCTACGAGAATAGAAATACCAATATCACCATTATAAAGGCCGTTAGCTCCAAGACCTGCATCGATGCTTCCTGATGAAGCAAGGATCTTAAGTATAAGAGCACCGATAACACCACCTATACACTGGGATATTACATATGAAATGAAATCACTTACGCTCATTTTGCCGGAAATAAGCATTCCGAGAGATACGGCCGGGTTAATGTGACATCCGGAGATGTTACCGATTGAATATGCCATGGCAACGATAACAAGACCAAAAGCAAGAGCAGTTGCAACATATCCTCCCGATACATCACAACCGATTGCGGCAGCAGTTCCGCATCCAAATACTACAAGTACACAGGTTCCTAAACATTCAGCAATACATTTCTTTAGCATGGATTCCCCTCCTCTTGATAGACATTCGGCCCCAAACGGGTCTATAGAATTAGTATAGAAATTATAGATACGATAATATTATATCATAATTCCGACATGTGAGGATTTGATCATATCACTGACAGGCATGAGTATAAGTGGGACTGTTACCCCTTGATCCCATCAAGATAAAGCTTGGCCTGATTCATTATGAATTCTTCGCCGTATCCCTGCTCGTTTACAAAAAATGATACTCTTGGAACAACTCTTTCTGCGATTCCAAGAAGTCCGTTGGAGATAGTAAGGATCTGAAGCGTTGGATCGTCGAAATGTCTGATGCTGCCGTCTTCCATGCCACGCATGAAGGAACTGAACCAGGGATCAGATTTGCTGTCGATCCTTATAAAGTTTTGGAAGCCTTCAACTTCCTTACTCTGAGGATAAGCAGTGGTATAAAGGCAGTCGAAGTCTCTTATGAAAGTTACAGAATCAACTTCTTTTATCAGTGCTTTGGCTCTTTCATTTACATACCATGAAAATTCTTCAAAGCCGTTGTTAAAATTAGAATCTTTGGGAAGATTAGTGGAAGATCTGTTGATGATCTGAAGAGATTCTTCAACGAGTTTTATCATGATATCACCCTTACTTGAAAAGTGTCTGTAAAGGGTGCTTCTGCTGCATCCTATTTTTTCAGCAAGAACCTTCATATCAAGGTTGGCAATACCATTTTTGATGATCATCTTTTTTGCAAGTTTTAAGATTTTTTCTTCAGTAGCACTTCCGTCTCTCATATATGATCCCCCAATGATCGTATAGACCTATAAAAGATCTATACGAAAGCTTGTTTTTATTAAATCATATATTAAGCGGTAGCTGCAAGTTCAAGGCAATTAACCCTGTACAAAAAGTTCTTGATTATCTCCTCATAACGATCTGAATCAGCAAGGATGTTACGAGTGTGGTCTGCACCCTCAAAAATGTGCATTTCGGTATAACCTGTTGTTGCATTTTCAAGTTCCATAGTATCTTTTATCGGTACAACGCAGTCGCTGTCACCCTGGATGAAGCAGATCGGAACTGTATTACCGCTGAGGCTGTCTTTAGTAAATATCTTTTTATAAGAAAACCCGAACATAAGCTTAAAGAAGATAACAGCCGGATCAAAAAGTACAGGTGATACATGTGCTATCTGCTGAGCAAGCTTGCAAAGAAGTGAATAAAGTGAATTGTAGCAGCTGTCAGCAATAACGAAAGAGATATTGGGATGATACTTAAGAGCTGTAAGGGCTGTTACACCGCCAAGGCATTCGCCGTGAACACCAATCTTGATATCATCTCCAAAACGGTTAACAGTATCATCTATTACACTAAGGAGATCCTTACTTTCTTTGATTCCCCATGTTGATGCTGCCTTTTTGTTATCACCATGACCTCTAAGATCAAAGAGAATACCGTTATATCCCATTTTTCTGAATATGTTAAAATATTTGATTCCGCCGATCCTGCAATAAGTTGATGAGTGAACCAGGATGACAAACTTCTTGGAAGGGATTGCTGATGGAATATAAGTTGTATGAAGTTCATAACCGTCAAAAGACTTTATTATGTATTCTTCGCTTTTCCAGTTCTTATAACCGTCAAGAAAGTGTCTGCGGTTTTCTTTCTGATATGCCTTATTTGGATCTATGCACTTAACAAGTCCCATTGATCTTGCAAGTATTGCACAGATTGTAAGATATAAAACTATTAAGATGATTAAGTTTGTTATTACGATTGCCATATTACTTTTTTCCTCTAAAAAAATCTAAGTTTTCATGTATTTCCATGATTACAGGATGTAATTAGTACATGTTCGGAAATACACGGATGTATTTCCATGTACGTTCGACTACGGAATAATATCACGAAATTTCGAAATGCAAATCACAATAATAATCATAGATTCAAGAACTTTTGCAAAAAGCATTAAAAATGAGATAAAAATGCTTTTTTGTGATAGTTTTTATGATTTTATGAATGTCTTTTATCAAAAAATGTTCGTGTGACCGTGTAACTAAATGAGCTATTGCTATTTACTTTTCTTATAACGAGTGCTACATTTCTATATGGTGCAGACAGCACCGACGGATGGTATCTCAGACTGTTGAGAACTGTACCGACAAGAGAATAAATGTTCGGAACGAAAGTCGCGTCCTCCAGGTATTGTTAAGAATAAAGGAGAATTGCGATGAAGATTGGATTTACTGGAGCAGGTAAAGTTGGTTTTAATCTGGGAAAATATTTCTCGGAGAAAGGCGTTCAGGTGACCGGCTATTATAGCAGGCATCGAGAATCGGCAAAAGAAGCAGCAGATTTTACAAACACAAAATGTTACGACACCCTAAAGGAATTGGTTTTAGAGAGTGACGCGATATTCTTGACTGTTCCGGACAGTGCTATTTCTTCTGTATATGAAGAGATAAGTTCTTTTTCTATATCGGGTAAACAGATAATACATTGCAGCGGAGCTATGACTGCGGCACAGGCTTTTCCTGGCATTGCAGACACAGGCGCAGCAGGTTTTGCAATACATCCGTTATTTCCTTTTAGCGATAAATACAGCGCTTATAAGGATCTTGCGGGTGTATTTTTTTGTCTTGAAAAAAGGGAGAATGTTTCTTTCTGGGAGGATTTTCTTAAAAACCTCGGACTCAGGACCAAGATATTAGAAGAAAGTCAGAAAACAAACTATCATCTGGCTTGCTCTATAGCTTCAAATCTGGTGTGCGGCTTATATGAGATATCCAAAAGGCATTTGGAACAATCAGGTTTTAGCGCAGAAGAAGCGATTGAGGCAGTAGCGCCTCTTGCAAGGGCCAACCTTGAAAATATACTTGCAAAAGGTCCGGCGCTTGCTCTATCAGGACCGGTAGAAAGAAATGATGCTGATACAGTTAAAAAGCATCTGTCTTTTTTGCCTGACCAAAGAGAGAAGCAGATCTACACAAAGTTATCTTATGTTCTTACACAGCTTGCCAAAGAGAAACATCCTGAAAATGATTATACGAACATATGTCAGCTGTTAGACTTGTAACTTTTATATAGAACAAAGTGATAGAAGTTACCGGATCAATGGACTGACGAAAGGGGAAAAGAATGAAACACACAGTAGCGACACTTCGCAAAATGAAAGAAGAAGGAAAGAAAATATCACAGCTTACCTGCTACGACTTTACAACAGCAAAGCTCATGGATGAGGCAGGTATCGACATGATACTTGTTGGAGACAGTCTTGGAATGACTATGCAGGGATATAATGACACACTTCCTGTAACAGTTGATGAGATGATCGTATATGGAAGAAGCGTAGCAAGAGCTTGTCAGAATACATTTGTAGTTATAGATATGCCTTTTATGAGCTATCAGATTTCACCTGCTCAGGCTCTTGAGTCTGCAGGACGCATCATGAAGGAAGCACCGGGATGCAGCGCTGTTAAGCTTGAAGGAGGCGCTTTAATGGCTCCTCAGATCAAGGCTATTACAGATGCAGGTATTCCTGTTGTGGCACACATCGGAATGACACCACAGTCAGTTAACGCTTTTGGCGGCTTCAAGGTACAGGGCAAAGGTGAAGCTAATGCAGAAAGGGTTCTTCAGGATGCTCTTGCAGTTCAGGAAGCAGGAGCTTTTGCAGTAACACTTGAGTGCGTTCCACCTAAGCTTGCAGCTCTTATCAGCAAGAAGCTTGATATCATCACAATAGGAATCGGCGCAAGCTCCTGCTGCGATGCACAGGTTCTTGTATATCAGGATATGCTTGGCATGGTAAGCGGTGTATCACCTAAGTTTGTACAGCACTTTGCAGAAGTAGGAGAAATTATGAAGAATGCATTTACTGCTTATAAGGAAGCTGTACAGGCTGGAACATTCCCGGCACCTGAGCAGACATATGCTAAGAGTGACTGCTCCGATGAGTTTTTACAGAGCCTTGATGCAAAGTACAGTGAAGAAGGATATATAAAGAGAATTTCTTAATAGAGACACAGGTGGAGGAAGTTATGATCAAAGCAGAAACAATCAAAGAAGTTAGAGACCAGGTTAAAGCATGGAGAAAGGAAGGACTCACAATAGGTCTTGTTCCTACAATGGGTTACCTTCATGAAGGACATGCAAGCCTTGTAGATAAGGCAGTATCACAATGTGACAGAGTTATCGTATCAGATTTTGTAAATCCTACACAGTTCGGACCTACAGAAGATCTTTCTACATATCCAAGAGATTTTGAAAGAGACTGTAAGCTCCTTGAAGAGCACGGTGCAAGCCTTGTGTTCCATCCTTCAGTAGAGGAGATGTACGGCGAAGCTGCAGCTACATATGTAGAGATCCTCAATGATATGCCAAAGCGCCTTTGCGGACAGACTCGTCCTATTCACTTCAGAGGTGTATGTACAGTAGTATCCAAGCTCTTTAACATTGCAACACCAGATAAGGCTTTCTTTGGAATGAAGGATGCCCAGCAGCTCTCTATCATTAAGAAGATGGTCAAAGACATGTCTTACGGCATAGAGATCGTAGGCTGCCCTATCATCCGCGAAGATGACGGCCTTGCAAAGTCATCCCGTAACACATATTTAAATGAAGAAGAGAGAAAAGCAGCACTTGTTCTTTCCAAAGCAGTAAAGCTTGGCAAAGAGATGGCTGAAAATTGCGAGAAGGATGCTGCTAAAATCTTAGAAGCACAAAAAGACCTTATAGAAAAAGAGCCTCTTGCAAAGATCGACTATGTATCAGCTGCTAATTTCGACACTCTTGAGCCTGAAACGCAGGTTAAGAGCGGAACACTTTTTGCAATGGCTGTATATATTGGAAAGACAAGACTTATCGATAACTTTTTGTATGAATAAAACTTGAAAGTTCCCGAAAGGAGTTCGTATGTTATTAACAATGCTTAAAGGTAAGATCCACCGTGCAACAGTTACACAGGCTGCTCTCGACTACGTTGGTTCTATTACAATAGATGAAGCTCTGATGGAGAAAGCCGGAATCTGTGAATACGAGCAGGTTCAGATCGTGGACGTTGATAATGGGCAGAGATTTATGACATATGCTATATGCGGCGAAGCAGGATCAGGCGTTATATGTCTTAACGGCGCCGCTGCCAGATGCGTCAGCGTTGGAGACAAGGTCATCATAATGGCTTATGCACAGATGAGCCCTGAAGAGATGAAGGAATATCATCCTCAGGTTGTATTTGTTGACGGTGATAATAAGATCGTTCGTACAACTACTTATGAAAAGCATGGCAGATTAGAGGATATGACGACATAGAAATACATCCGGAGTTCTTTACAGAACTCCTTATTTCTGAACATGTCCGAACTACATCCTGTAGTTCATAAAAAATGCTGATAAAACGACGCACCTGTCAAAAGGCTGAAATGCCCGTGGCAGGTGCGTTTTGGCGTTTTGGATCATAAAAACGAGGCCAGGATTATCATAAAAATATTATAAAAAGTTGTAAATGTGATTGATTTTATGATAGGTTTTCTGTTATTATTACATCTGTTGTAACAAATGCAACAAAACTATAATTTTTATTTAAGTAAGGAGAAGTTAGGCTGTTTTCTTTTACAGCATTAGTTCTGTGGGGGAACTTATGACTGTCTTTGTTCGATCCAGCCGAAGTTATGAAGAACTTAAAAAGAGTATTGTTTATGACAACTGCTATGGCTTATGCCACTGCGGTGCTTTCTTTTGGTGAGCCTATCATAGCCCGCGCAGAAGAAAACGCGACACAAGATGTGTCAACTGACGTAACAGATGTAACAGAAAATTCTTCAAGTGCTGCAAGCACAGACCAGGGTGCAGCACAGACTGATTCAAGTGCAGCAGCATCATCTGCAGATGGTGCACAGGAAGAAGCTCAGGAGCTTTCACCTGAAGAGCAGGCTGCATTAGAGATTGCTGCAATAATGGCAGCAGATCCAATCGGATATGATTATGAGTTTACAATGGAAGAAATCGTCCTTATGGCCAATGTTGTATATAGAGAGGCTAGAGGATCATTTAACGGACAGGTCGCAGTTGCGGAAGTAATCATGAACCGTGTGCAGTCCCCAGCCTATCCTAATACGATCCAGGGTGTTCTTTCACAGAAAAATCAGTTTTCAACTTATTCATGGGCTAGCGGCAGAAGCGCCGAAGAGACAAGCCCTGATATGATTAATCTTTGCCTTAAGGTTTTAAGCGGAGAGTACTCATATCTCAATAACCCCAATGTTCTTTCTTTCAAAAGAAATGACGGAAGCCAGACTTTCTACGGAAAGACACTTTATACAATAATTGATAATCAGGCTTTTTATTCTATCTGACACACGACATCCTGTAATTCATACCTGTTTGTTTATCTTATGCGATAAGCAAACAGGATTTTTTTATGTGAGCTTATTGTTGGTATGATAAAATGATTTTATTAATGCAGAGGGAAGGAACTCATATGGACGCACTTGAGATAATGTTTGGGAAGAAAAGTATTGCAGATAAGATTGCGGAAAGCAAGCATGAGACAGAAAAAGATAACATGGCTTATACAAAGGCTATGAAAAAAGGTGTTAGTACTGTTCAGATAAAAGATACAGAATCTGTTAAAGAGAAGCTTTTAAAGCGCTATATAGCTTTTGATACAGAGACGACAGGCTTTTCTGCTTGTAATGACAGGATCATAGAGATAGGTGCAGTTCTTTTTGAGAATGGAAAGGCTGTTAAGAGTTATGGCACCCTGATCAATGCGGGTAAGGCTGTTCCGCCGAGTGCTTCAAGGGTTAATCATATTACTAATGCTATGCTTGCGCAGGCGCCTTTAGAGAAAGATGCATATCCTGAGTTTGTGAAGTTCCTAGGAGATGCTATAAGTGGTGAAACTATTATATGTGCGCATAATGCAAGTTTTGATATGAGGTTTTTATCGGCTACATTTGAAAGGCTTGGGATTGATGCTGATATCAGATTTGTGGATACTCTTGCCATGTGCAAAAAGTGCGTGACTTGTACCAGTGATCATAAGCAGCCGACAATGGCAGCGTATTTTGGTATAGATCAAAAAGACGCACACAGAGCTGAGTCAGATGCTCTTGTGTGCGGCAAGATAATGGTTGAACTTTTGAAGATGATGTGAGGATTACAAGGCGTAATCCGGTCTTTATGTGGTATCAAAAATAATCATTGAAGGATCATTAGTCGTTCCAGTGAAGTTTGTGGAGTTCTCCGCTGAGGTTAAGACCTTCGAAGTGGTTCTGGCGGAGGGCTTCAAATAAAACGATAGCTGCTGAGTTACAAAGATTTATGGATCTGGTATCTTCGAACATGGGGATACGGACACATTCTTCTTCGTGATCTACAAGGATCTCTTCAGGGATTCCTCTGCTTTCGGGACCGAACATTATGTAATCGTCAGAGCCATATGTAACATCGGAATATACTTTATGTGCCTTAGTGGTAGCCATCCATACTTTTGGATGGTTATTTTTTTCCATAAAATCATCAAAGCTTTTATATACTTCGTAGTTGAGCTTGGGCCAGTAATCGAGGCCGGCGCGTTTGATCTCTTTCTGATCAAGGCTAAAGCCGAGGGGCTCTATAAGGTGGAGCTTTGTATTGGTTGCAACGCAGGTTCTTCCTATGTTACCTGTGTTGTATGGGATTTCTGGTTCAAATAAAACAATATTCATAATAACTTGTCAACCTTTTAAATCGATATTAAATAACAGCCTTGTCATTATATCAGACATTTTGGATACGCGCGATATATTAGTTTGGACTGATTCTTCTTTCCCAATGACTTAGTCTGAAATATATGAGCATGAGAAGACTGCACATGATCCAGCCAACAGGGAATGAGAGGCTTACAGGGTATATTGAAGATGTGAGCCTTGTTATGGTATACAGATATATCTGCCTGAACAAAACAAAGCTGAATATCATTATTACCATAGGAGCAGCTGCGTCGCCGATACCTCTAAGTACACCTGCATGCATCTGGTTAAAACAGCAGAAGAAATCGAACATACAATTGCATCTGATGAAGATGATGCCAAACTTCATAACGGCTTCATCGCTTGTAAATAAGCGAATTATGTAAGGCGCCGCGGCGTATTCCAGGGCGCAGATAACAACGGTGATGATAACGGCAAGAAGAAGTGAAACGCGTATACCCTGTTTAATACGGTCAGGGTTCCTTGCTCCGGCGTTCTGGCCGGTGAAGGTGGTATTTGCAAGGGCTATGCTCTGCAGTGGAAGCATAACGAAGGCATCAATTCTTCCGTATACCCCCCAGCCTGCGGTAGAGTTAGCTCCAAAGCTGTTGATATAGCTTTGAACGAATACGTTGGAAAAGCTGATTATAGCCATCTGAAAACCAGCAGGAAGGCCTACTGCAAATATTTTTCTAAGGATCTTTGGATCTATATGCATCTTTTGTAGAGATACGCCGTAGTTTTCTTTGGAACGCATAAGTACGAACATACCCATAAATGCTGATACAAACTGGGATATGACTGTTGCATAAGCAACACCTGCAACTCCCATCTTAAAACCTATAACAAATAAAAGATCCAGGATAATGTTAAGGATACTTGTAATGATAAGGAAGATAAGAGGTCTTACAGAATCTCCTACAGCCCTTAATATAGCTGATGTCATGTTGTAGAACATCAGCCCCAGGATTCCCATAAAATAAATTCTAAGGTATACGGTTGCAGGATTCATAACATTAGCATCAGTTCTCATGAGTACGAGAAGTGGTGGTGTAATGAAATATCCCATGATCATGAATATGATGCCCATTATAAAAGTTGTTGTCAGGGCAGTGTGGATAGCTTTTTGAAGCATGTCATCTTTTTTGGCTCCAAAAAACTGGGATATGATAACGGATGAACCTGTAGAAAATCCTACAAAAAGACCTACAAGTGTATTTATTATCATAGCGGTACTTGTAACAGCCGCAAGTGAAGCGGAGCCTACAAATTGTCCCACTATTACGCTGTCTACTGTGTTATAAAGCTGCTGAAAGGCATTACCAAGTAAAAGAGGTAATGCAAAAAGGACCAGCTCCTTAAGGATTGGTCCTTGGGTCATATCGATATTTTTCGTCCTAGCCATGTGTCCGGATCCTCCTAAGAAAAGTATAGCATAGGGCTTTGCGATGAATGTATAAACTCTTTATTAAATCACATCTCCAAAATGTTTCAGGACTCTGCAAGTTTCAGGATATGTTTGCCGAAATGTGATGCAATCAAGATTGATAGATGTTATATTAAGGTTAAATTACAGAAAAAGGGGACGGGGAAATGTATTTAGTATATTTTATCGAAGTCATTATTCTTTTTATCATTGGAATGTATGGACTGGCACAGGCTTTTGTGACCAATAAAGTTGTAAAAGATAAAAAGGGAAAAGAAAAAAGTACCAAGCCTGTAAAAGTATCAGGAGCATTTCTTGCGCTTGCATCCTGGCTCTTGGCAGGATATATCATTTATCACTTTATGGGTGTTCAGGGCTAAAGATCTTTAAAGCCCAATCTGTTTTTTCTATCGTAAACCGCTATCAGGATACATATAAGGAGTAATTGCAATGCTCACTTTCGATACAAAAGAATGTATCAGTACCATTTGGGAAAAAATAAAAAAAGCGGGTCTATTAACAGGTGGAAGCGGTAGCATTCACAGCCTTCTTGCCGATCAGAATGGAAGCAGGATCTTTGAAGAGTATGCATATCCATACAACAGCAGCAAGATGCACAGGATGTTCTCTATAACTAAATCCTTCACATCACTTGCCATAGGCTTTCTAATAGAAGAAGGGAAACTTGCGCTTGACGACAGGATCGTGACTTTTTTCCCGGAATATGAACCTGAAGACGGCTTTCATCCTTATCTTTCAAATATGACGATTCAGGACATGCTCTGCATGCAGACTTGTCATACATCAACCACCTACCAGTTTCATGGAAATCTGAACTGGGTAAGGAGCTTTTTTGTCACACCTCCATCTCACAGAAGTGGCAAGGTGTTTAAGTATGACACATCATCAGCGCATACCCTTGCAGCACTGGTAAAAAAGCTTTCCGGAGTAGGCGTCCTTGATTATCTTAGAACTAAAATTCCTGCAGAATATCTTTTTTCAAAAGATGCATATATCATAAAGGATCCCTTTGGCGATGAAATTGGCGGATCAGGTCTTATGTGTTATCCTGAGGACCTTCTGATAGTCGGCAGATTCGTGATGAATGAGCTTTTGAAAGATGCTGCAAAAGAGGACATAGCTACAGCTTTTGGTAAAGGGAAAAGCGGAGACTTTCTGAAAGAAGCTGTAAGCTTTAAAACACCTAATGTTCAGACGGGTCAGGTTACAGATGAGCGCCAGGGATATGGATATATGTTCTGGCGCATAAGAGGCGGCTTTTGCATGTATGGAATGGGGGGACAGTATGTACTTTTTTACCCCCAATACAATCTTGTGATAGTGACTACTGCTGATCTTCAGAATATAAAAGGTGGAACTCAGCCACTTCTTGATATTATCCATGATACGCTTTTGGACTATGCTTCTGATTTTGAAAAGTATGAAAAAAGTATATATGATACACTTAAAGTGAAACCGAAATACAGTAAGCTGTATCATATTTATAAAATACATGAAAACAGTTCTGATTTTGAGTCTGTTCGTCTTGGATATAAGTCTGAAAATGAATCAGGATGTGGAGAGGGTGATGCAAAGGGACTGCTTGCTATAAAGCAGAAGTCTTCAGGTGGTAGCATTGATTACGTCATTCCTTTTGATTTTCACAAAGAGGCAGAAGGAAAGCTCCCTCTTATAGATCCAAAGACAATGAGGCTGTTAAGTGATACAACAGGAGAGGTTCCTTTTGTGTCTAAAGCATGTTGGATCAGCGAGGATACCCTCTATATCGAGCTTGGACTTGTGGGAGAAGAAGTTGGTTCAATTCATATAACTTTGAATATATCAGACACAAACCTTACGGTTCAGATGAAAAAAGTAGTTGAAGCAAGGTTTGAAGACTTTAATGGATTCTTTGAGGGTGAGCCATGAAGAAATCCTGGGTTGCTGTTCTCGGAATTATCATCTTAATAGCAAACACCATAAAAGTTCCTGTAGTGGAGGCAAAGGAGCCGTCAGACACCTTGTCGGATTACAGGGATATATTTAAAGACGCCTTAAATGAAGCAAAGCAGGAAGTCGGGCCGGAAGAAGATTATAGCGGCATGACAGATCAGGAGATTCAGGAGGCCAAAGAGCAGAAGGAAGCAGAAGATAATAAAGCCCGCGAAGAAGCCCAGGAAGAAGTTGAAAATATTCAGGATGATCTAAAACAGGAGCAGGCACAGACTGGACCTGTGGGCATTATTCTGGATGTTGACATGTCTACAGATATTGATGATGTTACAGCAGTGCGAATAGCGCAGGAGCTTGAGTATCAGGGTCTGTGCCATATCATAGGTTTTGCCTATTGTTCCAAAAATCCATCCGGTAATAATATAAAAGCTGCTGAAGGAATCATGGATTATGCAGGACTTACAACAGTGCCTGTATCCAAGGCAGCAGTATCTTACGAGTATGGCGGCAATGGTGACTACTGGGGAGTTTTGTGGCAGTACAAAACGACAAACCACCCTGTGTACGACAATGCGGTGACTATGTACAAGGAGGTACTGTCTTCTTACAACGGCAAGATCCGCATAGTAACTACAGGTTTTTTGACTAACATAAGAGAACTTCTGAAAGATCCGGAAGGGTTTGAGCTTGTCAAAAATAAAGTGGATGCGATCTATATTACAGGTGGAGAGTATCAGGGGCTTTGCTACAACCTGTCTTACGATGACACGCGGATAGGATCTACTGATTATGTAACAAGAAACAGCCCTGTTCCTTTATATTTCACTATGGACGTACTTGGTGCCATAAGATGCGGCGGTCACCTGACCAAGATCGATACGGCCAATAGCGATATCCTGTCTAAAGCCTACGCCCAGTTTGGCCTTGAGGATGGCCAGAGCTACGGCAACTGTGACGGTACGGCAGTATACTGTGCTGTAACACAGGACACCAGCTATGGCGGATACTTCGTGGCTGTTCCCTGCAATTTCTCCATTAACTTTAATAACGGCGGTGTGATAACCCAGACAAGGAGCGATGCCTACACAGGTATCTATATGCTTGAAGCAACATATGCCAAGGATAAGTATGAGCTTTACGGATCATCTACCTACACCAATCTTTTTGATTCACTTTTGGAAGCTGATTATTTAAGGAGACATCAGTGAGTAAACTATTTTTAAGATCTGGCAAAAAATATATAGCTTTTCTATTGTTGATCGTCATGGCACTTTCATGCGCATCATGTAAGGCAGCAGGCGTATCTACAGCTGAGCTGACCTTTAATGATAATGTCATGATTATTAACTGCGGAGAAAACTATACTATCAATATAAACAGTATTGATGAAAAAGGTAGATATACTATAAAACATAAAAAAGATGGAAAAGATATAATGCTATCTTTTTGCACGGATGCAGAGTTTGAACCACTTGAAACTGAAATGATGACATGGACTAAGAATAGTTCTATTACTGATACAACATTTGTATTAGATGAAAGCGGAAATGGAAGACTTAAATTTTCAGGATCGAATGGCCAGAAAGAATACTTCAGGGAAGTAAGGTATCTGAAAGGAACAGATTTCTATGTTATCCTTGATACCTTTACATTAGAAGATATGGCAGGCTTTGACGAGATTAGTATTGTGACAAAGGAGGTTGCCGTAGAAGGTGATCATTCGCAAAGGATAAATGACCTTGGCAACTTTATGCTTAACTACGCAGGCACAATGGCCAATACTAAGGAAGGACAGGAAGCTTTGAATTCATCTCAAGGCTCTGGATCCGGTTCATCTACCGGAGGAAACGGTGATGGAACAGATAGCTATAGCAACAATTTTGATGAAAGTCTCTTGTCAGAAGAAGCGGTAAAAAAGGTTGCGGATGAGTTTGGATATACCGACATAAGCGAAAACTCAGGCGATGGCTACGAGACAACAATCTATGCAAAGCCTGGAAGCATATCTGAAATTCGCTTTACACTTCTTTCGGATATGACCCTTACAGATGAATATTATAAGAGCGAACTGACGTCTACAGGATATGATAAAGTTCCCAATCCTGTAGTAATGAGAGTCCCTGATGATGAAGGTTATGCAAGATACTATGCAGCAATGCATGATGAAGATGCTGTTCTTGTGATCTTCACAGATGATGCAGATGAATGTAGTAAGATATCTGCAAAGTTCGGCCTTGTTTATAACGCAGACAGTGATGCTTATGACGAGATAACCTATGGCGAGGAACCCGGCATTCCTGAAGAGGGTGTAACAGATCTTTCCATGGAAAAATACAGAGCTGTAGCATCATATTTTGGAATCATCGATGATGTGTCGGAAGACTATGATGGCGGAAACATAGTTGGCGGCGATTTCATGGACGGAACAACCATAAGTCATGCCTGGGTAGAACCAAGGTATGTTCAGGCAACCTTTGAAGAAATGCTTAAAGCATATGGAATCCAAGGCCCGAACCCTTGCGTTTTCGACATGAATTCAAGGTTTGTCATGATCGCCTACGATACAAGCGGCAACATAGTAATGGTATCAACCAAAAACGGCAACAGACTGGCGCAGATATGCGCATACTTCGGCATTAACGTGACGAAGGAGTGAGTCGCAAGGCGGGGGATTCCTGAGGCTGGCTGTTAATAAATGATTTTCTTGCCGTGAAAAACATATAAAATTCAAGGCATGATATCTGGAATGATATATTCTGGGATTCATAAACTCGCTACGCTCAAACAGATGAATCCCAAACAGAATATATCATCCCATCTATCACGCTCTTGAATTTAATATATTTTTCAAAGGCAAGAAAATCATTTATTAACAGCCAGCCTCAGGAATAATCGCGACTTTGACGATTCTCTATGTGAGTGATTTGAGATGGGATGTTAATATAAAAGTGGATGTGAATGGCTTTAAGCTGATAATAGAAAATTTTAGGAGGCAGAAAAGGTATGATTTATGGCGGAATAGAAGCGGGCGGAACTAAGATGATATGCGTTATAGGCGATGAGAATGGCAGGATCCTTGACAGGATGCAGATTCCTACCAAGACTCCTGAAGAGACCATGCCTTTGATGACCGATTATTTCAAAGATAAGGATATCAAAGCACTCGGTATAGCATGTTTTGGCCCTATTGATCTTAACAGGGATTCTAAGACCTACGGTTATATAACATCTACACCCAAGCTTGCCTGGAAGAACTATGACATAGTCGGTGCTTTCAAAAAAGAGCTGGGTGTACCGATAGGTTTTGATACAGATGTTAACGGATCCCTTCTTGGAGAGATAACCTGGGGATGTGCAAAAGACCTTACAGATGCTTTGTATCTTACTATAGGAACAGGTGTCGGCGGCGGAGTTATGGCAGGTGGCAAGCTCCTGCACGGCATGCTCCATCCTGAACTTGGGCATATCAAAATGGCAGTAGCAGATGGAGATACCTATAAGGGCAAGTGCCCATACCACGGAACCTGTTTTGAAGGAATGGCAGCAGGCCCTGCTATTGAAGACAGATGGGGTAAAAAGGCTGTAGAGCTTGCGGATGACGATAAAGTCTGGGACCTTGAAAGTACATATATAGCTCAGGCTCTGTGCACATATATCTTGACACTTAGCCCTCAGATCATCATCCTTGGCGGAGGAGTAATGCATCAGAAGCAGCTCTTTCCACTTATAAGGAAAAAAGTCCTGGAGCAGCTAAACGGATATATTGTAACCAAAGAACTTAAAGACATAGATAACTATATAGTTCCTGCCAGCCTAAACGATGACCAGGGAATAATGGGATCCATAAAGCTTGCAATGGACGCAGATATCTAATTAATCGATCAAAATTAAAAAGGCTTATATCTATCGGATTCGGCATGATAATAATGCTTAATAAGATGGATATAAGCTTTTTAACATTTTGACAGTTTTCAAAAACAATAGATGCTAACACAAGCGCAGATTATATTATAATATAAACATAGAAAATCAAAGGACAGTAGCGCACAAGATTGTTCCTTGAAATCGGTAACTTGGAATTCGGGACTATAACAAATGAAATCAAATGCCGATTTTGAAAATGCTCTTGATTTTTCTTAGGGTATTAGGAGCGAGAGTACAGCGTGTTAACGGAAGCGGAGAATACCCTTAGAAAAATCAAGGTTATTTTCACATGAGGCATTTGATTTCATTTGTTATAGTCCTGAAGGCGAAGTCTACCCCACTTATCGTAAAGCCATGCGCAGCCATCCTGTTAACAACAATATTTAAGCAAAAAGAAGAGGTATTTTATGATCGATCAGGAAATGAAACAGGCCGTTCTTGACGGCTTTGCAAAAGAATTTGGTGACAACGAAGGCGTTAAGTGCTACTTTGCACCAGGCCGAGTAAATCTTATCGGAGAACATACAGACTATAACGGCGGCCATGTATTCCCATGTGCTCTCACAATTGGAACATACGCTGCTGCAAGAAAGAGAACTGACCGCGTAATGCGTTTCGTATCTCTTAACTTTGACGGTTCAAGACGCGAGACATCCCTTGATGACCTTGTACCAAACGATCCCAAGGCAGGTTGGACCAACTATCCAAAGGGCGTTGTATGGGCTTTTGAAAAAAGAGGAATGAAGCTCGAAACAGGCTTTGATATGGTAATCATCGGCAACATTCCTAACGGTTCAGGCCTTTCTTCATCAGCTTCTCTTGAAGTACTCACAGGCTTTGCTGTTCGTGATATGTACGGCTTTGATGTAACTAATCAGGATCTTGCTCTTATCGGACAGGATGCAGAGAACAATTTCAATGGTTGCAACTGCGGAATAATGGATCAGTTCGCATCTGCTATGGGCAAAAAAGATAACGCTATTTTCCTTGACACAGCAGATCTTTCTTTTGATTATGCACCGATCCATCTTGATGGAATGAAGATCGTAGTTACTAATACTAACAAGAAGCATAAGCTCACAGATTCTCAGTATAATGCAAGAAGAAGTGCCTGCGAGCACGCTCTTTCACAGATGCAGACAGTATGTGACATTAAGGGGCTTGGAGATCTTTCTATTGAAGAGTTCGAAGCTCACAAGGATGCTATCACAGATGATGATGAAAGAGTTAAAGCAAGGCATGCAGTATATGAGAACCAGCGTACACTTGATGCAGTTGCTGCTCTTAAGGCAGGCGATCTTGAGAAGTTTGGTCAGCTCATGAATGCTTCTCACGTATCTCTTCGCGATGACTATGACGTAACAGGTATCGAGCTTGATACACTTGCTGAGGAAGCATGGAAGGTTGACGGTGTCATCGGATCACGTATGACAGGCGGCGGATTTGGAGGCTGCACAGTATCAATCGTCAAGGACGAAGCAATTGATGACTTCAAGGAAAAAGTTGGCAAGGCATACAAGGACAAGATTGGTTATGATTGCACATTCTATATCGTATCAATAGGCGACGGCCCAAGAGTTATAGAGTGATAAGTGTAATTGAATAAATATGGTGATGCATTCATACGGTTTTAGTTGAATGAGTTTTCACTGATTTTACTTAGATTTTGTTATGACATAAAACATTCTTGAAGATGGTTTCAAGGATGTTTTATTTTCAGAAATTTTAGAAGTATATCACGAGGTTATGAGTTTGAATAACATTCAAACTCTAAAAAGTGGCATCGCGAGCTCTGCCACTTTTAACCATTAGTCACTCGTTTCACTCGCGACATGAGGTTAAAAACATGATAGATAAAAATATTGTAGATCTTGTAGCATATGCATATCGTACAGGTCTTATAGAAAAAGAAGATATCGTTTATTCCTTAAATACAATCCTGATGCAGTTTGGTCTTACAGAGCTTGAAGGATCAGAAGATGACGTTTTAAAGACTGCTTCAGACATAGATCAAAAGAAGATCGATGATGGAACATTTCTTGAAGAGACAATGAAAGTCCTTTGCCAGTACGCAGCAGACAATAAGATAATCGAAGGATCAACACCTGCCTATACAGATCTTTTTGATACAAAGCTTATGGGGCTTCTAACTCCAAGACCAAGTGAGGTTATAGGTAAGTTTAAGGCACTCTATTTAGCGGATCCTGTAAAGGCAACTGACTGGTACTATACTTTTTCAAGAGATACTGATTATATAAGAAAGTATCGTATAGCTAAAGATATGAAATGGATCACTCCTACAGATTATGGTAACCTTGATATAACCATCAACCTGTCAAAACCTGAGAAGGATCCTAAGGCTATTGCTGCTGCAAGAAACGCTAAGCAGTCAGGTTACCCTAAGTGTCAGCTTTGCAGAGAAAATGAAGGTTATTCAGGAAGACTTGATCATCCTGCAAGAGAGAATCACAGAATAATACCGGTTACAATCAATGACAGCAACTGGTTCTTCCAGTACTCACCTTATGTTTATTACAATGAGCACTGCATAGTTTTTAACTCACAGCATGTTCCGATGAAAATCGAGCATGCAACATTCTGCAAGCTTTTTGATTTTGTAAAGCAGTTCCCGCATTACTTCGTAGGATCAAACGCAGACCTTCCTATCGTAGGCGGATCAATCCTTTCACATGATCACTTCCAGGGTGGTCACTATGACTTTGCAATGGCCAAAGCTCAGGTAGAAAGAACCTTTACAGTTAAAGACTTTGAAGATGTAAACAGCGGAATCGTTAAGTGGCCAATGTCTGTTATCCGTTTATCAGCACCAGATACCGACAGGATCATAGCCCTTGCTGATAAGATACTTGAGTCATGGAGAGGCTACAGCGATGAGGCAGCATTTATCTTTGCAGAAACAGATGGAACACCTCACAATACCATCACACCAATCGCAAGAAAACGCGGCGACCTGTACGAACTTGATCTTGTTCTTCGCAATAACATAACGACAGAAGAACACCCTCTTGGTGTATATCATCCTCATGCACAGCTTCATCATATCAAGAAGGAGAATATCGGACTTATCGAGGTTATGGGACTTGCAGTTCTTCCTGCTCGTCTTAAGGATGAGATGAAGAGCCTCAAGGATGCGATTCTTTCAGGTAAGGATATCCGAGGGGATGAAGTACTTGAAAAGCATGCAGACTGGGTTGATGAGTTTTCTAAAAACTACGACAAGATCGATGCGACTAACATAGATACAGTTCTTCAGGACGAGATCGGTAAAGTATTCATGCACGTCCTTGAAGATGCAGGCGTTTATAAGCGTACTCCTGAAGGTCAGGAAGCATTCGACAGATTTGTAGCATCTTTATAAATCAGAATAGAGAATAAAAAATGAGCACGTCTTCTAAGGGAAGCGTGCTCATTTTTGTAGCACAAGGCCGTCAAGCGAAACTATGCTTGCATATTGTTTCATTTGACGGCCGTAAGAACATGGAGCACGATAGTGCGGAATGTTCGCGTGCGTAATCGAGTAGGAGCCAGCCTCGATTGGTCTTTATTATGAATTTTTAACAGCATCAAATGTTTCTGTTGTTACAGCATCAGGGGCCTTGGTAACAAGACTTACAACGATATTTACTACCAGAGCAATAAGGAATGCGGGAAGAAGTTCGTATATTGCGAAGGCTCCTCCAAGCTTTGCGATCACGTATTTCCAGATGAATACAAATGCGCCGCCAGCTATCATTCCGGCGATAGCACCCTGGAGATTTGATCTCTTCCAGAAAAGTGAGAGAAGAACAACAGGACCAAAAGCTGCTCCAAAACCTGCCCATGCAAAGGATACTATCTGGAATACTGATGAGTCAGGGTCTCTTGCGATAAATACAGCTATTACAGATATGATGACTACAGTGATCTTAGCAACCTTAACCTGTGTTTCATCATCCAGCTTCTTTTTACCAAAAGCCTGAATAAGGTCAGCTGAGATGGCAGATGCAGAAGCAAGGAGCTGAGAGTCAGCTGTTGACATTGTTGCTGCAAGAATACCTGAAAGAATGATACCTGCAATGATAGCAGGAAGTATACCATAGGAACTCATAAGGTTTGTTATGTAGATGATGACTCTTTCTGCATTGCCGCTTCCTTCAAGAACAGGAATCTTACCAGTTGCGCTCATGGCAAGACCGATGATACCGATAAGAAGAGCTACGAACATGGCGATAACAACCCATACAGAAGCTACTCTTCTTGAGAGCTTTATCTTTTTTTCATCCTCAATTGCCATAAAACGAACAAGGATATGAGGCATTCCAAAGTAGCCAAGTCCCCATGCAAGAGTAGAGCATATAGTTAAGAGGCCGTAGGGTTTAGCGCTTTTGGCTACAGGATCATGGATCTGAGTTATGGTGAAGTATCCGGGAAGTGACTTGGCATTTTCAATTACCTGATCAAAGCCACCTGCCTGATTTATTCCAAAGAAAATAACAACAATAAGAGAAACAGTCATTGCAAGGCTCTGGATAAGGTCAGTCATGCAAACAGCCTTAAATCCGCCAAGTGAGCAGTAAAGAGCGATGATTATGGCACTTACTATCATGGCAAAGAGGTAGTTTACACCAAAGAGGGTATTAAAAAGTTTACCGCAGGCTGCAAAACCAGACGCAACATATGGGATAAAGAAGATTACGATTACAATGGCAGATATTAACGTTATTAGGTTCTTTTTGTCGTTATACCTGGCAGCAAAGTACTCAGGGATTGTAATAGCACCAATATTTTCTGTATAGCGTCTAAGACGCTTTGCTACAAAAAGCCAGTTAAGATATGTTCCGATGGCAAGACCTATGATAGTCCAGGTTGCATCAGCAAGACCTGTTAGATAGGCAACTCCGGGGATTCCAAGAAGAAGCCAGCTACTCATATCAGATGCTTCGGCGCTCATGGCAGCTACAAAAGGACCAAGCTTTCTTCCGCCAAGATAGAAATCTCCTGCATCGTCATTTCCTTTTGAAAAGATAACACCGATGAGGATCATCATTACAAGGTATAATACGATCACTATACCGATTGTGAATTGAATTCCCATTTTTTCTCCTCCTTATTTCAACTATTTAATTGATTAAAACTTTACCACAGTGTAGCGTTAAAAACAATTGAGTAAGATTATCTTTTTTTGAGCGTTTTTTTCTGCGCAAAATTAGCCAATATATAAGAATGAAAAGGTTATTTCGAAGGTTATAGTGATATAATATTCTTATCAGCATCTTCGGATTTGCGTATGTTTTGTGGCTGAAAAATATTAATTTGGACTATGTTTTGACAGGAGAGTATGGCATGACAGAGGATAGGATCAGATTGTTTTATCTGCTTATAATAATTATCGCGATAATGAATCTTGGAATTTTGTATTCCAAGACCAATGAGAATCTGGGTAACAAAAGAGAAGTCGGAGCATTTAAAGGCATGCTCCTGTCTTTTATGACCTATTCTCTTGTTGACCTTAGGCTTGTTGTGACTGATTTTTACACAGGTTTTCCGAGGCTGTTCGTCCTTTTTGTAATGGGCACAGGCTTTTTTGCCATGATGTGTTCTTGTTACTTTTGGTTTGTGTATGTCCTTTCGAGTACACGTATTAAGTCCAAGGTAATCCTGATACATATAGCTAAGATCCCGCTTTTACTTGTGGCGCTTGCTCTATACACACCTTTTTATACCCACGTTTATACTGTGACGGATGAGCCGACTTTTTCTCCTCTTTTATCCGTCATCCTTATGTTTGATTATGTATATCTCATCATTGCGACAGCAATCTCGATCAAAAAATATATCCAGGTCAAAAACCGCCTTGAGCGTAAAAAATACAGTGGTCAGATCTTCTATATACTGTTCTATACAGCAAGCGGATATATTATGGGGTATTTTTTGAATATCCCTGCCATTGAGTTTTGTATGATGCCGGTTGTGCTTAAACTGTTTGTTGATCTTCAGGATTCAAGAATTTATACGGATGCACTTACAAAGCTGGATAACAGACGACGTATCGATGAATATATATATCAGGAAATTTCTACATGTAGTAAGGAAAAGCCTTTAACTGTTATCATGATCGATGTGGACTTTTTTAAGAGCATAAACGATATGCTGGGGCATGATGAGGGAGATGCAGTACTAGTTGCTTTTTCAACGGCTCTTACAAACATCACTGTATCCAAATATGCCAGAGCAGCCAGATGGGGCGGAGATGAGTTCTTGATTGCCGGTAAGGAAAAAGGTCTGGCAGATGACTTTAAAGATAAGCTGATCAAGGAGCTTGAAAAGAATAAAGAACTGTCTTTTGTCCCGCATTTCAGCGTCGGAGTATTTACCTGCACATCTTCTGATACCACTACAAAGCAGGCAATTGCTGAAGCTGATGCTCAGCTTTATAAGGACAAAGAGATTCAGCACAAAAAGTACGAAGGCTTCCAGAATCAGATCAGAGAGAAAAAACTTAAGTAAATATATTGATAATATACAAAAAATAACCTTGATCTATAGTAAAAGTTTGGCGATAAAACACGCGTAAATATGCGGTTTACAGTCGTTTTTTGATTGTAAGCCGCATTTAATTATATATATGGCGGTATGACTCCAATATACACTGATGCACCGGAGAAAGAGGAAGAAACATGTTGAAAAAATTTTCTTTAGTTTTTTTATTATTACTTTTGATGACCACCGGATGTAATTTATTATTTGCAAGTGAAAATTTACCTTACATTGAAGCGTTCGGTCCTAATGAAATAGAATGTCATTCTTTCTATCACTATACATTTGACGATCAAGGCTTAAACTATATTGGCCTTAAACGTTATGATCTAGTCTCTGAAACAGATCAGGATATTTATATAGTAGAGAATCCTGAAATTCAGGAATTAACGGGGTTCTATGGAGATGATGATGGCGTTTATTACGTAGTAACAACGTCTCAGGAACAGAGCAAAGAAAGCATTTTATTTTATTATGATCTGAACTTAGGAACCATGGAAGAATTATTAACTGATGAAAACCATATAGGTGTTTACGAGGAATCAACTACAAATGAGGTAATGGTAAAAACAAAAACACAAAGTTATAGTGCTAATAAAGGAACATTACAGTATTTAGATGATTGTGGATATACTGGAAGAGCGGAATATAGTCACGAAAGTAATGTTGAGCTTGTAACGGATGATGGAACAATGGTCGAGATAAACAAGGAATATAAAGAACGTAATTTTACGTATACAATAAATGGTACGACCAACGTTATTACTGCATTATCTGATTGTGGCGGTAGTGAATCAGGAGTATATAGAAACTTTGTTATTGAAGGAGATAATGTTGTTGGTATCGTACAAATCACAAAAGGAACTCAAGGCGGCATAACTCCAACAAATTGCATTCCAGCTAATAAGTTAAAAAAGGAAGTGCTTGTTTCTTTTAATTACAAAACCGGAGAAAGTGAAATACTTTATAATACAAAAAGTAACGCTATAAGAATTATTGGATATAGTGACGGAAATGTTTTTTTGTATAAAAAAAGTAAAATTATTTGTAGGCATTTAAATAATGGTGATGAAGAAGAATTATATAAGTTATCATATAAAGGAAATGGTCAGCTAACATTTAACTGGGTTGGAAGAAATTTAGTCATCTTTGATGAAGATAATTTACAAGTAGTAGCTAATATAAAAACATAATAATAAAATAAAACCGAAGCACATGGGAACATGAGAATTCTTGTGTGCTTCAGCTTATGTTAGAGTATAATAAAATGGCATATTATAAAAGAACTCGAGGTACGCATTTTTGTTTATACACGATTTTTTTCGATCCAATCAACTGCAAAGTCAACAATTTCTCTTTGACTCATAAGCCTTGAATCGGCATCACCAATCTTACCGATCTTGGCTTTTTCATTTTCTTCAAATGATTTACCGATTTCACAAAAATCTTCACCATCGACAAATAAGGTTTCATATTCTTTCCACACCCTGTTGCCTCCTTCGATTAATGCGCTATATTCTTTACAAGTATGTTTGGATGGATACGATGCTCTGGCATCTGCAAGATGAATTGATGTGTTCTTATCATATCCTACACCAAGAAGCAGGACCTTTGCATCAAGTTCATACAATTTTCCTATAGGTGAACCATCTCCAAATATATTTGAAAGGTCATGATCTTTAGTCAGATATTCTGCATTTTTTCCATAGGCGCATACAGATCTTGCAGGGTGATCACTTCTGATACTCCCAGGCCATGATCTGAACATCTCTACAACAGCCCCCATGGTATTGGTTGGTGTGATATTTTTATCATAAGCAGGCCAGTTGTCTCTTATTAGCTGCCATTGATCTTCGTCGGCATCCCAGTGTACGCCGTCTATAGGATCTAAGTTCTTCCATGACTGCGTTGGCATCATTATGGTTCCGCTTTCGCCAACAGCCTCAATAAGAGCTTCTATAACAGCCTGCGCGCCTCCGCATACATAGCCTATACTCTTAAGTGAAGTATGAACCATCAGTGTATCGCCTTTTTTAACGCCAAGTTCCTTAAGCCCTTTTACTATTTCATCTTTTAAAATAACCCTCATGTAAGTGTCTCCTTTTTAAGCCTGTAAAAGCAAGTTGTATTAGGAAATTATAAGATCACACAAGTCAAATTATACCTAACGAAAAAGTGTCTTACAATTAAAAAGTGGCCGTAAAACGCCTGTTTTAGCGCGTTTTGTTGACAATTTTTTATAAGAAAAACATAATGTTTTTTGTACATTATCAATATAACTACTTAAGTTTCAGCACAAATAGTACAGACGCACTAGATAAGGAGGAGAAGACATGCTTAAAAAATCATTATCGATAATGTGTCTTATGGCATTTGTTCTCGTTGGTTGTAATAGATTATATACGAGTGGTTATGTTCATTATATTCATGATCTTGGTCCAAATGACATTGAATGTAATTCCTTTTATCACTATATACGTGTCGAAAAAGGTCTTAATCAATCCGGATTACAACGATATGACCTGATTACAGAAAAAGATCAGGATATATTTATATCTGAGGATCCTGATAATCAGAAGGTAACTAGTTATTGGGGTGATGACGATGAAGTTTATTATGTAGTAATAACATATCAGGAAGGTGATGATGAAAAGGTTCTTTATCACTACGATCTGCATTCAGAAACCTGTGAAGCAATGATGACCACAGAAGGCTATTTGGATGTAAGCAGGGACGTGGTTACTAATAAAGTTAAAGTTATTACTGATGAACAGAATTATTTTATTGAGGATGGGGAGCTTCAACAGATAGATCCTTCAGATGAAATAGTAAATGAATTTAGTAGTGCTGGAAGTATTGTAAGACGCATAGCCGATGATGGGACAATAGTTGAAATAAATAAGCAATATAAAGAGAACGAATTCACCATAAATGTAGATGGTATATCCCATGAAATAACAGCATTATCTAATTGCGGAGGAGAAAAATCAGGGTTATCTAATTTCTTTGTCGTAGAAGACGATAAGGTTATAGGTATAGTGCAAATAGCTAAAAATGGAAGAAATGGTATCATCCCATGTAATATTCTCCGATATGATGATCTGAAAAAAGAAATTCTGGTATCGATTAACTATAAAACCGGTGAAAGTGAAATCCTGTATGATACGCAAAAGAATTCGATCAGGATTATTGGATACAGTAATGGAAAAGCCTATTTATTAAAGAGTGGAAAAATAATCTGTATAAACTTGTCAGATGGCAGCGAAAAAGAAATATGTTCATTGTCATATAAAGAAGATAAACAATTATCATTCAGCTGGGTTGGCAGCAACTTGGTAGTTTTTGACGAGTACAATTTACAGGTAATTGCCAATATTCAAACTAAATAATCAGAAGCACATTGAAGCACACAAGAACATTGTCACTCTTGCGTGCTTCAGAAATGGGTTATAATGAAATGACACAAACAATATAATTGAGGATTTTGATCATGATAAGAAAAACCAAAGCAGTAATGAATAGAGTAACTGAAGTTTGCAAACGCCTTGATGAGCAGTACGGCTCAGATATGCGTACATATCTTGATCATAGAAATGCCTTTGAACTACTTATTGCAACGATCCTTTCAGCCCAGTGTACTGACAAACGTGTAAACATGGTAACGCCTGATCTCTTTGCAAAGTATCCTACAGTACACGACTTCGCAACTGCTGATATCAAAGAACTCGAAAAAGCTATTCACTCAATAGGCTTTTACCATGCCAAAGCCAAAAACATAATAGGCTGCGCACAAAAACTTGAAAGCGATTTTGGTGGTGAGGTACCCAGAACAATAGAAGAACTCACATCCCTCCCCGGCGTAGGACGTAAGACGGCCAATGTCATAAGAGGTAACATCTATGAAGATCCAAGCATAGTAGTAGATACACATGTTAAGAGGATTTCAAAAAGACTGGGCTTCACGAATTCAGATGATCCTGTAGTAGTGGAGCATGACCTCATGAAGATATTACCTAAAGAAAACTGGATCAGGTACAACATCCAGATAATCTACTTGGGTCGTACCATCTGCAAAGCACCTAATGCTAAGTGCTCAGAATGCTTCATGAGCGATATCTGCCCTAGTTGTAAGATCAAATGATAATTTTAAATGTTTTCAGTAGCCTGTAATTTATGCAAATAAAAAGCGTGGGCTTTAAATGTTTTTTACATGAGTGTAAAATGGGGCCTCGGGCAAATAATGGTCACTGGTCGATTTTAAAAATATTCAGGATTTCCTTAGGGTGTCAGGAGCGAAAGTACAGCGTGTCCACGTCAGCGGATGACACCCTTAGGAAATCCCGAATATTTTTAATTGAGACCAGCGACCATTATTTGCCCGAGGCCCCCGCATGCACCTGGAAATATTAAGCCCTGCGCTTACCCTGCTTCTTGCAAGAGGTACTGTTCAATCGATTCTTTATTCATGGATTTTAGCTCTGCTGCATATGGCTGCAGAGCTTTTATTTTGTCTTGGGCCTGAGAACTGGATAGCCCCAGATGATTTTTATAGACATCGCATAGCATATGATAAGTCTCGGAAATATCACACTTTGTCGAAACCGAGAATTCTAAAAGGCTAACAACCTCGTTATAAAGCCCTTCTTCATACAACACATCCGCCCATTCCTGCAAAGTCTTGATAAGAGTAATATAACTTGCATCATATTCCATGAGCTTTGTAATATTGGCAGCCCCATATTCAAGCTTTAAGTCAGTATTCGTAATCCCCGTAAGATTCACGATCTTTCTTGAATCTTTTGCAAGAGAATGGATAGTATATTCCATATGCTCGATCTCTCTATGCCCTGTAAGAGCCCCAAATGGAAGCTTATCTTCAGGGATAGTAATATAATCAAGATCTTTTAAGCTTTTAACAGGAGCAAGATTAGCCTGTCGTTCCCTTTCCAGGAAACTTTCCTGACCGGTTACTTTTTTGGAATCCTTATGAATCTCGTATCTGAGCCATGCACAGAAGATAATGAATAAAAATAAAAAAGTTGGAAAGCCAATATTATTAAACAAGTTTCCGTTCCCCCAAAAAGTGGTATAATGACGTGAGGGTTATTTATTCATGTGGTCGAAAAATTATTCTGACCAGTTATAAATTCTTCCCCACTAGATGAATAGTGCATTTGAAGAGATATGTCTTTATAATATTTCTTTAAAACCAACAATTAATATTCTATATATAATATAGCACAAGTACTGGACTGTGTCGCGGAATGCACAGATCAGATGCACTTCATACTTGTTTTTCCGCAAATAAAAGAGGTTAGATTATGAAAAAAATAGTGATTGGTGCAGCCGCTGCCTTAATGCTTATCTTGGCATTGCCCATGGCAACAGAGGCTAAGACTGAACCGAAGATTCCAAATGGAGTAACAATAGGAAGCGTAGATGTTTCCGGTATGACTTATGACGAAGCAAGTTCTGCAGTCAAGTCATATATGAGCACACTTTCAACAGCTAATATCACATTGAAGGGTGCGAGAGAAGAAGATGTTGTAACTGTTACAGCCGCAGAGCTTGGCCTTACCTGGACTAACCCGGATGTTGTAAACAGCGCTCTAAATATAGGAAAAGAAGGCAACGTAGTTCAGCGTTACAAGCAGCTTAAGGATATCGCAAATGGCGGAGTATCACTTGATCTTGAATATGCTTTTGACGACACAATGATCATGGATGTTTTTGCAAATCAGTGCGAGTCCTACAACGTAGAAGAAGTTGATTATTCCCTTAAACTTGAGAATGGTTCATTTACTGTAATTGACGGAAATACAGGTTATGAGCTTAATCAGACAGCATCTATAGATTCACTTCAGAATTACATTGTTGACAGCTGGGACGGTTCAGATTTTGAGATCGCTCTTACGATAGATGTTACAGAGCCCAAAGGAAGTGAAGAAGAGCTTGCAAAGGTTGGAGACGTTCTTGGAACATATTCAACAAGCTATAAAACTTCAGGATCATCAAGAAGTGGTAACATAGCTAACGGATGTAAACTTGCAAGCGGCATTACACTCTATCCTGGTGAAGAGTTCTCAATGCTTGATAACATTACTCCTTTTACAGAAGCTAACGGTTACTTCCTTGCAGGATCTTATCTTCAGGGTCAGGTTGTAGAGAGCTTTGGAGGCGGAATCTGTCAGGTTTCCACAACACTTTACAATGCGGTTCTTAAAGCAGAACTTGAAGTAACAGAAAGATATAACCATTCAATGATAGTTACTTACGTTGATCCTTCACAGGATGCGGCTATTGCAGAGAATGGCGGCAAGAACTTCAAATTTAAAAACAATACAGATTATCCTATTTATATAGATGGATATACAACATCAAGTAAGACCATAACATTTACCATCTATGGTGTTGAGACAAGAGATCCAAACAGAGTTGTTACCTATCAGAGCAATGTCCTTGAGACAACAGTACCTGATACAGATACATATGTACTTGATTCATCTCAGCCTGTAGGCTATGTAAAGGTTACACAGTCTGCACATAATGGAATCAAGGCGCAGCTCATTAAGGTAGTTACTGTTAATGGCAAAGAGGAAAGCCGTGAAGTAGTAAATTCAAGTACCTACAGCATGGTTCCAAGGATCGTGGCGGTTGGTACAGCCGGCGCTGATGAAAATGTCCTTGCACAGATCAATGCGGCTATTGCTACAGGATCATATGACCAGGTTGTGGCTATATGTAATTCAATGGCAGCTGTAATAGCAGCTCAGAATCAGCAGATCGATCCTGCTACAGGACTTCCTGTTGATCCTTCTGCGACACCTTCTACTACCGATGCCCAGCCGGCGGAAGGTCAGGACGCAGCTGCAGCACCAGCTGATGATCAGAATCAGAATACAGATGGGACTACAGGCGGATGAGAACTGGTAAGATTACAGAGAATGTACTCAAAAGATCTGTTTGGAAACAGATCCATAATGGAAAATACAAAAATGGCGCAGCAGGATATACCGACTGCGCCTGTTTTAGAGCTTTGGAAAATGGAGAAGATGAGGTATTGTCTTCAACCTATACAGTGACAGCAAATCTGTCACACTGCGGTAAGTATGCGGTAGTTGGTGCCTGCAACAATATTCTTGCAGGTGGCGGAAGTCCTTTTCAGGTTCTTTTATCCATAACTCTTCCCAAAGATGAGCAGGAATCTGTCATAAGACAGGTGATGAGAGATGCAGAGGATGCTGCTATCGCCTTCGGCGCAGAGATTGCAGGTGGACATACAGAAGTTTCAGGCGCTGTTAACTGGCCGCTTATAACGGCAACTGCAGTTGGATATAAGAGCGGCAATGATATGGGAAAAGAAGCATCTGCTAAAGAAAAAAAGAAAGCTTTATTAGATGATGCAGAAAGTCTTGATATTATCGTAACCAAATGGATCGCTCTTTCAGGAACAGCAATGCTTGCAGAAGAAAAGGAAGAGAACATCAGTAAAAGATATCCATCATTTATTAAAGATGCAGGATTATCTTTTGGCAGGATGGACTATCTTTCTATATTAGATGAAGCCCGTATTGCACAAGAAAACGGTGCCCTGTATATGCATGATCTTTCAAGCGGAGGCGTATTTGCAGGCCTTTGGGAACTTGGACAGATGGCAGGTCTTGGTATGGAAGTTGATCTTAAAGCTATTCCCATAAGGCAGGAAACAGTCGAGATAACTGACGTGTTTGACGTTAACCCCTACATACTGGCATCAGCAGGATCTCTTCTTATAGCAGCAAGGGATGGAAAAAAGATGGTAAGCGCTTTGGAAGCAGAAGGCATTCCTTCTACCATAATTGGAAAGCTTACTAAAGGAAATGACCGTATCATCAGAAACGAGGATGAGACAAGATTTTTGGATCTTCCTCAAAGTGATGAGATACTTAAGATATTGGCGGACTGACGCTTCCATGAATATCAAAATTAATCACTTACGGCGATCAGATTAATTTTACTCCATATGTATTGGCAATTTTTGCTTAAGAGGTAGCATGGAATATTTATGTAATCTTTGCTACTATATTAAAAATAAAAATTCATAACATAAATGTTATGGTCGCTTTTTAGCGACAGAAAGGATCAACATGGCTCTCAGAGAAGAAATTTTATCAGTCATTGAAAAGAACAGTCGAATTGGAATAGATGAGCTTTCCGCCGCGCTTGGCGCTAGTGAGATAGATGTCGCGAATGAAGTTAAAGCTATGGAAGATGCAGGTATCATCTGCGGTTATCATACAATGATCGACTGGTCTAAGACTTCTATTGAGAAAGTCATGGCCCTTATCGAAGTTAAGGTTACACCTACAAGAGGAATGGGTTTTGATTCTATTTCTGAGCGTATCTATAAATTCCCTCAGGTATCAAGCCTTTATCTTATGAGTGGTTCCTTTGACCTTATGGTAATCGTTGAAGGTAAGACACTTCTTGAAGTTGCTGAATTTGTTAATACAAAGCTTGCAGTTCTTGATACAGTTCAGAGCACAGCAACACACTTTATCCTTAAGAAATACAAGGATCATGGAACTATACTTACAGCTAAATATGAAGATACCAGAGAAAAAGTTTCACCGTGAGGAAAAAAGTAATGAGAAATCCATTATCAGATAAAGTAATAGACATTAAGCCATCAGGCATTAGAAAATTTTTTGATATAGTCCAGGATATGGACGATGTAATATCACTTGGCGTGGGCGAACCTGATTTCGATACACCATGGCATATCCGTGATGAGGGTATATATTCCCTTGAAAAAGGACGTACCTTCTATACATCCAATTCAGGTCTTAAAGATCTCAAGCAGGAAGTAAGTAATTATGTAAAGAGAACCCAGGGCGTAACCTACGATCAGGCAAGTCAGATATTCATCACTGTCGGCGGCTCTGAAGCTATCGACCTTGCCATGAGAGCAATGGTCAATCCCGGAGACGAAGTGCTGATACCTCAGCCATCCTATGTATCCTATGAACCCTGCGCAATCCTTGCAGATGCAGTTCCTGTTATCATTAACTTAAAAGAAGAGAACGAGTTCAGACTTACAGCTAAGGAGCTTGAAGAAAGTATCACAGATAAGACCAAGATCCTAGTGCTTCCTTTCCCTAACAATCCTACAGGTGCCATTATGGAAAAAAGTGACCTTGAAGCAATTGCCAGGATCATCATAGAGCACGATCTGTATGTTATCTCTGACGAAATATATGCTGAACTTACCTATAAAGGAAAGCATGTATCAATAATATCTCTTCCAGGTATGGCAGAGAGAACCATCTATATCAACGGTTTCTCCAAGGCTTATGCAATGACAGGATGGAGACTTGGATATGCATGCGGACCTGAAGCTATCATCCGCCAGATGATCAAGATCCATCAGTTTGCCATCATGTGCGCACCTACAACCAGCCAGTATGCAGGAGTTGAAGCTCTTCGTAACGGTGATGAAGATGTTGATATGATGAGAAAAGAATATGACAGACGACGCAAATACCTTCTTCATGAATTTGATAAAATGGGTATAGATTGTTTTGAACCATTCGGAGCATTCTATGTATTCCCTAACATCAAGAAGTTTGGTCTTTCATCTGATGACTTCGCACTTCAGCTTTTGGAAAAAGAAAGACTTGCAGTAGTTCCGGGAACAGCTTTTGGTGACTGCGGCGAAGGATTTATAAGAATATCTTATGCATATTCTCTTGAAGACCTGAAGAAAGCACTTGAAAGACTTAAGCACTTTATAAGCGAACTTGGTAAGTAAAAGAAAAAATAAAGATCTAAAGAATCAGTGAATTCTGAAATATTATAAGATCAAAAAATCCGGCTATCCTTAGCGATGTGTCCCATGAATTTTGGATACATATCACTAAGGATGCCGGATTATTTTATTAATACTTATTCTAGTTTATCCCTCTACTCTTGTATCAAAGAGGTTAGATTCGAAAAGTCTGTTATAGCCAAGCCAGCCCGGATCAGTTGCATTTTCTCTTATCTCTTTAAAGGTCTCCATCTTGGCATCTGTATCATCAGCCATATTGAGAGCTACAGCTTCCATAAGCACAGGCTTTTTGGGTGAGCCATATTCAAGCTGACCGTGATGAGCAAGTATGCAGTGCTCAAGCTCCTGATCAAGGAGAACAGGGAAGCCTTCGATCTTGCCTACAAGATCATGAATCATCTGAGAACCTATTACGATGTGTCCCATGAAGTTACCACAGTCTGTGTAGTCGTTTTCAGGGAATGCAGAAAGTTCTCTTGTCTTACCTATATCGTGGCAGATAGCTGCTGTTATAAGAAGATCATGATTAAGGGCAGGGTAAGATTTGCAATAGTAATCGCAAAGCTTTGCAACGCTTAATGTATGCTCTAAAAGTCCGCCGATAAATCCGTGATGAACAGATTTGGCAGCAGATGATTTACGAAATGCTGCAATAAAATCCTTGTCTTCAACAAAGAGCATCTCAAGTATTCTGTGAAGATACTGGTTCTTAACACTTGCAATAAGTGAAAGGAGCTCTTTGTACATCTCATCATTATCTTTAGATGAAACAGGCATATAAAGAGCAGGATCATATTCACCTTCGCGGCAAATGCGGGCTCTTTTTACATTGATCTGAAGCATACCGTTGAAGCTTGTTGCTTCGCCGACTACTTCGATAAAATCCTTAGAATCAAAATCGTCGATTCCTGCACTGTTAGGATCCCAGACCTTAGCATCTACGCAGCCTGTTTTATCCTGAAGGATCACATTGTCGTAGGGCTTTCCGTTCTTGGTAGTAGCAGGAGTTTTGCTTTTACAAAAGTAGATATCCTGGATTCTGTCACCAGGTCTTAAATCTTTGATGAATTTCATAAAAAATAACCTTTCTAAAGGCCGAGATTATACCAAGGCCTTAAGTAATAATAATATTCAGATATTAGCAAGTCAATTGTAATATATGCTGATTCGAGTGACTTTCAAAGACCGGTTCATGGGCCTGTTCAAAGGTAAAGCCGAGGCTGGGAGCATAGCCCCTGGTTATTTCTCAGGAGCATCTTCTAATGTGGCAGTCAGCGTTAATTCTGTATAGTCATCCGGGGTCTGGCGCATAACAGTAATAGTAATAGTATCGCCTGAAGACCTTGCATATAAAAGACTAAGGAGCTGGCTGTAGGATGTAACGCTTTCGCCGTCAATCTCAGTAATGATATCACCGCTTTGAAGGCCGCTGTCCATAGCAGGAGATCCTGTCTCTATCTTGTTTACATAAACGCCTGTAGGAAGGCTTCCGTCTTCTGTAAGGTAAGTCGGAATATCGCTTGCATGTATTCCGAAGTATGGTGGAACGATTCCGTTAGAAAGGTTCTGTATCAGAGTTTTAACATCAGATATACCGATAGCAGAAATGATGTTTTCAAGTCCCTCTTCGTTATAGGTCATATCGATGACACCGATGACAGCGCCGCTTAAGTTTATGATAAATCCGCTGGCACGGGGGCTGGCATATATATCAGTAGTCATCATTGTATATTTACTGTCAGTAAGGTCGAGAACCTGATTTGTTGCTGTTATCATGCCATAGCAGAAAGACTCAGGAGTCCCTGTTGGTGATCCGACAGCGATTACAGGTGTTCCCTGAAGATTTGCGGCAAGAGATGTTCCAAGAGTTGCTGCTGTTATAACGTCAGCGGTTTCATCTGAAATATCTTTATTGTCTACAGTTATGATACACAGTCCTGTTACATGATCGGTTGCTTTGATACTTGCCTCTGCATAACTTTCATCATTAAAGGTTACCATTATAGTCTGGGCGTCGCTTATATTGCGGCTGTCAGCAAGAATCAGCGTTTCAGAATCTGTGATCGCAACGATAAGACCTGATGTGGATGCTTCTCTGACAAAAGAGTCATTGATAAAGTCAGTGTCCTGAGTTGCAGCTGTAACAGTTACCATTGAATTTTCAGCGCTGAGGGCAACTTCTTTTAAGGAATCATAAATTGAGGCATAGTCTGCAGAAGAAAGGCTCAGTGAACTAAGGGCAGCAGCAACTTCTTTTTCTGCAGCTTCTGTAACACTTTCATTAACGGAAGCCTGCGCACTTGCTGCATCGGCAGCTGCCTTTTCCTCTTCGCTTGCAATAAGGTCTTCACGCTGTATCTCATCACTTACAGTCTCTGAAGGAAAAGAAACTGCTGTCTGCGCTTTGTCTGAAGATCCAAGCTGATTACTAAGAAGTGGCTGCAGCAAAAGGAATGTACAGCATGCTACGATTCCGAATATGATAGCCATTACTATGGTAGTAATGGTACGTCTTAGAAGCTTCTTGGAATTAATGGGACGGGATTTGATCTTTTCCCGCATGAAATCTGTATTTGCAAGGGGCTGGCCTTCATCATCGGTAGCCTCAATATTTTTGCCTGTAGTATCAGTTTTTTTGGAATCCATGTCTTCCATAAAATGGAACCTCCTAAATGGTAACGACTTATGTAATATGAACGTCAATCTAAAATTCGCAATGGATGCGGATTTGGTGGGACTTTTGATTCGAGAATAAATATATTTTACCACAAGTATAGTTATCTTTAAAAACTTGCCGCAGGGCGGAGTGTACGATATTATAGAGGGTAGGTGATTTATCGTATTTTATTGATGTTAAAGGCAGTATTAGTTTATGAATGAGAAAGTTTTAAAAGTACTTGAGTACAACAAGATTATAGAAATGCTTGTAGCGCAGGCTAATTCCGATCCGGGAAGAAAGGTTTGCAGTCAGCTTCTTCCAATGACGGATATGAATGATATTACTAAGGCACAGACACAGACAGCTGATGCAATAGCAAGAATTTTCCAGAAAGGTTCAACTTCTTTTGGTTCCAATACAGATGTTTCAGGTTATGTAAGAGCACTTAAGATTGGCGCATCACTTGATGCAGCAGCACTTCTTAAGATCGCATCAATGCTTGAGAATGTTGCAAGGATCAAGAATTACGGAAGACGTGATAAAGAAGAGACTCCTGCAGATTCACTTACTGACATGTTCGACGGACTTGAACCCCTTACACCAATTGCAAGGGAGATAAGAAGGTGCATCATCTCAGAAGAGGAGATCGCATCAGATGCAAGCCCTGCACTTGCTCATGTAAGACGCAGCATAGCACTTACAGGAGATCGTATCCACGATAAGCTCAACTCCATGGTGAATGGATCCATGCACAGCTACCTTCAGGACAACGTTATCACAATGCGTGATGACAGATATTGTCTGCCGGTTCGTGCAGAGTTCAAGTCACAGGTATCAGGTATCGTGCATGACCAGTCTTCATCAGGATCAACTCTTTTTATAGAGCCTCAGGCAATCGTAGAGCTCAACAATAAGCTCCGCGAATTCATGCTTGAAGAGCAAAAAGAGATCGAGAAGATCCTTGCTGAGCTTTCAGTCCAGACAGGTGAATATGTACAGGCAATCTCTGATAATGCAAAGCTTATGACTGAGCTTGATTTTATTTTTGCCAAAGCATCTCTTGCCCTTTCAATGAATGCAACAACTCCTATCATGAAAGAGAATCACGGCTTTAATATCAGAAAGGGCCGCCACCCTCTTATTGATAAGAACAAGGTTGTTCCTATAGACGTGTACTGCGGCGGTGATTTTAACATGCTTATAATCACAGGTCCCAACACAGGTGGTAAGACAGTTACACTTAAGACAGTCGGCCTTCTGACACTTATGGGACAATCAGGACTTGCGATCCCTGCAGGTGACAGATCAGAGCTTTCAATATTTGATGAAGTCTATGCTGATATAGGTGATGAGCAGTCTATCGAGCAGTCTCTTTCAACCTTTTCATCACATATGACCAATGAAGTTAAGATCCTCAACGAGGCTAATGAAAACTCACTTTGTCTTTTCGATGAGCTTGGTGCAGGAACTGATCCTACAGAAGGTGCAGCTCTTGCAATATCTATACTCAATGACCTTCATAAAAGAGGCATTACAACAATGGCAACAACTCACTATGCTGAGCTTAAGGTCTATGCCCTTTCTACAGAAGGCGTTAAGAATGCAAGTTGCGAATTCGATGTTGAGACGCTGAGACCAACTTATAAGCTCCTCATCGGAGTTCCGGGTAAGTCCAATGCTTTTGCCATTTCTTCCAAGCTTGGTCTTCCTGACAGGATCATCGAAGCTGCCAAGGAGCAGATCGGCAGTGATGACAAGAGATTCGAAGACCTTCTGTCTGACCTTGAGAAGAACCGTGTACTTGCTGAGAAGGAACGTACACTTGCAGAAAGATACAGACTAGAGCTCTCTGAACTTAAAAAGTCTTATGAGAAAAAAGCTGATAAGCTCGATACAACACGTGATGAGATATTAAGACGAGCTAATGAAGAAGCTCGTGATATCCTTGCTGATGCCAAGAAGGTTGCAGATGAAACCATAAAGAGTTTCAGAAAAGCCGGTAAAGATTATGGCATCCAGGAACTCGACAGAGAAAGATCAAAACTTAATAAGCATATTTCAGACAAGAATCAGAAGCTTTCTGTAGCAGCAAATGACAAAGATAATGGTCATAAGATCCTTAAAGAAAGCCAGATCCGTCTTGGCGATTCAGTTAAGATCGTATCCATGGGTCTTAAGGGAACAGTATCTTCAATGCCTGATAAGTCCGGCAATATGTTCGTTCAGTGCGGTATCATCCGTACCAAGACCAATATCAGAGACATAGTACTTGTTGCTGATGATGAAGAAAAGAAGATAAATAAGAAGTTCAAGATGGACGCGTCCACATTTGAGAATAACAGATCTCAGGGCAAGAAGCTCGATCTGTCCAAGGGCCGTGATATCCGTCATGAAGTCAACCTTATAGGACTTAACTCGGATGATGCTATCCATGAGATGGAACAGTATCTCGACCAGGCTTATATGTCCCATCTTCCAAGCGTACGAGTTGTGCATGGTAAGGGCGCAGGTATATTAAGACAGGCAGTTCAGCAAAGGCTTCGTCAGATCCCATATGTTAAGAGCTTCAAGCTTGGGGAATATGGAGAAGGCGATGCAGGTGTTACTATAGTAACTTTCAAATAAGAAGTTCGTATCTGTTTTACCGGCCTATGTGTTAAGAATAGAATATTACTAAAAGTATAAAAGCTGGTTTAATAGTATAAGGGAGATAATGAAATGGTTAATAAACAGAAAATACTGATCGTTGATGACGACAGCAATATCGCAGAACTCATATCACTTTATCTTGTTAAAGAGTGTTATGATACTCAGATCGCGGGGGATGGAGAGACTGCTCTTGAAATGTTCAAAAGCTTTCAGCCAGATCTGATACTTCTTGATCTCATGCTTCCGGGCATAGATGGTTATGCTGTTTGCAGAGAGATAAGAGCAAAGTCACAGACTCCTATCATCATGTTATCTGCAAAGGGTGAAGTATTCGACAAGGTACTCGGTCTTGAAATGGGCGCTGATGATTATATGGAGAAGCCTTTTGATTCCAAGGAACTTGTTGCAAGAGTAAAGGCTGTTCTTAGAAGAACAAGAATGGCTCCTGCCGAAAAAGAAGAAACAGATGATAAGGTAGTAAGCTATCCTGATCTTGAGATCAACATGACTAACTACTCTGTAACATACAAGGGACAGCGTGTTGAGATGCCGCCCAAGGAACTGGAACTTTTGTACTTCCTTGCAGCATCACCCAACCATGTATTTACACGTGAGCAGCTCCTGGATCAGATCTGGGGATACGAATACATCGGTGATACACGTACCGTTGACGTACATATAAAGCGCCTTCGTGAGAAGATCAAAGACCATGAAAAGTGGAAGATAGCAACTATCTGGGGAATTGGATACAAATTTGAGAGTGTGTAAATGGTATAGAGGATGAAACGTACTATTTATCTTAAATTTCTAATTGCATATGTGCTGTTTGCTGTGTTCGGTTTTATAGCTGTTGGTACTGTTATATCCAATATGACCATGGAGCATTGCAGAAGAGCAAGGGCAGAGAGTCTTTATTCTGAGGCTATTCAGATAGCTAATACTTATGCTACTGACCTTTATAACAGTGATACTACGATCTCTACAGTTCAGTCACAGCTTATTGATCTGTCCAGATATATGCAGTCGACCATATGGATCATTAACCCGTCAGGAAGACTCGTTATTGATTCAAGCAGAGTCCTTGATGAAAATGCTGAGGTTGTTGTTGATGGATTTGATCCCACTGTTACAGGCAGTACTTACTATACTGTAGGTGATTTCTTTGGAACCTTTCCGGAAGAAGAGTTGTCGGTATTTGCTCCTATTACAGCCAATTTCAAGGTAAGAGCATATGTAGTAATACATACACCAATGAGCGCTATCAAGACAGAAGCTTATGAGCTTTTAAATATCTCTTATGTGCTTCTTATAATACTCTTCCTTCTTTCTGCTATTATTCTTATCTTTTTTACAGAACTGGTATACATACCTCTCAGGAAGGTTACGACAGCTACAGAACAGTATGCTTCAGGCAACATGGATTATAAGTTTACACTGGAATCCGATGATGAGATAGGTTACCTGGGTGCTGCAGTATCCTACATGGCAGGTGAGATAGCAAGATCGGAAGAAGACCAGCGCAAATTCATAGCTAACGTATCACACGATTTCAGGTCACCTCTTACATCCATAAGAGGATATCTGCAGGCTATGATAGACGGAACTATTCCTCCTGATATGCATGAGCATTATCTTCAGGTAGTTCTTAATGAAACAGACAGACTTACAAAGCTTACTAATGGACTTCTGACCCTTAACAACATCGGAAGCGGAATGATGCTTGAAAAGGGTGAGTTTGATATTAACAAGGTCATCAGAGATACAGCTGCAACCTTCGAAGGAACCTGCAGATCCAAGATGATCGCGATAGAACTTGTTCTTACAGATGAACAGATGATAGTACTTGCCGATATGGGCAAGATCCAGCAGGTTCTTTATAACCTTATGGACAATGCCATCAAGTTCAGTCATAACGATTCTGTCATCAAGATTGAAACTACAGAGAAGAAAAATAAGATATTCGTATCCGTCAAGGATTCCGGAATCGGAATTCCAAAGGAAGATCAGAAGATGGTATTCGAGCGCTTCTATAAGTCTGACCTTTCAAGAGGAAAAGATAAGAAGGGAACAGGCCTTGGCCTTTCGATCGTCAAAGAAATCATCAAGGCTCACGGCGAGAATATCAATGTCATCAGTACTGTAGGAGTAGGAACAGAATTTGTTTTCTCTTTGCCTAAGGCTAAAGTCATGGATGAGGATTTAGTGTAAGGCTCAAAAGAAGTTAATGGATATAAATCATTGGCTTTAAAACCAAAGCAGTTTTATGAGAGGTTTTAAATGAAAGACGATAAAAAAGCCAGATTATATAAGAAAGATGATCTGCTTACAGTTGAAATTACAGATATAGGAAATGACGGAGAGGGTATAGGCAAGATTGATGGCTATACTCTCTTTATTAAAGATGCGGTAATCGGCGACCTTGTTAAAGCCAAGATAATGAAGGCTAAGAAAAACTATGCCTATGCCCATCTTGAAGAAGTAATAACACCTTCAAAAGACAGGGTTAAGCCTAAATGTCCTATCGCAAGACAGTGCGGCGGATGCCAGATCCAGAACATGTCTTATGAAAGTCAGCTGAGGTTCAAACAAAGCAAAGTCAGAAATAATATAGTAAGACTTGGCGGCTTTGATGAGAAGGAAATAGACTCTATCATGGAGCCTATCATAGGTATGGACGATCCCTTCAAATACAGAAACAAAGCCCAGTTCCCCGTTGGAAAGGATAAAAACGGCAAGATAGTAACAGGCTTTTATGCAGGACATTCTCACAACATAATCCCTAATACGGATTGCATCATTGGCGTACCTGATAATAAGGAAATCCTTGAGATCATAATAGCTCATATGGAAAAGAACCATATAGAGCCATATGATGAAGTAACAGGTAAGGGTCTTGTAAGACATATCCTTATAAGAAAAGGCTTTGTAAGCGGCCAGCTCATGGTATGCCTTGTTATTAATTATAAGAATAAAAATAATACTGATAATATATACATCAAAAATCAGGATGAGCTTATCTCAAAGCTGTCTCTTATAGATGGAATGACCAGCATATCTGTAAGTATAAATACAGAAAAAACCAATGTAATAATGGGAACTGAGATTCACACTATATGGGGACAGGATACCATCAAAGATACACTTTGCGGTCTTGAGTTTAATATTTCACCCCTGTCTTTCTATCAGGTTAATCCCGTGCAGACAGAAAAGCTCTATGGCCAGGCAATTGAATACGCTGGTCTTACAGGTAACGAAACAGTGTGGGATCTTTACTGCGGAATAGGAACCATCACTCTGTCCATGTCCAAAAAGGCTAAGCAGGTATACGGCGTAGAGATAATACCTCAGGCAATCGATGATGCTAATGACAATGCAGCAAGAAATAGTATTTCTAATGCAAAGTTTTATGTAGGAAAAGCGGAGGAAGTACTCCCTGATTTTTATGAAAAGGAATCTGAGAAAGATAGCTCTTCAAACGCACTTCATCCCGATGTTATCGTTGTTGATCCTCCAAGAAAAGGATGCGATCAGATGTGCCTTGATACCATGCTCAAGATGGCTCCAAATAGGATCGTCTACGTCAGCTGTGACAGTGCAACACTTGCTAGAGACTTAAGAATACTTTGCGACGGAGGCTATAAGCTTGAGCATGTACGCCCTTGCGATATGTTCCCGATGAGCGTTCATGTAGAGACCGTATGTCTTTTGTCTAAGCAATAAATTCTCTGTTTTTATAAAAACAAAAGCTGTGTAAAACAGACCCAAATCAGTGAATTTAATGGGTCTGTTTTTTATTTGATGTTAAATAGATAATAGGTAATAAAACCAGATTCAGTTTTTTTAGGAGATTTGAAGAAAATGAGGGAAAAGAGTTCTATATTTGGAAATGGAAAATTTTATAAAAGCGCTCTGGCGATAGCAGTACCCATAATGCTTCAGCAGCTCATACAGAGTATGGTATCGTTGATAGATAACTTTATGGTATCAGGACTTGGTGACATATCCATGTCCGGAGTAAATGTTGCAGGACAGATACTTTTTGTGTTCATGGTTTTTGTTAACACAATCTGTATGTCAGGTGGAATATTTTTAACCCAGTTCTTTGGGGCGAAGGATAAAGCAGGAATGCAGCAGGCTTTTATGTTCAAGGTTTTAGTCAGCTTTGCAGCTATGATCCCATATCTGCTTGTGTGCATTGTATATCCCAGAGAAGTACTGTCTCTTATGGTAATTGGGAACACACAGGCAGATCTTATTCTTGATGAAGCAGTAAAGTATATGAGGATCATGTCGATGATCGGAGTTCCCATGACACTGTCTGTGTGCATAGCAAGTTCCCTTAGAGATATGGGAAAAGTTAAGATACCGCTTGTTGTTACTATAATTGCTACACTGGCAAACACAGTACTAAACTACCTACTTATCTATGGCCACCTTGGACTTCCGGCACTCGGAGTGCGTGGCGCTGCACTTGCAACTGTCATAGCAAGGACAATTGAATTTATTATATTTGCAGCAATATATATTAAAACAATACCTGATTTTGCAATTCGCTTTGGCAGAGAATTTAGGATAGACGGACAGTTGTTTAGAGAAGTACTTAAAAAAGGTGCACTTATGCTGTTTTGTGAGATGACATGGGTTCTTTCTGAAACTATAACTACAGCGATATACAATGGAAGAGGCGGAGCAGATGTTGTATCAGGAATGGCATCAAGCTTTGCAATAGCAAATCTGTTCTTCATTGCATTTGGCGGAATCTATTCAGCAACCAGCGTAATTATCGGAAAGACACTGGGTGAGGGTGATCTTAAAAAAGCACGTGCTGAAAAGACATGGCTTTTATCTGGATCATTTGTATTTGGAATTTTTATGACTTTCGTGGGATTTGCTACTACACTGATCGTTCCTGTTGTATTTGGAAAGCTTAGCCCAAGTGCTATTGCTATTTCAAGGAACATGGTAATACTTATGTCCTTCTTTATGCCTGTATGGGTCTTCATTAACGCGCAGCAGGCTGTAGCAAGATCCGGCGGAGACACAAAGATGGGTGCCTATGCAGATGCAGGAATAACAATAGTAGTTATGCTTCCAATGTTGTTTATACTTGGTAGATATACTGATATTGGACCTGTACAGATGTACCTTTGCGTTAAAATTCTGGACATTATAAAGATGGGAATATTCCATCTATGGCTGAAAAAAGAGCGCTGGCTCAATAACCTGACAGTGGCTCATTCTGTCACGGAACCTGCCAATGCGTCTTAGAATGGTGTTATACTATGAGAGATCTGGGACTTAGAAAGAAATATCACTATTCATTTTGCTAGGAGAAGGACGAGTAAAAATACATGATAAAAATAGAGACAGAAAGACTTTTCCTGTATCCAATTTCAGACGATGAGATGCAGAAAAAAATTGATAACGAGAATGATCCTGAACTGAAGAAGGCATATTCCGAAATGCTTCAAGGTCGCCTAGATAACCCTACAGACAGAGTGTGGTACGCAACTTGGAATATGGAACTTAAGAAACAGCCTCAAATCATCGTTGGAGACCTCTGCTTTAAAGGAATTACAGAGGATGGAATGGTGGAAATAGGTTATGGTCTCAAAGAAGGTTATTGCGGAAATGGTTATATGACAGAGGCAGTAAAGGCTATGACTGAATGGGCACTATCACAGAACAACGTATCACGAGTCGAAGCAGAGACCGATCCTGATAATCAGCCTTCTAAGAATATACTTGCTAAGGTGGGCTTTGTTCAAACTGGTGAAATAGGGGAGGAAGGACCTAGATTTGCATTAGAAAAAAAGATTACTGTATGCGGAACAGAATATGGAATTTTGAAAAGTGGGGAACCAAATACTGGTCAAGAACATCTGAATTTGAGGAATATCTGAAGAAGACAAAGAATTGAGGTCGCAAATTGCGACCACAAACATAAAAAACTGAGTGTGATAAGCACTCAGTTTTTTATATTATCTACGATATCTTCGATAGTAAAGGAATGAAACTCATCGTAAGCATAGAAATGACCATCATAGTTATCATAATCGTAACCATAACACCATAATAGACAGTGGCTTCCAACAACAAATGAGTTCTTGTATTCATAGAATTCTACTTCTGAATCCCAAAATGCGAAACGATGATATCCGACGATTTTATATCCATCATATTCTATAACATCTTCTCTGGTTGGAAATGCTCCAATCTCCCCTGCCCAATCAATTGCCAACGTTAAACCAATAGGGAATGGTAATGGAAAGACTGCAAAAATGATAACTACAGCAGTTATAATTGAGAGCACTCGCTTAGCAATTTTATTTTGTACGCTATTATAAAACTTTATGAATCCCCATATAAATAATATAAAACTACTTGCAAGCCAAATGAAATTGATCCAGGCCCTGAACATTAATCCGAACTGTCTTAAGATGAATCTGGCCACAAAAAATAATATAAATAATAATATACCGATAAATAGTGTGTTTTTAAATAATCTCTTCATAGGAGGAAGTATAGCACAATGAATTGTTGGATGGAAGAATTTTATTGGTATAGATAGAGGTTCGAATAATATTGGTGCCATGATTAAATTGACACAAGAGTAACATAACACTATAATAGTGTCACGATTATTTTGGCACAGAAAGGATGCGATATGATCACAACACTTGAAGATGCATTAAAAAGAATCTCAGAGCTTGCGGAAGAGAATGCAAAGCTCAAAGAAGAACTTGAATATTATAAGAGCAAAAAGTTCGCTGGCAGACAGAAGCATGATGAACATTGGATGCGGTCATATAACGACTTTGTGGTTCAATATGAAAGTGGAATGACAATAATGGAGATTGTTGGGCAAGGTGCAATCAGTCGTAGGACCGCTTACAGGTATAAGGCATATTATGAGGAAATGAAGAAGATGCAGGAAAAGGCAGAGGAAATTGAATTGCAAACTTGAGGTCGAACTTTTCGACCTCAAGTTTAGAATAATTGAGTTTAAGGTGTGAAGAAGGTTATGGCAGGAAAGAAAAAAGAACAAACAGAGAAGACGAAGATAGAGGTAATTGAAATTACAGAGGAACTTCTTAGAGAAAAGCTGTATGTAGTTCGAGGAGTTAAGGTGATGCTGGATACAGACCTTGCTAAAATATATGGATATGAAACAAAGAACTTTAATAAACAAGTGAAGAATAACGCTGCTAAGTTTGAAGGCGATGAGTTTATGTTTCGATTAACAAAAGATGAATTCGATAAAATCTTGAGGTGTAAAAATTTCACCTCAAGTTGGGGCGGACCTCGATATACACCATATGCATTCACAGAGCAAGGGGTTTATATGCTTATGACTGTATTAAAAGGTGAATTGGCTGTCAAACAAAGTAGAGATTTTGTACGTACTTTTAAAAAGATGAAGGACTATATAGTAGGTAATCAAACCCTTATTGGTCAGCGTGAAGTAATGCGGCTTTCCATGCAGACCACAGAGAATATGGCAGAAATTAGTAAACTTCGTATGGATTTAGGCTCTGTAGAAAAGCAGATGTCCGATGTTATGAATCAGCTTAATGATGTTGTTACAAAATCCGACCTGGCAGATATGATGAACAGCTTTGTTAATGATGAGGATAATGGCTGGCTTATGTACAACACTAAGTATTGCAGTGCTGATATGGCGTATTCTTCTATATATAGTCAGGCGAAGAAGTCAGTCTATCTTGTTGATAATTATATAGGATTAAGGACATTAGTAATGTTAAAGAATGCTCCGGTGGGTGCGGATATCAAAGTATTCAGTGATAATGTCGGTAATGCAAAACTGCATAATGTAGAGTTTAAAGATTTTTGCAAAGAGTACCCGGGAATAAATATTACGATGCAACACACGGGTGGAGTATTTCATGACAGGTTTATAGTGCTGGACTATGGTACGAAAAATGAAAGAGTTTTTCTATGCGGAGCGTCATCCAAGGATGCTGGAGCAAGAATAACAAGTATTGTAGAGGACTTCGGAATACAAAAGTATGATCCGATCATAAAGAAACTTCTTAAGAATGCTGTGCTTGTTCTTCCATGAATAAAGTTTTTGAAACAAAAAAGAAACATGCAACCTTTTCCGTCCAAATGGCTTTACTCAATGATTTGTGCGCTTTATCGCTTACAATTGACGCTGTATCAGATAAAGAAAAATCCAAATTAAAAGATGCTATACTGATATGGCTTACGAAGGTCAAACTGTTAATAAACTAAGTTCAGGGAGAAACACAATGAAAAAGAAGATAATTAAAACCATATCAGGGGCTATGGCTGCAGCCATTATTTTATCAGGTTGTAATAGCGCACAGCTTAAAATTGATTCAGAAGATGAAGAAGCAGTAGAAGATTCTGGTGAAGCTGATTCCGAAAATGAAAGCGATGAGGAATCTACTAACGAGAGTGAAGAAGCTTCAACTAAAGAAACTGAAGATGAAGAAACGGAAGCTAAAGAATCCGATGCCGATTCATCTGCTGATGCATCTGATGCCGCTTCTGATGCTGATGAAGAAAGCGATTCAGCAAAGAAAGACAACGATAACGATTCTAAAAAGAAAACCGATGAAAGTGAATTTGAAGATATCACTGACTACGACTCTACTGTAATGCTGGACGGAGAAGAGCTTACAGAAGATGAACTTTCAGATATTCAGGATTTTCTGAATCAACATGAGAATAACGGATTTGTAGCTACATCATACAGGACTCCGGACAAGGCGAACTGGAACGAGGTATTCTATGGCGGAGCTGGTATTGAAAACTGTGATTTTCCTGACGAAGCGCTAGATGCATATCTTGATGCCATAGGCAAAGATTTTGTTGAGTATGACTTGATAGCTCTTTCAGGAGATGATGTCAGATCATATGTAGAAAGCAAAACAGGCATAACTGATTTTGATATTTCGTTATTAGGCGGCTTCACTTATATAGAAGAATACGACATTTTGTTTGATCAGGTCAGTGATACTAATCATGTGAATATTGTATGCGAAGAAGGTATTAGAAGAGATGACCTGATACAGGTTCTTGTATATGGTGAAATGCAAATGGTTGGCGAGCTTGGAGCATACAGACGTATTTCATTAATAGAAACCGGCGATTCCGATAATCCATATATGTTCTATTCAAACAGGGAACTATGGGAAGACTATGCAGATTCTGTTATTGAAGCAAGTGTTTACGGAACAGATGAAACAATTACCTGCGCTACTTCTGGTACTGCATATGGTCCTGATATTGCCATAATAGAAGATAATGCAGTTGAAGATATTATATATCCAAGGCTTAGTGATATAAATCTGTCAGACTTTAATGATGTTAAAGAAATTGCATTCTGCGATGTAAATGGTGATGACCTTACAGACATGGTACTTATCTTATCAGATGGAGATGATACAGTTGCTGTAGTATGTGATGCATATGAATACTATGAGGGATATATAGAATATTCTCAGGGAAGCAGCGCGGTAACAATCTGGCTAAGTGATAATGTCAAAAAACTTACAGCAGACAATGTTATCGAATATATTCTGAACCATCAGGATGAATATAACGAATTATAATAGTTATAAAATATAGATAATAATACATGATCAGTTCCGGTAAATGACATAACGAGCTTTCACCGGAACTGATTTTATTTTGGTAAAAGAAGATAAGTCTTTCACTTGACTCAAAATTAGTTTACGATGATGATTAAAAGCGTAGTAATCAATTTTTGAATAAATGAGGATCCTATGAAAAAAAGTGATTTATTAGCATTATTAAAAGACATGTCTCTTGAAGAGAAGATCATGCAGCTGGTACAACTCCCTGGTAGCACATTTGAAGAAGATGCTGCTGTAACAGGTCTTGCCGATGATAAGGCGCTTAAAAAACTTAAGACTCTTGCCGGAAGTACTCTTGGTCTTCATGGTACAGACAAACTAATAAAAATACAAAAAGAGTATATAGAAAATCATCCGCATCACATCCCGCTTCTGTTCATGCTTGATGTTATCCATGGACATAAGACAGTTCTTCCTTGCCCGCTTGCACAGGGAGCAACATTTGATACAGATGTTGCCAGAAACGGCGCTGCAGTGCAGGCCAGAGAGACTTCAGCAGATGGCGTTCACGTAACCTTTTCTCCGATGGCAGACCTTGTAAGGGATGCAAGATGGGGACGTGTTGTTGAGTCAACTGGTGAGGATGCATATCTTAATGGTAAGATGACAGCTGCCATGGTAGAAGGCTATCAGGGTGAAGATATTAAAGATATTGACCACATCGCAGCATGTGTTAAGCACTTTGCAGCTTATGGAGCTTCAGAAGCAGGAAGAGATTATAACAACGTTGAACTGTCTGACTATACACTGCGCTCAGAGTATCTGCCTGCATATAAAGAGGCTATATCTGCAGGCGCAAAGCTTGTCATGACGTCTTTTAACACATTAAATGGAATTCCTTCATCCGGCAATAACTGGCTTATGAGAGACATTCTCAGAGATGAGATGAACTTTGACGGCGTACTTATCTCTGACTGGGCAGCGATCGCAGAGATGTTAAACTGGGGATTTGCACAGGATGCAAAAGACGCAGCAGATAAAGCGATCGAAGCAGGCGTTGATATAGATATGTGTACTGACATGTACAGCGGCAATCTTGAAACTCTTATTAATGAAGGAAAGATCTCTGAAAAACTTATCGATGATGCAGTATTTAGAGTACTTTCTCTCAAGAATGACCTTGGACTTTTTGAAGATCCTTATCACGGAGCATCAAAAGAAAGATTTGAAAAAGTAGCGCTGTCAGATGAAAACAGAAAGATCGCAAGAGATGCTGTACGCAAGTCTCTTGTCCTTCTGGAAAATAAGAATGGAGCCCTTCCTCTTAAAAAGAGCGAGAAGATAGCCTTTATAGGACCTTACGCTGACAATATCGATCTTAGAAGTTCATGGGCTATATCAAGCGATCCCGAAACAACAGTAACTATCAAGAAGGCTGCGCAGGAAGTCTTTGGAAAGGATAGCGATGTTAGATTTGCAAATGGCTGCCAGGTAGTTCCAAACGATACTGATCTTGGAATGTTTAAATTCCATTCAGATACCTGGGAAGAGGACAATGATAAGCTGGTAAAAGAAGCTCTTGAAGCAGCTGACTTTGCAGATACAGTAGTTATGTGCCTTGGCGAGCATGTATTCCAGTCAGGTGAATCTACAAGCCGCACTGATATAAGAATCCCTTCTGTTCAGAAAGAACTTTTTGATAAGATAAAGACTAAAGGTAAAAAGCTTATAACACTGATTTTTACAGGAAGACCTCTTGTACTTGACGACATCCCAGAAGTTTCAGATGCCCTTATGATCTGTTGGAGACCGGGAACAGAAGGTGGACATGGTATCATGGATGTCCTTATGGGAGAAGTATCCCCTTCAGGTAAGCTCCCTATGAGCTTCCCATGGAGCGCATCTCAGGAACCTCTTTATTACAACTGCTTCAAAACAGGAAGACCAAAGCCTCTAGAAGGACTTAGCATCTTTACATCAAGATATCTTGACTGCCCTAATGAAGCAAGATACGCATTTGGATACGGACTTACCTATTCACAGTTTGAAATTTCAAAGTGCGAACTTGATAAAGAAGTTCTGAATAAGTCAGATCTAAGCGATAAGATCACAGCTACAGTTACTGTAAAGAACACTGGTGATACAGATGCTGCCCAGATTCTTCAGCTCTATATTAGAGACGTATCCGGCAGCAGGGTTAGACCACTTAAGGAACTTAGAGGCTTTAAGAAAGTATTCCTTAAAGCAAAAGAAGAGACAAGTGTAAGCTTCGATATTACAGAAGATCTTCTCAGATTCTGGACTATAGATAATAAATATGATAGTGAAAAAGGAAAATTTGAAGTATTTATCGGTTTTGACAGCGTGCTCATAGATGACAACATTTCTTCCTTTGAACTTATGTAAATAATATTTATAAATGTCAAAAAAACTGAGTGCTAAATAGTATGTGTCTGATATTCCAGATTCATATCATTTGCGCTCAGTTTTTTTCTATTTCTTTTCATGTCAAAAGAGATATATAGCTGACTTGAAATTTTAAATTCCAGTGAAAAGGCAAATTCTACCGCTTTTTTTAAATTCCCAGAATTTTCGGTATAGAACTATTTTTACATTTGATAATAGCGATGTGCGAAATATGATAAAATATAATTATGTCTTATCATTAATGATTCTTTGAAATAATACGATAATGTCACATAAGTTTTTTCACCAATTAAATTCAGATAGTTAAAAGCGCAGCCTTAATTAAAGAAGACTTAAGAGACCGAAAGGAGACATCTAAGTCATGAGTATAATGAAGTGCAGTTCTTTTAATATCAAAAAAATCAGAAGTTTATTATCAGTATTTGTTATCGCGGCATTGTCTGCCACACTTATTTACATAGCAGGATGCAAAAATAACAGCGAGATACCTCTTTCTGAATATTGGTCATCTGACTCTGAGGCAGCAGTGAGCCTTAGAGAATATGTGACAAAGGTTACTAATAGTAAAGATACTGCAAATTTTATCCCGGTAGAAGATCGTATAGCCGTATTCGATATGGACGGAACTCTTACCTGTGAGACTTACTACACCTACTATGACACTATGATGTTTATCAGTTTCTGTCTCGAAGATCATCCCGAAAGGGTATCAGATGAACTGACGGTAGCGGCAGCTCAGATTAGACCCGGGTACACAGCAGGCGAAGAGCTTGCAAGGAATTTTGCAAAAGCCTACGCAGGAATGACGGTGGAAGAGCTTTATGATTATGCCGTAGAGTTTGGTCAGAAGCAGACGGACAGCTTTAAGAATATGCGTTATATAGATGGTTTCTACCTTCCCATGGTGGAGGTTGTCAAATACCTTTATGACAATGACTTTACTATCTATGTGGTCAGCGGCACAGAACGCACAACGACAAGAGCGATCATAGCCAATTCTCCAATAAGTGAATATGTGTCGCCTTCCCATGTGATAGGAACCGAGTTTGAAGTGAAAGTAAAAGGAAACGAAGACGTCTCTTCAAATATGGACTATAAATATGCTGATGGAGATGAGCTCGTTTTTACAGGTGAATTCATCCAAAAGAACCTTAATGCCAATAAGACCATCTGGATAGAGCGTGAAATAGGACAGTATCCGGTTCTTGCATTTGGAAACAGCGGAAGCGACACCAGCATGATGAATTATACCCTTGATTCAAGAAATCCTTATCCGTCCATGGCATTTATGGTTGTAGCTGATGACGATGTCCGCGAATGGGGAACACAGGATTGGGATGAAAAATCAGCAGCGTATAAAGAACAGGGTTATGTACCCATTTCTATGAAAAAAGATTTCTTAAAGATTTATCCGGATACTATAAAAAGGGCTGATGTTCAGTACATAGAGCCTGAAGATGCTTTGGAAGGTGCAGCATGAAAAAACATTGGGGAATAAATAAAAAGACCCTGGTAAGTATAATCATTTTCACACTTTTATTAGTTGTGTTATTAGGAGTCAGTGGATCAATTCTCTTCGACAGAGTAATTGAAAAGCAGTATAACGACAAGGGGTATGTTATAGCTAATATCATCTCTAATGATCTGGATCATGACAAGATCGCCCAGTATACGACTACCTGGGAAGCAGATGATTACTATCATGAGATGGAAGAGTATTTGCATCACATCGAGGAATACTCAGGTGCGGCATATATTTATATTGCCGTTCCCTATGAAGATAGCACCATGAGGTACGTTTACGATACAGCGACATATATAGGCGATTCAGATCCTATCGCAGCATCCTTTGAAGAGATATGGAGAGCGTATACCACAGGTGAAAGGCCAAAAAGTTATCTTACAAGACATTCCAAAAAGTATGGATATCTTACCTCCAGTTGTCTTCCGCTTAAGGACAGTAATGGACAGACAGTGGCGCTCCTTTTTGTTGATACAAACATGGAAGTCATTTTGGAGGTTATCAGAAGCTATGTGATCAACATGGTATGTGTTTCTCTTATTCTTCTTACTGTATTCTGTATCTTGCACTGGTATTTCATGAGAAAAAAGCTTATAAATCCATTGGTGCTTATAAGAAATAATGTAAGGAATTTTGCACAGGGGACACCTGATAAAGAAAGCCTTCTGGATCAGATAAATACAAAGGATGAGCTGGAAGAACTTGCAAGATCAGTAGATTTAATGGAAAAAGAATTAAATGAGTACATTGGAAATCTGGAAAGTATTACTGCAGAAAAAGAACGTATTAAAACAGAGCTTTCCCTGGCTACAAAGATACAGCTTTCACTTATCCCCCATGATTTTCCCCCTTTTCCTGATCGCAGAGAATTTGATATCTATGCAACAATGGAACCGGCAAGAGAAGTGGGTGGTGACTTCTATGATTTTTTCCTGATAGATGATGATCATCTTGGTCTGGTAATGGCTGATGTATCCGGAAAAGGAATCCCGGCAGCTCTTTTCATGATGATATCAAAGATCATCTTGCAAAGCTGTGCGATGCTTGGAAAATCTGCCTCTGAAACCCTGGAAAAGACTAATGAAGCAATCTGTTCCAACAATCAGACAGATATGTTTGTTACCGCATGGTTTGGAATTCTGGAGATATCGTCAGGAATACTGTCATGTGCCAATGCGGGACATGAGTATCCTGTAATAAAGAGAGCGAATGGGAATTTTGAATTATTTAAAGATAAGCACGGCTTTGTAATAGGAGGCATGGATGGTACTGTTTATAAAGAGTATGATATTGAACTGAAAGCAGGAGATAAGCTCTTTTTATATACAGACGGAATTCCGGAAGCAACAGATGATCATGAACAAATGTTTGGTACAAATAGAATGATAGATGCTCTGAATTCCTCAAAAGATGCATCTGCCAAAGAGATTCTTGGAAATGTTCGGTCTGAGATCGAGAAATTCGTTAATGGGGCTGAACAGTTCGATGATATGACTATGATGTGTTTTGAGTATCTGGGTAAGGCCGAATAGGCAGGAATTCAATCTGCTGTAAAACTGATTGCTATTATGATAAAATATATATGTGTTACTGACAAAACATATTTCTTATGATTTGACAAGGAGACCAGCTATGAACATTAGTAAGAGTAAAAATGGTGAAGAACTCACAATCGCGATTGAGGGAAGACTTGATACTACAACTGCTCCTGAGCTTGACGATGTAGTTAAGAGTGAGATCGAAGGAATAACAAAGCTTGTATTCGATTTTGCAAAGCTTGAGTATATTTCATCTGCAGGACTTCGCGTTCTTTTATCTTCACAGAAGATCATGAACAAGCAGGGTAGCATGGTCGTTAAGAATGTTAGCGAGGAAGTTAACGAAATATTTGAAGTAACAGGATTCCAGGATATTCTGAGTATTGAATGATGGAACAAAGATTATCTATAGAGGCAAGTATTGATAATCTGGATGAAGTAAATGGTTTCGTTGAATCGCATCTTGAAGAAGCAGGATGCTCTATGAAGCAGATAATGCAGATGAGCCTTGCAGTAGAAGAAGTATTTGTTAACATAGCGCATTATGCTTACAGTAAGAAAGATGCAGATGGAAAGGCGATTCCTGATACCGGAACAGGCCCCGCAGAGATCATTCTAAATGCAGATGATTCAAAGATCTTGCTGACCTTCATTGATGAAGGAATGGAATATGATCCATTAAAAAAAGAAGACCCCGATACAACTTTGGCAGCAGAAGACAGGGAAATCGGAGGTCTTGGGATTTTTATGGTCAAAAAGACTATGGATGATGTTTCATATAGATATGAAGGCGGCAAAAATATTCTCACACTGACCAAGATGAGGTGAGGATTTTTTGAAGTATGACTTCTTGAATGTAAATTACAGAAACGCGCATTTACTGCGTGTTTCGTGATTCAATGAATCGGTTGGCAATCTGTAATATAAAAAAACACTGATAAAGAATCAGTAGAACCGTAAATGATCTGATTATAAGTTCATTTACGGTTCTTTTTTGTTTTACCCTTGTGTATAATTGTAATGATAAGAAATCTTGTCGATAAAGATAATTACTAAAACTTTGAAGGGGGATTATCATGGCACGAATTTTTATGAATCAGGTTGGCTTTAAGCCTGATAGCAGCAAGAAGGCAGTACTTGACTTCGCAGGATCTGATTTCTCAGTCAAGGATGAAAATGGGAAGGATGTTTATACCGGTAAGGTAAGTCACTTTGGAACAGATGAGGTATCCGGAGAAGATACATATGTAGCTGACTTTAGTAATTTTAAAGAAAATGGAACTTTTAGTATAACTTCAGGTGATGCTGTTTCCACACATTTTTCAATTGGTAATAATGTTTATGATAAGCTCATGAAGGATATCTGCAAGTGCTTCTATTTCCTTCGCTGCGGCGATGCTCTTACTAAGGAGTTTGCAGGTGAGTATTATCATGAACCCTGTCATATGGGAAAGGCTACTGTATACGGCGAAGATACTGAGCCTGTTGACGTTACAGGCGGATGGCATGATGCAGGAGATTATGGCAGATATTCAACGGCAGGAGCTGTTGCTGTCGCACATATATTGTATGGTGTCAGATTTTTCAATAACCTTCTTGATGTAGATTTTAATATCCCAAAGGTAAAAGGAGATAAGGGTAATCTCCCTGACATCCTTGCAGAAGTTAAGGTGGAGCTTGATTTTCTTAAGAAAATGCAAAGAGAAAACGGCTCTGTATGGCATAAAGTAACTACATTTTGCCACGCTCCTTTTGTTATGCCAGAAGAAGACAAGGAAGAGCTCTTCCTATTTCATGTATCATCACTTGCTACAGCAGATATAGCAGCTGTATTTGCTCTTGCATACAGCATCTATAAGGATTATGACAAAGCTTATGCTGACAGCCTTCTGGAAGTTTCAAAGAAAGCATACAAGTGGCTTAAGGAAAATCCTGACGAGCTCCTGTTCTTTAATGCAGAAGGATCAAACACAGGTCAGTATGATGAAGCTGAAGATATCTCAAATAGATTCTGGGCAGCAGCTTCTCTTTATGAAGTTACAGGTGATAAAGAATACTATGAAGATATAAAATATCAAAAAGATAGATTATTATCTTTTGATAAGAATGCTACTAAAAAAGGCTATCAGGGCAATGTACTTACATGCCTTGGATGGGCAGAAGTAGCAGGTCTTGGATCACTGTCAATTCTTCTTAAGAATGACGGCGATGACCTTAATAAAGAGATAAAGAAGGCTTTCACAGGTGAAGCAGACAGGCTTGTTTCAAATGCAAAGAAAAACGGATTTGGTCTTTGCATGGAAGCCAAAGACTTCATCTGGGGCAGTAACATGGAGCTTTTAAAATACCTTATGATCCTTACTGTTACAGATAAGAAGATAGAAGGAAAGCCTGAATATAAAGATGCGATCACATCAGGACTTGATTACCTTCTTGGTTGCAACAGCATGGACGTAAGCTACGTAACAGGTAATGGCGAAAAGGCATTCAAGAATCCGCACCTTCGTCCTACAGCAGTAGATGATATAGAAGAACCATGGCCGGGTCTTGTATCAGGCGGTCCAAATGTTGGACTTCAGGATGAGAGAGCCAAAGAAGTACCGGCAGGTTCTGCACCTATGAAGTGTTATCTTGACCATATCGACTGCTACTCACTTAATGAGATCACGATCTATTGGAATTCACCACTGGTATTCGTGATGGCAGGACTGCTTAGCTGATTATTTATAATAAGGCTCATTAAAATAAGCTCAAACTTCCTAAGATAAAAGGAGAGTTTGAGCTTATTTAATATTTCGATATTCTGCGTTTGCCTATAGTTTTGGAATAATCTAAGATTACTTTTCTATGCTATATCAAGGTCTCTAAGCCACATCTTATAGGATGCATCACTTGGCATTCGCCAGTCGCCTCTTGGAGACAGTGTCACAGAACCAACCTTAGGTCCGTCCGGAAGGCAGCTTCTCTTAAACTGCTGGGTAAAAAATCTTGTGAAAAAGCGTTTTGCTGCTGCAAGGATTTCTTCCCTATCCACATCAGGATATGCTCTCATGGCAAAAGCAGCGGTTCTTGCAGGTTCGAACCCAAACCTCAAAGTATAATATAAGAAGAAATCATTAAGGTCATACTTACCTATTTTTTCTTCAGTTTTCTGAGTGATAGCACCGTTATCTGTTGGTGTAAGTTCAGGAGTAATAGGTGTATCGCAGATAGAAAGTATGGTCTTTTTAAGTTCATCATCACCGCAGGTCTTGGCATAAGCACGGCAGACATATCTTACAAGTGTCTTGGGAACAGATGCATTCACCGCATACATTGACATATGGTCGCCATTATAAGTGCACCAGCCAAGAGCAAGCTCGGACAGATCGCCTGTTCCAACGACAAGACCGTTTTTCATATTGGCTGCATCCATAAGGATATAGGTACGCATCCTGGCCTGGGCATTTTCATAAGTAGTATCGCCTTCTCCCTGATATTCAGCGCTATGGCCTATATCTTTAAGATGGGATATCACTCCTTTTTCTATAGGTACTTCATAGCTTTCATCAGCAAGAAGCTTCATGAGTCTGTCTGCATTATTATATGTAAGCTTTGATGTGTTTCCTTTTTTGGGCATTGTATAAGTAAGTATTCTGATATCTTTTACAAGCTTTCTTGCTTCTGCACATACAAGAAGTGCAAGAGTAGAATCAAGTCCTCCTGAAATTCCTATCACAAGATTTTTAATGCCTGACATCCTCACTCTTGTTGCAAGACCCTGAGCCTGAATGCGAAGTATCTTGCGGCACCTTGATCCAAGCTCCTTATCATCAGATGGGATAAAAGGATTACGGCTGACAGGATAAGAGATATCATCAAGAATATCTGCAAGTTCGAAGCATGTCACGCTGTCGCTTCTTTCAGCCTTGATGCTGACATTTATCTTTCTATATGTCCTTTGTTCAAAACTTTCAAATGTAGTCTGATGTCTTCTGTCATGCATTATCTTTGTAAGATCGATATAAGAAGAGCTTACAAAAGGTCTTTCTTCAAAGATATCTTCTTTTAATACAGATCCTGACTGCGCAATTATGCTATGACCTGAAAAAACAAGGTCGGTACTGCTTTCATCCATACCGGCAGATACATAGATATATGCAAGATAACAGGAACCGCTCTGCTGCTCCACAAGGCGTCTTCTGTATTCTTCTTTGCCTATAAGTTCATCTGATGCAGATGGGTTAGCTATGATATTAGCTCCTGCAAGGCTCATATGGGTGCTTGGCTTATCAGGTACCCACAAGTCTTCACAGATCTCTACACCAAGTACTGCTCCGCTCATGGCGTCACTTAGAAGGATATCTGTTCCAAACGGGATGTCCTCTCCGTGTATATTAATAGTATATCCTTTGATATCTCTTCCTGATGTGAACCATCTTCCTTCATAGAATTCAGAATAGGTTGGAATGTACTGCTTGGGAATAAGAGCGCAGACTTTGCCTTCTGATACTATTGCAGCGCAGTTATATAGCCTGTTTTCATAGCGAACAGGAAGACTTACAACGGCTGTAAGACCTTTGCAGTCTGCTGTTTCATCTGCTATGCGAAACAGGGCATCTTCTGCTTTACTTAGAAGTAGCTCACTTCCAAACAGGTCAGCGCAGGTATATCCTGTGATGCAAAGTTCAGGAAATACGATCACGCCTTTACCATGACCCTTGATAAGCTCTATTATCTGGTCCGTGTTATAATCTACGTCTGCAACCCTTAATGAAGGAATTGCTGCACTTGTTTTTATAAGATTGTTCTTCATAATTAACCTCTTTTTTATTAATAAAAAAATGCAGACAAAGCGTAATCAGGCGCCTTTGTCTGCATATTGGAATTATATATCTGAGAAAAATCTTAGTCAAATTTAGTTTTAATAGCCTTAATTATCGTGGTTGTTCAGTCATTTCAACTCAATGTCGGTAACATATGAATCAGCAGAACTTAGGTATTCGTCATGCCATTGTCAAGAACTATAGCAAACTGTATCATGGTATTGGAGGTTATAGTCATGACGTTTGAAGCATATACTAATCCGGATTTTACCATTGATAAAAAGATCTTGTTCTTTTTCATTACACTTCTTGGAACTGCACTGTGTACTTTCCTTATTATACTAATTGAAAAGCTTGTATTCAGACTTGATATTGGAAAAAACGCACCTTCTTCTGACAGTAAAAAACTTTTTCACAGGATACAGAGATTATATGAGATGATAATATCAGGAACTTCTGTAATGTCGTTCTCCGTTGCCTATGTTGTTATCAATCATATAAACACACTATATAATGCAGGTCAGGGGCATTCTGATCCTTCTATAGTTAATTTCATAAACCTATGGACGGAGGGTAAAGATTTTATATTACTGCTTCTGATTCTTATATCCTGCGTACTTAATACGATTCTGGACAGCTTCCTTATTCCTCTTAAACAGCTTGATAAGAGTGAAAAGGCGACCATGCGAATGCTTGGAATGTTCTATGTAATCATTATTCTTATGTACCTTAATCTTATCGGAGATAAGAGTGAGTATGGTCCTGTAATGATGTATTATTTCGGACTAATGGTAGGTCGATTCGTATACTTCGATGCTTCGATCGGAGATTTCTTTGCAAATATAAAAAATGTTTTTATAAATCTTCCATATCTTATCATGTGCCTCATTCTTACAGCGCTTCTGTGCATGTTTGGTTTTGGCCAAGGATATTTTATTGAAAGAAACTACTACATTGTTGGTATTTATTACGCGCATCTATTCATGTTGATATGCGTATTCATCCTTAACATCGCACTTCTTATATACAAGAAAGTAGCTTATCCTAATGTGCCAGACGAAGATTCTGAAATAAATAATGATCAAACAGGAAATTATTATCCTCAGAATAACTATAATTACCAGATGAATAATAATTATTCTGGTAACATTAATAATGAAAATAACTACTACGATAATGCAAATTATGGAAGACGTAATAGTTACCCTTCCAGAGGTAATACTTCACAACTAAACTCAAATCAGGCTAATAACAGAAATATATCAAGAAGTAAAACTATGCCCAGAAACAATAGTGCACCAAGGCCTAATGCATCACAAAGCAATAATCAGCCAAGAAATAGCTATCATCAAAGCAATAACCAAACAAGAAATAATGTTCCTCAAAACAATATTCACCGCTAATAACTAAACCAAAACAAGAATATATACAAAAAGAGGAGACGCATAATGGATACAATAACAGGTAATAGTTTCTACTTTGATTTCGAAGTAAAGCTCATGGAATATCTGCAAACAGCTCTGGGAGATAAGGCGATAAGTATTATATCTTTCTTCTCAGCCTTTGGAGAAGAGATGTTCCTGATTGCGATCCTTGGATATATATACTGGTGTTACGACAAGAAATTCGGTATATATGCAGGAACAAATATGGTAATAGGAATTGTCCTAAATCCTCTTGTAAAAAACATCTTCTGGAGAAGGCGCCCCTACTTCGATAACGAAGCTATCAAGTGCCTTCGACCTGTGGACAGCAGCGCTGATATCTATGATATTAAAGCTCAGGGATTTTCATTCCCAAGCGGTCATTCCACTAATTCCATAACTGCTTATGGTTCTATCAGCAGATACAAAAAGAATAATGTTGTTAGAATACTTGCATTTGTATTTTCTCTTTTGGTAGGATTTTCCAGAATAGTTGTCGGGGTTCACTATCCAACAGATGTACTGTGCGGTTGGCTCCTTGGAATTGTAGTAATATTCCTAACCCCAATGATCATAGATAAGTTCGGCCCACAAAAGAGGTGGCTGGCATTTCTTATAATATTCCTGGTTGGATGCCTTGGATTTTTCTACTGCAAGACAACAGATTACTTCTCAGGGCTCGGCATCATGGGAGGATTCTTTGTATCCGTAGAATACGAAGAAAGATTCGTTCACTTTGAATCTACACGAAATCCTGTTTTCAGTATAACAAGAGTCTTTGGAGGCTATGCATTATACATTGCACTAAATCAAGTTCTAAAAATTCCATTTAATGCAGATTTCCTTGCATCAGGGACACTACTTTCAAATTTCGTTCGCTTTTTAAGATATTTCATTGTTGCATTTGTATGCGTTGGATTATATCCGCATGTCTTTAAGATAGAGAAGCGTTTTAAACAGTAGTTCGAACTTTTTATTTACAGTATGCAAAAAAAATCTAATTATTTTTTCATTTATGGGAATAGGGTATCAGCAATTTGATACCCTGTTTTTATTTGTCCAGGAAATAAAAAGATATGTTAGCTTTGTTGCTAATGCTTCCATTATTGGAATTCCTCATTTCTGTTAAAACGTGTAGTATATTGTAAGTATTGTGTTTTGAAGTTTTTAAGATAGGTTCTTCCTACTTCAACAGTACTCCCGTTTGATAAGTGTATTTTATTCTGGCTAAACTTAAATACGTGAGATAGATTTATTATATATGAGCGATGCACTTGAACGAATTGTCGCGGTAAAGAATTAATAATTGTATTTAGGTTATTGTATTGCGCGTACACAGTTTTTGTGGTTGTTATATCAACATAATGTCTGTTAACTGAAAATGATATTATTTCATGATAAGGAATAGATACTGTGATTTGCTGTTTGTTACGGTAGATATAACAATTGGAATGACGCTTCTTTTCAATCTCTGATAAACATCTAAAAAAGATATCATTATTTAATGGCTTTAAGAGGTAATTAAATGCATGGACATTATACCCTTCAAAGACAAAATCCTTGAAAGCTGTGAGAAAAATAATATCTCCCTTATAATCTAGAAGCCTAAGTCTTTTGGCGGCTTCTATTCCATTCATATTTCCCATTTCTATATCAAGTAAAAACAGGTCTATATTTGGACTGTAGTTTTGGGGGTCGTAAAAAAAAGATTCGGCGTTTTCAAAGTGCAATAACGAAAGCTCTATATCATAATTCTCGACCCAATCTTCAAGAGATTGTTTTATTCTTTCATATTCGATTCTATTATCTTCAAGAATTACTATTTTCATTTGTTGTTTTTTCCTTTAATGGGAACATAATATGTACACAGAAACGATTGTCATGATCAGTTATTTCAATTATTCCATCGTTTTGATCTACAATTTCATTTATACGCTTAAGTCCGGTTCCATTTAGTTTTCCAGTTTTTGTCGAAAGAAAATTGCCAGCAGAATCCTTTTTACAAATACCATTGAAGGTGTTTTCTATACTAATTAAAATCATGTTTTCAATTGGTTTTATATAAAAATCAATCAATGGAATGATTGAACTATCAGTTCTTATGAGATTTTCACAAGCGGTGATTGCATTAGTCCATAGGTTTCCTAATAAGGACGACGTTAGAATCGGATTAAGAGAAAAAGTATCTGGAACAGTTAAGACATAGGATACTTTTATACCTTTCTGTTCAGCTTTAGGAATACATGTGGATAATATGCAGTCAATTGCAGAATTTCCGGTAGATATGAATTTATTCATTTCATCAAAAGAACCTACGTAGTTCTTAATATATTCATTCAGCTCGTCGTAGCTTTTATTGTTTGCTAAAAATTGAATGGCAGATAGGTGATGCTGCATATCGTGTTTAAGTTTTCGTAAGGATTCGGTTGTTTCGATGAGGTTCTTATAATCAGCCTCTTCGAGTAGTAATTGCTGCTTTTCAGTTAATAGATTCCTGTTCTGCTCTTTTGTGCAGTATAGCATGTAAATGTACGATAGAAGAAGCAGAAATAGAATACAGTATATTGAAGATACCAATATTAATTCATTACTGAAATTGGAATTCTTAAATATGATAAAAGACTTTATTGTTACTGAAGCTATATATTGCCCAAAAAAGAAACCAATTATGCACAGTGCAATATATGAAAGGGTTTCAACCGGAGATAAAGATATATATTTCCACTTTATGAAATGGGATAAATATACAAAAATAGCTATGCAAGATAAATAAGTCAGAGTTGTAGGAACTCTTAAGGGACCACCAACTAAGGTTGTAGTCAGGTCTGATTTGGAAATGAATTGTAACAGCATAGTAGCTATAGTGTCTGAGGCATATAATATTGCCAGAAAAATACTTGAGAATAACAGCTTTATAGAAAGACTTTTTTTGTAGAAAATGAGTGTAAAAAATAAGAAAATAAAAAAAGCAATTATATAAGAGATACCATAGCTAATTTGAAAATAGTTTAAAATGCTTGTACTAATAGAGTCTAATAAAATATATAAAATCATTAATATCTTAAATCTCTTTTGAGTAAAACGATAAGAGTCCTTCATTTTGTCTTCAATAAATATATAAAAAAAAGAACTCTCGATAAGATTGATAAGTATCTCCCAAACGTATTTTAATGAAATCATTATTGCTGTAATCTCCAGTCTGTTATTATCTATCAGTGTACCACTAAAGCGGTACTTAACAAGTGTAAAAAACGTAGTTGGGGACGGGAAAAATGTAGTTGGGGACGGTGCTTCGAAAAAAGAACAAATAGTATGTTATGCTATTTCTATCGTTATAACGAATACGAAAAGGAAGATATACACCATAACAGATCATGACATGGGGAAATGTGGTTTTGCTACATTTCCCTATTTGATAGGAGGCTATTACATGAAGAAAAAGATAGTTTTTTTGATTTTATCATGTTCCATGTTATTTGTCGGATGTGCCAATAATATGCCTATAGATAATAGTCCGGCATCAGATATGGATGATGGTCATAGTAACATGCAGTCGAATGATAGTACTGCTGTTACAGTGACTATTCCGACTAAGTACCAGAATATAGATGGAAAAGTAACATTCGATGGAGAGATATCCTATGGTTCATTGGATAATCTTTGTTGTTATAGTGCTTCATTACAAAAAATCGATGCCTCTTTGGTGGAGGAGGATCTCTTAAAAGAAGAAAAGGAATATGATAGCTATTCAGATACATTTGATGATGAATACGGCAATAGTATTGACTGTACTTCTTACATCAATGTATATGATGGTTTTTACTTATCATCAGGACCAGTTAGTAGTAATTTTAGTTATTCACGTGGAAATTCCAATTTTTCTTATTATGCAGCTGCATTTAGGATAGAAAAGAAATTTGACGATTATAATGCAGATAAGTTTTCGACGCAGGAGGATCTCCCATTTGAATCTCGTCAGGAAGCGTATTCACAGATTGGAGATTTCCTAAAAGCACTTGGGTTTGACTCTGATTTTGAGTATGTTAGCTATTCTCTTGATCATAGCACTCTTCAAAACGAAGAAGTTCATTATGATATGAACGGTAATATAGATCCAAGTGAAAATAAAGATCAATGGACTCAGGAAGATGACTGTTATTATGTTGCTCTAAGACAGATTTTTAATGGAGTTCCGATTTATTATCCTTACGTTAGTACATTCGTTAATGAAGATGTTGAGAACTATCCAATAAATGCAATGGTAAATGAAAATGGTATTTTTAGTCTGAATATAGATCAGGTGTTTGAATTTGCCGATGAAGAAAAGATAGATTCTGTCGTAGAATTTGATACTGTGTTTGACGCGGTTTCAGATAAATTCAATGACATCCTGGACGACAGTACATATGTATTTGACCTTGCAGAATTGGTTTACTACGTTGATCTATCAAGTAATAACGGCATTTATGAAGTGTATCCTGTATGGATAATAAAAGGAAACGAAACATCAGGTGACAGTGAAACAGAAATACAGGTATTTGTCGATGCTAGGACAGGTGATGAGATAATACCGTGGACACAGGAGTTGTAACAGATGGTCAGGATGCTTAAATCAGACATACTAAGGATAATATTATCGTACAGACTGCCTATTGGAATAATAGCGACAAGTTTCATATTGATATTGTCATTATTAGAAGACAGGAATATTAATATCGATGTTTTATATGCTTTTGAGATAATAATGTGCGGAATACCTGCGATGCTTGTTTTGATTGCAGGAGCATTTGGGTATGCTGATTCGATTTATCTGGATATAAAGAACAACTATTATAGAAGCCAGTTGATGCGTGCCAGTCTTCACAGATATATTTTTTCAAAAGTAATAGCTATCTTTGTATCAAGTACAATGATTTTAACCTTTGGAATAACATTATTTGCTTTTATCATGCATCTTTTTGTTCCATGGTGTGATGAAGATAGTATGTCATATTATGTGGCATCTAATTATTCATGCTTTAAGTATTTTTTGACTAATCATCATTATCTATTGTTCTTCTTTTTGTCCGGTTTTAGATACGGATTGTTATCAGGAATACTATCTGTATTATCGGCATACGTGTCGCTGTTTGCAAAGAATAGAATGATAGTATTTGCATTTCCATTTATTGGAAGATATTTATGTGATCTTATCACCATGTTTCTGACATCTAAATATACTCTGTATGATATATTCTGGGAACAGCATGTAGGCTGGAAGTCTCCGGCTTTCACGATCTTTATTTTGATTGGGTTAGCTGCTTCAATAGTATTTTTGATTGGAGGTCTCATGATGAGAAAAATAGAAAGGGATTATATTGGATGACTAGATTTTCTCATTTTATATCTGAAGTAAATAGATTCTTCTTTTGTCCAAAGGTATACATTGCACTTTTATTTCAATTTGCTCTGATGCATTTTTTACATCAGGAATAAGGGCTTTATCAATAGAATCCGGCTGTAAGAGCAGTATCTGGCTTTTCCCATTTCTGTTTGGCTATGTATATTTGCAGCTTACGCATGGATTGATAACGACATACATTTTTTCTTCAGTACCATTTATGGAGAGAAAAGAGATTTATACGATCATAAGAAAAGGAAGAAAAAGATGGCTTGCAGATGCATATGCGAAAATCGTAGGAGTAAGTATTTTAATTGCTGTTGCTAATGAACTCATGAGCATATTGGTGATGCTACCGTATATATCATTAGAAAGCGGCTGGGGGAAGATATACAAAACAATTGCGCTCACTGATGCTGCTACTGTTTTTGATATTCAGATTTCTGTTCCATATTTACTGATAAATCAGTTCTCCCCATTTGAAGCTACATTAAATGTGATGCTTCGAATGATCATATTGTCGATAACACTAGGAATTATCATGTTTACAGTTGGACTGATGAGTTCAGGACTAGTAGCTGTAATTACAGGTACGTGTTTTTCCGGTCTGGTGATAATCAAAGAGAATCTGGCGTATTGTTTCCCATGGATCAGATATATATCACCGTTTTCATGGATGAATTTAGTTGATAATAACTCTAATCATATAGATAGCTTTGATAGGTGGAATATGTATTTGCTAATTCTATCGTGTGTTGTGATCATATGTGTAGCGATAGATGTGCATCTGATAAGAAGAATCGACTTTAATTTTATAGACGAGGAAGAGTGAATCTATGGAGATAGATCTTATAAACATTGAAAAAGCATATGGTAAGCATAAGGTTCTAAAGAGCATCAGTCTTAAGTGTCGCCCTGGAACTATAACAGGTATTGTAGGAAGAAACGGAGCAGGCAAAACTGTTTTGTTCAAAGCAATATGCGGGCTTGTATCCATTGACAGCGGAGAGATCAAAATAGATGGCAGGATTAAGAAAAGCGGTAGCATCTTATCATCAGCAGGAGTGATAATTGAAGGTCCGGCTTTTTTGTCCAATGCTTCAGGAATCAAAAACCTAATGTATCTATATACTATAAATAATAAGCTTGATAAAAAGCATCTTGAAGATGTTATGAGGAAGGTCGGTCTGAATCCATCGGAAAAGAAAACAGTTTCCAAGTATTCAATGGGAATGAAGCAGCGTCTTGCTATAGCTCAGGCTATAATGGAAGATCCGGAGTGCCTTATTTTGGATGAACCCTTCAACGGCCTTGATAATAAGGGAGTAGATGAGATACGATCACTGCTTCTGGATCTTAAAAAGGCTGGAAAAACAATACTTGTAGCAAGTCATAATCCGGAAGATATAAGAATATTATGCGATGAAGTATATGAAATGGATGATGGTATCATGACAAGAAAAAAGATAGCATCATAAAAATAATATCTACTAAGCAGTATTTGTTAATGATTTTAATGATGCTCTGAAAGCCGCAGATGAGCTATTATACAAGGCAAAAGAGGGTGGCAAGAATCAGATAATCATATGACCTACATGATGTTCTAAATTAAGAGAAAGAAACTCATAAATTAAAAACAGTGCCTTTTATGACATTAAAACGGCAAGGAATGAGAAGAATCATTCCTTGCTTTTTTTTATCATAAATATACGAATTCAATTGGAGGAATCTTAGGGGATGAAAAAACTATATAGACTTACAGCACTTCTTCTTGCAGGACTTTTAACTGCTTGTGCTTCCGACCAGCAGGATACGGCGCCTATAGAGTCATCTCAGGGAGAAGATAGCAGTCTTGGTTTATCCGGGGATAGCGCCACAGACGCAGAAAATAATAATGAAGAGGATAACAGCGATATGACAAGTGTTGACGTTTCACAGGCCGAGGAACTGTTTGAAGGCCTGGAATTATCAAAAGGCTACAAGGATATTTCAGATCATAATCCTTGTATGACACAGAGATTCAGTGCAGATCCCGGAGTTATGGTTTATAACGACAGGGTATATGTGTACGCTACCAATGATGGAATGGCTATGGACACTAAGCCTACTAACAATGATTATGGAAAAATCAGAACTATCAATGTGATGTCTTCAGCTGATCTTGTTAACTGGGAAGATCATGGTGCTATCATGGCAGCAGGTAACAGCGGTGCTGCAAAATGGGCAGGAAATTCATGGGCACCTTGTGCTTGTCACAAAGAAATTGATGGCAAGGAGAAATTCTTCCTTTACTTTGCAAACAGCGGTAACGGAATTGGCGTTCTTACATCCGATTCACCTACAGGACCATGGGAAGATCCGCTTGGAGAAGCTCTTGTATCACGCGAAACCCCCGGTATTGAAGGCGTTATCTGGCTCTTTGATCCGGCAGTACTTGTAGATGATGATGGAACTGGATACCTTTATTTCGGCGGCGGTGTTCCTGAAGGAAAGTCAGAAGATCCACAGAGCTTTAGAGCAGTTAAGCTTGCTGATGATATGATCCACCTTGACGGTGATGTAGTTACACTTGATGTTCCGTGGGGATTCGAGGATTCCGGTATTAATAAGATCGGTGATACCTATTATTATTCCTATTGTACAAACTGGGCAGGTGGACCACTTGGTAATGCCAAGATTGCCTATATGACATCAGATTCACCTCTTGGACCATTTACTTTCCAGGGAACATGCTTTGACAACCCGGGAGAGTTCTTTGGAACAACAGGCAATAACCACCATACTATAATCACATTCAAAGATAAGCAGTACATCTTTTATCATGCAGAGTATCTGAACAAAGAAATGTATGGCGAGATGCTTGGATACAGAACTACTCATGTTAATGAGCTTCCTATGGAGGATGGCCTTTTTGGAGAAGCCAAGGGAGATACTGCCGGCGTAGAACAGCTTTGCTTCGTTGATGCTTTTAGCTTAAACCGTGCAAGTTCTCTGGCATGGCAGGCTGGCGCTTCTTTTGAAGGAAGCGGAGATACTAAAGTAAAGCTCTCTGAAGGAGACTGGTTTGGAGTAGCAGGTGTAGACTTTGGTCAGGGCGCAGGTACAATTAAGGTTAGTGCCAAGGCTACAGAAGATACATGGATCCGTGTATCAACAGGAAGCGCTGATGGAGAACTTGTAGCATATGTATTTGTTCCTGCTTCAAGTGATTTCCAGGAAGTATGCGCAGATGTAGAAGGTCTTGAAGGCGCATGTGATCTTTTCTTTACAGCAGCAGGCGACGTAACACTGGATACTTGGATCTTCGAATGATTCATTTAATTTTGCTTATTATAATTTACCCTAAATAATATATTAAAAACCTGTCAGATGTGATAACTATTATTGTTATCCTTGTATCTGACAGGTTTTTAAGCTTTATAGAAGTTTTGGATTTACTATTTTATTAAAAATATCAATTAGCTGATTTGAAGAACTTCATCTCTTCATTGAGCTTCTGAGCTATATCCTTAAGGTCATTAGCAGATCCTGCAAGCGTAGTAACTGTTTCGGAGAGCTCTTGCATGGAAGCACCTGTTTCCTGTGATGATGCGGCATTTTCTTCTGAAATAGCAGAGAGTGCGCTCATAGTATCAACAACAGAATCTTTGGAAGATTCACAGGTGTCTGCTCCTTCGGAAATAAGGTGTACGCCGTCTACTGTAGAGCTGATATCTTCAAGCATTCCATTAACAGCATCAAGAGTTTCACCAAGAGCTATCTGCTGGTCTGTATTTCCGTTCTTAACTTCAGCTGCTGCATTAACGGCTGCTTCAGACTGTGCAAGGAGTGTTTCCATTTCTTTTCTAATATCATCAGCCATCTGCTTGGAATCTTCAGCAAGTTTTCCGATCTCTTCTGCAACTACAGCAAAGCCCTTACCGGCTTCACCTGCTCTTGCAGCTTCAATAGAAGCATTAAGTGAAAGAAGGTTGGTCTGGGTAGCAATTGATGTGATACCTTCAACTTTTTCACTTATGTTATTAACAGCATCCTTGGTTGCCTGAATGGTATTTGAAATATCGTCGATCTTGGCAGTCATCTCAGTAGATGAAGTCTGGAGAGATTCAAGAGATTTGCTTGAAATCTCTGATGCTTCCTTCATTTTACTTGCAAGAGAAGTCAGGTCGTTAGAGGAACTTTGAACGCTTCCTACTGCATCACCGATCTTGCCGACATTTTCAGTAGCACTCTGGATCTCATCAGCCTGCTGGTTTGCACCGGATGCGATCTCCTGAACTGCATGTGATACATCTTCTGCAGTCTTGGATATCTGGTCAGCCATATCTGAAAGTTCATCAGATGAGGATCCTACATCGCCTGCTGATTTTTTGATATTAGTAACGATCGTATCAAGCGTCTCTATCAACGAGTTTGTAGCTTTGGAAATAAGTCCAAATTCGTCTTTTCTCTTGTCGTGCTTTTCAACTTTATTAAATCTTCCATCAGAAAGCGATTCAAGAGACTTGGCAACTGCTTCGATTGGTTCTGTAAAGCTCTTGGCCATGATCAGCGAAATGATTATAGCAGTTATAAGAAGTGCAATTCCAACGCAAATAACAATAACTGCAGATTGTCTTGCTGCACCGAGTACGTCTTCTTCTGTTTTGGAGGTACATACTATAAATCCGGTATTCGGATCTCTTGCAAAAGCTATATAGTTATTGTCGTAGTTTGGCTCGAGGTAGAAGCCTTCTGATTCGTCATTGTTAAATACATCAAGGTTCGACATATCAACTTCGTCGTGAGCACCTTCACCTATCTCATAAGCTGCATGGGCACATAATTTACCGCTTCTGTCTATCATAAAAGCAGAATCTGTTTCAGATGCCAGAATTTCGTGGAAGTTGTTGATGTTGTAGTTTCTGTGAACTACGGCAATGATATTGTTGTTATCATCATATACAGGTGTTGAAAAAGAGATCATTCTCTTTCCGCTGGTTTTACTTACAGTCAAATCAGAAATATAAGAGTTTCCCTTCATTGCTTCCTGGAAATATGCTCTATCGGAGACATCTATAAAATCTCCTGACGTTCTGACAATCTGGAATCCATCAGGGCCTGCTATTGAAGTCTGATCACCATCATTAAGAACTTCATCACATTCTCTAATGATATCCTGAACTTCTTCATAAGATACGCTAGTGTCACCCGTGATATATTGAACAACAACGGGATTGCCGGCTATACTTTGTATCATATTCATATTGGTGGTACATATGGTTTCGAACCTTCCTTCGAAGTACCATACTTCCCATTCTGCACTGTCCGCTGCATCGGCGAGAGCTTTGGATGTTGATGTATTGTAGCTGACAGTAACAGCAACAGCCAGAGGGACAGCTGCTATCAGGATCATGATAAGTATCAATTTGGTCTTTATACTGTCAAGAAAGCCAATTCCATTTCCACTGCTTTTGTTATTTTCTTTAGCCATAGTTTGTACCTCCGGAATTATGGTTAAATCAGAACATAAACATCAAAAAAAATACCCATAACTATATCGGAAGATTGCTGTTATATATTAATGGCAGCATCCTGTAGTTGTGTCAAAACTATAAGGAGAATAATTAAGAAAGGTAAAAAAAAGGACAGCACTGGTTCGCTGTCCCTTGATGTTACGAATTGTATTCTGAATGTAGGAATTAAATTGTTATCAAAATAATAATTCTGCTATAAAAGCGATAGTCCAGGTTCAAACTAACAATCCTATTATTAGCTTAAATCCGAATGCGATGATCCATGCAACTATGCACTGCCACAGGACTACAAAGCCTGCCCACTTAACACCGAGTTCTCTTTTGATAGAAGCAACAGCAGCAACGCATGGAGTATACAGAAGACTGAATACAAGAAGTACTCCCGCTGAAAGAGGAGACAGTACTTCTGAAACGCCGCCTTCAGAACCAAACAATATTTCCAAAACAGAAACGACGCTTTCTTTTGCCATAAATCCGCTTATAAGAGCTGTGACGATCCTCCAGTCTCCGATGCCAAGAGGACGAAGAACAGGAGCGATTATTCCGGATATAAAAGCAATGATGCTGTCCTTAGAGTCAGTAACAAGGTCGAAATGGAAGTTAAAGCTCTGCAGGAACCACACGATAATTGTAGCTACAAAGATAACTGTAAACGCCTTCTGAAGGAAATCTTTAGCCTTCTCCCACATAAGCTGGAAGGTGCTCTGAAGTCCTGGAAGTCTGTAGTTTGGAAGCTCCATAACGAAAGGAACGGCTTCGCCCTTGAATATAAACTTGCGGTATACAAGTGCCATAAGGATTCCAACTACTATGCCAAGTAAATAAATTCCTGTCATAACAATTCCACCATGCTCTGGGAAAAAAGCATTTACAAAAAATGCATATATCGGGAGCTTAGCTGTACAGCTCATAAATGGTGTTAGAAGGATAGTCATCTTACGGTCTCTTTCACTTGGAAGAGTACGTGATGACATAACAGCAGGGACTGTACATCCAAAGCCTATGAGAAGAGGAACTATACTTCTTCCGGAAAGACCTATTTTCCTAAGAAGCTTGTCCATAAAAAATGCAACTCTTGCAATATATCCGCTGTCTTCGAGCAGTGATAAAAAGAAGAACATTACTACTACGATAGGAAGGAAGCTTAAAACACTTCCGACACCTGCAAATATACCATCTATTACAAGGCTTTGGATTACGGCATTAACATTAAGCGATACAAGAAGTTTTTCTACAAGCTGGGCCAGGGAATCAATGCCCATTTCAAGCCATTCCTGAAGTGCTGCCCCTATTACATTGAAGGTCAGATAGAAGACAAGTCCCATAATAAGTACAAATACCGGAATTGCTGTGTACTTGCCGGTGAGTATGCTGTCTATTTTTTCACTTCTGATTCTTTCTTTACTTTCGTGAGGTTTTTTAACACATTCTTTGGAAACCCTTCCGATATAGGCAAAGCGCATATCAGCGATAGCAGCGCTCCTGTCAAGGTTTCTTTCTTTTTCCATCTGAATGGTTATATGTTCAATCGTTTCAAGCTCGTTCTGGTCAAGCTTAAGCTGTCGGATTATCTGCTTATCGCCTTCGATTATCTTACTTGAAACAAACCTTACAGGAAGATCTCTGCTCTTAGCGTGGTCTTCGATAAAGTGACCTACGCCGTGAAGGCACCTGTGTACGGCACCGCCGTTTTCATCTTCAAGACAAAAGTCCTGTTTCTTAGGAAGTGTTCTATTCTTGGCAACAGATAGAGCCTGATGTACAAGCTCGTTGACACCTGAGTTCTTGGCAGCAGAAATCGGAACAACAGGAACGCCCAGCATTTCTGTCATCTTCTTAATGTTGATAGAGCCGCCGTTACCTGTAAGCTCGTCCATCATATTAAGAGCAACTACCATCGGACGATCCATCTCAAGAAGCTGCATGGTAAGATACAGGTTTCTTTCGATATTGGTAGCATCAACGATATTTATGATCGCGTCCGGCTTATCGTGCAGAACGAAATTTCTTGAGACAAGCTCTTCGCTTGAATATGGAGACATGGAGTAGATTCCGGGAAGATCTGTGATGACAGTGTTTGGATAGCCTATGATAGAACCATCTTTACGGTCAACTGTTACTCCCGGGAAGTTTCCGACATGCTGATTGGCTCCTGTAAGTCTGTTGAAAAGAGTGGTCTTACCGCTGTTCTGATTACCAACAAGAGCAAATTTGAGAACCCTGTCTTTGGGAAGTTCTATTTTATCTTCTTTGGATGATCTGTCTGTATGATGTGAATCGGATTCCGCAGCCTTGGTGATCTTAGTAACTTCAATCTGTTTTGCATCATCAAGTCTGAGGGTCAATGAATAACCGTGGATCTGAATCTCCACGGGATCGCCCATAGGTGCAAACTTGATTATTTCAAGCTTTGCACCGGGTATTACACCCATATCAAGAAAGTGCTGCCTTGTAGCACCCTTGCCGCCTACTGTATCAATTCTAGCCTTTTCGCCAATCTTTAACTCATCAAGTCTCATAGTAAACCTCTTCCTTATGAGTAAAATTATACCTTCTTGAATTATTATTTCAAGAAATACATAGCCTGAGAGGCTTATTTTACTTATGTTGAAAGCTTTATCAGTTACTGATTAGGAGGCTTTACAGCGTGGCTATGATAGAATCACTGAATCCAGGAGTCGATTATGGCCGCAGTCTGTCTGATCTGCTCTACATTAGTCATGGCAGGCTTTCCGTCCCCTGACTGAATACCATAGCATCCAAAGAAGGAATGTATACCTCCGTCAAGGATGTATTCGGTATTGTCGGCTGGCCAGTTAACCTTGTTTTCTTTGTAACTTTCAAGATTTATAACACCATCATTTGACCCATATATAGATAAGAGCTTAAGGTCTGTGTCAGAAAGATCTTCAGTAATATACGAAGCCAAAAGTATGATACCGTCGAATGGCATAGTATCGCCATTTTCTATAAGATCGCCTATATACATACCTGCCGCAACACCGCCAAGCGAATGCCCTGCAATATACCAGGAAGGAACACTTGATATTAAGTCGTCGTAGCCATCAGCTGCATCAATATCAAGAAATGCCAGATTCTCCGGCATCCTTGTAAGAATACACATATATCCTCTTTGAGCCAGCTCGTACATAAGCCCCGAATAAGCAGTATATTCAACCTTTCCACCCGGATAAAAAACGATACCCGCTTTTATCTTATTTTCATCTGCTGGTACGAATAAAAGAGTATCCTCATTATATTCAGTAACTGTAGCAGCATGCTGTGATTCGATTTCTGAGATAATACCTGCATCAGCCTTGTAATAGTTTGATGCGTATATCTTAAATGCAATGGCGGATGATGCTATAAGCAGTAACAAGGCAAGCGCTATGCACAGTATTATTTTTTTAGCTTTATGTTTAGTAAAAGTCGTCATAGTTACCTTCGGTAGTAAATATTCAGTCTGGAAACCCGAAATTAAAAACGAGTTTCTTAGCCACAAAGATTATATCATATATAAGGCTGAAAGTTTATATAAAAATGATTGATTATACAATGAATCTTTCAGAATTATTTGTAATAAAAATGCAGTTCATCGTATAAAAAATGCATTTCGTCAGATGAGAATCCTATAATATGCAGACATATGTACAATATTGTGGGGAGTTTTTTACTTTTTCAGAGTTAGAAATCATTTTTAATATATTTTTAGGAGACGGAATGGGAAGAATCAAAATGAACCTCGATATGCTCGAGGAAGTAAGAATGCAGCATGAGGCTGCGCTGAGCGCAACAGAAGATGTTATTAACAAGGGAAAAATTAAAGGAGAAATCGAGGAAAATGGAGAAAGTGAAGACGATGAAGAGGGATAATTATTGGAAAAGTTTAATGCCTTTAAAAGTTGCTCTTTGGATAATAGATATCATATTAGCCTATGCTATTATTATTTGTATTTTGCTTCCTGTTAGTATTGGGGTTTTGGATAATTATAAGTACTTGATTAATCCTCTTCCTTTTGGAAATATTAAGGTTACAGAATATACAGGAAATGATCAAAACATCATAGTTCCATCTCGTTTAATGTTTCTTACGATTTCAGATATTGATGACGGTGTTTATCAGGATAATGGAAATATAACGTCAGTATATATATCTGAAGATGTTCAAGTAATACCATCTTTTGATGGGTGTGCCAATTTGGAACAGCTTACCTTTTCAGAAAATAGTATTTGCAAATCTGTTGATGGGTTTTCGAGGTGCATAAACCTGAATAACGTAGTGCTACCTGAATCTGCTGAACGAATTGAAGTTGGTGCTTTTTCAGGTTGTGTTTCGCTGGAGAATATTTATATACCAGATTCTGTTACCTACATTGGCTTGGGTGCTTTTGAAACAACTTTGTTTGAATATAACCATAAAACAGATGAATACTATATTGCAGGTGATGAAATTCTTCTGTTTTATAATGGTGATACAGATTCTATAGTTATTCCTGAAGGAATAAAAAGTGTATGTGAATCTTCTTTGTATGATTCTTATGATGAAAAAACAGATGACAGATTAATTTACTATCCTTCAACAATAGTTAGGATAGATCCTTTTATAACTGAGAATACAACAGTTTATTGCCCTGTTATGAGCGAAATTGAAATTGACGATTATGATGTTAATGATATAAAAGGAACTATTGTTGCTCCGGAAGGATCATTCCTTGAATCATTCTGCAAAGAAAATAATATCAAATTTAGAGCAATGACATCTGAAGAAAAAACGATATGTGAAGAAAAGACTAATTCTGTAACCGATAAAGTCGTATATGCAAATGAGGAATGATATGGAAATAAATATAAACGATATTTTATGCAATATAAGAAAAATGTTTTGTAATATTTTTAGGAAAATAGGAGAGAGGAAAGAGGTTGCAATTTTTCTTGTAGAAATAGGTATTATAATTGCATACGCAGTAGTATGTAATATTTCGCATGATTTTCAAGAAAAGAATGCCTCATGCTTCGGATTTGATAGTAAAAATTATTATACTGCTGAATGTATTAAAATCTGGGATGAATACGGGTGTTCTGTTTTCTTTGAAGATAATCAGGAAGAGGTACTAGCGAAACTTGAGAGTATAATAAGTGATTCAGAGATTATCGATAACATACAAACAAATACAAAGATATTGGGAATATTTAATGGGTATAGTGAAGAAGAAATAGAAAGCGCTATTAATGCATTTGTTTATGGTTGTAATAATAGCGAACATATTTCAGGTAGTTATAATTCTATAAAGGATGTACCAGAGCCTCTTATAAGATGTACATATTCTGAAATTTTAAGGCACAGTGCTGATTCTGAACTACATGAGGGGGTAGAAAAAAATTTTAATAGATATATGAGTAAACTTGAACAAGATGCATTAAATCCAGATTTTATGGAATGAAATCCAAAAGCTGACTTTTAGGGATATCGTATTTGATTATTGAATCAAACGCGATATCCCTTTTGATGTGGAATATAAATTCATATGTCCCTATTCTTTTTGCAGTATCGTGCTATAATGTCAAAAACAGTGTAAAGCACAATTTAGGAGTGGCTTAATCATGATATTTCAGGACAATACAGTAACAATCAGGCCAGTACAGTTTTCTGATGCGCCTTCTCTTGTAGAAATCTACAGATATTACGTAGAAAAGACCGCTATCACATATGAATACGAGGTACCATCAGTAACTGAATTCGAAAACAGAATTAAGGCTATAACAGGAAAGTACCCTTATCTTGTAGTAGAAAAGGACAACGAAATAATCGGCTACGCCTATACCAGCGCATTCCATGTGCGAAAAGCCTACGAATGGTCCGCTGAAATGTCCATATACCTTTCAGATAAAGCCAAAGGATTGGGCCTTGGCAGAAAGCTCTACGAAATCCTTGAAGACATCTCCAAAAAGCAAGGCATAACAAACCTCTACGCATGCATAGGCGCCCCCGAAGTAGAAGATGAGTACCTGACCAATAACAGCATTCACTTCCACGAACACATGGGCTATAAGCTAATTGGAAGATTCACCAAATGCGGCTATAAATTCCACCGCTGGTACGACATGGTTTGGATGGAGAAGATAATTAAGGACCACGAGCAAGATGCCAAGGATATAGTTCCTTTTCCTGCCCTTGAGCGTTAATGTCTATTTGATAAGACTTTTATAAAAATCAAAAATTATATGAAACGCTATCGCTATTTAAGCTCCAAAGCTGCGAGTTGCTCAAATGACGCAGTACACTGATAATAGTGTATATTTTTCGAAAAACCACAGAGGCCGGCAGTTGATAAGGCATTTTGGAATTTTTGAAAATATCATTAAATTCAAGAGCTTAATAGATGGCGTTATATATTCTGCTTGGGATCCGCCTGTTTGAGCGAAGCGAGTTTCGGATCCCAGAATATATAACGCCAGATATTAAGCCTTGAATTATGATATTTTCAACATTCCAAAAAGCCTTATCAACTGCCGGCCTCTGGCTTTTACGAAAACCTATCCCCTATTATCAGTCTACAAGTATCGGATTTTCCTCTACTACCCATGGGAGGCCCCACTTGTTGAGAGCTTCCATGTATGGGTCTGGATCAAATTCATCAGTTGTAAATACTCCAGGCTCTTTCCAAAGACCTGATACAACCATCATAGAACCAATCATAGCCGGAACACCAGTTGTATAGCTGATTGCCTGTGAACCAACTTCCTTGTAGCATTCCTCGTGGTCACATACATTGTAGATGTAGATCTTACGTTCTTTGCCATCTTTTTTACCAGTGAAGATACAACCGATATTAGTCTTACCCTTAGTTCTTGGTCCAAGAGTTGCAGGATCTGGAAGAAGAGCCTTAAGGAACTGGATCGGAACGATATCCTGTCCCTGGAACTTGATCGGAACTGTTGAAAGCATTCCAACATCCTCAAGACATCTCATATGATCAAGATAGCTCTGACCAAATGTCATGAAGAAACGGATACGTTTAACTTCAGGCATGTTCTTTGCAAGAGCTTCGATCTCTTCGTGGTGGAGAAGGTACATATCCTTCATACCAACCTGATCAAAGTTATATTCTCTCTTGATGCTCATTGCAGGAATCTCAACCCAGTGGCCGTCTTCCCAGTATGAACCAGGGGCTGAAACCTCACGAAGGTTGATCTCAGGATTGAAGTTTGTTGCAAATGCATATCCGTGGTCACCGCCGTTGCAGTCAAGGATATCAATTGTATCAATAGTATCGAAATAGTGTTTCTTAGCATATGCTGCGAATACAGATGTTACGCCGGGATCAAAACCTGTTCCGAGAAGAGCTGTAAGGCCGGCTTCCTTGAACTTGTCCTGATAAGCCCACTGCCAGCTGTAATCAAAGTAAGCAGAAAATCCAGCTTCTTTGCAGCGCTTGTCATAGATTTTTCTCCACTCTGGATCATCTGTATCTTCAGGCTCATAGTTAGCTGTATCGATATAGTGAACGCCTGCTGCAAGGCATGCATCCATGATAGTAAGATCCTGATATGGAAGAGCTACGTTAAGTACTGCATCAGGCTTATATTCTTTGATAAGAGCAGTAAGAGCAGGAACATCTTCTGCATCGATCTGCGCTGTTGTGATCTTTGTCTTTGTAGTATCTTTGAGCTTATTAGCAACGTCGTCACACTTTGACTTTGTTCTTGAAGCGATGCAGATTTCTGTGAATACATCACTGTTCTGACAACATTTTGCAATAGCTACCTGTGCGACACCGCCGCATCCGATTATAAGTAATCTGGACATAAGGCAATTCCTTTCTGCCATTTAAGGCATAACCAAAATTAGTATATTTTTTGGATCTTCAATCCATTGGGTTATATCAAAAGAAGATATACTTTTAATATAGTGTTTCTAAATGTAGTATCTTATTAAAAACGCTCTTTAATATTCCTCTTCATGAAGTATATCAACAACATACCTTGGAAGCATGAATGCTGCTCTGTGAAGAGAAGTTGTATAATACTCAGTCTTTATATTTCTTTCATTCCATCTTGCTTCATCGAAGTCGGTGATAGGATGATATTTCTTACTTGCAAAACCGAAGGTCCAGTAACCTGAAGAACAGGTAGGAACGTGAGCCTGATATACACGGCTTATCGGGAAAGTCTTGAATACCTTCCTGTGCATTGAACGAAAGACGGATTCTTCTTCATCAAAGAATGGGCTTCCGTGCTGGTACACCATGATACCGTCGCTCTTAAGTGCTCTGTAGCAGCTCCCATAGAACTCTTTTGTAAAAAGACCTTCTGAATGTCCGAAAGGATCTGTAGCATCGTTGATGATAATGTCGTATTCGTTCTCTCTTCCTCTTACAAAACGAAGACCGTCCTGATAGGAAATCTGTACACGCTCATCATCAAAGCCCTTGGTACTTTCCGGGAAAAATTCCCTGCAGACTTCAACCATCTGCTCGTCAGGCTCTACAACATCGATCTGTTCGATCTCCGGATAGGAAGTGAACTCTGTTGCAACGCCTCCGTCACCACCACCGATGATAAGGACTTTTTTGACATGTGGATGAACAGCCATTGGTACATGGGCTACCATTTCATTATAAATGAATTCATCTGATTCTGAAAAAAGAACTTCACCATCAAGAACCAGGAATTTACCAAAGGATTCTGACTGGAAAACATCAATTTCCTGAAATTCGCTTATACCATGATACAGCTGATTTGTAACTCTTATATTGAGAGATACGCTGTCTGTCTGCTGGTCTGAAAACCAGATCTCTGAATTATTCCTCATAGCTTGCTCCTTAATGAGTACTCTTTATTAAGCTCCGAGTACTCCCTCAAGTACCTGAATATTATCTGCTGAAGGATCTGCCATACCCTGGAGGCTGCAGCCTTTGTCTCTTGCATATAAGATCATGCCGATAAGGTCTTCTGTGATAAGCTCTCCCGGTGACAGGATCGGGATTCCCGGCGGATAACACATAACTGATTCGCCGCATACCCTGCCCGCTGTTTTGTGTATCGGCAGAGACTGCTTCTTTGCATAGAAGGATTCCTGAGGTGAACATACGACCTTTGGAGTAACTGCATCAACATATGCAAGGTCCTCTTTATCTCTTTTATAAAGACGTCTTATATCAGAAAGAGCACTTGCAAGTCTCTCTATATCCTGCATACGATCGCCGATTGAGATGTAAGCCATGATAGTACCAAGATCACCAAACTCCATCTGGATATCATACTCATCACGAAGAAGATCATATATCTCAATACCTGTAAGACCGATCGGTTTAGTAAATACGCAGAGCTTGGTTACATCAAAGTCATATACGCTTGATCCGTCAATGAGTTCTTTGCCATAAGCATAGTAATCACCGATGGCATTGATCTCATTTCTTGCATATTCGCTCATCTCTTTAACTTTGGCAAAAGATTCTTTGCCCCTAAGAGCGAGATTACGTCTGCTTATATCAAGGCTTGAAAGCAGAAGGTAACTTGCGGATGTAGTCTGTGTAAGGTTTATGATCTGACGTACATGAGCCTGATCCATGTTTTCACCGATCAAAAGAACAGAACTCTGGGTAAGAGAACCGCCTGATTTGTGCATGGAGATGGCAGCCATGTCAGCGCCTGCCTTCATACCTGCGATCGGAAGATCGTCTGCAAAGTAAAGCTGGGTTCCATGAGCTTCATCACATAAAACCTTAAGACCATGTTCGTGTGCGATCTTGGTAAGCTTTACAAGATCAGAACATATTCCGTAGTAAGTAGGATTATTTATAAGTACAGCCTTGGCATCGGGATTAGCCTTGATAGCTTCAAGAAGGGCATCTGCCTCCATTCCAAGTGCTACTCCGATGACGGGGTGAATCTTTGGTTTTACATATACCGGAATTGCTCCGCACAGAATAAGTGCGTTGATAACGCTTTTATGAACATTTCGAGGGAGGATGATCTTGTCACCTGCAGCGCATACTGATAAGACCATTGCCTGAACAGCACTGGTCGTACCACCTACCATAAGGAATGCGTGTGCGGCGCCAAAAGCATCAGCCATGAGGTCTTCAGCTTCTGCAATGACTGAAACCGGATTACAAAGATTATCAAGCGGTTTCATACTGTTAACATCAATACCTACGCATTGCTGGCCGAGAAGCTTTGTAAGCTCCGGATTACCACGGCCTCTTTTATGTCCCGGAACATCAAAGGGAACAACCCTTTTTTTACGGAACTTTTCAAGCGCTTCACAGATTGGAGCGCGTTGCTGTCTGATTAAATCCATACCCCTGTAACTCCCTGAAAATTTATATTAATAATGTAGCCGAAAAAAGGTGTCACTTGCGATAACTTATCATAGCACAACCCTTATGTCAAGCGGAGTTTGTAGGGGTTTGGACAGGGTGGTCATGTCCTTATTTTGGACACTGATTTTGGAATCTGAAATGGATTTTATTTTTTAAAAAGCCACGTTATTTGGTGAATGAGGTAGAATGGAATAATAAAAAGAAAGAGTAAGCGTTTTTTAAAAATAATAAAAAGAGGTTAAGTATGTATAAAAATCCTATTTTATATGCTGATTATTCTGATCCTGACGTGATACGCGTGGGTGAAGATTTCTATATGGTAGCATCATCTTTTACATATCTTCCGGGAGTTCCGCTTCTTCATTCCAAAGATCTTGTTCACTGGGAGATAATAAATTACTGCGTATCAAGGCTTCCTTTTGAAAAATATAACAGACCGTCTCACGGTTCCGGAACCTGGGCTCCGTCCATAAGATATCACGACGATACCTTTATTGTTTTTATCCCCCTTCCTGATGAAGGGATCATGGTTGCAAGAAGTAAGGATCCATACGGCGAATTTGAGCTTAATATGCTCTGCACATCCAAAGGTTGGATCGATCCATGCCCTATATGGGATGACGATGGGAAAGCATATATGGTTTTTGCCTATGCTAAAAGCCGGTGCGGAATCAAGCACAGGCTTATGCTTGTTGAGATAGATCCTGAGTGTACGCATCTTTGCGGTGAACCTGAGCTTATCTTTGATGGAGAGCAGGTTGCACCTACAACTGAAGGCCCTAAGATCTATAAAAAGGATGATTACTACTATATTCTTATGCCTTCAGGAGGCGTTGCGACCGGTTGGCAGTCATGCCTTAGATCACGCGACATTCACGGTCCTTACGAGTATAAGATAGTCATGCATCAGGGCTGCACAGGCATTAATGGACCTCACCAGGGCGGATGGGTTGATACACCTGATGGCAAAAACTGGTTTATTCATTTTCAGGATGTACGAGAACTTGGAAGGATCACCCATCTTCAGCCCATGTGCTTTATAAACGGATGGCCTTTTATAGGAAGTGATCTTGACGGTGACGGTATAGGCGAGCCTGTTTACGAGTGGTCAGATCCTGTTGAAGGAGCACCTCAATATAAAATAAGAACATCCGATGACTTCAGGGAAGATAAGCTTGGCCTTCAGTGGCAGTGGCAGGCTAATCCCGACGAAGAGTGGTATCAGCTTGATGATGGTCATCTGATCCTGTACTGCGTTCCTAATAAAAGTAGAGAGAATCTTATGTGGTATGCGGGCAACGTACTGACTCAGATCCCTCAGAGCAAGGCTTTTACAGTAAAAACATCAATAAATCTGTACCCTGGTGAAGAGGGAGATATCGCCGCCTGCGGTATCCTGGGTCAAAAGTATTCTTATGCAGGAATAAAGCGCATGCAGGGCAAAAATTATATCGTCATGTTCAAAGGAGAGGTGACTGATAAAGAGCTTGAAGGTAAAGCCGTGGAAGACTGCTGTGATATCCAGCTTGTAGACGCTGCCCATGTTTTCATTAAGATAGTAGTAAAAGAAGATAAATCTTATAACTACTATTATTCTCTTGATGGAGTAAGCTATACGGATCTTGGCAGGACTCAGACGCTTGAAAGAGCGACCTGGACAGGCGCCAAGATATGCCTTTGGTCAGCCAATATGAATAATAAAGGAAGTGGCAATGGCTATGGTAGATATGACTGGGTATATATTACAGATGATACGGCGAAAGAACAATAAGATCACAGCTTAAAGTGGTTAACTCAAACTACTATTTATTTTAGGTGCGATACGAGGTGTTTATGAATATTTATTCTTCGAAATCAGAAAAAGGCTTTAAAGAAGGAATTGAGGCAGCTCTTAGCGGTGATCTTGAACTTGTAAAACAAAAGACACGTCATGGTCTGAATCTTGAAGATACTGATGAGCATGGAAGGAGCGTGCTTCACTATGCGGTTCTTGGAGGTAATCTTGAAATAGTAAGATATCTGGTGCTTAGCTGCCAGATGGATCCTACCTATGCAGATGAATGGCTTATAACTCCATATGACCTTGCAGGAGAAGAACTGTATCTTGAAGCATTAGGTATGCTGCCATCCGGTGGGAAAGCAGTATATGGCGGACTATCTGTCAAAGCCTCACAGGATTATATCTATCAAGAATATTATTTTAAATCAAAAGATAAAAATAGTAATTCGGATAGTAATTTGGATAGTAATTTGGATAGTAATGAAGACAATAATGAAGATAGTAATAATGATAACAAAAAAGATATATATACTTTTTTGAAAGAACATCTGGGTTATGATCTGAGTGATACCTACAGGAATCCGGTCATGAGATCATTTCATGCAGATCCTTCCATAGTAAGGGTTGGAGATGACTATTATATGGTCAACTCCAGCTTTATCTATTTTCCCGGAATACCGATTTCTCATTCCAAAGATCTTGTCAACTGGCAGCTCATTGGATATGCAGTTACAGATCCTGACTGGGCATCGGAGCATCTTGGCAGGCTTGAAGGTGGCAGGGGATTCTGGGCGCCGGATATAAGTTATCATGATGGTAGATTCTATATCTGCGCAACCCTTCGTAACAACGATGATATGGAATATCCGCAGACTCAGATCGTCACAAGCTCGGATAGACCGGAAGGTCCTTATGATACTCCTGTGATCCATAATATTAGTGGAATAGATCCGTCTCTTTTTACAGATGATGATGGAAGAAGATATATGCTTCTTAATAGAGGAGCATGTCTTATGGAAGTGTCATCTGATGGAAAGCGGATACTATCTGATCCTGAAATGATAGCTTACGGCTGGTCAGGCCATGCTCCGGAGGGACCGCATCTTATTAAAAAGGACGGTTATTATTACTGTTTCCTTGCTGAGGGTGGTACCGGGAGAGGGCACATGATCACTGTCCTTAGATCTAAGAATCTCAAAGGTCCTTATGAGAACTGCCCTTACAATCCTATCATGACGCAAAAAGATCCTATAGCCCCTATCCAGTGCTGCGGTCATGGCAAGCCTGTTATGACGCAGGATGGCAACTGGTACATGGTATATCTGTGTGAGAGGATGATAGATGGTAAATGGGGAATGCTTGGAAGAGAGACAGCTCTTGACAAGATCACATGGACAGCGGACGGCTGGCCTATTGTAAATATGCGCAAGGGTCCTTCTTATATAGCCAAGCTCCCATATGATCGCAAGGATTCTTCCTATGTTGCTAAAGAACCCAAAATTCCGGATGACGGAAAACATAATATGACTATTCCCGCCATTACAGGACGTAAAGGGGAATGCCCAGAAGTACAGGGATGTACTTCTATTCCCGCTATTGCAGGATGGCTCTTTGCAAGAACTGCGGATAAAAAGTTTGTAGATGTTAGGCAGGACAGTTCTGTCATGATCAAAGGAGATGGGAGAGATCTGTGTGACATTGGTTGCAGGAGTTTTGCTGTATATAATCAAAAAGACCTTGTCTGCAGGGATGAGATACAGATGATAAGTCCAAATGGCCTTTTGGATCATGAAGAAGCCGGGATGACTTTATATTATGATGAGAATTCCTATATCAAATTTGGACTTAGAAAGCAAGATGGATGTACCAAAGCTGTGATCACAGAGTATAGAGATGACAGGTATATTTATGAGCATATATTTAATATAGAAGATATATCAGAAAATACGTTCACGCTTATAACAGATAATACCCAAAGGATGTTCCTTCTTAATGGAGGATGTCTGTATACTGCCAAAGATGTGACTGGCATATGCTCCGAAGGATTGTCCAAGGGCAAGAGATTTACATCTGCTATGATCGGCGCCTATGTATTTGGCAATAATACACATATATTTATAAGAAGAAGTGAAGAATAAAAAATAAGTATTGCGATTGTAAGAGACTATTTAGGGTAATAAATACAGTAATGAACAGGTTTTTAATTTTTTTTGAAAATCTGTGAAAGAGATTACAAAAATTACTGATCAAAACAAGCTGATTTAGGGGTAAACGTAACTGCTTACAACCATCTTTTTGGCGATTTTTTATTGTTAAAATTGACGAATAAAATATGTGAAAATGCATAATTAATAGGGGGTGTTTTTCGCAATAATTTATAAAAAACACAAATATTTTCGCGGTTGTTTCGTTTTTTAGAGAGCGATAAAAGGTGGTCTAGGATGCAGTTGGGGCTGCAAACGCTGAAAAATACGGGATTCTTTGAACTACTTTGCATTTTTGGCAATTATTTATGAAAATATAGCTTGAAATACTATTTTCTACATGCTAAATTAAACACATGAGGTATTGAAAACGCTTACATTTCTTACATATTAAGGAGGGTAATTTTATGAAAAAGAAAGCGATATCATTGCTTCTCTCAGCAGCAATGATAGGAACACTTGCAGGATGCACATCCACCGAGAGTAATGGGGGAGATCCGACACAGTCCGCTAGTAACACAAGTGGTTCAGGTACAGAAGCTGGTAGCGATTATCAGCTTACACAGATCAATCTTGTATTTGATGGTACTCTTACAGCTACAGTCGATGCAGGACAGGCTGAGTTCGTAGAGCAGTGGGAAGCAGCTATCGAAGAGAAGGTTGGCTATCATGTAGATCTTAACATCACACAGCTTGATCACTCCGACTATTCAGGAACAGTTTCACGTCTCCTTACAACAGGTGAGCCTGGTGATGGCGAATATCCTGATGCTCTTATCATGAGCGCAACAATGCTTAGACAGTATCAGACAACAGGTCTTCTCTGGGATATGGCTAATGCATATGACAACGCTGAATTCCAGTCACGCCTGACACTTGATAAGATCAATGAGAATCTTAAGACTTCATCAGGAGCTCTTTACGGATTCGCTCCTACATATGGTAACGGATGTGTTACTTATGTTAAGAAGGCATGGCTTGATGCTGTAGGAATTGATGCAGCTTCAGTTACAGATTTCGATTCATATTACAAGATGCTTCAGGCTTTCACAAATGATGATCCTGATGGAAACGGATCAGCTGGTACATACGGTGTTATCGCTGCCGGCTATGGTAAGCTTGATGAAGCTCCTTATATTAACTACATGCCTGAGTTCTGGCAGGATGCATATCCTTCATTCTATCAGAATGCTGACGGTGTATGGGTAGATGGTTTCACAGAACAGGCTACAATCGACGCTCTTGCAAGACTTAACCAGGGTTACAAAGATGGCGTTATCGATCCTGATACAGAGGAAGCTGGTACTAAGCAGGCTCGTGAGAAGTGGTTCTCCAATGATCAGTCAACATCTTCAGGTGTATTCACATACTGGGCTGGTACATGGTATCAGACACTTACAGATAAGCTCATTGGTAATGAAGTTGATTCTGAACTTGTAGAGCTTGCTCCTATCAAGGAGATCAAGGACAGCTGGGGCGGATACCTTAACAGAGAAGCTCCTGTTCTTACAATCACAGATGACGGTGATGGAGACAGCGCTCGTGAGCAGGCTATCTTCGATATCCTCTTCGATACAATGCTTGATGGTGACAAGGTACAGACTCTCTGGACATATGGTGCAGAGGGCGTTCACTGGTCAACAGAAGCTGAAGAGTTTACAACTAATGCTGGAACAGATGATGCTAAGGATTACAGCTATGCAGAAGGTGAATTCCACCTTAAGCAGTCTCCTAACGATGAGAACACAGTATGGAAGAAGAACTTCCTTGATGCAAACCTTGTAATCGCACCTCTGACAAATGGTTATGCAGATAACACAGAACTTGTTGTTGAAGGTAACCAGTTCTTCACAGAGAACTGCGTAGATGCTCCTGCAGCAGCTTCCAGTGAAACTCTTACAAACTACGAAGCAGATATGGTAACAGATAAGACAACTTGGATGAATCAGGCAGTAGTAGGTGAGATCACACCTGAGCAGGCAGTTCAGAACTATGTCGACAAGTATGGTGATGCTTCTGCAACGATTCTTGAAGAACTTAACGCTCAGTAAATTCATACGACCTGAGCTGAGGTAAAAAGGCTGTAAGATTCAGAAATTCTGATCCTGCCTCGCGTTTATACGGAGGCAGGATTTTTTCTGAAAAAACAGCACATGTGTTTACTGCATTATGAAAGGAAATACAAGACTATGAGTAAAAAGTATAAGCAGGCTGATCTTGCTCTTGGAGGCGCGGTTAGAAACAAGAAGCCTCTGGGACAGCGAATATGGAATTCAAGAGGTTATTACCTCATGTTCCTTCCGGTATTCGTTTTTGTTATCATCATGTATTACTGGCCCATGCTTGGTGTAAGATATTCTTTCTACAGCTACAAGCTCAAGAATATCCATTGGGTTGGTATTGAAAACTTCCAGATAATGTTTGCAAAAGCAGAGTTCTGGTCAGCACTTAAAAACACACTTATTATTTCTATAGCAAAACTACTTATTAACACATTTGCAGCTGTTATTATTTCTGTTTTCCTTAATGAAATGGGTAATATAATTGCCAAGAAAGCATTCCAGACAGTTATTTACCTTCCGCACTTTATGTCATATGCGGTTGTAGCAGCTATCTTCACTCTTTTCTTATCCAATTCATCAACAGGTTTCATCAATGAGACTTTAAAAGAATGGGGAGTTATCTCAACTAGCATTGATTTCCTCCATTCAACTAAGATGTGGAGACCTATTTTCTATTTGATCAATATGTGGAAAGAGACAGGTTGGGGAACAGTTATCTTCCTTGCAACTCTTGCAGGTATCAATCCTGAGATCTACGAAGCCGCAGATATTGACGGTGCCACAAGACTTCAGAAGATCTGGTATGTAACAGTTCCTGAACTTGCTAATACTATTATCATCGTACTCATCCTGAACATAGCTAAGGTTCTTAATATCTTCGAGCCTGTATTCGTTCTCTATAACTCACGAGTATACGATGTAGCAGATGTTATCTCCACTTATATATATCGTCAGACATTCCTGCAGTTCATTCCTGACTATGGTTATACTACTGCAGTTGGTCTATTCAAATCAGTTGTCGGTGGTATTCTCATGCTGCTGAGTAACTTTGCAAGTAAAAAAGTCCGCGGACGCGGTATTATTTAAGGAGGTCGCGGAATTATGGCAAAAGCACAATTACGAAAGAAGTCGGGCATACATGCATTTGATGTTGTCAACTATCTTGTATTTATAATCATTTCACTTATTATTATCATTCCGCTTTGGAAGGTTGTAGTAGATTCCTTCAACGCTGTCGGAATCTACCAGTTCAAGCTCTGGCCTACACAGCCTACAATCCTTGGATATAAGACTATATTCGAAACATCCAAGCTTTATCTTCCATTCTGGAACTCAGTATGGACAACAGTAGTAGGAACACTTGTGGGTCTTATAATGTCAACACTTGGTGGCTATGTACTTAACCAGTATGACATGCCCGGAAGAACATTTTTCTCATATTTCCTTCTTGTGACAATGATCTTCTCCGGTGGTATGATCCCTGAATACCTTGTCATGAAGCAGCTTGGTCTTGTTGATAACACATGGATCCTTGTTTTCAAGCATGGTATGAATGTATATAACCTTGTACTTATGAAGAACTTCTTCGAAGGAATCCCAGGATCACTTTATGAAGCTGCCAAGATTGACGGCTGCAGCCCTATGGGAATCTTCTTCAAGATAGTACTTCCTCTTTCCAAGGCAGCACTTGCATCAATCGGTCTTATGTTTGCAGTTACTGTATGGAATGACTACAGCACAGTTCAGATTTATATTACTAATACTAAACTCGTTAACTTCCAGTATCAGCTTCGTGTCATGATCATGGATGGTGATACACCGACAACACAGTACAATGTAGCCCAGGAGACACTTTACTATGCAGCTATCGTATGCGCTATTCTTCCTTTCATGGCAGCATATCCATTCCTTCAGAAGTACTTTGTTAAGGGCGTAAATGTCGGTGCTGTAAAAGAATGATACAGGTTCTGACTCATAAGTTAATAGTCATATATGTTTGAAAACAGAGCATTTTCAAACAGTACAATCATATAGCCAGGCAGTATCAGTCTTAAAACTGTTACTCATAGTCGGAAAGGTGGAAGAGCAGTTTTTGCTTTTTCACCTTTTTGAATTTGTGTTAAGCTCGCGCTATTGTTCATAAAATATATCAATAGTAAAATTTTGTGATTTTGCTCAAAAATAAGTTTATATTTTTGTATCGTCAAACATGATAAAAACGTGTATAATGCTATATGTGTAAGAGCTTACATTATTGATTTTTCAGTAGTGGGAGATTATTTGATGAAAAATGGTGAAACTGTGGAAAATCTTCTTTTTTTGACAGAAAAACTAAAAAAAGGTCTTGAATCCGGCGCTAAGATTCCTGTATCTGATTATAGTATAGGTCAGGCTTGCATATATCTATATGATGAGACGGGCAATGATGATTATAGAAAACTTGCAGATAGTCTGCATGAAAGGCTTATAGGATTTTTGTATTCAGATGAAAGCAGTATCAGTTTATCAGGAATTAAAGATATGAGCTTTTATATGCCTTTCTATACTGATTATGAGACAAGATGGAACAAGAAGAACGGATACAATGATATCTGTGACAGGTTTAGATCGGCATTTGAGTTTCTAAGAGATGATGGCTTAAATGGTACTTACTGTAGCGATATTATTACTAATAAGATTTTTTTCCTAAAAACAGTAGTAGAGTCTCTTTGCTATATGAGTATCCAGATATACGAAGATTATAGGCTTTTAGAGGATATATTAAGACAGGGTATAAGAGAGCTCTTCTTTGATTTGAGGAGCATTGATAAGATCTGTGGCCTTGAAGATGATGTGAAGATGTGTGCCTGTTATGTACTTCTTATGGGAATAAAAGAAGGACATATCGATGCTGAGAAGTATGAAGGTCTTGCAATAAGACTTCTTAACATAGATGCAGATGAAGACTTGGATACAACTTTCCAGGATCACATAGATGAAGATTTAAAAACAAATATAGAAACGGATGCAGATTTAAAAGAAGATATTGATTCTGATTCTGAAATTAAAAAAATCAGTTTAATGAAGATGAGATCATTTCTGATCAAGGAATTTATAAATGATGATTCTATTGGTATCAAGCCTTCGGAGTCACCATGTAGTCCCAATGTCAGAAAACTTATGATTGATGCATATATTATGATGTAGCAAGCTCCACCAATTTGAACCATTAGTCACTCGCTTTGCTCGTGACATGAGGTTAAAAAAATGGCATTTGAAATACTAAAAACAGGAGCCCGTTTTATCATTCTTAAGATAAACGATGGCGGTAAATATAATACAACCTATAAATATGAATATGAGATCATACCAAAAGAAAGTATGATCGTTCCTGATCCAAAGCCTGTACGTGGGATGACAGATCGTTGCATAAATCTTATAACAGGTCTTCATCCTGATATGGATTATGAGATCAAGATCACTAACACATGCGGCGATGAAGATGGTGTATCTGAGCTTTCGGTACATACTTTACATGAAACAGTTACTCTTAATGCTTTAGAGTTTGGAGCTATCTGTGATGGAGAGCATGACGATACTATGGCTATTCAGACAGCTATAAATGTCTGCCCTGAAAGCGGAAGAGTCCTTATTCCTTCTGGAAGATATGCTGTTACAGCTCTTTTTCTTAAGTCTCATATTAGTATTGAGATTGAAGATGGGGCAGTTCTTATAGGAACCAAAGATAAGTCAAAGCTTCCTATCCTCCCGGGGATTGTCAGAAGCTATGATGAAGAGTCTGAATATAACTTTGCAAGCTGGGAAGGCAATCCTTTAAGACAGTATGCGTCTATGATCACAGGATTTGACGTAGAGGACTGCACCATATACGGACATGGAACTTTGGATGGTAATGCAGGCTTTGATGACTGGTGGAAGATTGACAAGGAGCATTTTACTGTCGCAAGGCCCAATATGTTCTTTGTTAATAATTGTAGTGATATCATGCTGGCAGGTCTTCTTATAAGACAGTCACCCTGCTGGACGCTTCATCCATATTTTTCAAAGAATATCGATGTAATAGATGTGAAGATTGAAAATCCCTGGAATTCTCCAAATACTGACGGATTCGATCCTGAGTCCTGTAGCGGTATGAGGGTTCTTGGCGTTCATTTTAGTCTTGGAGATGACTGTATAGCAATTAAGTCCGGCAAGATATACATGGGAAGGAAACATAAGCGTCCCTCATGCGATATGCTTGTGGCACACTGCCTCATGGAATCCGGACACGGTGCTGTTACAGTTGGGTCTGAGATTGCCGGCGGTGTTAATAATGTCAAGGTTACAGACTGTCTGTTCCATGATACAGACAGAGGACTTAGGATCAAGACAAGGCGAGGAAGAGGCAAGGATTCTGTTCTTGACAATATAATATTTGAAAATATTGAGATGGATCATGTGCTTACGCCTTTTGTAGTCAACAGTTTCTATTTCTGCGATCCTGACGGTAAGACGGATTATGTACAGTCAAGAGAAAACTTTCCTGTAGATGACAGAACTCCCTCTATAGGTCGTCTTGTATTTAGAAATATAAGTGCACAAGATACAGAATATGCTGCCGCTTATTATCTTGGACTTCCTGAATCGCCTATCGAAGAGATCCTTATGGAGAATGTCACAGTAAGATACAAGGATGATGCGAAGGCCGGACAGCCTGCCATGTCAAATGGAGTTCCTGATACCAGCAAGATGGGTATATATGCTGAAAATGTAAAAAATCTTATTTTAAGTAATGTTGATATACAGGGCCAGGATGGTGAAGTTGTGATAAGGAAAGGAATATCATAATAGTAAGATTTAATGACATAAAGCTTTATTATCACGACTATGAATAATGCCGGGTTATGATGGTTGTTTTTGCATTGTATTTGTTTCATAAAGCGAAACGAAGTTTCATGATATATGCTAAAGTGATAGTGGGGTGTTATTTACATCCTTTAAAAGGGACATATTTTTTGACATCTTTTAAAGGATATAAATCGAAAGGAGAAGGTTATGATCAGTCTTGGACTACGCTTCCATGATTCTATGGAAGTACCTTTTGAAGAACGACTCAAAAATATTCGCGGGCAGGGTTTTACCTGTGTTCATATTGCACTTTCTAAAGTAAAAGATATCCCATCATCTGTAGAAGCCCTTACTCCGGGCTATGCTATGTGGCTTAAAAGGGAGTTTCAAAAAGCAGATCTTGATGTTGCGGTAATAGGCTGTTACAAGAATCTTGCCAATCCTTCCAAGGACAAATTAAAGCAGATCCAGGAAGAATATATGGCCAACCTTCGCTTTGCATCAATACTTGGAGCAGGCGTAGTTGGAACAGAAACAGGTATGCCCAATGAAGATTATCATTATGAGCCGGAAGCAGCCAGATCTGACGAAGCATTGAAGATATTTATAGACGGACTAAGGCCTGTAGTCAGATATGCAGAAAGCGTTGGACAGATAATAGCAATAGAGCCTGTGTGGAGACACATTGTATCTACTCCCGAAAGAGCAAGGATCGTTCTGGATCAGATCGAATCACCCAATCTTCAGATTATCTTTGATCCGGTTAATCTCATATCTCCTTATGAATATGAGAAGAGAGATGAGACTATTGCAAGAACTATAGATATCCTTGGTAAGGATATTGCTATGATACATCTTAAAGACTGCAGACTTGATGCCAATGAAGTAAAGTCCATGGGATGCGGCCTTGGAGATATGGACTATACACAGATAGTAAAATTTGCTCTGGAGAGAAAAGATCACATCCATGCAACTTTGGAGGATACAAAGCCTGCCAGTGCAGAAGTATCCAGAAGATGTATTGAAGGATATGAGAACAAGATCCTGGGAAAATGATAAATACAGATTCGGATTATTAAACATTTTTTCATAGGATTATAAAGCAGATTATAAAAAACTAAACATTTTTTCCATAGGATAAAAGCAATTAAATCAATATAAGATATAGAGTTTTTGAATTAAAACAATATAGATAGTAAAGTACCATCGTTTAAGGAGGTTTAGAAAATGGAACTTAGAACAGCGGCATCTCCCAAGGATGTCAGATATTATGACACAAAAAGACTCAGAGAAGAATTCCTTGTTGAGAAGGTTTTCTTTGAAGATGATATAAAGCTTGTATACAGCCATATCGATCGTATTATATTTGGCGGCGCTATGCCTGTTAATAAAGAGCTTAAGCTTGAAGCAGGAGATGAACTCCGTGCTCAGTACTTCCTTGAAAGAAGAGAGCTTGGAATCATCAATATCGGCGGTGATGGAACAGTTACAGCTGATGGAGAGGTTTATGAGATTGCAGCACGTGACGGAATGTATATAGGTAAAGGAACAAAGGATATCGTATTTACATCCAAAGATCCAAAGAATCCTGCAAAGTTCTACATGTGCTCAGGTCCTGCTCACATGACATATCCAACCAAGAGAATCCTTAAAGATAGTAAGGCTACAAAGGAATATGACGTAGAGATCAAGCCTGAGAACAAGAAAGAGCTTGGTTCTATGGAAGATGCCAACCACCGTACTATTAATAAATACATCCTTCCAGGTCAGGTAGAATCCTGTCAGCTTGAGATGGGAATGACTCATCTTGAACCGGGAAGTGTTTGGAATACAATGCCATGTCATACACATGATCGTCGTATGGAAGTATATCTTTACTTCGATATGCCGGAGGATGCATTTGTAACTCATTATATGGGCGAGCCTCAGGAGACAAGACATATCATTATGAGAAATGAGCAGGCTGTAATATCTCCAAGCTGGTCTATCCACGCAGGTTCAGGCTCTAGGAACTATACTTTCATCTGGGGTATGGTCGGAGAGAATCAGGACTTTGATGATATGGACGAAGTAAGGATGCAGGATCTTCTGTAATAATTGATGATCATATGAGGAAGCAGTGCAGATATAGAGTCATATCAATTCTTTGTGCACTGACAAGCTCAACTTCTTATGAACGAAATAATAAATAGGGATTAAACCTATTGAAATATAATAATACAAATAGCACATATAAACGGAGGAAAAAATTATGGGTAACATTCTCGACAAGTTCTCTCTTAAGGGAAAGGTTGCATGGATCACAGGCGCATCATATGGTCTTGGTCTTGCTTATGCTAAAGCGTATGCAGAAGCCGGAGCTAAGATCGTATTCAATGATATCAAGCAGGAGCTTGTAGACAGAGGATATGAAGAGTACAAGAAGCTTGGAATTGATGTATACGGTGCTGTATGTGACGTTACTAACGAGGAACAGGTTCAGAAGTTCGTAGCAGATGTAAAAGAAAAGGTTGGTTCTATCGATATCCTTGTTAACAACGCAGGTATCATTAAGAGAATCCCTATGCATGAGATGAGCGTTGGCGAGTGGAATGCAGTTATCAATGTAGACCTTACAGGTCCTTTCATCTGCTCTAAGGCTGTTCTTCCGGATATGATAGAGAAGAAGTCTGGTAAGATCATCAATGCTTGTTCCATGATGTCAGAATTTGGTCGTGAGACAGTTTCAGCCTATGCTGCAGCTAAGGGCGGACTTAAGATGCTCACCAGAAATATCTGTTCTGAATATGGTCAGTACAACATCCAGTGCAATGCTATCGGACCTGGTTACATCGCAACTCCTCAGACAGCACCTCTTCGTGAGAAGCAGCCTGATGGATCAATGGCTCCATTTGATCGTTTCATCCGTAGTAAGACACCTGCACAGAGATGGGGACACACAGAAGATCTTATGGGCCTTGCAGTATTCCTTGCTTCTCCAGCTTCTGACTTTATCAACGGTCAGGTTGTTTATATTGATGGCGGTATCTCAGCATACATCGGACAGGATCCTGCAAATCTTGACGAATCTAAGTTCGCTGATGAAATTGAAGAGCAGCCTGATGTAAAGGTTAATGACTGATAAATAATATTGTTGCAGGCGAGCCCTATTAAGGTTCGCCTGTTGTTGTAAGGAAATATAAAAATAACGAAATATAAAATAACGAAAGGAAGTATCCGGTAAGTTATCTATTATCGGATCAAAAATAGTATGAAGATAGCACTCATTAATGAAAACTCACAGGCAGCTAAAAATGCCGTTATCTATAATGCACTTAAGAAAGTTGCTGATACCAAGGGATTTGAAGTTGTTAACTACGGTATGTACTCATCTGATGATAAGGCTCAGCTTACATATGTTCAGAACGGCATCCTTGCAGCAACACTTTTAAACAGCGGCGCAGCAGATTTTGTAGTAACAGGATGCGGAACAGGTGAAGGCGCTATGCTTGCGCTTAACTCATTCCCCGGCGTTATCTGCGGACATGTAGAGACTCCTCTTGATGCATACACATTTGCCCAGATCAATGATGGCAATGCTATATCACTTCCATTTGCTCTCGGATTTGGATGGGGCGGAGACCTTAATCTTGAATATATCTTTGAAAAGCTCTGGTCTGAGCCATTTGGCGGCGGATATCCTAAGGAAAGAGTTGTGCCTGAGCAGAGGAATAAGAAGATCCTTGATGAAGTTAAGAAGGTAACTTACGTTCAGGATATGTCAGTTATCCTTAAGGGCCTCGACAAGGAGCTTGTAAAGGGCGCATTTGCTGGTGAACATTTTGCAGAGAACTTCTTCAAGGACTGCAAGGATGAGAAGATCGCAGCTACTGTAAAAGAGATCATTGGATAATTATCTGACTTGCTGAATGTATGTTAATAAAGGAGCGGATTTTGGATCAGAATTACAGATCAACCTTGTGGGTTGTTGGAGATAGTACTGTATCAGGTTTTAACGACAAATATTATATGCCAAGGGTAGGATGGGGTGAAGGCCTGAAGCTGTTTTTTAAAGACAATCTTCGCATCATTAATCTTGCCATTTCAGGTACAAGTTCCAAGAGTTTTAGAAAGACTGATAACTACAGGTCTTTTCTTGAAGGAATAGCTGAGGGCGACTTTCTTATCATTGGTTTTGGCCATAATGATGAGAAAAGAGGCGATTCCACTTTTACATCAGCTATTGGAGATAAAGATAGCGAAGGATCTTTTGCACATAGTCTATACAGATACTATATAAAACCTGCAAATGATAAAGGAGCTTCCTGCATCCTTGTAACACCGATAGCAAGAAGAGATAAGGATCTTATATATAAAAATGACTTCGTTCATATAACACCTGATGGAGATTATCCCAGGGCTATAAGGCAGCTTGGCCAGGAATTGTCTATACCTGTTTGCGATCTTACGAAGCAGACTGTAGATATTGCACTTAAAGTTGACGCTGGTGATGATCCTGATAATAACACACTTATGATGCATGCAAGGACAGGATCAAGGCCTATATGCGTTGATGATACTCATACAAGTATGTTTGGAGCTGCAGTCAATGCTTATCTTATTGCGCAGGATATAAGAAAGTCAGCTCCTTCTTTGGCTCTATATCTAAAGGATGAGTATGATGACCCTTTGGAACAAGCAAGCTACTGGGTCAGCAAGTCTATAAATAAAGACTACAAAGATCCTGTTTATATAAGGCCTGATAAAGGAAGCGATTATTGGAATGCAGCATTTGATGAAAATAAAAATGTATGGTACCCGACAGTTTTTGGCGATATAAGCGGACATGGCCCAAAGAGTGACGACTTTTCTTTTGACCAAAAGGATGGATCACTTTACATATCTGCCGGCAATCATGGCAATAACGGCAAGATTGCAAGTAAGTCAGATGGCATAGCTATGTATTATATCCGTATACCTGTATCAAAGAGCTTTAAATTAAGTGCAGATATTAAGATCGAAAGCTTTAACGAATCAGGCGGCCCCAGCGACTTTGCAGCATACGGACTTATGGTACGAGATGATATCTATGTTGACAATGCTACAGGTGAGCTTCTGGGAGACTATGTCTGCGCCGGTGTTATGTTTAATCCTTCTTATCCTAAGGGAACTAACACCTTTGCAAGAAAGAGCGGTGAACTTGACTTTGAAGGCGGAGAACTCATAGCAGAACCCAAGCTTCATGACGTAAGGCATATGACAATAGAGTCTACAAGAGACGGATATAAAGCAAGTATAGAAGGCTACGATGCAGTATCTGCAGGTTATGATTATACGCTCACAGCAGTTGATCCGGAATATGTATATATTGGTATATTTGCATCAAGAGCAGTAGCTATAAGCGCAGGCAATATAAGCCTTGAGATTGACGGGCAGATAAGCAGTAGTTATGATTGTTATGAATTGGTTGGAAGATAGGTAGTGTATATGAATGTTATAAATCCTTCCGATGATTAGTTATATGTTTTCGCAACTTTGAATTAGAAATCCGCATTTACTGCGGATTTCGTAAGAAAGTGAATCGGTAGGTAAATAGGCTAGGCACCGAAGGTGTTCTCAATTGGCCTATTTACATGACTTTTGGAACGAAGTGACAAAAAGTCATAGCTGGTTGGATTTATATCATATAGAAAAAAATGTAAAGAGGTAGTAAAATGTCAGAAATTAAAAAAGACGCAAATTGTGGTTATTGTATGAAAGATGAGCATCTTGATGCTTTTGGAATCTATATATGTGATCTGTCTGTAAGTTCACTCATCCTTTTCAAGGAGCAGAGCCATCCTGGAAGATGCATAGTTGCTTACAAAGATCATGTAAGTGAGATCGTTGATATATCAGATGCAGACAGAGATGCATTCTTTGCAGATATAAACAGAGCATCCAAAGCTATTCATAAAGCTTTTAATCCCGATAAAGTCAACTACGGAGCATATGCTGATTCCGGCTGTCACCTTCATATGCACCTTGTTCCTAAGTACAAGGATGAATTTGAATGGAATACAACTTTTGAGATGAATCCTCAGAAGAAATTCCTTACAGATGATGAGTACAAAGAGATGATCGAGAAGATCAAAGCAGCTCTGTGATATATATTTGCAGATTCCCCACTTGAACGGACCAGCATCCGCAAAGACTTTATAGGGGTGGGCTGTATATAAATCATCGCCACACTGTTAATCGTTTTATTAAATTCATGAGCATGATATCCGGAGATTTTTATTCTGCCAGGGGTCTGCATGTCTGAGCGTAGCGAGTTTCAGACCCCAGAATAAAAATCTCCGGATATCGTGCCATGAATTATAAAACGATTAACAGTGTGGCGATGATTTATATATAGCCCACCCCTATAAAGTCTTTGTGGATGCTGGTTTGTTCAAGTGGGAATAATGATTACATCTCTTTATCTTTTTATATCATAGTTCATATTCATAAGATTTCTTATGGTTTCGGCATTGTCTGTTATGTTGGCATCGCCTCTTATAGTATGCTTGATTACTGATGATGCTACAGCGAAATTGATCATCTCATCTGCATCGTATCCGTTCATCATTGCATAGATAAGACCGCTTGCAAAGGCATCTCCTCCGCCAACCCTGTCCAGTATATTAAAAGTAAACAGCTTTGATTCTGTAGTTTCGCCCTGGTACCACATGAAGGCTTTTAAGCTGTTTTCAGAACCTGAATGAGCATAGCGTACATGCCTTGCTATACATTTGATATTAGGATATCTGGATATGAAGTGTCTGAATATCTTATCCTGTTGTTTGAAAGATGGCTGGAAGGGGACGCCGTCTTTTAAATCTCCTTTTTCGTGATCATTATCATCCTTATATAAGTGATAGGGTTCTATCCCGAAGAGAACATCAACATAGGGAAGGCACAATGTGCAGAAATCCCTGGCTTCTTCCCAGGTCCAGAGAGTAGATCTAAAGTTCCCGTCAAAGCTTATAGTGATATTTTTTTCTTTGGCTACTTCCAGGCACTTTAGTATAAAGTCTGCGCAGCTTTTAGAAAGAGCAGGAGTGATACCTGACAGATGAAGCCAGTCATAATCACATAAAAGCGCATCTATATCGACTTTACTAAAATCATACTCGCTAAAAGCTGAGTGCTTACGGTCATATATTACCTGGCTGGGTCTTATACCATAGCCTGTCTCAAGATAATAAGTTCCAAGCCTGTGGGTAGGAGTTTCATCAGGTGTTGTCAGGATTATGGGAGTGCAGTGTACGTCGTTACTTCGAAGCATCCTTACAGCGGATTTACCAAGACTGTTATCAGGTACTACGGTAAAAAAAGTTGAGTCTATCCCAAGGTTTGCAAGAGCAAGAGCTATATTGGCTTCGCTTCCACCATAGCTTGCATCAAAGCTTGTTGCAACCCTTATCTTGTCATAATTAGGAGGGGTTAGGCGAAGCATGACTTCGCCTATTGTAATGAATTTTGGAGAATTATTATTTCTTAAAAGCGGATTACTGTGTTCCATGATTGGCCTCATTATTTTTAGTAAAAAAGTTTGAAAACTCATCATTTTCAAACTTTTTACTATTAGATTCTATATTTATTTTTAGTTAAGGCAGGATTTCATTACTTCATAAGCGCCTTTTTCTTCTATCATCTTAGCATAACCTGTAACAGCTTCTTCGAATCCTTCAATCTTGGTAAGGTCTTCGCCCCAGAAATCTGTATTTGAAAGAACTGCATGAGTAAGAGCAGCAACGTCGTCATCCTTGTGAGCATAGTAGAACTCAAGGATAGGTCTGTCATCGCTTATTACATATTCGGATGGTCCTGAAACTACAGGTGTAACAGCGGCGCTAGGGCGAACAGCTTCAAGACCCTTATCTGTGAGCTCTTTGCCTTGATGATAGAACATCTCATAGAAGGCAAAAGATGCTGTGATGCATGAAGGAAGCTTTCCGTATTTTTCTACATAACCCTTGAAGGAAGGCATAACTCTTGCTTTCCACTTGGAAGTAGAGTTAAGAGAGATGGACAGGAGCTGGTGATCTACATAAGGGTTAGCAAAACGGTCTGTTACATCACTTGCAAACTGTTTGCAGTCGTCAGGATCAAGTGTAAGTGTAGGAATTACCTCTTCATAGAGGAGCTTGTCCATAAATCCGTGGATAGTCTCATCATGCATACAGTCACGTACGATATTCTCACCTGCAAGGTAAGCGCCAAGTACAAAGGAAGTATGTGCTCCGTTAAGGATACGAACCTTTCTCTGTTTGTAAGGCTTGTGGTCATCACAGATGAGGATTGGAAGGTCAGCCTCTTTACAAGGGAACTCTTTCTTTATGGACTGAGGTCCTTCTATAACCCAGAAACCGAATACTTCACCCACATCTACAAGATCATCATGATATCCGTTTTCTTCCTCGATCTTTTTAACTTCCTCAGCATCTCTGATACGACCTGGAACGATACGGTCTACAAGTGTAGAACAGATGATGTTCTCTTCATCGATCCACTTCTTGAAGTCATCTCCAAGATTCCACAGATCAGCATACTGAAGGAGACATTTTTTGAGCTCCTTACCATTGTTGTCGATAAGCTCACATGAGAGGATGATGAAACCCTTGCCCTTCTGATCGCCAAATTTCTGGAAACGTCTGTACATGAACTGGCAGAGTTTACCTGGATATGAAGCAGCTGGCTTATCTTCAAACTTGCAGTTTGGATCATAAGCGATTCCTGCTTCTGTTGTATTACATGTAATGAATCTAAGATCCGGGTTATCTGCGCAGGCCATAAGAGCATCGAACTCGGCATATGGATCTATGCAGCGTGATACGCAGGAGATGACTCTTTTCTTGTTGACTGCCTGACCATTCTCCTGTCCGCGAAGATAGAGAGTATAAAGGCCATCCTGATTATTGATCATGTCATGGATCATTGGAGCTGCAATAGGCTGTACCAGTACAACCTTAGAATTAAATCCAGCCTTCTCATTCATAAGATCAATGAAATAGTCTACAAATGCGCGAAGGAAATTGCCTTCACCAAACTGAAGTACTCTTTCGGGAGCATCCTTTAACAGGTATCCGTCGTATCCGTTTTCCTCAAGTGTTTTGTAACTTAAAGTTTTCATTTTTAACCCTCTCTTTATTAAATATATGAATTATTTTCTATAAATAAACATTATTAAATCCATTTGTAAGATCGTTGAATTGTAATGTTAGTATTTGAATCTTGGTTTATACACAATATTTAAAGCGTAAAAAGAAGTAACAATTAGTCTTGATCAAAGTGTTACACCCTGTTTGAATATTGCAAGGTCATGATATCCTGCATCTTCAGACTTTACAGTTTTGCCGGAAGCAACTTCGAGAACGTACTCGAATAGTTTTTCTGACAGACCGCTTACAGTATCTGTCTCTACGATAGTGCCGCAGTTAAAGTCGATCCAGTTCTTTTTCTTGTTATAAAGAGCATTGTTGGTAGAAATCTTAACTGTAGGTACAGGGCTGGCAAAAGGCGTTCCTCTTCCTGTTGTAAAGAGGATGATCTGTGCTCCGGAAGCAGCAAGCGCCGTTGATGCAACAAGATCATTGCCTGGGGCAGAGAGAAGATTAAGACCCTTTTCATGTACAGGCTCTGCATACTTAAGTACGCCTTTGACAGGAGCACTTCCTGACTTCTGAGTACATCCGTTGGACTTATCTTCGAGAGTTGAGATGCCTCCTGCTTTGTTGCCCGGTGATGGGTTCTCATATATTGTCTGGTTGTGAGCTTTGAAGTAGTTCTTAAAATCATTGATAAGGCAGACTGTCTTATCAAAGAGTTCTTCGTTGTCACATCTGTTCATGAGCTGCTGCTCTGCGCCGAACATCTCAGGTACTTCAGTAAGGATTGTCGTACCTCCTTTGCTTATGAGAATATCCGAAAAGCCTCCTACAGTTGGATTGGCAGTGATTCCGGAAAGTCCGTCGGAACCTCCGCATTTCATGCCGATTATAAGTTCTGACGCACTGCATTTTTCTCTTTTGAAAGTCTTAACATATTCTGCAAGATCAGTAAGGATGGCAAGTGCATCTTCAACTTCATCTTCAGAATTCTGACCTACAAGGAATTTGATCCTCTTGTCATCATAGTCGCCAAGGTACGGCTTTAAAACGTCGATATTGGAATTCTCGCAGCCAAGGCCAAGGACCAAAACGCCGCCTGCATTTGGATGTCTTATAAGATCAGCAAGGATCTCTCTTGTGTTCTCCTGATCATCGCCCATCTGAGAGCAACCATAAGGATGATTGAATGCAAAGATGGATTCAAGGGATCCGCCTACAAGATGCTGAGCGCTACGCTCTATCTCTTTGGCAACTGAGTTCATGCATCCGACAGTAGGAACGATCCATATTTCATTACGAACGCCGACTTTGCCGTCAGATCTTCTGAATCCGTCAAAAAATCTCTCTTCTGAGCCGGTGATACTTGCATGCACGGGATTATAGTTATATTCAAGAAGTTCACCAAGAGCGGTTCCTATATTGTGTGTGTGAACCCAGCTTCCCGTAGGAATGTCTTCTTTGGCGATCCCGATCTGATTGCCGTATTTGATTATCGCATCGCCTGATTTTATTTTGGCAAGCGCAAACTTGTGTCCCTGGGGTATATCTTGAAGCAAAGTGACTTTGATGTCACCAAGATCGATAGTCTTATCTTTTGAAAGAGGCATCAGAGCAACTGCAACGTTGTCTGAGTCATTGATTCTAATAAATTCTTTCATAAAGCTCCTTATGTGTATATTTTGAAAAAAGATTTTATGTAATTACGTTCCAAAATTATCCAAAACAAAGACTAAAAAGTCGCATTAATATAGTTTTTTATAAAAAAATGTAAGTGCTTACATAAAATATAAGACCCTTGCCTTTAAATGTCAAGAAGATTATCAGATTGCATGCTGTGGAAGAAAGTGAAAGGAACATTTAAATGATAGGCTTTTTAAGATGATTTTATCTTCTTTTGTAAGAGTTTACAAAAATGAACTTCAAAAACTGTGCAGTTTTGAAGTATAATATATGTGGTATGGTTTTGGACCTTTTTCAGATTCTAAAACAGTCCTAATGCCGTGCAACTTATTTTGTTGTTGTAAAAACGAGATATTGCATTAGCACATGCTATGCAATAGGATTTATGACAAATCATGTTAGGAGGATTATTATGAGTACACCACACAATCGCGCGGAGAAAGGTGATTTTGCAAAGACTGTTCTTATGCCGGGAGATCCGCTTAGAGCTAAATATATCGCAGAGACTTTCCTTGAAAGCCCAAGACTTGTTAATGATGTTAGAAATATGCTTGGATTCACAGGTACATACAAGGGAGCACCTGTTTCAGTAATGGCTTCAGGTATGGGTATGCCAAGTATTGGTATTTATTCATATGAGCTTTACAAGTTCTATGATGTTGAGAATATCATCAGAGTAGGATCAGCAGGAAGCTACACAGCTGACGTTGATCTCCTTGATGTTGTACTTGCAAGCAAGGCTTACAGCCAGTCCAGCTATGCTAAGATGCAGGGCGGAGCTGATTCTGAATTCATGTATCCTGATAAGGACCTTAACGGCGTTATCATGCAGTGCGCTAAGGATTCAGGAATCAAGGTTCTTGAAGCACCTATCCATTCAGGTGATGTTTTCTATTATCAGGATGGTTTCAGCAAGTTCAAAGAGATCAATAAGGATAAGGGATGCGTATGCGTAGAGATGGAAAGCTATGCTCTTTTCCATAATGCAAATGTTCTTTCCAAGAACGCTGCATGCCTTCTTACAATATCCGACAGCCTTGTAACTTCTAAAGAGACTACTGCCAAGGAACGTGAGACAAGCTTCAACGATATGATCGAAGTTGCACTCCTTGCTGCAGCAAAGCTTGATGCATGATATTATAATGGCATGATATGTGCCGCGCTGCGTAAGCACACGTAGCGCGGCTTTTTCTTAGAGCTTGTAAACTGACAGAATACGCAGTTGGAGGAGAATATGCTTGAAGTAAGGGATATAACAAGAGCATATGGTAAAAATAAAGTTTTAAAAGGAATATCTTTTGATGCCGCACCCGGTGACCAGATAGCTATCATCGGAAGAAACGGAAGCGGCAAATCTACTTTTCTAAGAATTCTCGCCGGGATCGATAAGCCTGCAGGAGGCACGATTTCTTTCTGGGGCCATAGAGCCGATAAGGAGAAGTCAGTCTTTAGACAGTTCACAGGTTATCTTCCGCAGGATAATCCACTTCTTGATGAACTGAATGTTCAGGACAATATAAGTCTTTGGAGCGGTAAGGGAGGAAGGCCGCAAGAGGATCTTGTCAGAGAATTTTACCTTGATGATATTTTGAAAAAGAAAGTTTCGCAGCTTTCAGGCGGCATGAAAAGAAGAGTTGCGATCGCCTGCGCCTGTGTCGGCAATCCTCCTGTACTTATTATGGATGAGCCTACCGCTTCGCTTGATATATATTACAAAAAAGAGATACGTACCTGGATGCAAAAATTCAGACAGGGCAACGGTATTATTGTTGTAGCCACACATGACGAACTTGAAATGAATGACAGTACAAAGGTATTCAGTATGGAAAACGGCGTACTTACAAAGAGACGATAAGCTAATGAAAAAAAGTTACCTGCTTCAGTATATACGAATTGAATATAAGCGCATGCTGTCAAGCTTTGGTCACATGCTTTTTTCCATCCTGCTTATGGCTCTTATCATCGGCATAGGAACAGCCGGGATTGGCTTTGTCATGACACATCTGACAGACTATGAAAAGGCGACCGTGGCGATGGTTCTTCCTGAGGGAGATGAGGGCAGTACATTAAAGTCCCTGTCTTCTCTTATTGAGATGCAGGATAGTGTAAGTGACATTGCAAACTTTACTTATCTGTCTGAAGATGAAGCCAGAGCTGGTATAAAAGATGGAAGTATTCAGGCTGCGATAATCTTAGGAGATACATTTATAAATGACGTTATGACAGGTATCAATACACCTGCGATAGTCCTTCTTCCTTCTGATACAGAGCTTAATACCGATGTCTTCCATGAGGAAGTCAGAAATGGCGTCTCACTTATTAGAACAGGAGAAGCCGGGATTTATGCTGCAACCGATACGTGGATAAACGGTTATTCCATGGTCATTTCAAGAAGTGATATGGAGAATCTTCTTACAGATCTTTTTACCAGAAATGCTCTTGATAGAAACAGTGTTATAAGAGACTCTTTGGTATCTGCGTTTGGAGAAGAGAGCATACTTCAGTACTATATTGCATCCGGTTTTGCCCTTATCCTTCTCTTTTTCGGTCTCATATTCGGGAATATGTATGCGGGCAATGATATCACTGTGAGAAAAAAGCTTCGTATCAACGGAATAGGTCCTGTTATTGCCGGGATGATCAGACTTTTGGTGATGACGACTATTGTTTTTGCTATATCAATATGTATGATATGTATTCTTATGATATATACAAAAACGGCGGGATCTTTTGCGGCGCTATATTTTGAAGCATCGATGATTCCAGGGCTTTTGCTCCTTTCATTTTCTCTTGGAGGATTTTTCCATTTTATATATTCACTTTCTGATATCGAAGCGCAAAACGCAATGATTCTGATACTTGTGGCAATCCTTATGGCTTTTTCATCAGGATGCATTTTCCCCATGGCTTTTTTGCCTGATGTATTTCAAAAGATTGGAAACTTCATGCCGCTTAGAATATGGAGAACAGGATTATCACAGATCCTTTTTTCATATCCGGATCCGGCTAATAGCATACTCCTTTTTGTGATAGGACTTATTTTCGGAACAGGAGGTATTATATGTCAGATAAGAAAAATGCACTCCTGAGAAGAGATAATATGTGGTTCGTCCTTCTTTTTAAAAGGCAGCTCCTACGTCCATTTTTGTGGGTGATCGCACTGTTTATGGCTTTATCTGTGATGGCAGTTCATTTTGTCACTGCGCCTTCAGCCAATAATAAAAGAGTTCTTTTGTATAGTGAAAACAGCGGTGAAAGCGCATATAGCTATGGAAGTAAACTTATAGACAGCCTGATCACAGCCTCGGATAAAGAGGATACTATTTTTGAGTTTGAGCTTGCAGATACTTATGAAGAGCTGATAGAAGCAGTAACAAGTGGAAGCGCAGAATGCGGCTTTGTTCTTACAGATGATTTTGATGAAAAAATAGCTCTTTGCGACACAGATGAGCTCATTGAATACGTTGCATCAAATTATACGACCAAGGGTGAAGTTGCCAAAGAAACTGTTTTTTCAGAATTCTTTGAGATATATGGAAGAATACTTATAGATAGTAAGAGAGCAGAGATTTACGGGTCAGATGATGAGGAATTAAGAGACTTCCTTTTGGCCGAGTATGACAGACTCCTTTTAGGAGATGAAGTTTTTAATGCGGACTATCAGACAGTGGAAGGCGTACGTGCTACATCTGATGAAAAGAAGATGCAGCCTGTCAGAGGTCTTGTGATGATACTTATCACCATGGCTCTTTTACTTAATGGTAGTGAAAAATTCTATGGAACAGCCAGCACAGTTTCGAGAGCTCTTTCTTTTAAAGAAAGGACGCGCTTTGAGATCCTTTTGTATATCGCAGGGGTCATCGTACCGGCAGCAGTAGGATTTGTTCTGGTAAGAATACTCGATCCATCTATAGGATTTTTTGCAGATATTTTCTTATTTGTGATCTTTTCATTTATTGCCGTGATGTGGACGTATCTGTTTGGCAAGCTTGTGAATAACGGAATAAGCTATATGGCGTGGATATCAACGCTGCTTATAGCTCAGCTCGTGATATGCCCTGTGTGGCAGGATGTATCAGATTATGTTCCTTCACTTAAGATCGTATCGTATCTGTTTCCTGCAGGCGCGTACCTTAGGATAATAGAACTGTTGTTTTAATGAATCAGAATACTTTTCTGACACTGCCTTTTCCAGGTTCTAAATGATAGTCACTGACATTTTCATAGTTGATGACCAGTCTGCATTTATCATCTATGGAAGTAATATGCGCATGGTATTCTTTTTTGTCTATCTCAATAAGAATATCCTTGCCAATTATAAGAGAATACGATCTATAGTCATTAAGGAAACCGTCGTGGTTTCCTTTTTTGAATTCTTCATAATATTCAAAAAAGTGATTAATAAATCCAGCTGTTATCCTGCTTCCAGCATCAAAAGTATAGTCTTCAAACAGCGCCCCTGCGATTTCGGACAGCTCTTTTGGAAAGCCATCCTTTGGGGGATAGAGATTAACACCGCATCCAGTAACACAGAAGTCAAGGCTTCCGCTTTCAAGATCGAGCGCCCCTTCAGTAAGGATGCCGCATATTTTTTTATCATTAAGGAAAAGATCATTCACCCATTTGATACCAACCTCTTTTCCCGAAACTTCCCTTAAGGATCTGCACATGGCAGCAGCTCCCATGCAGGTGATAAAGCCGGTATCCTGCAAAGACAAGTTTTCCGGCCTAAGGAGGAGACTTAAGTAAATGCCTGAGCCTGCAGGAGAATAGAAGCTATGTCCCTTATGACCACGTCCCATGCTTTGCTGCCTTGAAATGATAACAAGACCTTCTTTTGCCCCTGTAAGAGCCATTTTATAAACAGCGGAATTGGTGGATTCAGTTTCTTTAAGGATCTGAATATCAATACTGTTTTGGGGAATCGTAAGGTATCCTCTGATCTTGTCTTCGTCAAATACGTCATTGTTGTCACGAAGGCTGTATCCTTTGTTGGTCACTGCATCTATCAGATATCCTTCCTTTTGGAGAGTTTTGATATTCTTCCAGATTCCGGCGCGGGATATTCCGATAGACGTTGCCAGTTCTTCTCCTGAAACATAGGAGCCTTTATTATTGTCTAAAACTTCCAGGATCTTTTCTTTTGCAGACATGGATCATTCCTTCTTTCTTCATGGGACCTTACATCATTTTATGATAGCAAAATGGGATTAAAAAAACCATTTACAGATGTCTAAAGCGTTTTATCAGATAAAAATGACGTTTCGTCGAAGGTAATTGAATTGTAATACAAAGTATTATAGAATGGTTTTCGTGACATCTTTAGAAATTGATTGTATTGAAATGGGGGATTTCAAGAAGTTTCTTCTGTATCGTGATTTCAATACTTCAAATATTTAACATCATTGGCATTTTATTTCAAATCACAATTCAGGAGGGATATTATGAGATTTGATCCGATGACAGGCCAGCCTATTCCAGAAGGAAATGAGCAGCCAAAATTTGATCCGGCTACAGGTCAGCCGGTACAGCAGCCACAGAACGGACCAGCGTTTAATCCTATGACAGGACAGCCATTCAGCCAGACACCTTATCAGGGACAGTCTTTTGGAACAACACCAGAGAAGCCTAAGAAAAAGACAGGTCTTTTCCTTGGAATTGGAGCAGTTGCTATAATAGCTGTTCTTGTTATCTTCCTTGTTGTTAAGGTAGCAGGAATGTTTGGTTCACCGGCAACTAAGATCGAGAGAGCACTTGCTAATACTCTCAAGCAGTCAAGCGTAATTGATACATCTGTTCTTCAGGATTCTGCTGATGATCTTCAGGTAGATGTAGAGCTTAATGGTAAGGTTAGCGGCGTAAAGGTAGATGCAAGTTTAAGCTATGCCAAGACTAAAAAGGAAACGTCTGTATCCGGAGAACTTGGTGCAAGCGTGATTTCAACTCGCTTTAACTTCTATATGAACCAGTCAAAAGTTTGCTTCGATCTGAAGGGACTTGATAACCCGGTTTATTATGATTTTACAGAAGAGAAAGATGGCGATCTTGAAGATCTTATGGGCGGAGACGTTACATTTGATCAGATCGATGCCGTTCTTAAGGCTTTTGCTGATTCAGAAAGCCTTGTAAAGGACTTTGAGAAGGCTAACTCAAAAGCACTTGCAACTCTTGAGTTTGAAAAAGCTGACAAAGAAGAGTTCGAAGTTAACGGTAAAGATGTAAAGTGCATCGGATATACAACTACACTTGACAAGGACTCTGTTGAGGCAATGCTTGAAGAGTATAAGACAGCTCTTGAATCACACGAAGATCTTGTAGACCTTCTTGAGGAGGTTACAGGAACAGATCTTGAAGATATGTTTGACCAGATCACAGATAGTATGGATAAGAGCTCAAAGATGGATATTACATTCTATCTTTACAAAGACCAGATCGCTGCTATCGTTCTTGAGCCTAAGGGTGAAAGTAAGGTACAGATTCTCTTTGAAGGCGGAAGCTATCCTGCACAGAACATGAAAGTTAAGTACGGCAAAGAGACTATTTACGAAGTAAAAGGTGAAGAGAAAGACGGTAAGATCACTCAGGAAGTATATACTAACGGTACAAAGACTTCTGAGATGGAGTACGACAAGGAATCCGGTAAGATCTCAATCTCTTATAGCGATGAATACGGATACGACTCTTTCACTCTTTCAGGTACATATGAAAAGGTTAAGGGCGGATTCAAGCTTGAGTTTGATGATATTGAAATTGATTCATATTCATATTCATATTATGAAATCGAAGATTTCACATTAACAATTCAGGCAACTAAAGGTGCTAAGATCGAGAAGATCGAAATTGATGACGATGCTTTAGATCTTGGTAATGCTGATGAAGACGAGCTTGAAGAATTTGCTGAAGATGTTGAATCTTTATTTAGCGGATTCTGATCAGATCTTTATATAGGTTAAAATAGATCAACTTATCCCTTTCGGTAAGATTATGGATTTATCCTAAATCTTTCCGGGAGGGATTTTGTTTTGCAAATATGTTAATATAAGTCTGTTGTGTATTTTTATAAATATAATCATTTTCAGGATCTGGTCTTATCAAGGTGTAAGGGGAGAAGGCCGGGAATGAATTAGTTATTTAGGGTGAGGAGGTTCCACAAATGATCAATCAAGAATTTAAAGCTATGCTTGGCGCTAAAAACGTAATCAGAAACCTGGCTGAATATGCATCTGCCAGAGGCAAAGAGATCGGATATGAAAATGTATTTGATTTTTCTCTTGGTAATCCGTCCGTACCTGCTCCGCAGGAATTCACAGATACAATGATACAGATGCTTAAGGATGAGAATCCAATGAAGCTTCATGGTTATAGCCCCACACTTGGAGATCCTTCATACAAAGAAGCTATTGCAGCGTCTTTAAATAAAAGATTCGGTATGAGCTATACAGCGAATCATATCTTCCCTACAACTGGTGCTGCAGGCGCTATTTCACATGCTGTAAGAGCGGTGACAAAGCCTGGCGATACAGTTCTTACTATCGCACCTTTTTTCCCTGAATATAAACCATATATTGAAGGTGCAGGATGCACTTTAAAGGTTGTTCCTGCTAATACCGAGACTTTCCAGATCAACACTGAGGCTTTTGAAGAAATGCTTACAAGTGATGTAATGGCAGTTCTTATAAATACTCCTAACAATCCATCAGGAATAGCATATTCTACACAGACTCTTAAATATCTTGCAGATACTATGACTAAAAAGGCAGCAGAATTCGGCCATCCTATATATCTTCTTTCTGATGAGCCATACAGGGAGATCATATTCAAGGATGCAGATGCACCATACGTATCTAAGTTCTATAAGAATACCCTTTCCTGCTATTCCTTCTCAAAGGCACTGTCACTTCCGGGAGAAAGAATCGGATATGTAGCAGTTAATCCTGAAGCAGATGACGCAGAGTTCATAGTTCCTATGTGCGGCCAGATATCAAGAGGCATCGGTCATAACTGCCCACCATCCATAATTCAGCAGGCAGTAGGCAAGGTGTGCGATCTTACATCTGATCTTTCAGTATATGAGACCAACATGAACATAATATATGACACACTTGTAGACATAGGATTTACAGTTGTAAAGCCGGGCGGAACCTTCTATATTCTTCCAAAAGCTCTTGAAAAAGATTCTGTAGCATTCTGTAATAAGGCAAAAGATTATGACCTTATATTGGTTCCTGCTGACAATTTCGGTGCTCCCGGATTCTTCAGAATGGCATATTGCATAGATACTGAGAAGGTTGAGCGCGCTATGCCAAGACTTCGTCAGTTTGCAAAAGAAGTGTATGGAATTGGCTGAATGTAGTGAATCACGAATGGCGAACTGATGTTATTTGTGATCAGAAATAATTCGAATTATATATGAATAAATAGAGAGGTTTAAAATGCTGGATATAATTAAGGCAGTTTTATATGGAATAGTTGAAGGAATTACAGAGTGGCTTCCGGTAAGTTCTACAGGCCATATGATCCTTTTGGATGAATTTGTAAAAATGAACGTTTCAGAAGACTTCTGGAATATGTTCCTTGTTGTAATTCAGCTTGGAGCTATACTTGCCGTTGTAATCCTTTACTGGAATCAGATATTCCCATGGGATTTTAGTAAAGAGGCAAGGAAAGAGCATAGAGTTAACAGAAAAGATGTATGGATTTTATGGGCCAAGATCCTTGTGGCGTGCATCCCTGCTGCTATAGTGGGCGTCCTTTTTGACGACTGGCTTGATGAACATCTCTACAACGGATATGTCGTTGCAACCATGCTTATCATCTTCGGTATTCTTTTCATTATTATAGAAAATAAGAATAAGGGAAAAGAACCTGTTATTAAGACTCTGGAAGAAATTGATTTTAAGACAGCACTTATCATAGGTGTATTCCAGCTTATAGCAGCTATCTTCCCAGGTACATCCAGAAGTGGTTCAACAATAGTAGGATCACTTATGATCGGTGTATCAAGAACAGCTGCAGCCCAGTTTACATTCCTTCTTGCAATCCCTGTAATGTTCGGCGCAAGTCTTCTTAAGCTTGTAAAGTTCGGACTTGCATTCAGTTCATCAGAGATTGCGATCCTTGTAACTGGAATGGTAGTAGCTTTTGTTGTATCAATAATCGTTATCAAGTTCCTTATGGGTTATATTAGAAAGCATGACTTCAAAGTATTTGGATGGTACAGAATAATACTTGGTGTAGTGGTACTTGCTTACTTCTTCTTAAAATAATGAGGTAGGTGTCAAAAGTTCCTTTTGACACCTTATGACTAACGGATTGTTCCGTTTCTTCGAAACTCTCACAATCCTAAAACATGAGCAAATCCGCACTACGTGCTACTTTGCTCATGTTTTGCGGGTCATAAATTCATATTCGATTTCGAGCAAGCTCGAATCGAAATGACTTTTGACCCTTACGTCAAATAATAAAAAGCAATATAGATAAAAGAATTATTACGAAAGAAAATGTCGGTGGATCTTTGTTTTGATGCCACCGACATTTTTAAATCTGAAATTTAATATTAAAAACGATGTAAACAAAAGTTTTTGAAAAAATTTTGATTTTTTTCAAAAAAGATGTTGCATTCAACTTAAGTGGATGCTATACTAAAAAACGCCCGCTTGAGAGAAGCTTTACTCTTCTAGAAAGCGAGAAAATAATTTAAAAAAGTTCTTGACAAGCCGATGACAACGAGTTAAGATATAACACGTTGCGGCGGACAAGCCAAGACGCAGTGTTTCTGAAAGAAACACCAAGCACTTTGACAACTTAACAGTAATGCAACCCTGAAAATTCCAGTTCTTCTTTTTTAAGAAGAACAGAATGTTCAGAAGAACAAAAACCAAAAGTAAATTTTTGATGGTTTAGCCACCATCAAGCTGTTAGAAATAACAGTGGAGCAGAATTATTCTGATTTAAGTCAGTGTAAGTCTGAACCGGAAAGAACAAACATTAAAGTGAGAGTTCGATCCTGGCTCAGGATGAACGCTGGCGGCGTGCCTAACACATGCAAGTCGAACGGAGTTATTCGCTGATGAAGCTTCGGCAGAATCTTGAATAACTTAGTGGCGGACGGGTGAGTAACGCGTGGGTAACCTGCCTCATACAGGGGGATAGCAGTTGGAAACGACTGATAACACCGCATAAGCGCACAGTGTCGCATGACACAGTGTGAAAATATTTATAGGTATGAGATGGACCCGCGTCTGATTAGCTAGTTGGTGAGGTAACGGCCCACCAAGGCGACGATCAGTAGCCGGCCTGAGAGGGCGGACGGCCACATTGGGACTGAGACACGGCCCAAACTCCTACGGGAGGCAGCAGTGGGGGATATTGCACAATGGGCGAAAGCCTGATGCAGCGACGCCGCGTGAGTGAAGAAGTATTTCGGTATGTAAAGCTCTATCAGCAGGGAAGAAAGACCTCGTAAGAGGGGATGACGGTACCTGAGTAAGAAGCCCCGGCTAACTACGTGCCAGCAGCCGCGGTAATACGTAGGGGGCAAGCGTTATCCGGATTTACTGGGTGTAAAGGGAGCGTAGACGGTGTATCAAGTCTGAAGTGAAACCCCACGGCTCAACCGTGGGCTTGCTTTGGAAACTGGTAGACTAGAGTACTGGAGAGGTAAGCGGAATTCCTGGTGTAGTAGTGAAATGCGTAGATATCAGGAAGAACATCAGTGGCGAAGGCGGCTTACTGGACAGCAACTGACGTTGAGGCTCGAAGGCGTGGGGAGCAAACAGGATTAGATACCCTGGTAGTCCACGCAGTAAACGATGAATACTAGGTGTTGGGAGACATAGTCTTTCAGTGCCGGCGCTAACGCAATAAGTATTCCACCTGGGGAGTACGTTCGCAAGAATGAAACTCAAAGGAATTGACGGGGACCCGCACAAGCGGTGGAGCATGTGGTTTAATTCGAAGCAACGCGAAGAACCTTACCAAATCTTGAGATCCAGATGAATGATGGGTAATGCCATCAGTCCTTCGGGACATCTGAGACAGGTGGTGCATGGTTGTCGTCAGCTCGTGTCGTGAGATGTTGGGTCAAGTCCCGCAACGAGCGCAACCCTTGTCCATAGTAGCCAGCAGTAAGATGGGCACTCTATGGAGACTGCCAGGGATAACCTGGAGGAAGGTGGGGATGACGTCAAATCATCATGCCCCTTATGATTTGGGCCACACACGTGCTACAATGTCGTAACAAAGGGAAGCAACCCTGCGAAGGTGAGCAAATCCCAAAAATAACGACCCAGTTCGGACTGTAGGCTGCAACCCGCCTGCACGAAGCTGGAATCGCTAGTAATCGCAGATCAGAATGCTGCGGTGAATACGTTCCCGGGTCTTGTACACACCGCCCGTCACACCATGGGAGTCGGAAATGCCCAAAGTCAGTGGCCTAACCGCAAGGAGGGAGCTGCCTAAGGCAGGTCGGATAACTGGGGTGAAGTCGTAACAAGGTAGCCGTAGGAGAACCTGCGGCTGGATCACCTCCTTTCTAAGGAAAATAAAGAAGGAAGAAGTAGGGAGTTGCATTACTGTTTAGTTGTTAAAGGCAATGAACCTTTAAAACAGAATATTTCTGGTGACGATGCGCTTCGGGGAAACACCCGTTCCCATCTCGAACACGACGGTTAAGACCTTAGCGGCCGAAAGTACTATACTGGTAACGGTATGGGAGGATAGGTGGTTGCCAGATTTATGGGATTATAGCTCAGCTGGTTAGAGCGCACGCCTGATAAGCGTGAGGTCGGTGGTTCGAGTCCACTTAATCCCATTAACGGAATTACCAAATGGGGGTGTAGCTCAGTTGGGAGAGCACCTGCCTTGCAAGCAGGGGGTCAAGAGTTCGAATCTCTCCATCTCCATTCGAGATAGTAATCTATCTCATATTGTTCCTTGAAAACCGAATACTGAAATATAGATTATATCTAGTCATTCCAAATGATTAAGATATGTTCTATGTCCAAACCAAAATCAAGACATCAAAAAGGTGAATTTATTCATCAATTAAAAACCATTTCGTAAGAAATGGGCACTGACTATAACATATCGCTGTGTTATAGATCAGAAGAGAATCCAGAATGATCGAAAGATCAGGACTGATTCCTACGTAACTGGTTAAGTTATGTAGGGCGCAGGGCGGATGCCTTGGCACTAAGAGCCGATGAAAGACGTGATAAGCTGCGAAAAGCTGCGGGGAGAGGCAAATACTTCATGATCCGCAGATATCTGAATGGGGCAACCTAACTAGGAAACACCTAGTTGACCTTAACTGAATCCATAGGTTAAGGCCGGGAACCCGGTGAACTGAAACATCTAAGTAGCCGGAGGAAGAGAAAACAAAAGTGATTCCGTAAGTAGCGGCGAGCGAACGCGGAAGAGCCCAAACCAGAGAGCTTGCTTTCTGGGGTTCGGACTGTATAATCGATTCAAGTCTGCTAACAGAAAGGTCCTGGAAAGACCTGCCAGAGAACGTGAAAGCCGTGTATGTGAAAGTGGATAAGACGAGACAGTATCCAGAGTAGGACGAGACACGTGAAACCTTGTCTGAATGAGCGGGGACCACCCCGTAAGGCTAAATACTACTTAGTGACCGATAGCGCATAGTACCGTGAGGGAAAGGTGAAAAGGACCCCGGGAGGGGAGTGAAAGAGAACCTGAAACCCTGTGCCTGCAAGCTGCGAAAGCTCTATATACGAGTGATCGCGTACTTTTTGTAGAACGGTCCGGCGAGTTATGTGTACCGGCAAGGTTAAGTATCTAAGATACGTAAGCCGAAGGGAAACCAAGTGTGAATAGTGCGACTAGTCAGTATACATAGACCCGAAACCGGGTGATCTATCCATGGACAGGATGAAGCGGCCGTAAAAGGCTGTGGAGGTCCGAACGCACATCCGTTGAAAAGGGTGGCGATGAGCTGTGGATAGGGGAGAAATTCCAATCGAACTCGGAGATAGCTGGTTCTCCCCGAAATAGCTTTAGGGCTAGCCCTGTAGCGTGCCTGTTGGAGGTAGAGCACTGAATATCCGCGGGGGCTTCACCGCTTACCAAAGATTATCAAACTGCGAATGCCAGTCAGGTTTAGCACAGGAGTCAGACTGCACGAGATAAGTTGGGCAGTCAAAAGGGAAACAGCCCAGATCTACGGCTAAGGTCCCAAAGTACGTGTTAAGTGGAAAAGGATGTGGGATTTCATAGACAGCTAGGATGTTGGCTCAGAAGCAGCCATCCATTCAAAGAGTGCGTAATAGCTCACTAGCCGAGAGGTCCTGCGCCGAAAATTACCGGGGCTAAAACACGACACCGAAGCCTAGGGATTGCTTGTATCTACGGGTATAAGCGATCGGTAGGGGAGCATTCATAAGAGCGTTGAAACTGTACCGATAAGGAGCAGCGGAGCGTTATGAAGAGAGAATGCCGGAATGAGTAGCGAGATGAGGGTGAGAATCCCTCAGGCCGAATATCCAAGGATTCCAGGGTAAAGCTGATCTGCCCTGGGGAAGTCGGGGCCTAAGACGAGGCCGAAAGGCGTAGCCGATGGACAGCAGGTTGATATTCCTGCACCAGATATCATCAGAACTGTGGGGACACAGGTAACAGGGACAGCCCGGGAGAGCAGCCCGGGGCAAGCATGGCGCGAGGCCAGGGAGAAACCCCTTGGTAGGATCGTGCTGTGTGATGCGGAGCGAAATAAAGTAGTGAAGTGTCCGGAGGACCTGTCGAGAAAAGCCGCTATAGTGTGATATCTGCCCGTACCGTAAACCGACACAGGTGGATGAGGAGAGAATCCTAAGGCCGACGGAAGAAGCATTGCTAAGGAACTCGGCAAAATGTACCCGTAACTTCGGGATAAGGGTAGCCTTCATGTATGAGTACATGAAGGCCGCAGAGAAGAGGCTCAAGCAACTGTTTAGCAAAAACACAGGTCTATGCGAAACCGAAAGGTGAAGTATATGGGCTGACGCCTGCCCGGTGCTGGAAGGTTAAGAGGAGAGGTTAGAGCAATCGAAGCTTTGAATTTAAGCCCCAGTAAACGGCGGCCGTAACTATAACGGTCCTAAGGTAGCGAAATTCCTTGTCGGGTAAGTTCCGACCCGCACGAAAGGCGTAATGATTTGAGTACTGTCTCGGCAATGCATCCGGTGAAATTGAAGTGCCAGTGAAGATGCTGGCTACCCGCGCCAGGACGGAAAGACCCCATGGAGCTTTACTCCAGCTTGATACTGGGATCCGGTATTGTATGTACAGGATAGGTGGGAGGCTAAGAAGTGATGACGTCAGTTGTCATGGAGCCGCTGTTGGGATACCACCCTTACCGTACTGGATTTCTAACCATGGACCGTGAAACCGGTCCGGGGACAATGTCTGGCGGGGAGTTTGACTGGGGCGGTCGCCTCCGAAAGAGTATCGGAGGCGCTCAAAGGTTCCTTCAGGATGGACGGAAACCATCCGAAGAGTGCAAAGGCATAAGGGAGCCTGACTGTGACACCGACGGGTGGAACAGGTACGAAAGTAGGACTTAGTGATCCGGTGGCAGAACGTGGGATTGCCATCGCTCAACGGATAAAAGCTACCCTGGGGATAACAGGCTTATCACTCCCAAGAGTTCACATCGACGGAGTGGTTTGGCACCTCGATGTCGGCTCATCACATCCTGGGGCTGTAGCAGGTCCCAAGGGTTGGGCTGTTCGCCCATTAAAGTGGTACGCGAGCTGGGTTCAGAACGTCGTGAGACAGTTCGGTCCCTATCCGGCGCGGGCGTAGGATATCTGAGAGGAGCTGTCCTTAGTACGAGAGGACCGGGATGGACGGACCGCTGGTGTATCTGCTGCGAAGGCAATCGCATAAGGCAGGGTAGCCAAGTCTGGCAGGGATAAACGCTGAAGGCATCTAAGCGTGAAGCCCCCCTCAAGATGAGATATCCCCACGCAAGTGGTAAGACCCCTTGGAGAGTACGAGGTTGATAGGCACAAGGTGTAAGAGTGGTAACATTCTCAGCTGATGTGTACTAATAGGTCGAGGACTTAACCAAAAGTCAAGAAAGTTTGGAGATTCAGTGTTCGGTTTTGAGGGAACAATACATTCCTCAATAGCTCAGTCGGTAGAGCATTCGGCTGTTAACCGAAGTGTCGTAGGTTCGAGTCCTACTTGGGGAGCTACAGTTAAATAACTGTTTATTCGCCGAACGGCGAAGAGCGAGGCCCCTTGGTCAAGCGGTTAAGACATCGCCCTTTCACGGCGGTAACAGCAGTTCGAACCTGCTAGGGGTCATTTTTAAATATCTGGTGACATAGCCAAGTGGTAAGGCATAGGTCTGCAACACCTTGAGCGTCGGTTCAAATCCGTCTGTCACCTCTCAAGAATCCATTCGATGGATTCTTTTTTTTGCTATAAAATAAAAGAAATCCGTACTTGGTACGGATTTCTTATTTTAGTTTTATAAGAATCTGTTCATTTTTGATTTCCACTTTCCGGATAAATACTGATAAGAGAATAATACGAATAGGAGTATATTATGTCCTATCATGCATGCCCAGGCGCTTATGAGCCCTAGGCCAAATAATTTAGTGCATATAAAGGTTCCAATTATTCTGATACACCACATTCCCATTACGTTATAAATAAAGGGCGCCACTGTATTTCCAAGTCCCTGCATCATGCCCTCTATGATGATCGGAACGCCGTAGAATGGCTCAGAAACAGCTACCATTCTAAGAACTATTGTAGCAAGTGATATAACATTTGAGTCTGATGTAAATAACTTTACAAGTATTGGAGCAAATATAAAAAGCAAACTTCCTGATATGACCATTAGCCCAACTTCAAGAGGAAGTACAGTTCTGGATAATACAGTAAGCTTTTTATTGTCTTTAGCACCGTAGGCATTACCTGCAAGCGTTGCTGCAGATGTCTGCATTCCCCAGCCTGGTATATAGAAGGCCGATTCTACGGTATTCGCTATAGTATGTGCTGCTGTAGCGGTTTCTCCAATAGCATTGATCATGGAGGCAAATACTACGTAACCAAGTGATGTAGCAAACCTTTGCAACATATTAGGTAAAGCTACTTTCATTACAGAGCTAAGAATTGTAGTATCAGGTCGTATATTCTGACCTTTTGGAGAGATTAGTGTATGAGCATAGAACTTATAGGTTATTGCGAGTCCGCCCCAGATATAAGCTATTGCACTGGCAAGTGCAGCGCCTCTTATATTTAGTCCTGCACCTGGAATCGTAATGACATGGCTTCCTATATTGATAGCTCTGGTCTCGTATATGAGTAGGAAGTTAAGGATAACATTTAAAAGGTTAACCTGAATTCCTATATGCATAGGAGTCTTAGTATCGCCGGCTGCTCGAAGTACTGTTCCGAATATGATACTGGCAGTTCTAAATAGCATCGGGGCATACAAAATTCCGAAATAAGCTGCCGCATCTTTTTGAATGACTGGATCAACCTGCATCCATACAGGTACAAGATTTTTGATAAGCTGCAAAAGTAGTGTAAAGAACATACCCGTTACTATTACAATAAATACGGATTGTGCTGCAGCCTTTCTTGCCCTGTTATTATCTCCTGCACCAAGCGACTGTGCTATGTAAGCAAGAAAGCCTACTCCGAGAGCGGAGATAGTACTTCCTATAAGCCAGTTAAAGGTACTGGTTGCTCCTACAGATGCAGTAGCATGAGTGCCCAGAACACCAACCATTGCAGTATCTATGTACTGGACTGCCGTTTGCATGAACTGCTCAAGCATTGTTGGCCAGGCAAGTGCGAAGATAATAGGCAGCATTTGCCTGGAAGTGTATTCTTTTGGTTTATTATTTGTATTCATAGTCTATTATTGGTTTATTATCTAATGTGTACTCCTTTTGTCTTACTACTTATCCTTCATATATGTGAGAGTTTCGAAGAAACGGAACAATCCGTTAGTCATAAGGTGTCAAAAGGAACTTTTGACACCTACCTCATTTTATGGACTTAATCCTATGATGTAGATATGAAGTATAAGCTAATCATATAGTTGATTATAATTAATGCAAATACCATTATATGATATAATTGCGCAAAATTTAAGAGCTTATTTAATTTTGTTGTGGATTAGTATAGTAATAGAATTTGTATAATACGGCATTCTTAAATTATTAAGCAGGGATTATATGATATACTTGAATACGACATAGAAGTGCATCATAAGGGAGTTTTAAAGGTAATGCTAAGTTTAAGTCTGAGACATATTTCAGAAGTCTTTCTTTACGAATATTATATGAATCCCGATGAATATGAGATATCTAAGGATGATCTGGCTCGTCCCCATTTGGATAAGGCAGGAGACTTGTTGTCTCAGCAGAAAAATAATGAGGCCCTTCAGGAATATCTGGCTGCAAATATGGAGAATCCTGTAAGCTTTGAAGCTGTATCGGGGATCATTATTTGTTGTAAGCGTCTTGGTGATATCGAAGGAGAATATAAGTATACACAGGAGATGTACAAGCTATGCTGCACAAGAGCTGAGCTTGCAACCTATTACAGGAACCTTGGCTGGTACTACCTTGAAAAATATAAACCGGATCTTTCTGCTGCACTTTATAGATACAGTACCTTTTTCCAGGAGGGACAGGCTGCAGAAGAGGAGATAAAGTATCTTGAATCAGCTCTGAATAAGCCCATGGGCAAGGAGTCTCCTGAGCAGATTCAGAAGATGCTTGAAGATAACAAGATTCCAACAGGTCCATCAAATATCACACTGGCTCTTTTGATAAAGGCAGGAGAGGAAGCGGAGCAAAACGGTAATTATATGCAGGCAAGAGACTGCTATATGATGGTTTATGACCTCACGGAAGATGAAGAGGTTGGGTTAAAGATAAATAGGATAAGCCAGGATTAAAGATAATAGATAAGATATTAGTCAGTGCTAATAAAGATTCCATATATCAAAAATATATATGGTGTCAGAATAATTTTATGATAAAAGAATAAATAATGGCAGGAAGGTAAAAAGGGTTATGGAAGAAAAGAATGTTAATGAAGTAACAGAAAATCAGAAAGTGGAATCCATGGAGGACTATGCTGATGTAATTGAAAGATCCTTCAGAAAGCTCGAAGTTGGAGATGTAGTAGAAGGAGTAGTTTCAGGTGTAGAAGAGACTAAGGTTACAGTTGATCTTGACTACTATGCACCAGGAATCATCATGCTTGAAGATCTGTCAGACGATCCTCATTTTTCCATAAGAAATGATATTCATGCAGGCGATAAGATCTCAGCAACTATTAAGCGCATGGATGATGGAAGAGGTAACATTCTTCTTTCCAAGAAAGAGGCTAATAAGGTAATAGCATGGGATAGGTTAAAAGAGCTTCTTGAATCAGGCGAAGTTGTAAGCGTTAAGATTTCTGAAGCAGTTAAAGCGGGCGTTGTAGCTTATCTTGAAGGCGTACGTGCTTTCATACCTGCATCAAAGCTTGCTCTTTCATTTGTAGAAGACAGCGACCTTGAAAGCTATGTTGGAAAGACTATCGACGTTCAGGTAATAACAGCTGATAAGGAAGATAGCAAGCTTGTTCTTTCTGCAAAGGAGATCTTAAGGAAAAAAGCTGATGAAGAAAGAATGACCAAGGTTTCAAATGTTGAAGTCGGACTTGTAACAGAAGGAACAGTAGAAAGTCTTCAGAACTATGGAGCTTTCATTGATCTTGGAAACGGCCTTTCAGGACTTGTACATATATCTCAGATAGCAAATCAGAGAATATCTCATCCAAGTTCAGTTCTTAAGGTTGGACAGAAGGTCAAGGTTAAAGTCATTGCTATAAAGGACGGTAAGCTGTCACTTTCAATGAAGGCGCTTGATGATGTTATGGCTAAAGAGATCACAGAAGAAGAGATAGAGTATAAGAGTGAAGGCGAAGCTACAACAACTCTTGCTGACCTTCTTAAGAAAGCCGGATTCTAATAGGATTATCAGATAATTATTTTTATTGAACCTCATTGAAGAATACATAAGTTCTTTTTTCAGGGAAAGGAGTTCTGTATGGATGAAGCTATTGAGAAGTTAAAAGAGATTATCAGAGAAACCGATAACATAGTTTTCTTCGGCGGCGCAGGTGTATCAACAGAAAGCGGTATTCCTGATTTCAGAAGTCAGGACGGACTTTATAATCAGAAATATAAATATCCGCCGGAACAGATCGTAAGTCATACTTTCCTTACAAGAAAGCCTGAAGAATTCTATGAATTCTATAAAGACAGGATGATCTATAAAAGTGCAAAGCCTAACAAGGCTCATTTAAAGCTTGCACAGTGGGAGAAAGAGGGAAAGCTTAAGGCTGTTGTAACCCAGAATATAGACGGGCTTCATCAGGCGGCAGGCTCTAAGAATGTCCTGGAGCTTCACGGAAGCACACTTAGGAACTACTGTCTTAAGTGTGGCAAAAAATATGATATAGATTATGTCATTAATTCTGAGACAACAATTCCTTACTGCGAATGCGGCGGTATGGTAAGACCTGACGTAGTCCTGTATGAAGAAGGCCTTGATATGAACGTTATAGAGCAGGCTGTATCTTTTATCTCAAATGCAGATGTTCTTATAATAGGCGGAACGTCCCTTGCGGTATATCCTGCAGCGGGTCTTATAGATTATTACAGGGGCGATAAGCTTGTCGTAGTCAATAAATCGGCTACGCCAAGAGATTCTCAGGCGGATCTTCTGGTACAGGGAAGCATAGGAGAGGTATTCGACCAGCTTCCTTGAGAATAATAAAAAAATAAATTTAAGAGGATAAATATGCAGATTGAAGTAGGAGACATAGTTACTCTTAAGAAAAAACATCCATGCGGCTCCTTTGATTGGGAGGTGTTGCGAAGCGGAGCAGATTTCAGGCTTAAATGCGTGGGATGCTCGCATCAGATAATGATCGCAAGGACTGCATTGGAAAAAAATGTAAAAGCGATAAAGCATAAAGATTAAATAGTATTTTCTGACAATTTGATCTTTTGAATGAAAAAAGCAATTTGGCGTTAAAAAACTTGCAAATATGGGTTGTTCATGCTATTATGGAGTTCCGTGATATAATTTCCTTGCTTCTGCTGCAGCATTTTATATGTATCACACGCTGCACATGCAGGCGGAAGCCAGAGACCAAAAGGAGGTAACAACAGCATGAACAAGTACGAATTAGCCGTTGTTGTCAGCGCAAATGTTGATGATGAAGCAAAGACAAAAGCCGTTGACAAGTGTAAGGCACTGATCGAGCGTTTCGGAGGCACAGTTACGAACGTAGACGATTGGGGTAAGAAGAAGCTTGCTTATGAGATTCAGAAGCAGACTGAAGGTTTCTACTACTTCATTCAGTTCGACGCTGAGGCAACAGTTCCAGCTGAGCTCGAGTCACGTGTTCGCATTGTGGACAACGTCATCAGATACTTATGCGTTAGAAACGACGAGGCATAAGAAAGAGGACAAGACAGATGAATAAAGTTATACTTATGGGACGTTTAACAAGAGATCCGGATGTAAGATATAGTCAGGGAGAGAATCCACTTGCAATCGCAAGATATACACTGGCTGTTGATCGCAGATTCGCAAGAAGAGATAGCGGTGACGGACAGCAGACTGCAGATTTTATTTCTTGTAAAGCATTTGGTAAAGCTGGTGAATTTGCTGAAAAGTATTTTCACAAGGGAACCAAGATCTGTGTTACAGGAAGAATTGAAACTGGTTCTTACACTAACAAGGATGGCGTCAAAGTATACACTACAGAAGTCGTTGTAGAAGATCAGGAGTTCGCAGAGAGTAAGAATAGCAGCCAGGGAGATTTCTCTCAGCCAGCATCATCTGGATCTGCAGCACCTGTAGCGGCAGCTGATGGTTTCATGAATATTCCTGATGGAATTGATGAAGAACTGCCGTTCAACTAATGGTCAGCAGTTTAAGCTGACTAGAATTTGATAGGAGGCAAACCAAATGGCTTTCAATAAAGAAAGATCCGAAGCACCTCGTAGAAAAGGTGGCATGCACAGAAGAAAGAAAGTTTGCGTATTCTGTGGTAAGGATCATGCAATTGATTTTAAAGATGCAGCAACACTTAAGAAGTACGTTTCCGAGAGCGGAAAGATTCTTCCTAGAAGAATCACAGGAAACTGCGCTAAGCACCAGAGAGAGATCACTGTTGCTATCAAGCGTGCTAGACATCTTGCAATTATGCCATACGTAGCAGACTAATAGTCAGCAATAAGGTATATAATTCAAAGACACTTTTTAGAAGAGATTCTAAGAAGTGTCTTTTTTCTTGCAATCGATATTTATAGAGATTATGATATGTGATTTCTTATAGTCATAATAATCCAAAAAGGTATTTCTATAATAGCAAAGAACATAACTAGGTAAGGGGTCCATATGGCTAATGACCCAATATTAAGAAATTTGAAATCTATTATGTCTAACAGAATAGAATTTTGCAGACCAATTCCACCAGATGGAAAGAGAGCCTTTACATAATCGGCTATATTATTTGGTAATATCCAACCAAGTATAATAGGCATCATAAATGCTGTTAATGAAAGAATAAGTGAAACCATATTCTTTGAAGCGCATGAAGATATAAAAAGAGATAAGCATGCACATGAGATTATCATTGTTGTCCCACATATAGCCAATAACAACATTAGCTTGCCAATGTTTAGATTTATCAAATTTATAACAGAGAATAATATCTGAATGGATGTTTGCATTCCATTTGAACCCCATATAGCAAGAGTGGTAGCTCCCCATGTAGAAAGGCTTAGAATACACATTCCGATAGTTATTATAAGGGATGATGAAATCTTTATAATTGCAAGCTTTCGTCTTCCGTATCTTGTACAGCGTAAAATATCATATGCTCCAGTTTGATGATCAGTCGAGAATGTTGGAGCAACAATTACTATACAACATAGAGAAATAATAAGAATAAGCAACTCCTCATAATCAACTACAGTTGAATCAGCTCCTACATAGTATTGGTAAGGTGTGTTGACCTTTTCGAACATTTTTATAGCAGTTTCTTGAGCCGCAGGATATTGCTTTTGTTCCAACATCATATTATTTTGCAAATGTTTAGATATAGATGAGTAGAATTCATCTATATTCTCAACATCAAGTGTGTTAAGGTTAGCACCTAATCCGTTTTCTGGACCATATGCTTCCTTTATTCTCCAAAACAGGAATTCATATTTGGCAGTTTCTACTTTTCCTTCTGTTGGAAGAGAATACTCACTGTCGACGCCGTACTTTCTGGTCACTTCTTGATAAGATTTGACCGCTGCTTTTATGTCTTCATGTTCTATAGGCCCTTCTATATCGTTTCGGATTTCTTTCATGGTGCGAAGTGCATCAAAGCCTGACAGGTATTCTTTATCGCCTGAGGGGTTAACGCAATTATAAAAAGATATAGGAACATAGGCCATAAGCAAAGAAAAAAACACGGCCATCATAATCATACATACCGTAAGTCTACTCTTAAGTATTCTTTTTGTTTCCAACCATAAAAGTCTCATCTGTCATTCCTCCTTGTTTCCAAACAGCCACATGTAAAGATCCTCTAAGCGAGGTGAGACGTTTGATGCGTTGTTTATGGTCTGGGTATCGCTAATAAAGCGTATCTCTGTACGATCGGAGCTGACATTCTTAAGATTGATTATTTGCAGGGTCTTTTCCAATTCTTTAATATCTCTATTGTCAACAGTACATTCCCATACTTTTCCATCCATTTCTTTGACCAAAGTATCTGTACTGCCATCTCTGATGATTTTGCCATCTTTCATAATTACCTGTCTGGTTGCTATGTATTCAACATCAGATACTATATGTGTTGATATCAGAACAATTCTATCTTGCGAAAACTCTGATAGTAGCTGACGAAACTTGTTTCGTTCTCCCGGATCAAGACCCGCTGTAGGTTCATCCAGAATCAGTATTTCAGGATTATTCAAAAGAGCCTGAGCTATTCCGACTCTTCGTCGCATGCCGCCGGATAACTTTCGGATCATTTTTCTCCGCACATCAGTAAGTGTCATCTGCTCCAAAAGAGAGTCTATTTTTCTTTTGCTGTCGGCTTTTGTAAGACCTTTTAGAGCTGCCATATAGTCTAGGTAATCTATTACAGTAAACTCGGGATAAAATCCAAATTCCTGTGGGAGATATCCGAAAATATTTCGGTATTCAGAGTCAAGAACAGTGATTGGAACACCATCATATGTTATGTTTCCGGTATCTGGTTTTATTATGTCAGCAATCATTCTCATTAATGTTGTTTTTCCTGCGCCGTTTGCGCCAAGGAGTCCGGTTATACCTTTTTCAATGTTCAGCGAAACATCATTGACAGCAACCTTGTCTGAGTATTTTTTTGTTATATCACGTACACTTAATTCCATTACCGTCTCCTCATTTAGCAAGATTAAGCTCTCTATAGCTTTCTGAATAAACAATGTCTTTTAGAGTCTGGATCAGCGCAATAACAAGGAATGCCATTATGATGAGCAGTATTATTTTTCCTGATATGGACTCCCAAGGGTAGAACTTAACGAACAGCTCAATGGCTGTTATGGATATGGCATATAGTATTCCATATATCCAAAATGCGTTATCGGCATGATAATGTGAAAGTACAAAGAGCGTGATCGACTTCATAAGAAGGAATGGAAACATCCCATATATCAATGCAGATACTGTATGCAGGTCAAAAATAAAAACGGCAATATAAAGTCCGCTTGTGAGCATGATTAAATCACCTATGCCTATGACAAACAGCTTTATCAACATTTGCCTTCCATATGAGAGATAAGTAGACATCTCTGTTTCTTGCATTTTGTAAACAATAGAGCGATGGATAAAGGGAATCGTTATAAATGGTATGGATGCAGAGATGATGCAGAGACCTCTTATTGAGGCCAGCGGAATGCTGATCAGCCCCTGACCACCAATACTGACAAAAAGTCGAAGCATAGCTATTAGGCACAGCCCCTGAACCAGCCATATTTTCCAACCAATATATTTAATTAGACGGAGAGCTATTTTGATTATTGAATCGCTATGGGAGCTGGAGGAGATTGAATAACCCTTTACAGTATCAGATATAGCCTTATATAAGTCTTGATCATTAATGTCAGGTAAAGATGTATTAAAACTGTTTATTATCTGATCAGATAGTTTATTCATGTGATCTGGGCTCCTTTCCGGTATGCTGTTCAATTTTCTTCAAAGAACGTCTGATTTCGGTCTGCACTGTACGAAGTTTGCTACCTGTGACTTCAGCAATTTCCCTGAATGACAGATCCTGACCAAATCTGAGAATGACTAGTTCTTTCTGCCTGTCATTTAGAGGAACTAGAAATTTCTCAAAATCCAGAGTGTCTTCTGACTGTTTAAAACCTGATTCCTCATAAATTATTTCAGGTATATGCTCGCTGGGCTGCTCTGTTTTCTTCTTTTGATAGTCAATACAGGTATTTAGGGCTATCTTGTACAAAAATGCCCGGAATGTTCCGATATTCTTATAAGCGTTAAGAAATCGAATTGCTTTATAAAACGTCTCCTGAGTTATATCTTCAGCCTGCTCTTTATTCTTTATATGCCAAAAACAATACTTGTATATTTCAAGATAGTAGCTTCTGATAAGATCATTCAACGCGGACAAATCGCCTTCTTTTGCAGCTTTTATATGTCGCTGTTCCTGGTTCAAGAAAAGGGTTCCTCCAGTCTGTAGATGCTTCTATAGTATATAACGATTTAGCTATGTGAAAATGATTACAAAGTTAAGAAAAAAGTGATAGATTTAATAGTGTATTGCTGTTGTACGTACAATAGATTATAATATATATATATGATAATATCCAAGAAAGGAGCATAACTATGGCAGCAAAATCAGCAAATGTGTATGCACGTATAGAACCGGATGTTAAAGAGCAGGCTGAAGCCATTTTGGCAGTATTAGGGATTCCATCATCTAATGCTATAAATATGTTTTATAAGCAAATAATTTTAAATAAAGGAATTCCATTTGATGTAAAAATTCCGTCATCAAGGCCAGTGGATGTAACAGAATTATCAAAGTCAGACTTGAATACTGAGCTTGAGAAAGGATATGCGGATATGGAAGCGGGAAGAACTAAATCTGCGAAGCAGGTATTTTCAGATATTCGCAGAGATTATAATATATGATTTATGAACTTAAGATTACTGATCAGGCAGATAAAGACTTAAGAGGTATTTATGAATATATTGCCTTCGAAAAACTGGCTCCTGAGAATGCTGCTGGTCAGTTAGATAGGATTGAAAGTGCAATTATATCATTAGAAAAAGAACCTTGTAGATTTAGACTATATAGTGAAGAACCATGGAAAAGTCGTGGTCTAAGGATTTTCCCTGTAGATAATTATATTGTTTTTTACATTCCGGATGAAGATAATGCAGTTGTTACAATTATTAGAGTAATGTACTGTGGAAGGAATATAGAAGAACAGTTGAATATCTATACAAAGTATGAGAATAAATAATAGTCTCACGGAGTAAAAAGACCGTAATCTAGTGTCAATATGAACTATTGATGCTAGATTACGGTCTTTTTATAAAAAATAGATAACAGACGTTAACGATTAACAAACATTATCCGATATAAAAGATGAAGGGACAACTATACATTTTTTCAGGAGGTAGATAATGCCAAGAGAAGAGATGCTCCCAAGTGAAAGTGAATGGATGATCATGGAGACTCTATGGAGCTGCGGCCATGACCTTACGTCATCAGAGATAGCAGACAGACTTCCGAAAGCTTCCAAGATGACGCAGAGGATGGTTAGAGTCCTTATAAACAGGCTATGTAAAAAGGGCATGCTTTCTTATACGGTTGATCCTGATGATAGCAGGGTGTATCACTATATGGCTACAAGGACGAGAGAAGAATGTCAGAAAGCTAAGAGTAGTGCCTTTGCTAAAAGTTATTTTGAAGGAAACAGGATGTCAGCTGCGTTTTCACTGTTAGAGGACGGGAAGCTGTCGGAAGACCAGATAAAGGAACTTGAAGATTTGATTCATAGGGCAAAGAAGAATAAAGAGAGTGGTAAGAAATAACAGGTTAACTAAAGCGCTGATTATGTTTGCAGATACTGGATGTATCTAGTAAATGTTTAAAGGTTTGGAGTTCAGGAATGAGCTCACATAAACTTCAGCATTTGTAAACATAGATTATGCAGGAGAGTGCTTATGCAGGGAATGTCACTTTTCTTTCATGAACTTTATATATTCCTGGAATTCGTATTTGTCTATTATGCGACTATACTGGGCTTTTGCACCATATTGTCTGTATTTGTGCTGGGGATCATTATGATTCTCAGAGGTACCTTGTTTTCAAAGTATATTTTTGGTAAAGGATTTTTGTGGTGTCTTTTAATACCTGTGATTTTTTGTGGAAAGCTGCATTTTTATTTTAGGTCAAGGGTAGGAGTGAAAGTTTTTTACTGGTGGTATGTTGCTGGCTATATGCATAGGTGGATCTTTGGTATTTTTTTAGGAGGCATTATTGTTTCCGGTATTTGGTTCTTAGTTAGGAGATTAAAACTCAAAAGATTTGTCAGTGGGCTTGAGGAATCTAAAGATTATGATTCCAAATATAAGATCATGATATATCATGGGAAAATTGCTTCGTTTTGTACAGGATGTTTTAAACCTGTAATTGTGATTCCGGAAGGAATGTCAAAGGGCGAAGCTGAAGTTGTGATAAGGCATGAAGAAACACATATATTGTTGGGACATCTTTGGATGCTTCTTGGTTATGAGATCTTGAGATCTTTGTTTTGGCCCAATGTTTTTCTGCATCTATGTGTTAGATATTTTAAAAGAGATCTTGAGAATATATGCGATAGCGTAACTATACAAAGAAACGGTTTTGATGAATTCAGCTACGCATACGCAATTCTAAAATGTGCCAAAGATGTGTCATTTATAAAGAAAAACGGATATGAAAGCGAAATGTCTTTTGCCATAGAAGATAGGTATATGGTCTTGAAAAGAAGGCTTGAAAATATACTTAAGCGAAGGGCATATAAAACAGGGATTGTAATAGGCGGAGCAATCGTTACACTGATAGCAGTGCTTGCATCAATAGTTGTTATAAAAGAAGTTTCTTTTGCCAGAAGTAATGATATTGGTATGGTTAGCTCCATCTGCTATACAGGGAACGTGGACAAAATATACACGGATATGGACAGTAATATTGTCATACGATTTGATGATGACTACATCTATATTAATGGTGAAGCACTGCTTGACTATTATCCGGAAGCAAGGAATGGTAGCGAGTGGTTCTACATCAGTGCCGGTGGCTATTACAAGATTCCGGGAATGGGCGGCGGTAATAGTTATGGAGAAATTAAAGCGGCGGACATTCATGACGGCATTATTGTGATTCCTAATCACAATGAAATAGATATATGGAACAGGATAATCATGTGGTTGTAAATGAAGCGGGCGCAAAGCTACAAGGAGGTGGTTTATGTGTACGGATGGGAAGTAAGCGTAAACGGAAGTACGACAAAGTACACGAAGAAGCTCTATGATGTCTATGGCAATCATGTTGGGACTATAGGAATTTCAAGGCCTACAAAGCAGACGGGCAAGAAAAAGAAGTCGGCGCTATATAGCTTCAAGCAGGTTTCTTCTCAGGTGCTTAATGCTAAAACATCCAATAAGGCAGCGCAGGTATCAAGGAGTATCAGGTCAAAGATAGGGCTTTTACAAAAGCAACTGAAAAATGGTGACTATGATGAAGAAGAGATCCTAAGGGCAATACTTCATGCTCAGATGGTCCAGCGTGCCTGTGAAAAGAAAAAGAAGAATCTGAAGATGGAAGAGCAGGCTGAACGTGGCATTGAAAATGAAGAGGAGATGAGCTTTGAATCATTAGAAGAAGACCCTATAGAAGAAATAGCTGAAGATGAAGAAATCAGGGAACTTGAACAGGAAGAGTTTGAAGCCTTGATGGAGAAGCTTCAAATGTCTATGGATGACATGATGGAGATGGCAGAAGAGGCAGCTGAGTTTGACGAAGGTCTTGATGAGATGGCAGAGGCCCTTTCAGGAACTATGACACCTGAAGATCTTGAGCAGCTTAAGGTGAAGCACAGATCGGATGAAGCGAGGGAAATTTTAAAAGCTGATCTTAAGTATTTGAAGGCTTTGTTTGACAGGCTTCAGTCGGAAAAAGAAAGTGTAGGTAAATCTTCCATGGCAGGTAATTTTGACAGCGGCGTTATATTGAGTCTTGGCGGAGCTGATATTCCGGTAGCCGAGACCGTTCAGCAGAATACATCCGTGGAAGTGGGCGGATCGTTTGATGTGGAGGTATAAATTTTTTATTCAAACGATTAACAAATGTTAATGAAAGGATTCACAAGTTATAAATGGAGGTATGCATATGAGTATCGCAATCAATAACAATTATGGAAATTATAATTTTGCAGTTAACAATAATACTTATCTAAAGACTTCTAAGGATGATGAAAAGGATACGGGTAAAGAGTCAGGCGTAGTTCAAAGTGGTGTTACTTATGAAAAGACAGCCAAAGATGAGAACAGTAAGGAAGAGGAAACTCCCATCTATAAGAAATCTTCAACTGACAGAGCGGCTATTGTTGAGCAGCTTAAGGCAGCAGAGGAGCAGCGAAGAAATCAACTGATGTCGATAGTTCAAAAGACGCTGCAGGGCCAAGCGGGTGCTTATGGCAAGGCTACAGGTGATAATATATGGCAGCAGCTTTCAAGTGGTAATGTTAAGGTTGATGCTGCTACAAGAGCTCAGGCACAAAAGGATATTTCAGAAGACGGATATTATGGCGTTAAGCAGACATCACAGAGACTCTTTGATTTTGCTTCAGCTCTTGCCGGAGACAATGTAGACAAGATGAAAGAGATGCAAAAAGCTATGGAGAAGGGCTTCAAGCAGGCAACTAAGACCTGGGGCAAGGAGCTTCCTTCTATATGTAAAGAGACTATAAATGCGGCTAATAAACTGTTTGAGGATTATTATAAGTCCAAAGAATGAGCGTTGTGGAAAGGGGCTGAGGTTATGAAGATAGTAGGTGCGTATGATCCATATGTAATAAATAGTGGTGAAATATCCAGGAAAAAATCGAATTCTGTTAAGGATTATTCTAATTATCTTACTCAGAAATATGGATGCTTGACGCCTGGCCCTAATTCTGCAGTCTCGATAACTGGAGGATTGTTACGAAAAGCAATGGCTGACGAGAAGACAGGTGCATGGCTGGAAAGAGAGTTATCTAAGGCACCAGATTACATAAAAGAAGCTCAACAGTCGGCTAAAGCACGCGGATCCACACTCAAATCCGTATCTATAGAATTTGGAGAGGAATACACTACAATGTGCGTTTGTACAGTTACAGATGGTGGTGGAACTGACTCAAAGATAGATAAATGGCTTGAAAAGCTTAAAGAGAAGAAGGCTGAACAAAAGAAAGCTGAGAAGAGACTGGAGAAAGAACAGAAAGTCATGGAATCACAAGAGGATCTTTATTCTATGGAACTGCAAGGTAAAGATCTTGAAGATCTGACAAAACAGTTTTCCAGAAAATTGTCAGAGAAAATGGTTGTGAATCCAAATGGCAGTTTTGATGTCAGGGCTTGACTAAAAGTTATTTTTTGCCGATATACAAATAGAAAACCATAATTATGCATGATACATGATAGTGTCAGATTTATCGCAGGTGGAGGTGCTTTATGAGGATACAACAGAACACGGATGTTCAAATAAATCCTTTTCAAAATCAGGATAATGTCAGGACTGCCGCAGGTGCGGGAAAAAACGCTCATAAGAGTGGTAATCTGTCCTCAGTATCCGGGGCTAATCTCAAGGGTGAAAGCCTTGTTCAGCAGAGGCAGGGCCTTGCAAGAAAGCAGGCACTTAAGGTTGTGTCAGATGCTTTTGGCGGCGAGAAGAAGCTGGATGCACAGATGCAGTCTATTAAAGATGAGATAAAGCGCCTTCAGGACGAGATCAACGAAAAGACTGCGAACACTATGGAGAATGATGCCAGATTAAAAGAACTCCAGGAAGCATATGGAATTGATCCGGACAGCGAAGAGAATAATGAGCTTTCAAAACTTGCGTTTAAGATGAATAATTCCAAGGATGGCTTATCTGATGAAGAAAAAAGCAAAATGTCAGAGTATCAGCGGCAGGCTTTATACTATGTTGCGAAGAATCAGCAGAATTCACTTGATATAGACAGGGCAAAAGCTCAGCAGATGGGAAATGTTCAGGGCTTTGCAGATATGAAAAGAGAACGAGCTAAGTCACAGGATATGCTGAAAGCTCAGGATGAAGCTGAAGATATTATGGAAGCAGCGGGCGAAGAGGCTATAGCTCTTTTGACACAGGAAGCAGTTGAGCATGTTGATGAAGAGCAGAAAGAACGCGAGGAAGAGGCCAAAGAGGCAGCTGAAAAGAAGAAAGAAGAGAAGAAGGAAGAAGCAAAGAAACTCGAAAAAGAAGCTATGCAGCAGGAAATGATAGAGAACATCAAGGAACATGCGATGGAGAGCCAAAGGACCAGCGCTGATACTAAGCGGGCTATTGCAAGAAGAGAACGTGCTGAAGCTGACAGCATAGGAGCAGAGGATACCCAGAGAACTATTATTTCTGAGGGTGCATCCATGGAGGATGCGCAGAATGCTGTTAATTCTGAGATTACAAATATCCTCAATAAGCTGAGTTTGCTTTCAAATGATGTTAAGGGAAGCTCTGTTGACAGCCAGATATGAGATAATCGCTATTCATGACATAGATGATGCTATTGGTGACATTCGTATTATCTGATAAAGGTTTGATGCCGAAAGAAAAAAGAGAAAACCCTGTGATATTCACAAATCATGTACATGGAGGTAGATGATTATGGCTGGAATCAATATTACTTCAGTAAACAGACAGGTAAAAGACATTAGTCAGGAAATATATGCTGATAAGCTTCAGCGTGACGAGTTGCAGGCAAAGTCTGTAAACAAGGATGAGAGCAGTGGTTTGCAGAATGCTGTCGCCGAGAAACTAAGTGATAAATCCAACATAAATACTGCTTTCTCAGATACGGCAGCTACCTTGTCTATTTCTGCTTTAGGTGCTGAGGAATTGGAAAAAGTAAGAGACTCCTGGAATAATCATCCTGTCAGCGCGTTGTATGAAAAAGATATACCTGTAAGCAAAAATGCAGAGGGTGTATATAAAATCGGCGGAGCTTCATTTAATGATGAGGAGTTATCTGCCGCAAGAGATTTGATAACAGGTGTAGGAAGTCAGTTAAAGAAAGGATATCTCAGTTACAGAGATTATGCAAAGATGGAAGTTGCGCAGAAGGTTGTTGATGAATGTGCCTCCAAAGGCTTTAATGAAGATCAGGCAAAAGCTATTAGCAAGGCCATGAAAGATTATAATAACAACCTGGTCAGAACACAAGAAAGACTACTGGCAAATAAGAAAACCAAGACCAATGATGATACTACATCAGGAAAATATTTTGGCATTGAGGTTCATGTGCCAAATGAAGTAAGAAAATCAACTAATGAGTATGCAAGCACAGATATTGCAACAAACCAGGATCTTATTGCAAACATCCGTGACAACATCAGAAGCACAACGCTTTCAGACAAAAATGCGGTTAACAAATTAATAGCCTCGTATGAAGATATAATGAGACCTGCTTATAATGCTCAGTATCCTGCGCAGCTGAAGTCAAATGTTGATGATGTTATTTCAAGGGATGTAAATGATCTGATAAAGCTGTTTGATTTCTCGGAAAAATGGAAGAGATAGTAATGTCCATTCATTACAATAATATGTCCATTCATGACATGAATATATAAAGAGTAATCTTTATGATGATATGATAAATAAAGAGTAATAGTAAAAAATGCTTACATGGAGGTCCGTGCTAAGCATTTTTATATTTGGGGGCGAATTCAAGTTGAGGAAAGCGTAAATGGATAAATATCGTTTTGCAGTATGCGATGACGAGGAGAATGTCAGAAGTCTGATTGCTGGGTGGCTTTCAAAAAGTCCATACGAAGCAGAAATAAAAGAATATGTTTCCGGCGAAGAACTGATTAGGGACATCGATGCAGGAATAAAACTTGATATACTTTTCCTGGATATTGCTATGGGTGGAGCTGATGGTATCGATATAGCCAGGGAGCTTGGAATGAGAGTAGAGAAAAATGGTAAGAGTATGCGAGCTTCCAGACCACTAATAATATATGTTACGGGGATCCCGGACAGAATGGGAGATGCGTTTGGCGTAAAGGCTTATGACTATTTGTTAAAGCCGGTCTCACAACCTGTATTTGAAGGAGAACTTAGGAGAGCTGTTGAAGAATTAAAAAGACTTGACGCGCAGCTTGTATGTGAGACAAGATATGGAAATACTCAGATCGAACAGTATATTGTTGTTCAGACAGGCAAAGACACACTTAATCTAAAATCCAGAGATATTATTTATATCGAGAGCAATGGAAGAAAATCAATTATCCACAGTGAAGGAAAAATTTATGAAGTGTATAAGCAGATGTCTGAATTTGAAAACGAATTAGGAAAAATATTCTTTAGGATTCACAGAGGATATCTTGTTAATATGCAGCATATTAAAGGATATTCAAGGACAGAGGTGTACATGGATAACGGAGAGTCGCTGATTATTTCAAAATATAAGTATGGGGAGTTTATAAAAGCATATATGAATTTTTTGACCTGAGTAGTTGGTGGAGCAATGAGTGAGAATGATTTTCGTATTGTTGAACAATTTTATGGAGTAATGATAATACTCGTCCGTGGTTTCTTTTTTCAAGCGCTGATAAATACCTTTGTAAGTGAAGAAATAATGGATAAAGCAAAGAAAATGGCACTCTCAATAGTTGTTACAATTGAGGGAATCATTTTATTTGTGTTGCCTGTTAAAACGACAGGAGCTTGGACTATTATAAGCTTTCTGACTATACTGGTGGTATTCTTTTTTTATAACAAAAAAGTCATGCCACATATATTTTTCGTATACTTTCTGTGGCTTAATATGTTTTTTGTGTGGTATATCGCAAATGTGGTTTTGTCCGATTGCTTATCGGATTGGCTGATAGAGAGCATGGATTATTCTAGGCCGGATGCACTTGCATTTTTCTACAAAAAAATGCTCTTTAATATGAGCCTGGAGATTGTTTTTTTAATAGGTGCATTTATTGCTATATATTATTGTATCGCGAAGATATGCAAATTGAGACGAGATATGTCCTGGACCGAAGCGTTGTTTCTCTCTATATACTCTGTGGTTTCATATTGCATAGCCTATATGATTGCGCAGGTAATGGTTGTTCCGTTGGACGAAGGAGTTTTTGTCCTTCTGGATGAAAAGAGAAACTTAAGGATTGCACTTCCTATACTGGCTTTACTTATATTTGTTGGAGAAATGACGGCTATTGCAACATGGCAGAGATACAGAAGGTTATTGGAAGAAGATCTTTTGCTTCAGGAACAGGTTCAGGAACAGGAATATATTAGAAAAAAGGTTGAGTATACTGAAAAGTACCATGACCAGATCCGAACCCTACGTCATGATATGGCTGGAAAACTTATGATTCTAAAGAGCTTTCTCGAAAATGGAAAGTATAATGATGCATCTGAGTTTCTAAGTGAGATGGATATTGAACTTAATTTCAGTAGTATGAAATTTTCTACTGGTAATCCTGTGACTGATGTGGTTATAAATGAAGCTGCTTTTCAGGCAGAAAAGCTTGGATGTGCGTTCATATGTGATTTCTGTTTTGCATCAGATAAGGGAATTAGTGCTGTTGATATGGGTATTGTCCTTAATAATCTATTGGATAACGCTTTGGAAGCTGTCTCAAATATTTTGGAAGAAAAACGATATATTAAGCTTTCTGGGAAGCTTAAAGACAATTTCTTTTTGATAAAAGTAGAAAACTCTTTTGATGGCAAAGTCAACAGAGGCATTGACGGCAGAATAGTCAGCAGAAAGAAAGAATCTGAAGATGGAAAACAGCATGGAATTGGATTGAGAAGTGTCATGCGTATAGCAGATAAATACTTAGGAACTACATCTATTAAATCAGAGGCAACAGTATTTGAAGTGAAAGTTATGTTCCAAGGAGCTGCTTCATAACTATTCGTTACATAATATAGACCGTTCGTTACATGGCTATTCAAACGCCTTCTTTTATAGACGATACTTGAATTGAAGCAAAGTATTAGTCCATAAAAGGAGGTGCTTTTTATGATTTTTGGACATAATTATTTTGATGTTTTGACGAGCAGGTTTGGCGGAGCCTCCAATATTTGGAACAGACAGGGATTGTCTAATGTAAACAGCATGAGTAAAACAAGTGGAGTGCGCGGTTCATCCAGAACTACCGGCGTTGGCAATAGTTATTATGGGCTAAGTGCCAATACTATAAAGGCAATGAATAATGCGTTCAATACTACCGTTAATAAGTCGTACATGGCAGATACAAGCGTGGCAGATGGTGCAGTAAAGGTAGAAAATGCCGGACGTAAACTTTCCTATGAAGAACTTTATCAGGATAAGAATACTGAGGAACTGCTTAAGACGGTAAAGAACTTTGTAGAAGGATACAATGAAATTATTCCATTAATACAGGAATATATGGAGCAAATGGTAGATATGGAAGTAACAGCATTCTCGGCGGCTATGGCGGATATAGTTCATTTCTTTCATCAATGTTCTCAAGCTGGTTCTAACGAGGTAGTAAATATATGAAGATAGCAAATAGTGATGTATATTCAGGTGCAAACTACAGCTATCAAAAGGAATTGGCAACAGCAGGAGCAGGGACTAGCGGATTTTTTGCTGGGATTGTAGAGAAGCATGTTGAAAAAGAAAAATCAGATTATAAAGCATCAGGCAAGGTGCAGACAGAAGACGGTAGAGATATAAAGGTTGAGGTTAATGTGAGCATGGCTAGGAAGAAAGAACGTGACACGTTCATAGCCATGTCATCGCCACTGAATAACCTATTCGATCCGCTTATAATCAATACAAAAGCACAGACATCAGGACTCAGCGATAAAAAATTTAAATTTGATCTTGATGCGGATGGTAAGCAAGATGAGATTTCCATGACGAAGTCGGGAAGTGGTTTCCTGGCCTTGGATAAAAACGGTGATGGAAAGATTAATGATGGCACAGAGCTCTTCGGCGTTAAGAGTGGAGACGGATTTAAAGACCTTGCTGACTACGATACCGACGGTAATGGTTGGATTGATGAAAATGACGAGGTTTTTGAAAAGCTCAAAGTCTGGAGCAAGACAGAGAATGGTAAAGATGAGTTAAAGTGCCTAAAGGAATCAGGAGTGGGCGCGATTTTTCTTGGAGCAGAGAACACAGAGTTCACTATTGAAGGTGAAGATGGAGTATTGGATGGTAAGGTAAGAAAGACTGGTATCTTTTTGAAAGAAGATGGAACTGCAGGTACAATCCAGCATGTTGATCTTGCCATAAAAGGTCGTGAATCCGAACTCATGAGTGCTGCTGAAAAGCTGGATGAAGTCCTGGAAAAGATGCGCAGTGAAAGATCTCAGAGAAATAGGCGTAATAACAATAACGATAATGCAAGGCGTAGAGCTCAGAAAGCAAAGCAGAAAAAGCTTCTTGAGGATTATCAAAAGAAACAGGAGCGAAAAAAAGAGCTGACAGAACAGGCTATAGAACGGCATAAGAGACTTTATGAAACATAATATATTCTAGTTTAGGTATCAACAATAGGTACAATTATAATAAGTTTTGATAACGTGATATGAGAAGTCGCTTAAGACCATAATAAAAAGAATGCTAAGAAAAAGAGGAGAGCCAATCGCTCTCCTCATCATTTTAGTAGAATAACCATTCTGTATAATGCTGATTACCATAAATATCAGTAATGATATATCTGTAGCAGTTCTCCTGCGTTCCCTTATGTTCATCTGAAATCATATTATAGAATCCATCAAGTCCATTAGGTCCTACAGTGATCTCATCGTAATACTCAGTGAAGACATGAACTGTAGAAGGGTCTTCATCATCAAGGTAATATCCGTAATTGTACATTAAGATATTGTCGCCTTCCTGGAAGGTGAAGACAGAACGGTTTCCGGCTTCGTTTTGTCCGGTATACATATATCCGATAACGTCGGATTCGTAGTTGTCAACTGAGTAGAAAGTATTTTCTACGATTATATAAATATAATCAGTATCATTTAAGACAGCAGGAATCAACTGAATTGAATATAAGGAACCATCTTCATTGTATTCGCTATCGTATACTACAAAGAATGGATATGCATCTCCGCCATCATCCAAAGACTCAATTCCTGATAACATACCATCCCAGGATGCAATGATATGATCATTTTCGTTTACAGATACCTTACAAACATTTTCACCCCATGCAAGGATTGCATAATGTTCATTACCGTCTTCGTCGGTATAATACGGTGAACAGAAACCACCTTCAACGGAGATAGATGCAATTTCATTGATCTGGTCTTCAGTAAGTGTAAGTACGTACTGATCATTTTCTTCTTCGAATTCAAGATAATCAGGAATTGAAGCGCTGGCAGTAATATTGTTGGATGAGTCGCCTTCATATTCGATATCTGTATTACCTGAAGCCATATAGGAGCAGAACAGGTCAAAATAAGAAAGATAATCATCATCAAGACCGATCGCTTCAAGTTCAGGAATAGCAAGGGGCTGGTATAACTCGATCAGGTAATAAGGTATATATACGGATAAACCGTTTGAACCCGGAATCTGGGAGTTTTCATATGCGATACAATCGCGAATTGTTTTTTCCAGATCAAAGCTTCCGGTAAGGTGTGTCTTATCGATGTAATCAAGTAGGTCAACCATGTCATAGTGCATTTCTGTAACGTTTCCTGTATAAGGGTCAACCTCTTTGATATCACCATAGCCGCGGGCTTCAAGTCTTGCTTTTGACTGCTCGGCAAAGCCGCCGTTATCCAGATCATCTTTTAATGAAAGAAGATAAGTGAGCCATGCTTCATATACATCGTCCATCTTACTTAAGTCGATCATGGAAAGCGTAGCTGACTTTCCGTATTCTACTTCGACGCCGTATTTTTCATATACATAATCTTCAAACTCGTTATAAGAATCTTCGTTTTCTGAATCAAATTCCTGATTGCTGGAGATCATTCCGTCTACGATCTTACGTCCAAGAGATTCTGTTTCTATATCAGGATCTTCGCCAAGGCTGTTAAGCCAGTCGGTGTAATACCAGCCAATATTGGACTCGGATTCTTCTGATGCGATCAGGTAATTTGCACAGTCTTTTAATGCGTACGCGTTTTCAAAGGTTGCCATCATACAAGCATCAAAACCGACGAACTCCATGTGGGCTTCGGATTTTTTGATAGCTGATGCAACATCTGAGATCATCATGTTGGCTTGATCATATAATTCATCATTACCGTATCCGCCGAGAAGACCGCCGCCATGATTCCAGAGTATGAGTCCGAAACGCTTTGCAGGATAATTCTCAACGCCAAAAGAGATAAATTCTTTTAATGGTGACTGGGCACTCATCTGTTCAAGTGGAAGCTCTTCAAGTAGATCAAGACTTCCGTCTCTCATTTCAAAACGCTGAAGCTTATCTGCAGAAACAGCATCGTTAGCCCATTCAGCAGCTCCGCCTGTTTCGATGATGAGATTGATATCATCGCCCCATCTTCCTTCTGCCATTTCCATCAAGTCTCTTGTAGCTGCGCCGCCGGCTTCAAGGCCTGCTTCGCCACCTGACTCCAGGTTTGAACCGATCATGTATACAAGAATTGTGAATGAATCATCTTCGCTTGATGTGTCGATCCACTCAACATCTTCGGATGCACTTTCCGTTGCATTACTTGATCCGGTAGTGGATGCTTCCACGGATACATTATTTTCAATATCAGGTTCTTTATCATTTTTTGCAGTCTCTACAGGTCTCTTGCCATCAAAATAGCGACTTGCAAGAACCCCTCCGACAATTCCGATCACTACAAATATAGCTATGAAAGCTGCAATGATCTTGCCAGGCCCTTTCTTTTTCTGCATCTGGGGCTGGTTATACATAGGCGGAACATTGCCCGGATATGTATTATACGGAGGAACCTGCGGCCCTCTCATTTGCTGCATAGACGGACCCTGCTGGTAAGTACGCTGCTGCATAGGTGGAACTTGCTGGTATCCTCCCTGCTGAGCACCCTGTTGAAAATTCTGTTGCTGATAACCCGGCTGTTGATAATTGGGTTGTTGGGTGTTTGGTTGTTGAAAACTTTGCTGAAGATTTGGTTGCTGGCTAGTGTTGTTCTGAAAACTCTGTTGATTAAAACGAGCCTGCTGACCATTCTGCTGGACGCCCTGCTGAGCCCCTTGCTGCATTTGTGGATTAGGCTGATTATTTGTCGGCTGAGACAAATTCTGTATCGCTGCTCCGCAGAACGGACAGAATTTAAGCCCATCATTAATCAGCTTCCCGCATTTTGGACAAATCATTACTAAAAATACCTCCAATAAAACTTTACAAGTACAACACAAGAAAAACTATCTTGCTTTTACTTTGAAATAATCTCTAAACAATATACCATGTATTATCGATTTAAACATCATATATAATTAGAAAAAAACAGGTAAATGATTTCAAATTTTTCGGCTGTTTTAGTACACAATAAAGTGGATTTTTCGGATTTGACTGAAGATATCCCATAACGATTTCCAACCTCTTCAAAGAAACTATAAAGCTTGATCTTACAGTATTCACACATTAAATATCGCTAATATGTAGAGTCCCCTCCTCGGGAATCCCCCACTATTAATCCGCAAAATAGTTAGGTGGCGGCCGCAGGCAATAAATGTTATAATTCGTTTTAAAGGAGCCGTGGAGGGTTATTCAAATGAAGAGAAATAGAATCAGATTAAAGGGACGTCTGCGCACTTTTCTTACGACATTTCTTTACCTGGATATTATATTAATTCTGGTTACATTCCTTGTTTACTTGTTTGGCGGTATTCAGGCAGGGATAATTCTAACTATTTTCACAGTTCTATATACTGTAATAGTTTTTCTAATGTATTTTATGACCCGGCCCATTGTTATAAATGAGCTTATTAGCTTTGCCACCCAATACGGACAGATTCAGAAGACACTTCTACGTGAGATGGATCTTCCAAGCTGTCTTTTAGACGACACCGGCAAAGTTATCTGGTCTAACATAGCTTTTGAAAAGACTGTTCATGAAAAAAAGAATTTCCATAAACCGATCACATCAGTATTTCCATCTGTAACAGCTGATAAATTCCCTGCTATGGATGATGAAGAAGTTCAGTATGACCTTGAGTATGAGAACAACTATTATTCTCTGAGAATGCGCAAGATATCTCTTGAAGAGATGGCCAATAACAGCGATATAATCGAGGCCGGGAGCTATGACGGATACCTTATCATAGTATATCTCTTTGACCAGACAGCACTTCGTCTTGCGGTTCAGGAAGTTGATGACCAGTCTATGGCAGCAGGTCTTATCTATCTTGATAACTACGAAGAAGCGCTTGAAAGTGTCGAGGAAGTAAGAAGATCACTCCTTATAGCACTTATCGATCGTAAGATCAACAAGTATATTGCAAGCTGTAACGGTATAGTTCGTAAGACGGAAAAAGATAAGTATTTTGTTGTAATGCCCAAGCGTTATTGTAAGGTAATGCAGGAAGCAAGATTTGATATCCTTGAAGAGGTTAAGACTGTTAATATCGGTAATGAGATGGCTGTTACTCTTAGTATTGGTATGGGTGTAGATGGCCTTTCATATTCGCAGAATTATGAGTTTGCACGTAATGCCATAGATCTTGCCCTTGGACGAGGCGGCGATCAGGCGGTTGTTAAGACTCCTGATAATACTATCTATTATGGTGGTAAGAGTCAGCAGATCGAGAAGAATACAAGAGTTAAGGCAAGAGTTAAGGCTCATGCCCTTAAAGAGATCATCACAGCTAATGATACAGTCCTTGTCATGGGACACAGACTTGGCGATGTAGACAGTTTTGGTGCTTCTGTTGGTATTAACCGTATCAGTAAGTATCTGGACAGAAAGTGTCATATAGTACTTAATGATGTTACTAAGTCCATGCAGCCTCTGGTTGATCTTTTTAAGAACAATCCTGAGTATGAGGATGACATGATCATAGGCTCTCAGACAGCGATTGACATGGCTGGCGGCAATGTTGTTCTAGTAGTAGTCGATGTTAATAAGCCGTCTATTACAGAGTGTCCTGAGCTTCTTAGATTCTGTAAGAATATCGTAGTACTTGACCATCACAGACAGGGTACTGAGATCATTGAGAATGCTACCCTTTCTTATGTTGAGCCTTATGCATCATCTACCTGTGAGATGGTATCTGAGATCCTTCAGTATATCGGTGAGAACGTTAAGGTCAACACAGAAGAAGCTGACAGCATGTATTCAGGTATCATGGTTGATACCAATAACTTCATGCAGAAAACCGGTGTCAGAACCTTTGAGGCAGCAGCATTCCTTAGAAGGAACGGTGCTGATGTTACAAGAGTAAGAAAGCTCTTTAGAGAAGATGCTAACGAATATAAGACCAAGGCTGATGCTGTAAGTCAGGCTGAGATCTACAAGGGAGCTTATGCTATATCTATCTGTAACAGTGAAGATATCGTAAGTCCTACTATCATCGGTGCCCAGGCTGCCAACGAGCTCCTTAATATCAAAGGAATCAGAGCAAGCTTCGTATGTACTGAATACCAGAATATGGTCTATGTCAGCGCAAGATCGATTGATGAAGTCAATGTACAGATCGTCATGGAAAGACTTGGCGGCGGTGGTCATATGACCATGGCAGGATGTCAGATGGAAGGCATCACTGTTACAGAGGCTATAGGAGTTATTAAGAAAACAATAGATACAATGATTGAGGAAGGTGAACTTAAATGAAAGTAATTCTTTTGGAAGACGTTAAATCTCTTGGTAAAAAAGGAGATATTGTTAAAGTAAGCGACGGATATGCACACAACATGCTGTTCAAAAAGAACCTTGGTGTAGAAGCTACAAATGCTAATCTTGCAAGACTTAAAGCTGAGCAGAAGCACGATGCAAAGGTTGCAGAAGAAAAGCTCGAAGATGCTAAAGCATTTGGTGAAAAGATCGAGAAGGAACTTATTCAGGTTAAGATCAAGACAGGTGAAGGCGGAAAAGTATTCGGTTCTATCTCAACAAAGGAAATCGCTCAGGCTGCTAAAGACCAGTTCGGATTCGATATTGATAAAAAGAAGCTCGTGCTTTCAGATCCTATCAAAGCATGCGGAACATATGAGATTCCTGTAAAGCTTCATCCACAGGTAACTGCAAAAATAAGAGTATCTGTAACAGAAGCATAAGCAAAAAATATTTGGATAGTATAGAATCTCTAAATAATACTGATTTTTATAAGTTGTGAATCTTAGATATATAAAGGATTAATATGGCAGACGAACAATTTATGGTAAAAAGGGTTCCTCCGCAGAGCCGTGAAGCAGAGCAGTCTGTTGTAGGTGCTATGCTCATGGACAGAGAGGCCATAGAAGTTGCCACGGAGTATATTAGTGGTGATGACTTCTATGATCGCCAGCTCGGAACCTTTTTTGACGCGTGTGTTGAACTTAATAAAGAGGGAAGACCGGTTGACCAAGTTACTCTTCAGGAAAGGCTCAAAGACAAGAACGTGCCCCCGGAGTATGCTTCAACCGAGTATATAGTTAATCTTGTTGCAGCAGTACCGACATCAGCTAATGTTAAGTACTATGCCCAGATAGTAGCAGAGAAGTCCACACTTAGAAAGCTCATCAAAGTCTGTGAAGAGACTTCATCTAACTGCTATGCAGGAAGCGACAATCTTGAAACGATCCTCAACAATGTTGAGAAGGACGTTTTCAATGTAACCCAGAGAAGGGACAGCGGAGAGTTCGTTCCAATCAGACAGATCGTTGTAAATGCCCTTAATAAGATCGCTACAGCATCCCGTAACACAGGAACTGTAACAGGTATAGCAACAGGATTTACAGATCTTGACTATGATACATCAGGTTTCCAGCCATCAGACCTTATCCTGATCGCTGCAAGACCTTCAATGGGTAAGACAGCCTTTGCTCTTAATATCGCAGAATATATGGCCTTCAGGAACAATGTAACTGCAGCTATATTCTCGCTGGAAATGAGTAAGGAACAGCTTGTAAACAGACTTTTCGCCATGGAATCTCATGTAGAAGCACAAAGTCTTCGAACAGGTAAGATGTCTGATGGCGACTGGGAAGCACTTATCGATAGTGCTGATCTTATAGGCTCTTCCAATCTCATTATTGATGATACGCCAGGTATCTCGGTTCAGGAGATGAGATCAAAGTGTCGTAAGTACAAGATGGAACATAATCTTGGTATTATATTCATCGACTACTTACAGCTTATGTCAGGCGGCGGAACAAGAGGCTCTGAATCAAGACAGCAGGAGATCTCCGACATATCAAGATCTTTAAAGGCTCTTGCAAGAGAGATCAACGTCCCTGTAGTTGCCCTTTCACAGCTGTCCCGAGCTGTTGAGCAAAGGCCCGATCACAGGCCTATGCTTTCTGATCTTCGTGAATCCGGAGCTATCGAGCAGGATGCCGATATGGTTATGTTCATCTATCGTGATGATTACTATAACCATGACACTGAAAAAAAGGGTATAGCCGAGATCATCATAGCTAAGCAGAGAAACGGCCCTATCGGAACCGTAGAACTTCTCTGGATGCCGCAGTTTACTAAATTTGCCAACCTTGAGAGGCATTGATTTTGGGCAGATCGTAAAAATGCTGACTGGCACTAAAAGCCGTTGACAGAGACTGTTAGCAATAATGATAAAAGATATCATGTATACTGTCTGCATCTAAAGTTGACAATTTATATACTAAATGTAATAGATTTGTAACGATAGATGTAGATGATAAAATGTATCAATAGAACAAAGAACACTAAAAAAAGCAGGTAAGCATTACGCTTACCTGCTAATTTTTTACTATTAAAATCAGTTTTAATAATTCAGCACGGCATTAAAGCCTTACAGGAATTATCCCTGAGCGATTGCAGATACAGGGCACTGAGCAGCGCATGAACCGCAGTCGATACATGTGTTAGGATCGATCTCGTACTGAGAAGCTCCCTGAGAAATAGCTGATACAGGGCACTGAGCAGCACATGAACCACAGCTGATGCAAGAATCACTAATAACGTATGCCATAGTAAAATCTCCTTCCTTACGAATAGATAAGTAATAATACTAATGAGCTTGCCAACTCATCATTTACTTAGTTGCAATCATAATAGTATATCAAAAAAAGGAATTTAGCAAGTTTGTTAGCTTTTGCTAATGCCGAAGATGTTGGTACTTATGGATATTGCACATATTAGTGTATGTCGAAAGTTTAAGGATTGTTAATAATTACTCGCGTTGACATTGATTGACCCAAATGATATTATGATATTTGCAGTATTATATGATAATAACGGGCTATTTTGTGCTCATTTCTGGCAAAATTTTCTGCACAAATCGTTATATCAGAAAACTTGCATAGAAATGTGGGATTTTTTACAAAAATCTTTTCATTTCCGGAAACTGTAGATACAGATCTTCATATAGGGTCTGTATTGTAAAAATAAGGTAGGAGGAATAATAATGGCAAGAAACATGAAAACCATGGACGGCAATGAAGCTGCTGCATATGCATCATACGCCTATACAGAAGTAGCCGCCATGTACCCGATCACACCATCATCTGTTATGCCTGAGCATGTAGATGAATGGGCAACTGCAGGAAAGAAGAACATCTTCGGACGTACAGTACAGATTACAGAAATGCAGGCAGAGAGCGGCGCAGCTGGCGCTGTTCACGGATCACTTGTAGCCGGTGCCCTCACATCAACTTATACAGCATCTCAGGGTCTTTTATTGATGATACCTGATCTTTATAAGGTTGCTGGTGAGCGTCTCCCCGGTGTTTTCAACGTATCAGCTCGTTGCGTAGCTTCACACGCACTGAACATTTTTGGTGATCACTCCGACGTATATGCATGCCGTCAGACCGGTGCTGCAATGCTTTGTGAGTCATCAGTTCAGGAAGTTATGGATCTTACTCCTGTTGCTTATTGTGCAGCACTTGAAGGAAAACTTCCTTTCATTAACTTCTTCGATGGTTTCCGTACATCTCATGAAATTCAGAAGATCGCTGTTTGGAGCGATGAGGATCTTAAGGATCTTGCTCCATTTGATGCAATCGACGATTTCAAGAAGAATGCACTCAATCCAAATCACCCTCGTCAGATGGGCTCAGCTCAGAACCCTGATATCTTCTTCCAGACAAGAGAATCATGCAATAACGCTTATACAGCTATTCCTGACATCGTTCAGAAATACATGGATAAGGTTAATGCTAAGATCGGTACTGACTATAAGCTCTTCAACTATTATGGTGCAGCTGATGCTGAAACTGTAATCGTAGCGATGGGTTCAGTTAACGATACAATCGAAGAGACAATCGATTACCTTGAAGCTAAAGGCGAAAAGGTCGGCGTAGTTAAGGTAAGACTTTACCGTCCATTCTGCGCTAAGGCCCTGGTTGATGCACTTCCTGCTTCAGTTAAGAAGATCGAAGTTCTCGACAGAACTAAAGAGCCCGGATCACTTCATGAGCCTCTTGCTCTTGATGTTATCGCATCTCTTAAGGGCACAAAGTTTGAAGCTGTTCCTGTATTCTGCGGCCGTTATGGTCTTGGATCAAAGGATACAACTCCAAACCAGATCGTTGCTGTATTCCACAACGATTCTAAGCCTGAATTCACAATCGGTATTACTGATGATGTTACTAACCTTTCACTTGATGCTGGTGCTCCTCTCGTTACAACACCTGAAGGAACAACCAACTGTAAGTTCTGGGGCCTTGGTGCTGACGGTACTGTAGGTGCTAACAAGAACTCCATCAAGATCATCGGTGATAACACAGACATGTATGCTCAGGCATATTTTGACTATGACTCCAAGAAGTCAGGTGGTGTTACCATGTCTCACCTTAGATTTGGTAAGAAGCCTATCAAGTCAACATACCTGATCAAGACAGCTAACTTTGTAGCTTGCCACAATCCTTCATATATCCGTAAGTTCAACATGGTACAGGAGATCGTTGATGGCGGATCATTCCTCCTCAACTGCCCATGGTCTGTAGAAGATCTGGAAAAAGAAATTCCTGGACAGGTTAAGAAATATATTTATGATCACAAGATCAACTTCTATATCATGAACGGTTCCAAGATCGGTGTTGAAGTTGGAATGGGACCTACAAGAATCAATACAATCCTTCAGTCTGCATTCTTCACAATTACAGAGATCATTCCTAAGGAAGACGCTCTTAAGTTCATGAAGGACGCTGCTCAGAAGACATACGGACGTAAAGGTCAGGATGTCGTTGAGAAGAACTGGAAGGCTATTGATGCTGGTGCAGATCCTAAGAACCTTATCAAGGTTGAGATCCCTGAGTCATGGAAAGATGGCAAGGATGAAGGCCTTGACTTCACAGTAGCTAAGGGCGATCGCAAGGATGTTATTGACTTCGTTAACAACATTCAGGCTAAGGTTAACGCTCAGGAAGGTAACAACCTGAAAGTTTCCGATGTTGCTCCTTATACTGATGGTTCTACACCTTCAGGATCATCTGCATACGAGAAGCGTGGTATTGCTGTTAACGTTCCTGAATGGAACCCTGAGAAGTGTATCCAGTGTACATTCTGTTCACTTGTATGTCCTCATGCAGCAATCCGTCCTGTAGCTATGACAGCTGATGAAGCTGCTAAGGCTCCTAAGGACATGAAGCTCGTAGACCTCAAGGGTATGGATGGATACAAGTTCGGTATCACAGTATCTGCTCTTGACTGTACAGGTTGCGGATCTTGTGCAAATGTATGTCCTGGTAACATGCAGGAGAAGGTTACTCTTGTTATGGGTGCGCTTGCTAAGAACCAGTGGCAGCAGGAAGGCTTTGACTATGCCGTAACACTTCCTACAAAGACAGACGTTGTAGAGAACTTCAAGTCATCTACGATCAAGGGCTCACAGTTCCTGAAACCTCTCCTTGAGTTCTCAGGCGCTTGCGCAGGCTGCGGTGAGACACCTTATATTAAGCTTGTTACACAGTTGTTTGGTGACAGAATGTACGTAGCTAATGCTACAGGATGTACATCTATCTGGGGTAACTCCTCACCTTCAACTCCTTATACAGTAAACGAGAAGGGTCATGGCCCTGCATGGGATAACTCACTCTTCGAAGACAATGCTGAGTTTGGTTTCGGTATGCTTCTTGCTCAGAACGCTCTGCGTGATGAAGTTAAGGAACAGGCTGAGAAGCTCTCTGACAATGCAGCAGTTAAGAAGTACCTCGATACATTTAATGATGGTGCTACAAATACAGCTGCTACAGAAGAGATGATCGCTGCACTTGCAGGTGACAACTCTGAAGCTGCAACATTCATCAAGAAGAATGCAGACTTTGCTGCTAAGAAGTCACAGTGGATCTTCGGTGGTGACGGATGGGCATTCGATATCGGATTCGGTGGTCTCGACCACGTACTTGCTTCCGGTAAGGATGTAAACGTTCTCGTTGTTAACACTGAGGTTTACTCAAATACAGGCGGACAGGCTTCCAAGGCTACTCCTGTAGGTGCTGTTGCACAGTTCGCAGCAGGTGGTAAGGCTATCAAGCAGAAAGACCTTGCTTCTATCGCTATGAGCTATGGCTACGTATATGTAGCTCAGATCGCTATGGGTGCTAACATGAACCAGACACTTCAGGCTCTTCGTGAGGCTGAGGCTTATCCGGGTCCATCACTTGTTATCGCTTATGCTCCTTGTATCAACCATGGTATCAAGGTTAACGGCGGTATGACAGGATGTATGACAGAGGAAAAGAGAGCCGTTGAGTGCGGTTACTGGAACCTCTTCAGATACAACCCAGCAGCAGAAGGCAAGAAGTTCACACTCGACTTCAAGAACACAAAACCTGAGAACTATCAGGAATTCCTTGATGGTGAGGTTCGTTACATGTCACTGAAGAAGAGCAATCCTGCTAATGCTGACAGAATGTACGCTGAGAATGCTCAGAATGCTAAGGATCACCTTGCATACCTTGAGAGACTCGTATCAATGTATGATACAAACAGTTAAGAGATAAGGATCGCCAATAGGTGACCTAATCTAAAAAGACACAATTATCCCTCTGCGGCGTAAGCTGCAGGGGGATTTTTATAGTGTCAGGCAGCATTCAGACTATTTGACGTACCGGGACACAAAAAAGAAATCCGCAGAAGACTGCGGATTTCGTAGAATTTTTATTCACTTGCTGAAGCTAGTTTTTGAAGGGCTTTATCAGCTATAACTATTGGATAGTGCTCTTCAAGGAAGATAGAGCTGTAGGTTGCTGTATCCACCATCTTTGCATATTCACCGAACAGATTGCAAAGATTGATGAAACGCTTATCATTCTGGTTGCCATATATGCAGAGAAGATATCCGCCCTCATCCTCATTGCGGAATAAGGTATTACGAGCGTGGAATCCCGGAGGAAGGAGTGCCGGGAGCTTAAGTACATCATGCATGGATCCAAGCTTGAAGCAGCAGAAGGAATTTTCACTGTTTCTTGCAGCTCTTTTTATAGATGCATTTAAACCTGTCTTAAGTCTCTTGGACTCATGATTTGTAACTCCATCAAGGAAACCGGAGAAATCGCCATCCTGAAGACGATGGAACAGATCCATGACCTCTTCATCTTCGTTTTCTTCTGTATTTTCTGAATAGTCGACATTCCCGTTTTCATACGACGCATTATCATCCTGAACAGACGGCCCGAATTCTGAAAAACGGGTATCGAGTTCTTCAGGATCCTCGGACTTTGTAATAACTAATATTATACATTCGGAATTAACAGGAATAGCCTCTATCATGAGCGGAACGTCCTCTGCATTAAAGCCAAAACGAGTATTGGCCTGATGCATCATTTCCTGGAAAAGTTCACGCGCTTTATCAGTACCATATGCGAGCTCACTAACTTTGAGCTGTCTCTTGGTAAGATCCTCTCTGGTAAGTGTGCAACGGATCTGGTGATCATTCACCTTCTCAATTTTCATAAACTTACCTCCTGCTTTTGTTATTTCATCCTTGAAAACCTGGCTGTAAAAATTGATTACACAAATACTAAGGTAAACCATGGGTAATGTCAATATATGTATCGGTCCAAAGCCCTAAATTTAAGAGCCTTTTTTCTAAAAAATAAAAAAGATTTTATTAATAAGACCCTTGCGAAAAGACACTAATGGGTATATAATACATTTTCGTGAGACGCCTTTCCAGGATATGTATCCGGAAGGGGGGTATGTTTTCTAAAATTTCGTAATTAGTTCTGCATCAGTCAGAACGCCTTACAGACATATTGGTCTGAGGGATTACCCATTTTTGAAAAATAACAAACAATTTTAATTAAACAACGTATCAAATTCTGAAATTATCATACCTGCGGTATTTTTATGGGTTATGTGTTTTGGGAGCCATAATTTGCAGATATACCAAAACAAAAACGCTGATATTTCGCAGTCTGTAAGTAGCATTTCGCTACGATATTTCAAGTAAGTTTTTTATCAGGGTACGGAATGGCATCTCATAAGAAGATAGAGCATCTTTTTTGCAAAAAAGGATAAGTTTGAAAATAAAATTTTCAAACTTCACAAAGTGGTGTCGCGAGCTCCACCACTTCAACCATTAGTCACTCGTTTCACTCGTGACATGAGGTTAAAATATGAAATTGTATCAGTAAGTATATCACGGATACCTTTTGGTGCTGATACAGGTCTTTTTTGGCAAAAGAAATACTTGTGACAAGAGTACATTTATAACAAGAGGATCCCGCCAATTGCATATACTTGTAACTGGGGTCACAAAGCCTATAGACGCACAGCCATTCGACTAATGATCAGATGGCTGTGCTTTTTTAATATATCACAATGTGGTAAAATATAACCCGGCCAAAACTATTAGAATTTGAGGGAAGAGATTTTATGAAACATAAGGTTATACCGGTACTAATAATTGTTGTCCTTATCATACTGCTTGGAGGAGGCTATGCAGGTAAGTATTTATATGACAAATACTCCTACAGTAATGAACAGGCTGATACTACAAGCTATTTTGGAATAGAAGATGAAGCGGATGTTCCGATAATTCTCCAGTATGAAAAAACTGATCTTCACGCGAGACTTATTGATGGCGTATATTATATGACATTTTCTGATGTACAGGAGTACTTAAACGACCGTTTCTACTACGGCGAAGAGGAAGAAATCCTTGTTTATACAACTCCTACTGCGATCTTAACTATCGGAGTTGGCGAAAGCACTGTAACTTCTACTGACGGATCATCAGAAGATCTTGGATATAAAGCTGCAGTTTTCGAAGGTGATACCCTTTACGTAGCAATGGACTATGTAAAGAAATACACTAACTACTCATATACAGCTTACACCGATCCTAACCATATCACAATGTTTACTGAATTTGGTCAGGAGGTAAGAGCTACTATCAAAAAGGATACCAAGCTTAGACTCCGCGGAGGCGTTAAGAGCGAGATCCTTGTCGGACTTAAAAAAGCAGACACAGTCGTAGTCCTTGAAAAGCTTGAAGACTGGGCCAAGGTTGTAAGCCCTGACGGCTATATCGGATATGTTGAGAACAAGTTCCTTGATAATATCCAGACAGTTGATCTCCTTGCTCCAAGTCATTATGCAGAGCCTGAATATACATCTGTTAAGATGAATGGCAAGGTTAACCTTGTATGGCACTCTATTGGCGGCCAGGCTGGTAATTCAACCCTTTCATCTGCAATTTCAGGAACTACCGGGATCAATGTTATATCACCAACCTGGTTTTCACTTAGTGACAACGAAGGCGGCATAGAATCTTTTGCCGGACAGGATTATGTAAATACAGCTCATAATAATGGAATGCAGGTATGGGCAGCACTTGATAACTTCAACAACTCTTTCTTCCGTGATGGAGAGGGTAATACTGCTACGGTACTTGCAAGCAGCACATCAAGAGCAAGGCTCATTGATAACCTTATGAGCGAAGTAAGAGCCTATGGAATCGACGGAATCAATATCGACCTTGAGTTTACAGGTTCAAGCCTTGAAGATATCACAGCTGATGGCGGCGAAGATTATATTGAGTTTTTAAGGGAACTTTCAATAGCCTGCAGGGCAAATGGAACAGTACTTTCTGTTGATATTCCTGTTCCTATGGGCAATAGCTTTTTCCACAGAAAAGAGCTTGGAGTTGTATGCGACTATGTGATCATAATGGCATATGATGAGCATTATGAAGGAAGCGCAGAAGCCGGCTCCGTTGCATCCATATCCTATGTTGAAGACGGTATCAAGAATACTCTTGAAGATGTACCGGCAGATAAGCTTGTCAATGGTATTCCTTTCTATACAAGAATATGGTTTACAAGTACTGATGGAACAGTAACCAGCCAGGCAGGCGGAATGTCATGGGCAAGTGAATATATAAGAGCCAATAACATCGAGATGACCTGGGATCAGAATACATGCCAGTATTATGGTACTTTTACAAAATCTGACGGAACTAAGGTTGAGATCTGGCTTGAAGATGCAGAATCCATCCAGACCAAGCTCAATGTCATGAATGTAAACGGCTGTGCAGGCGTTGCTGCATGGCAGCTTGGATACGAGACAAGCGATATATGGCCTATACTGGAGACATACGTTAATAATTAACGATATATTTGCAGATGGCAGTAAGAAAAAAACAAATGATAGAAATATATATCAATAAAAAGCAAATGATATCTGTATAAATATAATATTTATATAAGAGTTGATTTAAATATCGATAAAAGAGTGGTAAGAGGAAGTAAAAGTGGAAACACAGGTAGTAGTAATTGATGAAAACAATATTGACGAAAAGGCGCAGGAAGCTTTGAAAAAAGCAGGCCAGATCCTTCTTGCAGGAGGCCTTGTTGCTTTTCCCACAGAGACTGTATACGGACTTGGCGGGGACGGAAGAAATCCTGACTCGTCAAAAAAGATCTATGCTGCAAAGGGCAGACCTTCAGATAATCCGCTGATAGTGCATATCTGGCAGGTTGAGGATCTGTACAAGGTAGCATCAGATGTATCGGAAGAAGCTTTAAAACTTGCTAAGGCTTTCTGGCCGGGACCACTTACTATGATCCTTAATAAGTCAGATCTTATCCCGCTTGAGACAACAGGCGGTCTTGATACTGTTGCAGTACGTATGCCAAGCAATAAGATCGCAGCACAGATGATCAGGGAAGGCGGCGGATTTATTGCAGCGCCAAGCGCTAACACATCAGGAAGACCGTCACCTACAGTTGCCAAGTACTGCATAGAAGATCTTGACGGCAAGGTTGACATGATAATAGACGGAGGCCAGGTTGGAATAGGCCTTGAGTCAACTATAGTCGATCTTACTTCAGATGTTCCCATGATACTTCGCCCCGGTTACATAACCTATGAGATGTTAAAAGAGGTACTTCCAAATGTAAGTATCGATAAGACGATAATAGATTCAAATTCAAAAGAAAAGCCCAAGGCACCCGGTATGAAATACCGCCACTATGCGCCTAAAGGCGAGCTTACAATAGTGGAAGGTTCGCAGGAACATGTGTTAGAATATATTAATGAGCGTGCGATAAAGATGCATGAGCAGGGTCTTAAGGTCGGTGTCATTGCTACAGATGCAACGGCTGGGGATTATAAAGCTGATGTAGTCAAGAGCGTAGGGTCAAGGGAAAACGAGGAGAGCGTTGCGCACGAGCTTTTCCGCATACTTCGTGAGTTTGATGACGAAGATGTGGATGTCATGTTTTCAGAATCCTTTGATACAAATGGTATAGGTCAGGCTATAATGAACCGGCTTTTAAAAGCAGCCGGTCAGCATGTAGAACACTTAGATTAAAGTTGATAAATCAGCTGCATAGATGATTTCATCATAAACCAGAAAAATATGGAAGGAAGTACAACAATGATAGCACTTGGCAGTGATCATGGCGGCTATGATCTTAAAGTCGCAGTAATGGAGCATCTTAAGGAGAGAGGAATCGAGTACAAGGATTTTGGTACTTATGACAAGAATTCCTGCGATTATCCTGATTTTGGTCTTGCAGCAGCTAAGGCTGTAGCATCCGGAGAATGTGAAAAGGGTATTGTTATCTGCACAACCGGAATTGGTATTTCAATGGTAGCTAATAAGGTTAAGGGCGTTCGCTGCGCACTTTGCTCTGAAGTATCATCAGCAAGACTTACAAGGGAGCACAATGATGCTAACGTTCTTGCTATGGGAGGCGGATTCGTAGGCCCTGTTCTTGGATGTGAGATCGTTGATACATTCCTTGATACAGAATTTTCAGGTCTTGAAAAGCACAGCCGCAGAATTCAGAAAATGATGGATATGGAAGCCTGAATCAATAAATAATTAGCATTAGATATTTTTCTTTATATGCATCAAAAGTTATATAACTATTATCTATAAAAGAGGAGAACAACAATGTCCAAAATAGTAGTAATGGATCACCCACTTATCAAACACAAGATTGGTCTTATCAGAAGAAAGACAACAGGAACAAACGAATTCAGAAGAATCATCGGTGAGATAGCTGAGCTTATCTGCTATGAAGCTACAAGAGATCTTGAGCTTCAGGATGTTGAGATAGAGACACCCATTACTAAGACAGTCGTTCAGGAACTTAAAGGAAGAAAGCTTTGCGTAGTTCCGATCCTTCGTGCAGGTCTTGGAATGGTTGATGGTATGCTTGAGCTTATACCTGCTGCAAAGGTTGGTCACATCGGACTTTATCGTGATCCTGAAACACTTAAGCCGGTAGAATACTACTGCAAACTTCCTGCTGATGTTACAGAAAGAGAGATCTTCGTAGTAGATCCTATGCTTGCTACAGGCGGATCATCAGCTGCAGCTATTCAGATGCTCAAGGACAAGGGCTGCAGACATATCCACTTTATGTGCATCATTGCTGCTCCTGAAGGAATCAAGGCTGTTCAGGAAGCTCATCCTGATATTGATATCTTCATTGGAACAGTTGATGAGAAGCTTAACGAGAACGGCTACATCGTACCTGGACTTGGCGATGCAGGTGACAGAATTTTCGGAACAAAATAATTTGTTCGGAGGACTAAGATGAAAAGAGAAGACTATATTACCTGGGATGAGTACTTTATGGGAGTTGCGAAGCTTGCAGGCATGAGATCCAAGGATCCCAATACTCAGGTTGGTTCATGCATAGTAAGTGAGGACAACAAGATATTATCCATGGGTTATAACGGATTTCCTAAAGGCTGCTCTGATGAAGAGTTCCCCTGGGAAAGGGACGGCGAGGATGAACTTGCAACTAAATATCCATTCGTTACCCATTCAGAGCTTAATGCGATCTTAAACTATCGCGGTGGTTCACTTGAAGGTGCAAAGATATATGTCTCTCTTTTCCCTTGTAATGAATGTGCCAAGGCTATCATCCAGGCAGGAATAAGAACTGTCATCTATGATAGTGACAAGTATGAAAACACAGCATCCACAAGAGCATCCAAGAAGATGTTCAATGCTGCAGGTGTAAGGTATTATCAGTATCAGCGTACAGGTCGTAATATACACATTTCTATTTAAGACGGAATTTTTATGGCGAGAAGGCGAGGGGCGAAACAAACACATAGAAGGGTGAAAAAAGCATTTCAGGTCATGGCACTTTGTGTCGTGACTTCGATTTGTATACGCTTTGCTGCGGTTAACGAACCTTTTACAGTGTTTGCTACATCTGAAACCAAGAAAGCTTTGGAAGATGCCAAGCAGGAGCGCGAAGATCTTCAAAATGAGCTTGATGATAAAAATGAGGATATAGATGACCTTAAGTCTACCCAGAGCGACCTTAAATCTGAGCTTTCAGACCTTAATACCCAGTTGTCGGATGTAAGTAATAATCTGGCTAGAATAGAGGCTGATATCGATGCCAAAAAGACAGAGATAGAAGAAACACAGGCCCAGCTTGAGGCTGCAATGCAGACAGAGGCAGACCAGTATGCTGCTATGAAAAAGCGCATTCAGTTCATATACGAGTCTCAGGATTTTGTGCTTATAGAAATGCTTCTTGAATCTGAAAGCTTTGCGGATTTTCTGAATAACAGTGAGTATATACAGCGCCTTTCTGAATATGACAGAGAGCAGCTGCTTGCGTATCAGAATACTGTAGCGCAGATCGAAGAAGCCAAGGCGCTTCTTGAAGAAGAGCAGGCACAGCTTGAAGCATATCAGACAGCTCAGATGGAAGAGCAAAGCAGAGTATCAGGACTTGTTACATCTACAAGTAATGCTGTAAGTAGCTATGCTGATCAGATCGATGCTGCGGAAGCAGAAGCTGAGGCTAAAGAAGCGGAGATTGCTGCTAAGGACAATGATATAGCAGAGCTTCAGAAAAAGCTTGAAGAAGAGATAAGACTATCAAGACTTGCTGCACAATCCTCATGGAGAGATATATCAGAAGTAACATTTGCAGAAGGTGACAGATACCTTCTTGCTAATCTTATTTACTGTGAAGCAGGCGGAGAGCCATATGATGGACAGCTTGCAGTAGGCGCTGTCGTAATAAACAGGGTATTATCCAGTGTGTATCCTGATACGGTTGTGGGAGTTATATACCAAAACAAACAGTTTGCACCTGTTGCCAGTGGAAGACTTGAGCTTGCACTTGCGCAGGACAAGGCAACAGCTTCCTGCTACAGGGCAGCAGATGAAGCCATGAGCGGAGTGACTAATGTTGGAACCTGCGTATACTTTAGGACTCCTATTCCGGGACTTGAAGGTATACAGATCGGCAACCATATTTTCTACTAAAGATGGGCAGATTTATATCCCTTTAAGGATAATGTCAGATGACTTTCATTTAGTGGACATTGTTCCGCTCTTTTGAGATCTGGATCTCCAAAGGAAGGTAAAGTTCAGACAGTCTTCCTTCGTTGATGATCTTTATAAGGCGGTCAAGACTTTCAAGACATTCGTGCATCTGTCCGGCTGTCAGAAGGCTCTTGTCATAAGCCTGGGCTAGTTCGTCCAGATCGACGACTTCGAACCTGCCATCAGGATAGATGACAACATCTGCCAGAAGGTCAACGACCATTATTGAATTGTCTTCGGGACCTTTTTGATAGGATACGATGTCAAAATACCACCTGCTGAAGGTGCCATCGTCTCTGTAGAACTTACTTAATTTGAAGCCTTGATCCAGGAAATAACAGGAATACCCGTAAGAAAGATAATCTTTTTTGCGAAAAGCATGCCACGACGTCATGATCATGCTTGAATCATGATAGAGAATGACGTCATCCTTTAATTTAATACACTCATCTGGTATTATCCGCTTACGGTACAGAATTGGATTTTCCATATTCCACCTCACGGTTTTCCATATATGCTAAACGTTAGGTTATTAAAAATAGCTTACATTGTGACGGATAATAAGTCAAATGATAAAATATATTTGGTAAACCATCATGAAAAAGACGATAATAAAGATCATATATATAATCATAGTTTTTATCTTGAGCCTTATTCTGATAAGTCGTTTTACTAATCATCAGAGAAGTGATATGACTGCTCAGATGTCTTTGGCGACTCTTCCGACATTGTCTTTAATTGAAAATGAAAATTCCCTGTGTACCCTTTATGGTTATACATCTGAAATGGATGTAAAGTACATACATGGTACTATTTTCCCCACAGGAGTAAACAGGGAAATAACTGCAGTGATGAATCTGTATGGTCAGGATGCTACGAATTTCAAATTCGAAGTAAGAACTCTTGACGGCAGCAGCCTTGTTGAAAGCACCCAGATAGACAGCGCTTCAAAAAGTGCTGCGAAGGATACTGTAACACTTAATTTCCAGATAAAAGACCTTATAGATGAAAATAAAGAATACGCTCTTGTGATAATGGCTGACGTAAATGACCAGACTGTCAGATACATTTCAAGGATCGTATGGACAGGTGATGAAGAGCGCTATTATTTTGACGAGAAGCTTGATTTTGTAAAGCACTTTTCAGAGACTACTTTTGACAAAGAAAAAGCTCCTGAAGAAATAAAGACATATCTTGAGTCTAATTCATCAGGTGATAATACTTCATATGCCAAGGTTAATATCAATTCAAGTTTAAATCAGGTCACCTGGGGTGATCTTGAGATTAAGTCCCATACTGATCCTGAAGTTCTGACTGTGGATCTTCACAAGCAGACAGGAAGCTTTCTTCTTAAGTATCAGGTGACAGTAGGTGGAGAAAAAGAATATACCTGCAATGTAGAAGAGTATTTCAGAGTGCGCTACACCAAAGACAGGATCTATCTTCTTAACTATGAACGCACGATGGATAGCATTTTTACGCCTGATAAATCTGAGTTTGACGGCGGAGAGATAAGTTTAGGAATAGCTGATACAGACAATATAGAATTTACTGAAAATGAGGGCGGATCAGCATTTGCATTTGTATGTCAGGACAGACTCTTTTCCTACAATGTTACAAATAATAAACTTGCATTTATCTTTGGCTTCTATGATGAAAATAATAATGATACAAGATGCATGTATCAGGGTAACTCGATTCAGATCCTGAATATCGATGAAGCGGGTAACGTATATTTCTCTGTTGCAGGATATATGAACCGCGGAATTCATGAGGGAAAAGTCGGTATTGCGGTTTATGCTTACAATGCATCCACCAATACTGTAGAAGAGCAGGTCTTTATCCCGAGTAATCAGTCTGAAGACATTATCATGGCATATGCCAAAAAGATCGCTACACTTGGTAACAGCAGCCAGTTCTATGTAATACTTGGAAGCGACCTGCTGGCAGTTGATCTTGAAGGCAGGACCTATGAATCAGTCATCAGCAATATGCTTGGCTGTGAGTATGAGATGCCAGAGTCAGGAGAGATGATAGCTTGGCAGGACAAGTCAAGCAGGGACGGCCTTAAGTCCATAAATATCATGAACTTTGCAACTCAGGCTGTTACTACTATTGAGCCTGATGACGGCGAGTATATAATCCTTCTTGGATACATGGACGATGACCTTGTATATGGCGTTGTCAAAGAAGAAGATATCCATGATGATCAGATGGGTAATCCTGTATATGCTATGTATTCAATTAGAATACAGGACAAAGAGGGAAGACTTCTTGAAAACTATAAGTCAGAGGGTAACTTTACTGTAGGAACTCTCATTAAGGACAATCAGATCATCTTGTCCAGAGTTAAATGGAATGAAGGAACAGGCTTTTACGAGGAGTCAACTCAGGACCAGATCATGAGTACGCTTGAAGTCGAAGAAGGCTCTAACATTCTTGAATATGTAAATACTGATGCTTATAAGCTTACTGCAAGGATAAGCCTTAAGAACTCAGTAACAGCGGCTTCTCTTAAGGTGCTGACTCCTTCTCAGACATTATATGAAGGAAGCAGGGAAGTACCTGTTGAAAAGAGCAGTACAGAAAACAATATGTTCTTTGTATATAACAAGGACCAGGTTACGGATATCACGGTAGATGCCGCTGATGCTCTTAATAAGGCTTACGCCTGCAAGGGTGTTATAGTGGATAACTCTAACGATTACGTATGGTATTCTGGTAACCTTCTTACAAGTAATCAGATCATGAGCATAACCTATAATGTAGAAGATAAGAATTACAGTGCTGATAATTCTACAGAAGTGTGCCTGAGGACTATGCTTGAATTTGAAGGCATAAATGTTGATGTTGGAAAGATGCTTGAAGAGGGCAGTACTGCAGAAGAGATCCTTGCGCAGAGTCTTCCTGGAGCGACTATCCTTGAATATGATGGCTGCGACATGAATGCTATGCTCTATTACCTTAATCAGGATATCCCTGTAATGGTAAGATTATCTGATGGTAGCGCTATGCTTCTTATAGGCTTTAACAGCCAGAATATAGTCCTCTTTAATCCTGCTAAGGGAACAGCCAGCGTTTATAAGAATGGAATGAATGATTCTATAGACTTATTTGAGGAAAACGGAAATCATTTCCTGACGTATCTGTACAAATAGAAACGAGAATTTATAGAATCATAGAATCTATGATGCAATGACAACGCAAACTTCGCACAGCGAAAAATAAAAGGACCATCACTCCCCAGTGATGGTCCTTTAAAAGTTGGTGTAAGTTTTTCGTAACTTGATTTTTGACTGAAAAAATTTAATTTTTCAGTGTTGCGAATTCTTCTAATTCTCCGTTATTGTAACGAGTTATGATTGAATTGATACGTTCTACAGGATTAAGAAGATCACTGATAGAAGCATCATGATTAAGTGTGTCGATAATATAAGCAATATACTTGCTCATGTCAGTACTAATGTACCATTCGCGTGAGAGAAGCTCCGGTGTCTGATAGATCAGATTGGTCGTCAGGATTCTGTCGATAATGCCCTTTTCATAGGCTTCATCAAACTTCTCGAGTCCTGATGTGAAGAGTCCAAAGGTCGAGAATACGTAGATCCTGGCGGCCTTGCGCTCTTTCAGCTCTGCGGCAACATCAAGCATGCTTTCCCCGGAAGAGATCATATCGTCTATGATGATAACTGTCTTACCTTCTACTGAAGATCCCAGGAATTCGTGGGACAGTATCGGGTTACGTCCGTCAACTACCTGAGTGTAGTCACGACGCTTGTAAAACATGCCTACATCAAGGCCAAGTACGCTGGCCAGATATATAGCACGGCCCATGCCTCCCTCATCAGGGCTTATTACCATCATATGATCCGAATCAATCTTGAGGCCGCTCACATTGCGCAGGAGTGCTTTTATAAACTGATAAGTTGTACGAACTGTTTCAAAACCATTGAGCGGAATAGCGTTCTGTACACGAGGATCATGTGCATCGAATGTGATAATGTTATCTACACCCATGGATGTCAGTTCCTGAAGCGCGATTGCACAGTCGAGGGATTCGCGTCCTGATCTCTTGTGCTGACGTGACTCATAAAGGAATGGCATGATCACTGTGATTCTGCGTGCCTTACCGCCAACAGCTGCAATAATTCTCTTTAAATCCTGATAATGATCATCAGGAGACATATGATTTTCTTTGCCAAAAAGTTTATATGTCAGACTATAGTTAACAACATCTACCAGAATGTAAAGGTCATCACCTCTTACAGAAGTCTTGATAACACCTTTACCTTCACCGGTTCCGAATCTTGGAAGGTCACAATCCAGAAGGTATGAAGGACGCTCATAACCGGAGAATGCGAGACTCCCCTTGTGCTCGTTCTCACGTTCTGCCCTCCATTTAACAAGGTAATAATCTACCTGTTCAGCCAGTTTCCTGACACCCTTAAGGGGGATAACTCCCAGGGAACCTACCGGAATGGTCTCCAGATCACGTTTTTCTTCTCTTTTTGGCATTGAAAAAAATCCTCACTTTCACTTGAAAACAGTATTCCCAAAACTTACCTTTTTGCTTTTTGCAGACGTATGTCTGTACCCGTTAATTTAAGAAGCTGGAAATGACTCATGATACGTGAAAATACCCTGTCCTGATATCTGCCATGTATTTCCTGTAGTGAGAGATTAGTTGAAATAATAGTAGATCTATGCCTTAAGTCTCTCTCGTTTAGGATAGTAAACAACTGAGCGATAACAAAGGAGTTTGTAAGTTCTGTACCTAAATCATCTATTATCAGCAATTCACAATTGTAAAGGTAATCGCAAAGGTTTTCAAGTTCGGATTTTGAATTATAATCAAATGCATAATCCGAAAGTTGTCTGAAAAGGTCGCTGCTACTGAAATATATCACGGCAGTTCCCTGATCAAGCAGTTCCTTTGCTATGCAAATAGATAAAAAGGTTTTACCGGTTCCTACTGTACCATAGAAAACTATATTTTGGTAGTCTGTTCTGAAGTTTTTAACGAAGCTTTTAGAGATTTTTTCCGCTGCCTGAAAATGCGCTAGATCATCACCTCCATAATACTCTTCCGACAACTTATTAAAGTTGTTTGTACTGGTCAACAGTTCCAGATTGGACTTAGCATAGAGAAGCTTAATTGTGCGCTGTTGAAAACAATGGCATTTCCCAGTACCTATATAACCTGTGTCCTTACAGTCAGGACATTCGTATACAGGTTCGAGATAGTCTTCCGGAAGACCAGCCTCCTTCAGCAGGGATTTCTTGCGTGCGATGACAGCAGCCAGCTTTTGCCTCAGAACATCCATGCTCTGATTGTCACCTGATAGCCTCCCTATCTCAAAATCAACCGAAATGGAGGGAATCGACTGATCCAGTTCCCTGTATCCCGGGACATGAGCGTAAACATAGTCGCGTCTTTTGTCTGCCTCTGCGCGGCTCTTAAGCTGTTTGATCTCGTACTCGTGCATGATTTCATTATATTGCGCGTTATTAAGTGCCAATGGTCTGCTCCCTGAGGTGTATTTTGGTTCAAACTTCCCGGTTATTATGGGGAAGTTGATAGTTGTGGCCGGAAGATTCCGCTGAAATAATCCTCGCTCTACCTTGCCACTCGTCGTAGGGGCTTATGTTGTTCGCATTGTATTTATCGAAGACGTAAAGTGGTTTTACGTTTCAACATACGATGCCCCTGGGCACTCCTCGTACGGATAACGATCGAGGATTATTTCAGCGGAATCTTCCTATATAGTCTTAAGCATCTCCCCATAATAGCTGGGAAGTTTGGTTTGCTTGTTGCGTTTGATATTTCAGTTTTTTATTAGTTCTTTTTCTAAAGCATCAAAGTCATAGGTGTTCTGCTGGAACTGAAGATATAAGTTGTTCTTGCCTGATGTCTTCTTTGAAGCTTTAGTATTATCTGAAGATTCTACGGTATGACTCTGGTCGAGCTTAGTTATATCTTCCTGAGATGACACATTAGATTCATGCCAGCTCTTTAATATACCTTCTGCATACTGGAGTCTGTTCTTTTGTGTAGAAAGAACTGTTCTTGAACAGGCTTCGATAACGATTTCGAGAGAAAAGCCATATTCGTTGAACCAGCGTTCTATATATGCAGCTTCTGCAGGAGCGGGAGTATTATCAAATCCAAGCTCCTTCATAACGGTATAAACATTCTTATTATATTTTCTTGCTCTTGCTTTTGCCTGACGAGTAGTCTTGATTCCTGCCTCTGCCCAGTTCTCAGCGACTTTCTCCATATAACGGAAGTCTTTTTTGCCCTGTTCAGCGCAGTACTGCATCAGGTAGTCCATAAGATCCATAGAGAACTCAAGGTCATTATGTATATAGAAGATCTTCTGGATATCAGCGGGACTTAAAGTTCTGCCAAAGTACTGCTCTGCAAGGAATACAAGCTGCTGATTCTCTTTCTCGTCTGATTTCTTAGGACGATGAGCAATTGCAGGAGTAGCAGGTGAACTTGCCTTGATGGCTCTTGATCCGGGCATAACAGTGACTTTAGCGCTGTCATGGACTTCCGGAATATCTTCTAAAGAAATGCTAAGAAGATGACCTGCCCCGTCATACTCAAGGCTTATGAGTCCTTTCTTTTCCCAATAAGTAAGGGCTCTCATTATATCTTTTTCGGTGTCATTGAATTTATCAGCGATATCACAGACGCTGGTAGAAAGTCCTGCCTGCATCATGCGCAGAAGGTAAAGGTAAACCTTGATCTGAGCATCATTGGCATCTCCCATATAGTAATCAATAAATGCGTTGGTAACAGCAGTCTGGCTGGCCGCTGTGTGATGACTCATTGTCACTTTCCCCATCATAAGCTAGTGTCCCCTTTGGTGTCACAAATTTTACGAAATGTCTTCCTCCCTACAAGCCAGGCACTTCGTTTGTGTAAAAAATAAAACATGAGCCTTATACTGTGAAAAAAACATTTAGATAGATCCGCTTTGGATCTGAGTGTTCGGCTTTGAATACCTCCGAACAATTCAGAGTATAGCACAGGGATTTTTTCGTGCAAATAGGCAAAAAGACGATTTGCCCTCCTTGCGTAGCTTGCTAAAAGATTTTATAAAATCAGTGTGGAGACGGTGGATAATGTGGAAGTTTCAAAAAAGAACCGCCACATTTACAAGCCTTTGGGGATGTGAATGTAACGGTTGTTATCTTAAAGGTTTTCGCTCCAAAAATCCGGTTTAAAATGTGGACAATGTGGAAAAATCATTTGCCATCTTGGTGATTGCCGATTCTTTACACATTTGCGGCACCCCTTGTTATCAACAAGTTTCCTTTAGTGCAATTTTGCAAAAGAAATTTTTAAAGCTAACTAATGTTTTCAAAAGTCGGAAATAGTTGTATATTTGGGCATGTGCGTTAATCCACTGAAAAGAATCAGTTTATTTTACTACGTTTCTGAACCATTTATCCGCAGGTCCTGCAGTTAATAGTATAATCAGATACCCATCGCTGTGGTCTGCCTTTATTTTTTCCGCAAGGTCATCATCAAGTTCAGCTACAAATGCCTTATCCTTTGCACTTATATCAGCTATAAACTCCTCAGGTGTTATAACAGGAAGGCTTTCATCTTCTCTTGTAAGATAAGTAGGAAGCCAGTATATCTTGTCCGCTTCGTCGAAAGCATCCTTATACAGGTGCCTTACTTCGTGCTGGCGGGTATTCTGATGGGGCTGATAAATGACTACAACGCCCTTTTTGGAAAGCTTCCTGGCTTCTTCTTTGGCAATATCTATTGTAGCTTTTACTTCCTCCGGGTGGTGGGCATAGTCTGAATAAAAGCCTTCACATATACGCTCGAATCTACGTCCTACTCCTGGGAATTCGTTTAAAACGCAGAGGATTCTTTCATCGGAAACCTCTTTGCCGCAGAAACTAAGCATTTCTTTTATGGCAAAAAATGCTGTGGTTGCATCTTCTCTTCTTGGACTTCCTGAAAGATTGATACGCTGATCGATCCCTGGGATGATCTGCAGATTTTTGCCCTTAGCTTTAAGGACGTCTACGCCGTGGATGGAAGCTTCTTTAGTTGCAAAGATTACCTTCTCAGACTGGTCCTCAAACTGTATGAAAGCCTGTTCATAATCTTCCCTTGTCTTATAAATATCAGGATGATCGTAGGATACATAGGTTATTAAGCTTACCCATGGATGGAAATTAAGGAAATTCCTATCGTACTCATCCGCTTCATAAATAAAGAACTTGTCCCCTTCTTTGTAGGATCCGGATGGAACAAAAGAAAGAGTGGTTCCTACAAGATATGAAGAGGGCAGGAGCCTGTTATTATTATCATCTGTAAGCTTGTCTATTGCCCAGACCAGCATTGATGTAGTAGTTGTTTTACCATGTGTTCCGGCTATAGCTACCATTTTAAGGTCAAGATCTTTTACCAGCTTAGCTATAAGTTCATCTCGCTTTGATACCTTGATTCCTCTGTCTCTTGCCATAACAAGTTCAGGGTGATCCTGAGGAAGAGCTGAAGTGTAAATGAACCAGTCTATTCCAACTGAATCTATTTTTTCAGAAAAATAGGTGCCATCCTGAGGACCAACCTGGTACTCAATTCCTGCGTTTTCAAGCTCATTTGCTATTGCACCAAGGCTCCTGTCGGAACCATAAACATTTATTCCGGCTTTTTTGGCCATTAAAGCAAGTGGTCCCATTCCGGTTCCAGATATTCCTGAAATATATATATTCATATTTATTCTCCTACTATATTATAGATAAATTATTTCGTGTACCGCGTTTTGAATTGCCAATTCAAGAATCTAAGATTTCCTGAAGTTGAAAAATTCGTGCACTTTCAAAGTGTACCAGGCCTTATTATAGCAAATCTCTATCAGACTGTTAAATAAGCAATAAATGACGTTAACTTCGCACACCGAAGCGTCACACATCGAAAAACGCCTAAAAATAGAATTTAACAGGTGGCCGGATATTATATATAATATCCGGCCACCGGCTAAAACTAAATTATATCTTTTCCTATGCAAGAAGCCTAAGTAAATGATTAAATGAATTATTGCGATTTTACGTTTCATAATGGCACATTCTGTGATATACTTTTAATCGGAGATATTTCGCATCTTCGTTTCTTTATGTTTTACCATAGTTCTACCGTTGCAGTCACGTTCTGCAATATCAGGCTGCAATATAGTTCCGCATTATTTTTTCAGTGCTAATGCACAATTTTAAAAGAACAGAAATGTTCAAAATCGACATCATACGCGAGGTGGCAAGATGATTAAAAAGGAAATGATAGCCATGCTGCTCGCAGGGGGGCAGGGTAGCAGATTGGGCGTCCTCACTGATAGGATGGCTAAACCGGCAGTTTCATTTGGGGGAAAGTATAGAATTATAGACTTCCCACTCAGTAATTGTATTAATTCTGGAATTGATACCGTAGGCGTACTTACACAGTACAGACCTCTTAAGCTCAATTCACATATCGGAATCGGAATATCCTGGGACCTCGACCGTAATTTTGGTGGCGTAACTGTTCTTCCTCCTTATGAGAAAGTTGGAAACAGTGAATGGTATACAGGTACTGCTAATGCGATCTATCAGAACATGGAGTATATGGAAGCATATCATCCTGATTATGTTCTGATCCTTTCCGGTGACCATATTTATAAGATGGATTACGAGACAATGCTCGATTTCCATAAGGCTAATAATGCAGATGTTACTATCGCAGTTATGCCTGTTCCTATGGAAGAAGCAAGCCGTTTTGGTATCATGATCACAGATGATCAGAACCAGATCGTAGACTTTGAGGAAAAGCCTGAGCATCCACGTTCAAACCTTGCTTCAATGGGTATTTATATCTTTTCCTGGAAGGCACTCAAAGAGGCTCTCACAGTTAACCGTGACCAGCCTGGACTTGATTTTGGTAAACATATTATCCCGTATTGCCATGGCAAGGGCGAAAGACTCTTTGCTTACGAATTTGACAGTTACTGGAAGGACGTAGGAACACTTACTTCATATTGGGAAGCTAATATGGAGCTTATAGATATTGTTCCTGAGTTCAACCTCTATGAAGAATACTGGAAGATCTATACCAAGAATGACGTTCAGCCTCCGCAGTACCTCGGACCTGACAGTACTATAGAAAGAAGTATCATAGGTGAAGGATCTGAGATCGAAGGTGAAGTTTACAACTCCGTAATAGGCAGCGGTGTTAAGATCGGTAAAGGAACCGTTGTCAGCCATTCTATCATAATGAATGGTACACAGATCGGAGAGAACAGTAATATAGAAAAAGCGATCATCGCTGAGCAGTGCCATGTAGGCTCTTATGTAAAGCTTGGTGATGGTGAGGAAGCGCCTAACGAAACGAGGCCAGATATATACAGGGAAGGACTTGTTACTCTCGGTGAAGGAACTGTGATTCCGGATAAGGTAACGATCGGTAAGAACGTAATGATCAACGGCGTTACTGAAGCCAAAGACTACAAGAATGGAAAGCTTTCAAGCGGCAAGACTCTGGATAAGGCAGGTGATGAATCATGAGAGCAATAGGAATTATTCTGGCAGGTGGTAACAGCTCCAAGATGGGCGAGCTCTCTGAGAAAAGAGCTGTATGCGCAATGCCGATAGCAGGTCATTACCGCAGTATTGACTTCGCACTTTCAAATATGTCCAACTCTCACATTCAGACAGTTGGAGTTATAACACAGTACAATGCGGGTTCACTTAATGAACACCTTTCATCAAGTAAATGGTGGGATTTCGGACGTAAGCAGGGTGGTATGTTCATATTCACACCAACCCAGACTGCTAGTAATTCAAGATGGTACAGAGGTACTGCGGATGCAATTGGTCAGAACCTCGACTTCCTTAAGAAATGTCATGAACCCTATGTGATAATCACATCCGGTGATTGTGTCTACAAGATGGATTATAACAAGCTCCTTGAATATCACATCAGCAAGCAGGCTGACATCACAGTAGTATGTAAGGATATGCCTGCAGACGTTAATACCGACAGATACGGTACTATCAGAATGAATGAAGAGAGCCGTATTGATGAATTCGAGGAAAAGCCTGTTGTAGCTAAATCAAACACAGTATCCTGCGGTATCTACGTTATCCGCAGAAGACAGCTCATCGAACTTATCGAGAAGGCTGAAGCTGAAGAAAGATTTGATTTTGTACGTGATATTCTTGTCAGATACAAAGACATGAAACGTATCTACGGCTATAAGATCAAGGAATACTGGTCCAACATAGCTACAGTTGAAGATTATTACAAGACCAACATGGATTTCCTTAAACCGGAAGTCAGGAACTATTTCTTTAATGAGTATCCGAGTATCTACACCAAGGTTATCGACCTTCCTCCGGCAAAATATAATGTCGGCGTAAGAGTCAAGAACAGCCTTATCTCAAGCGGATGCATCATTAACGGAACCGTCGAGGATTCACTGGTATTCAAAGAATCCTTCATAGGAAATAATTGCTATATTAAGAATTCCATCATCCTAAACGATGTTTATATTGGCGATAACTCTCATATCGAGAACTGTATTGTGGAAAGTCACGGCACGATACAGGCCAACTCCTATTGTAAAGGAGAAGACAAAGTTCAGGTGGTGGTAGAGAATAACGAGAGATATGTCATCTGAGTATAAATTCATCCGGCGCATGACAACTTGATTGCATGAATGCCAAAAGTGCCTACGAGGGGGCAAAACAAATGAAGATTACAGATGTACGTGTTCGTAAGGTTCTTAAACAGGGCAAAATGAAAGCAGTAGTTTCAATTACTTTTGATAATGAATTTGTAGTTCATGATATCAAGGTAATCGAAGGCGAAAAAGGATTGTTCATTGCAATGCCATCCAAAAAGTCGGCGGATGGTGAATACCGTGACATAGCTCATCCAATTAATTCCGACACACGCCAGCAGATCCAAACGATGATCCTTGATGCATATGAAAAGGCAGCTGTAGAAGACGATACAGCGCAACCGGCAGAAGAAACGCCGGAAACACCTTTTGTTTAAACCAAAACTCAGGAACGATACATAACTCTCACGCAGGGGCGGGGCTAAATTTTGTCAGATAGACAACTTTTAGCCCTGCCTCTGTGCTTTTTCCGCTTATTTAAGGCATTCTTGAATTTATAATTTGCTATTATATGGTATAATATGGTGAGGATTGTGTGTTCAATTGGGGTTGGAAAAATATTAAACAATAAATGAGGACAATTATGAAACTACTTAGCGTGATCGTTCCATGTTATAACGAAGAAGAGAACGTGGCGGATTTTTATGAAGAGCTTATGAAGACAGAAGAGTTCTTCAAGGGTAAAGATGTTGATTTTGAGATCATTTATATAGATGATGGATCTAAGGACGGTACTGCGAAGGAAGTCCACAAGCTTATAGACAGGGATAACAGAGTCCATTTTGTAAGCTTTTCAAGAAATTTTGGAAAAGAGGCTGCTATCTATGCCGGTCTTCAGCATGCAAAGGGAGATTATGTAGTAATGCTTGATGCTGACCTTCAGGATCCACCGGCACTTCTTCCACAGATGTACAGCTATATAGTAAATGAAGGCTATGATTCTGTTGCAACAAGACGCGTTGACAGAAAAGGTGAGCCACCTATCAGGTCCTTCTTTGCAAGAAGGTTCTATCACCTTATCAACAAGATGTCCAAGACAGAGATCGTAGACGGAGCAAGAGATTATCGTCTTATGACAAGACGATTTGTTGATGCGATCCTTTCCATGGAAGAATATAACCGTTTTTCCAAGGGTATCTTCGGCTGGGTAGGCTTTGATACCAAGTGGATCGAATTTGAAAATATCGAAAGAAAAAAAGGCGAGACCAAGTGGTCTTTCTGGAAGCTTTTTATATATGCAATCGATGGAATAATAGCATTTTCAACAGTTCCGCTTGCCATTGCATCCATTATCGGAACACTGTTTTGCGCCATAGCTTTTGTAGGAATACTCTTTATCCTTATAAGAAGTCTTTTCTGGCAGGATCCCACAAGCGGCTGGCCATCAATGGTCTGCATCATAATGCTTGTAAGCGGTGTACAGCTCTTTTGCCTTGGAGTTGTCGGACAGTACCTGTCCAAGACATATCTCGAAGTTAAGAAAAGACCTATGTACCTTGTAAAAGAGGATATATAAGGGCATCTTCTTCGAAAAGATCACGCATTATATAGGTGCAGGAGAAAGGTTATATGGCACGCAGACGTTATTCTGAATCTACAAAACGAATTATTACACTTATCATCGGCCTGTGCGAACTCATCCTTGAAACAGTGGTATATGCATGGTTCTGGTTTGGAAGATACTATCCGGAACTTTCATCTGTTCGAATCAGTCAGGATGGCTACGTACTTGGTAATGGTATTAAATACACGATGAACGGACATATCGTAGTCCTGCTCATCTATTTCAGCTTACTCTTTTTCTTTTCACGTACATACGGAGGATTAAGAGTTGGATATGACAAGCCTCTGGATGTATTTTTATCACAGATTTTTACACTCCTTATCGTAAATATCATTTCCTACTTCCAGCTCTCACTTATGAGAAACTGGCTTGTTTCAACAGGACCTATCATCCAGGTTCTTTTTATTGAACTTGCATTATCTTTTGTCTGGACCTACGTTGTGGACTTTCTGTACAAAAAGTTTGTGCAGATGCCAAGAGAACTTCTTCTCATATCAGGCAATCATCCGACGGATGACATTGAGCACAAGTTTGGTTCAAGACCTGACAGATTCCATATCACAAAGAGGATCAATATAGATGCTGATATGGATCTTTTGAAAAAAGAGTGTCTTAGCAAAGCTTACGGCGGCGTTATCATCTGGGATATACCAACCCAGAAGAGAAATGAGCTTGTAAAATTCTGCTATGCTCATTCTGTAAGAATGTATATCATGCCTAAGATCACTGACGTTTTAGTAAGAGGATCAGATCAGCTCCACCTTTTCGATACTCCTATCCTTCTTCTTAGAGAGTATTCCATCAAGATTGAGCAGAGGATCGTAAAGAGGTTTATCGATATCATATGTTCACTCATTTTGATAGTGCTCACCAGCCCTATCATGCTTATAACTGCTATATGCGTACATCTTTATGACGCAGGTCCTGTATTTTATAAGCAGGTAAGATGTACTGTAAACCAGAAGCCTTTCAAGATCATCAAGTTCAGAAGTATGAGACAGGATGCGGAAAAAGACGGTGTTGCCCGCCTTGCATCCAAGAACGATTCAAGGATCACACCTATCGGTAACTTTATCCGTAAAGTTAGGATCGATGAGCTTCCTCAGCTCTTTAACATACTTAAGGGCGAAATGTCTTTTATCGGACCGCGTCCTGAAAGACCTGAGATCATAGAGCAGTACATGGAAGAGATGCCTGAGTTTGCATACAGAATGAAGGTTAAGGCCGGACTTGCAGGATACGCGCAGGTTTATGGCAAGTACAACACAACTCCTTATGATAAATTAAAGCTCGACCTTTTCTACATACAGAACTACTCTGTATGGCTTGATATAAAGCTTATGCTCCTTACTATCAAGATCCTCTTTACACCTGATGCAACAGAAGGCGTAGATGAGAATCAGATCACAGCCATGAAAAAACAATCCGAGGAGAACGAGAACTGATGGCACTTGAAGATACCGGACACAGAAGTGAAAACATGAATATCAGAAGCTTCTATGGAAGACTTGTAAGAAAGATATGGCTCTTACCTCTTGCGGCAGTAATAGGAGCTGTTGTTGGTTTCATCCTGTATTTTGCTTCCCATGTGATCTATGGACCGGCAAGGACTTATGAGACAACTTCCATGCTGTATCTTATCTTTGCTCCTGATGAAAGCGGAGAAGTATACGATCACTATAATGGTTATACCTGGAACCAGCTCATGACAACGGATGATATTGTCAACACCACCATGGACAATCTCAAGCAGATGGGAATAACAGAACTTGCATCCGGAAGTGAGACTCCCGGATCCATTGAAGGCGGTGTTACAAGAGATGAAGTTCTTAGAAGTACTACTGCAGCTGTTCCTTCAGACCTTAGATATCTTGTTATCACCATCAACAATGCAGACAAGGACCTTGCGCAGGCGATCCTCATTGCTACAGACAATGCCCTTATATCCTATGGTCAGAAAAGAGATGAATTCATCTCTATTAAGCTCGAAAGAGAAGATGAATCGGCCAAACTTGAAGCTGTAACAGACAGAACAGTAGTGGCTACGGCGCTTGGCGCAGGAATATTTGTGATTCTTATGATCATGGCTATGATGCTTATGGATGCCATGGATGATGCAGTATATGTTCCTGAGGATGCAGAAAAAAGGTATCATATGCCGGTACTTGGAGTTATGCCTGGAGACGGCCAGGAACTTCCTACCAGATTTAAGAACGAACTTTTGGCCTGCAGTAAAAAGATTCTTGGATCTCATTCTTCTATAGCAGTAATATCTGCAAGCGACGTAGAAGGATCAGAGGATGCCACAAAATCTGTAGAAGAGTTTAAAAAAATCGTTAAGGGTACCTTCAACTTTGACAGAACGAAGATAGAAGCTATGCCTGTTCCGGGCTCCACACTTGAGTCTTATAGAGAAGCATCTGACTGCGAGGGTGTTGTGATATTAGTTCCTGCAGGTGAAAGAAGAGGCGCTTTTGTAGAGCACATGATCAGCCAGCTTCATAAGCATGACTGCCCTGTACTTGGTATCATCGTTACTAAAGCAGATATGGGCTTTTTGAAGTGGTATTATCGGATAAAATAAATGAGAAAAGCCATATATTATCAGTATAGTGGCTTTTTGATCCTTACAAATATGAGGACAGGTAAAGTATGGAAGATAATAAAGCTCCTGAACTTGAAGTGTTGATTTCTGCTGTAGACCAAAATACTACTACACTTGCAGCAGCTATGAACCTTCAGTGTGATGCTATTATAGTTAATCAGTGCAACGAGTTTGCCTATTCAGAATACAATTACAGGACTCACCTTATCAGATGCTTCCACTGCAATGAGCGAGGAGTCGGTAAGTCCCGTAATATTACTATTACCCATGCAAACGCTGACATAATCCTTTTTTCAGATGAGGATATCCTTTATCGCGAAGGCTATAAAGAAGATGTGATAAAAGAGTTTGCTGCCCATCCCGAGGCTGATATGATCCTTTTTAACATCAAGCAGTCAGAAGGAAGAGAGACTTATTACAACAAGAGTTTCGGACGCGTTCGCTGGTACAACTATGGAAGATATCCCGCTTACAGTATCGCGGTAAGAAGAGATAAGCTCCTTAAGAGCGGCGTTACTTTCTCCCAGCTTTTTGGCGGCGGAGCAAGATATTCCAATGGAGAAGATTCTCTTTTCTTAAAGCAGTGTCTTGATAAAAAAATGAAGATCTATAAGACCAATGTGACTCTTGGCAAAGAGATCCAGCGTAAGTCTACATGGTTTGAAGGATATACTTATAAGTTCTTCTACGACAGAGGCGTTTTGTATCACTATCTTTATGGATGCATGGCCCTTGTATTTGGCTTTAGGTTTATTTACAAGAACAGGGGACAGATGGTCAAGGATAAGACCTTTATCGAGTGCTTTAAGATATTTGCAAATGGCGTTAAGAACGCCGAGAAATAAATATATTTATAAGATAGATTAGTAAGGAGGAGGATCTGGGGACTATATGTGGATTTATCTCCTTTTGACCCTTGTGACTATAGGACTTGCCTTTAATGTACGAAAGGTGATTCCTGAAGGAGAGGGTAAGTATGTTTTCGTTTACAATATGCGCTCTCGTCAGCATGTGCTGAATATAATTAGCATGGTGAGTATCTTCATCATGCTTTTTGCGGTGTCTGCACTTAGGCTTAATGTTGGTAACGACTATGCCAAATATACGAATTTTATGCATTTGATATATGCAAATGCTTATGTGCCGACAGAAGTTGGTTTTAACATCCTTGTGTGGGCTATCTATTTCCTGAGCGGATATGAAAATTATATTCTTGTTTTTGCGATATTTTCTTTTGTCACAGTACTGCTTTTTATGTATGCAATGAATGATCTTAGTCAGTCTTTTCGCTGGTCATTTCTTATGTTCATGCTTCTTAGCTACTATTTCCAGTCTCTATCAACAGTAAGATATTATCTGGCGCTTGGAGCTGCCCTTCTTGCTTTTAGCTACATTAAAAAAGGTGACTGGCCAAGGTTTGTTTTTATAGTTCTTCTTGGAGCATGCTTTCACAAATCGCTCCTTGTGATCCTTTTTCTGTACCCAGCATGCTGTATTAAGTGGAAGAGGTGGATGGGACTTGCTACAGGAATTGTGTGTCTTAGTTTTCTTTTCCTTCAGGATTATTATCTTAAACTGCTTCTGATAGTATACCCGTCATATCAGGATACAGACATGCTGGAAGGCGGAACAAGTCTTATATCTATAGCAAGATGCATTGCAGTACTTGCTTTTGCCTTTTTGTACAGGGACAAGATCAAAGATGACAGGATGAACATCATATATGTTAAGTGCAATACTCTGGCGCTTATATTGTACGTGTTCTGCAGCTTTATTCCTGTAATATCAAGAATAGGATATTACCTTACTGTAACGCAGATACTGCTTGTACCTTCAATACTTGAACGGATTGAGGATGAGACCAAAAAGAAGATCTTTAAGCTTGCTGTTTTGATCGCATGCCTTTTGTATTTTTTGATATTCATGTGGAAGCAGGCACCGGCAGATGGCGTAAGGATCCTGCCGTACAATACCTTTTTACTTAATGATATGGTGCCGCTTGAGTACCAGATCCTGGACTAGGAGATCATATATGTCAGTTTTTTTTCAGATAATAGTCGTAAGCTTTAATGCAGGCGATGAGCTTATAAAAACTATAGATAGTATTAGGCAGCAGACCTTTGATTCATGGAAGGTTTATATTAAAGACGGCCTTTCTACAGACGGATCCATCGATAAGCTTAGGGATGAGCTTTCTATCGATAAGGAAAGCGTGGCATCTGCTGACGGGAAGTTTGTGCTTGTATCGGAGAAGGATACAGGAATCTATGATGCTATGAATTCGGCGCTTAACATACTTCCTGTTGAGGATACGGATTCTTATGTGTACTTCCTTAACTGCGGCGATTATCTTAAGGACAATGACACTCTTCAAAAGATACATGACCATATTGCGGAGGCGGGGCCTGATAAGGATAAAAAGCACATCTTCTACGGCGATATATATGAAAGACTGACAGGGCAGGTTGTGGCATCAAATCCTAAGATGGACGACTTTGCATGCTATAGGAATGTTCCCTGCCATCAGGCATGCTTTTATGATGCCAAGCTCATGTTGGCAGAGCACTTTGATACAACCTGGCACATAAGGGCTGACTATGAGCATTTCCTTCGCTGCGTATATATAGATAAGGCGCAGACACACTATATACCGGTTACTGTGGCTGATTACGAAGGCGGCGGATATTCTGAAAGCGGAAATGCAAAAGCTGTATCAGAGCGCGAAAGGTCCTTGATCGTAAACAGGTACCTTCCAAGGAGCAAGGTCTTAAAGTATGACTTTATAAGGATGATAACGCTGGCTCCTCTTCGTACCAGGATCGCGCGTAATCCTAAGACAGCACGCTTTTATAACAGCATTAAAAGCGCATTATATAAAAGGAAATAACCACATAGCTTGAATCTAAGGCATGAATGGCTTAAGGAAAAGTTATAAATGCAAGGTAAAGGTAACCATATGAAAGTTTTATGGCTTTGTAATATCATGCTTCCTGCATTTGCAAGGCATGAAGGAATTGAATATACGAATCGTGAAGGGTGGCTTTCAGGTTCTTTTGACAAGATATCTGCCCAGAGAAAAATGGGGAAATGCGACATAGATCTTGCCGTATGCTTCCCTGTGCCTGAGCATGAAAAGTGGGACAAAAAAGAAGTAGACGGTGTTGTGTTCTATGCTTTCCATGAAGATCTTAATACACCTGAAGTTTATAAGCCTGAGCTTGAGACAAGATTTCAGGAGATAATATCAGACTATGATCCTGATGTAGTCCACATCTTTGGAACTGAGTTTCCTCATTCACTTGCAATGATCAAAGCTTTTGGAAAGCCTGAAAGAACTCTTCTTGGAATTCAGGGTCTTTGCACGGCTATTGCAAATGAGTATATGGCAGACCTTCCTGAGAATGTTAGAAAAGATGCTACTTTGAGGGACAGACTTAAAAATGATTCTCTTATGGAGCAGCAGGCTAAGTTCAGACTTCGCGGCGAGAATGAGATAAATATGATAAAGCTTGCAGGTCACATTACAGGCAGAACCTCTTTTGACAGAGAAGCAGTACTTGCGATCAACCCTGAAGCCAAGTACCATTACATGAACGAAACAATGAGAGAGGACTTCTATGAAGGAACCTGGAAGGAAGCGGATGCTGTGCCTCATTCCATATTCCTGTCGCAGGGAGATTATCCTTTAAAGGGATTTCATTTTATACTTCAGGCGCTTCCTGCTCTTATTGAAAAATATCCTGATACCCACGTCTATGTTGCAGGAAACAGCATAATAGGCGGAATAGACAGAAAGACGGTTACAGTTCCAAATGAAAACGGAGTGCAGATAAAAGGAAGCAGATATCCTCTTTTTATGAGAATATCAGCCTATGGTAAATATCTTAAGATCCTGATCGCAAAGGGACATCTTAAGAATAATGTTACTATCCTTGGAAAGCTTTCTGCCGCGCAGATGAAGGAGCAGTACCTTAAGGCAAGCGTGTTTGTATGCCCGTCTATTATTGAGAATTCTCCTAACAGCGTCGGCGAAGCAATGCTCCTAGGCGTTCCAACTGTAGCTTCAAGGACGGGCGGAATTCCAAGCATGCTGGACGACGGACGGGATGGAATATTGTTTGAGCCGGGGGATGTTAAGGGGCTTACGGAAGCTATACTTCAGATATGGGAAGAGAAAGTTATAACTGATGTGTATTGTGAAAATGCACGTGCGCATGCGCGGATGACGCATGATGCGGATATAAATTATGCGAGACTTCTTGAGATATATCATGCGCTGGGATGAGTTTGAAAATATACTATTTTCAAACTCATTATATGAGGTTAAATTATGCGGCCGATAGATAAATTTTTACATGAAAAGATAAGTATATTCGGGATCACCATGGAGTTCATCGACATCTTTTTTGCCGTGTCTCTTATAATGATGGGACTTATGGCGAGGTTTGCCGTGTTCGAGATGATGTCGGGCGACTATGAGATGGCATTTGCAGACTGGATGGTTGAGATAAGAAACTGCCACGCTGCAGGAATTCCCTATACTGGAGTTGAGCCGGGAGGCGCAGACCATCTGTCAACCTTTGACTATAACTGCCTGTATCAGTATCTGCTTGTCTTCCTGAACCTCTTTAATAATGGCGGCGGCAATGACATGTTCCTTGTGAAAATGTCAGACTGCATTTTTGATATAGTTGCTGCAGTTACCGTGTTCAGGATCATGTATGAGATGACACATGATACCCATAAGTCCGTTATGGCAATGGGCGTAATACTTGTGATTCCTACAATGCTCCTTAACTCAGCGGCCTGGGCTCAGAACGATGCTATTTATACCTCGTTCCTTCTGCTTAGCTTTTTGTCTTTTATCAAAAAAAGAGATGTAAGGACGTGGCTATATTTCGCCATAGCATTTTGCTGGAAGCAGCAGGCACTGTTTTTTGCCCCGGTACTTATAATCGCATGGCTTCGAAATAAAACCAAGATACGCTACGCGCTACTTGTGCCTGCAATGTACGTTCTTGTAATAATCCCTGCTACTATAGCAGGAGCCTTCGTACCGGAAAAGGTTACAGTAAGCATTGAAGCACTTACTGACACAGGTAATGTGTCATGGATATCAGACTTTGCGGCAACAGGAGACACTCTCGTGCTCGAACCTGTTGGAAGAACCTTTGGATCACTTCTTGGAATATATGGCCATCAGGTATCCATGTTTTCAAGGCTTACAATGAATTATCCGAACATCTACACTATCATCTATTCGGATATCAATAAGGAACTTAGGCAGATGATAATCACCTGCGGAGAATTCGTTACCATCATGCTCCTTGGAGTGCTGGCTTTTTATCTCTACAATCGCAAGTTCAAGGACAGCAGGCTCTTTTACCTGACACTGGTTGTGTTTGTGAGCCAGCTTGTAGTATACTGCCTCCCATGCATGCATGAAAGGTATGGATACGTTGCGGAAGTATTTGCTTTTATATACGGAATGTTTGGATTTAAGCGCCTTTGCATCGCGATAATGCTCCAGGGTATAACGCTTGTGACTTATACGAGATTCTTGTGGGGGGCATCGTCGTCGCTTACGACGGCTAATCTTGTGGTGTTTGCGTTCCTGCTACTGGGGATTATCCTTCTTATGGGAAAAGACCTTTATGCGCAGATTCATAAGGTTGAGCTGAAGGTGGAGAAACAGGACGAGAAGCTTGTGGCGGAGAATAAGTGAGGAAGTAATGGGAAAACCCAAGATTACGGTTATTATACCGGCTTACAATATTGAAAATCTCATAACAAGGTGCGTTGAGTCTGTTGTGAATCAGACTTATCCTAAAGAATTAACGCAGATTATCGTGGTAGACGATGGCTCAACAGATAACACCGGCAAGATCATAGACGAGCTTGCATCAAAGTACGATAATGTTACAGCTCTTCATGAAGAAAACGGCGGATCATCCAAAGCAAGGAACTACGCCCTTTCAAAGGCAGAAGGCGATTTCATTGGCTTCGTTGACAGTGACGATTATGTAGAGCCTTTCATGTACGAAAAACTTGTTGATGCTCTTGTTAGAAATAATGCTTTAATGGCTCAGACAGGAAGAGACGAGATCGCAGAAGACGGATCAAAACTTCCTAACGTTGTAGAAGTTCCGCAGTGGGAGACTATCTATACAGATAAGGGCTTTTTGAAAGAGCTTCTTATGCATAAAGGCGACGCGTCTTTTTGTACTAAGCTTACGGCAAGGTCGCTTTTTGATATTGATGGAAGATTAGAAGAATCTGTGAAAGAGAATAGTTCAGATGGTTCGAATGTGAGGTTGTTCCCTGAGGGAGTCCTCAATGAAGACTTCTGGCTCTTGTACCATATGCTCCCTGATGTTAGAGAAGTAGTTGTTACTACAGATACAGGCTACCATGTTTTTTACAGAAGCGGATCGAATTCAAGGAAGAAAGCAGAAGACAAAGATTATTTTCCCAGAGTATTTACTGATATAGTTGTGAATTCTGATGAAGTGACTGCGTTTGCGAGGGACAAGTACCCGGATCTTTCAGAATACACAATGAGATTTTCGTTGGTACAAAGGCTCGACTACTTATTGCATATACCGATCTCTAAAATGACTAAGGATAACGCCTTTTATCAGGATGTATGCAGATTCGTTAAGGAGCATAAGAAGGAGATCAAGACGAATCCTTATCTGTCCAGAAGGCAGAGATTATACTTGTATCTTTTTACAAGTAATGCAAGGACAGTCAGAGTGTTGCATGCGAAGATACGCGGGTTATGAGATTCACATATACATATATGAAAGGGTAATGTGAGATGCAAAGCTAATTGCTATTGTGTTTTGCATGAGGTTAATAATGGATCAAAGCAGCTTTAAAGCGAGATATAAAACAATTGGATATATACTTCTTGTATTGCAGCTTCTTGTGTGCATTCTTGTGGGCGCCAAAAAACAGGGCTTCCACGAAGACGAGTATTATTCCTACTTTTCTTCAAACAGGACAGCAGGTCTTTTCGTGACTGACAGGCAGTGGCAGGATACACGCACCATTAAGGATGAATTCGTAGTAATCCCCGGTCAGGGATTTAACTATTCCCTGGTTTCTACAGTGCAGTCCTGGGACGTACATCCGCCGCTTTACTATGATATCCTGCATACAGCATGTTCCATACTCCCAAGACTCTTTTCTAAATGGCTTGGAATCGTGGTCAACATGATCGCTTTTACGCTTTCATGGTTTTTGCTTCTTATGCTGATGGAGCTTTTGCGGGTATCGGACGTAACGAAGCTACTGGTACTTGCAATCTGGGGCTTTAACCCCATGACCATATCCTTTGTGATGTTCACCAGAATGTACATGTGGATGACAGCTTTCATCATATGCTGCGCGCTCCTTCACATAAGACTACTTCAGGCAACAAGAGCAGTTCAGAACACCATCCTTTTATCAGGCCATAAATCTATGTTTATGTTCTGGCTAAAAAATATTTTTCCTGTGATGATCTGTTCATATCTAGGATTCCTGACCCACTACTACTACCTGATATTCTTCGTATTCATCGGCATGTGCTTTACCATATGGCTTTTATTCAGAAGATCAGGAAATAAAGTTAAGATATCAAAGAAAATATATGAAGGCCTGGTATATGTTGCAAGCTGCGTGGTATCACTCCTTCTTGCAGTAGCAACATACCCCTCGGCAGCAGCCCACATATTTGCAGGCTACAGAGGAACAGAAGCCATAAACGAGTTTTCAACCCTCGCTAACTTCCCATCAAGACTTCTCTTCTTCGCAGGCCTCATGAATGACGGCGTATTCGCAGGAGTATTCCTTGTGCTCGCGGCAGTGCTACTTGTATGCTTTATCCTACTTCGTATAAGAGTAAGCTCTGAATACATGATGCTCGTAATCACAGGCTGCGCCTATTTCGTAGTAGTTGCTAAAACAGGCCTCCTCCTCGGAGCAACCTCCAACAGATACGAAATGCCCGTTTACTGGTTGTATATCCTGATCATCATAACCGCATTAGAACTCGTCCTGTACGAAATATCTTTAAAACTTGAAACAAAGAAATTCCTTCCTCTTAAGATAAAAGAGAACCTCGAAACTTTCGGAAAAGTAATCCTCTATGCATTTTGTGCCTTACTTATATTGTGGGCTACAACCTGCGACCTTTCGGGGAAAAACATCCTCTTTTTATACGAGGAAGAGGGTGCAAAAGTCGACTACGCAAAAGATAACCGCGACACTCCGGCCGTTATTCTGTATAACAGCGCCACACCTGATAAAGTCTGGTGGATTACTAATGAGATATTGGAATACCCCAAAGTCTACTTTGTCAGTGAAGAAAATGATGCGGTGATCGATGATGAAGTCATACTGTCATCTGATAAGGTGATCGTATACGCCGCAGATGATGAGAATCAGGATAAAATGATAAAGATGCTCGTGGATGCTAACGATAACCTGACTGAAGCAACTGAGGTCGCCCACGAAGAAAACTGGACTACCTACGAGCTCACCGGAGCTGGAGAATAAACATGAGTAAACGAATATATATATGCCATACCTTTTATCATGCATATGTTTCTTTTTTGAAGGAACTTGCATTACCACAAGAAGAAAGAGGACATGCTGACCTTATGCTTTCAGTAATGTCTAACAATTTTGGAGATTTTGCGTTAAGAGCAGAACTTACAGGATTGTTTGGTAAAGTCATTATCTTTGATGAAAAAGAAGATACATTTTTCCCGGAACTTGCAAGATATAAGCAGGATAAAGGAAACATCATTGCTAATCTTATCCAGAGAATAAAATATACAAAAAAGTTTGCAAAGCTTGAAGAACCGTATATTCCTGTGAATCTGAAAGAGTATGAAAAAGTATATGTTTTTTGTGATTCAGATCCCATAGGATATTATCTGAATCAGAATCATATAAGGTATCATGCACTTGAAGACGGGCTTAATTGCCTTGTTCACTTTGATGCAGCCAGATTTGATAATAGAGGTCATTTTGGACTTAAGGCTTTTATGTCCAAAAAATTGAATCTGATATTTGTTCAAAATGGTTACGGCAAATATTGCATGGATATGGAAGTTAATGATATAGCTGCGATAGAAATGCCTTGCCCTTACTATGTTGAACTTCCAAGAAAAATACTTGTCGATCGTCTTACTGGTGATGACAAAAAGCTTATACTATCAGCGTTTGTAAAAGATATAAATGATGTTGTAGATAAGCTTTCAGATATGAGAGCAGGTGAAAGAACCCTGATACTTACAGATCCGCTTTGCGATCTCGAAACGAGAACAAGGATTTTCCAGGATATAGCAAAAGTATATAAGGCCAAAGGACAGATATTCATCAAACCTCATCCCAGAGATCTTCTGGATTATAGGACAGTATTCCCTGATGATATCGTATTTGATGGATCTATGCCGATGGAAATGCTTGATTATTTTGACAATATACATTTCGAGAATGTTGTAACGGTATACACAGATCTTAACGGTATATCTTTTGCAGATAAAAAGATCCGTCTGGGACATACATTTATGGATAAATATGAAGACCCTGAGGTTCATAACAAGAACCGTCAGGCAGGAATAAAGCAGGAAGAAGACGATAAACTGGAATAGGAGAATATCACAAATGTCAGCAATAGCGATAATTACTGCAAGAGGTGGCAGTAAACGAATTCCTCGTAAAAATATAAAAGAATTTTGCGGAAAACCTATAATCGCATATTCAATTGAAGCTGCGATTGGCAGCGGGATTTTTGATGAAGTAATGGTATCAACTGATGATGAAGAAATATCTCAGATTGCACTTGGTTATGGCGCAAAAGTTCCATTCCTTCGAAGCGAAAAACTCTCTGGTGATTATGCTACTACCAGTGATGTCCTTTTTGAAGTTCTGGATGAATATGAAAAAAGAGGTCAGAGTTTTGATATAGGATGCTGTATATATCCTACAGCGCCATTTATAACTTCTGATAAGCTCAAAGAAGCCGGAACAAGATTCAGAGAATCAGATGCAGATTCACTTATACCGGTAGTCCCTTTTTCTTATCCTCCGCAAAGATGCTTTGTTATAAGTGACGATAAGCTTAACTTTAAATATCCTGAATATCTGAACACAAGATCACAGGATCTGGAAAAAGAATATCATGATGCCGGACAGTTCTATTTTTTCAGAACAAAGAACTTTAGGAAAAGTGGAAATCTCCTGCTTGGCAATGTAATTCCTATGGTTGTTGATGAAATGGAAGTACAGGATATAGATAATCTTACAGATTGGCAGATCGCTGAACTAAAATACAAACTTATGGCAGATAAAACTGGGATTTAATTTATGAAATTTGTACGTGCAGATGGAAATGAAATAATAGGCATGGGACATATCATGCGGTGTGAAGCAATTTCCTGTCAGATGTGGGGTGACGAGGATATTTGCTTTATTCTTGCTGATAAGAAACCTGCCAGGGAGCTTTTGGCCAAAGGCTTTAAAACCATAGTCCTTGATACGGATTATCAGGATATGGAAAAAGAACTTCCAAAACTTATCAGCGCTGTAGATGAAAAAACAGGATTTCTCCCAAAAACTGATAAAACCAAACATGGCAAAGGTCAGAATGCAGCTAAGCCCGAAATATTAGTCGATAGCTATTTTATCACCCAAAAGTACATGGAAGAACTTTCCGGATATTTTAAAGTTGTACTTATTGACGATCTGAAAAAAGAAATATTTTCCTGCGATAAACTCATTAACTACGCAATATATGCTACGGATATGGGATACGAGAAGGACTATCCCCAAACACAGCTTCTTTTAGGCCCGGAGTATGCTCCTGTTAGATATGAATTTAAAAATGTAAGACCTGCCAGTATAGAAAAAAGCATAAAAAATATCATGGTCACAACCGGTGGCAGCGATGGACTTCACTTCGAAAAAGCTTTTGTTCAAAAGCTCATACAAGATGATGCACATGCTATTGTTCGCAATAAAAGTGTATGCTGGCATCTTATAGTTGGACCTATGAGTAAAGATGGAGAAGATCTGAAAAAACTGGTAGCAGGAGATAAAGACCTGAATATCAGGATTCATGAGAACGTAACGAATATGGCAAATCTTATGAAAGATATGGATGTTGCCATCGCCGCTTCAGGATCAACTCTCTTTGAATTATGCAGAATGGGGATTCCAACAATAGGTTTTATTACAGCTGATAACCAGAAGTTAAACCTTGATTCTTTTAGTAAGAAAGCCGGAATTAAAGATGCCGGTAATTTTCAGACTAATACGGATGGAATCCTTGAAAATATTCTGGATGAACTTGATAAGCTTGAAGATCAGACTATAAGAAAAGAGTTATCATCCAAAATGCATTCTGTTATCAGTAAAGATGGTTACAAAAAGTCTGGAAAAAAAGTCAGCGGACCTTTAATAGCTTTTTTTACAACAGTAATTGCTCTACTTTTGATAATAGGACTACTGGTTATAACTATAGATCCCTTTTTCCATTACCATAGGCCCATTAGCGGATTTCCATATATAGTGGACAACCAGCTTTCACAAAATCCCGGTATGGCAATGAACATGATCTATGACAGTGCCATAGTGGGTTCATCTATGACAGTTAATTTTAATACCAATGATTTTGCAGGTATCATGGGACTTAATACCATAAAGCTTAGCTATAGCGGTGCTCTTCCTAAAGATGATTCCAATATTTTGTCTTTTATATATGATGAGGATTCATATTCAAGGAAGCAAAATGATGTTGATGCCATATTCATGGTAATAGATCCAAATGTCATGACTGCTGATATTAATGCGACCAAGTATGAACTGCCCATGTATCTTTACGATGATAATGTTATTAATGATATAAAATATCTTTACAATAAAGATGTGTTGTTTCAGTATATACTAAAACCTATTATCCAAAGAAAGGGGTCAGATCTCTCTACAATCTATTACAGCTGGTGGACACCGGAGTATTATAACGAGCAGTGGGTAATGCACAATTATAATCCGGTCAGTCATAATGAAGAAGAGCTTGACGCTGATGCTTTTTTACCTCAGACTTCCAAAAACCTTGAGGTTAATTTTCTTCCATATATCAAGGAACATCAGGAGACAACCTTCTATATTTTCTTTGCTCCATACAGCGTGCTCTATTGGTATGACATAATGCAGGACAATAATCTTGAAGCAACAATTGCACAGGTAGAACTTATAGCAAATACGCTTTTGGAATATGACAATGTCAGACTCTTTGACTTTATGGATAACGAAGAGATCATAACAGACCTGTTTAATTATGCAGATACGATTCATTATAAACCTGAGTATAACTCATGGATGGTAGAGTGCTTTAATAGCGGCGAAGAAGAAATATTTAAAGGCGATATTGAAGCAGATATGGATAGACTTCGCCAAATAGTTACAACATATGACTATGAATCTTTATTTGCAAAGTATCCAAAGTGAATTATCAAAAGTTGCTAAAATTTTCGAATTAAATTATACTCAACGAGGACAATCGACAGTAGTTTTAAGGAGGAAGATAAATGCGAAAAAATAGAGTACTTGTAACTGGTGGTGCCGGATTTCTTGGATCACATCTTTGTGACAGACTTATAGAATCAGGTAATGATGTTATTTGTGTTGATAATCTTTTTACAGGAAGTAAGGACAATATTCGTCATCTTCTCGATAATCCTTATTTTGAGTTCATAAGACATGATGTTACACAACCTATTTTTGTAGAGTGTGATCAGATTTATAATCTGGCTTGTCCTGCAAGCCCTATTCAGTATCAGAGAGATCCGATCTACACTACAAAGACATCCATCTATGGAGCTTTTAATGCACTTGGACTTGCAAAAAGAACCGGAGCCAGGATTCTTCAATCATCAACATCAGAAGTGTATGGTGATCCTGAGTGCAACCCTCAGCCTGAAAGCTATAGAGGCCGTGTTAATACGATTGGCCCGCGTTCTTGCTATGATGAAGGTAAGCGTGTTGCAGAAACTCTTTTCTTTGATTATCACAGACAGCATGGCGTGGATATCAAAGTCATGCGTATATTTAATACTTATGGTCCTCGTATGGACATAGGCGATGGACGAGTTGTTTCTAACTTTATTGTTCAGGCCCTTCGCGGACAAGATATTACAATTTATGGCGATGGAAGTCAGACAAGAAGTTTTTGCTACGTTGATGATCTTATTGAAGGTATGATAAGACTCATGAACAGTCGTGAGGGATTTACAGGACCTGTAAATATTGGTAATCCTGGAGAATTTACAATTAAACAGCTTGCTGAAATGGTAGTTGAGCTTACAGGAACAAACTCCAAGATCATCTATGAAGATCTTCCTGTTGATGATCCTACTCAGCGCAAACCCGATATAACACTTGCCAAGAAAGAACTTAACTGGGAGCCTACAGTTGCACTTCGCGACGGACTTCAAAAGACTATAGATTACTTTAAGGGTGTCATCTGATGCTATTTAATTCATATGCATTTGTATTTGCATTTTTGCCGCTCTTTGTAGCCGGCTTTTATACAGTTTCACATGTGACCAAAAGTTATTGTTTGCAAAATAAGGCTGATGGTCTGACATACGAAAAGCCCGCCTGCGTGCCAAACGCAGTCGAGCTTTACTGCGTTATTTTTTCATTCATATTTTTTGCCTTTTTTGGAGTTAAGGTTTTAGGCGTTTTTGTAATAAGTCTTGTGTGGAACGGTATTGTTTTGTATTTATTAAAATCTGATATAAATACAAAAGCTAAGATCGAAGCATCTGACATTTCTGTCTCTACTAAAAATCAGAATATTTCATATTCCAAGTCAAAACCATTACTTATAATTGGAATCTGCGGTAATGTTGCACTGCTTCTGTTCTTCAAATACGCTGGCTTTTTTGCTGAGATCATAAACACCCTTTCAGGAAGCTCCATAACTGTATCAATACTACTTCCCATAGCAATCAGCTTTTATACATTCTCACAGATATCACTTCTTGTAGACGTATTCAGAGGCGAAGTTACAGAGCTGTCCATAGTTGACTATCTGGCGTACATAACCTTTTTCCCAAAAATCCTTCAGGGTCCGATAGTAAGATATAATGATATGAAGGACCACTTTATAAAAGGTGCTGAGCATAAGTGGGATACAGAAAACTTTATGCAGGCCGTGATGCTCTTCGTGCTAGGCCTTTCCAAGAAAGTCATAATAGCAGACACTCTGGCAATAGCCGTAGACTACGGTTATGGGAGCCTAAATACCCTGACACCAATGGATGCCATACTTACAGCAATATGCTATTCATTCCAGATTTACTTTGACTTTAGCGGATACTGCGACATGGGAAGAGGTATCTGCAAGATGGTTGGAATGGACCTCCCCGTAAACTTCGAAAGCCCATACAAAGCAAGAAACATAGACGATTTCTGGAAGAGATGGCATATGTCACTTACAGCCTTTTTTACCAGATACGTATACATCCCCCTCGGCGGCAACAGAAAAGGAAAAGTCAGAACCTACATCAATTTCATGATAATATTCATCCTGTCCGGCTTCTGGCACGGCGCTGGATTCACCTTCATAGTATGGGGAGCCATGCACGGACTTCTGTACGTTGTGACTAGGGCTATATCAGGTAAAAGTAAGAATACTTCTAAAACTACTTCATCTGATCAAGTTGTTGATAGTATGAGTACTATTAAATCGAATAAGGATACAGTAGGAAAAACAAAAGCTCAAAAGCTCATACCGTACCCTATAGCACTTGTACTGACGTTCATATTTGTAAGTATCGCCTGGGTATTCTTTAGAGCTGAAACAGTACAGGATGCAGCTATCCTTATATCTGCAATGACCAGATTCAAAGACTACGGCGCCGCAGCACTAATGATAAGCCCTGACTTTATCAAGTGCTTCCAGATAGACGAACTCTGGTACATATTTAAGATAACCCCCATCGCCAACACGCCATGGGGACCTAAGATATGTATGTGGCTTATAATACTTATAAGTGCAGTCTTTGCATTCATAACACCAAATGCAGCAAAGCTAACAGAAAAGCACAAAGTGAATACATCTGGCGCTGTGGCTCTTGCAGTATTGCTGGTATGGTCTATCATTAAATTTGCAAATGTAAGTACATATATTTATCTTGGTTTCTAAAAAGTTAATATTTATGTTTAAGTAGCAAGAGTTTTATGAATATGTAGCTTTTATGGACTGACGCAAACGTACGCCACCCTTGACATCACAAAAAATAACTGCTGCAGTTTTATCACCGACGGCGATGAACTCAAGAACAGAAATTTTTATTCCGTCGTGCTCAGCAGCTTAGCAGTTATTTTTTGTGACATCAAGGGCAAGCCGCTAACGCGGTGGCTGGTACATTACCTCTGGCTCAGAATCTAAGAACAGCTATTGGAGACTCGCTCCCATTTCTTTGCTGCTTGCTAGTGAGCATATACTGCTATATATAATGCTATAAGCCGATTTATGAAATTGTTCTCGTTTTTATTAGGTCGTGCGGAGCTGTAGTATAGCATGTCCACGGAAGCGTAGCAGGACCTTAGAAAAACGTAGAACAATTTCATTGAGGCGTTAGCATTATATATAGCAGTATATGCGGACCTCAACAGGAGGATATTTTGAAGCTAAGCATTATTGTGCCTGTGTATAATCAGGCTGCGGATGATAAATTGAAGTGGTGCCTTGATAGTCTGGTGGGCCAGACTCTACCTAAGGACCAGTATGAGATAATTGCCGTTGATGACTGCTCTACAGACGATTCCTTCAAGATCATGCAGGAATATGAGCGAAGCAACAGCTCTTTTTTCCATGCCATACACTCAGAAGTCAATCACCACCAAGGCGGAGCCAAGAACATCGGCCTTGCCGTAGCAAAGGGTGACTGGATCGGATTCATAGATGCAGATGACTGGATCACGCTAGATTTTTATGAAAAGCTTTTAAATAAAGCAGAAGAAACCGGTGCTGATATGGTTGGTTGTGACTATCATCTTACGCCGGAACATAGCAACAAGATTGGTAAAGTTGTTCATAATAATAACGAAGCCCAGACAGGAATCCTTGACAGGGAAAAGTACAAAAAGCTTATCCTTGATCCCGGAAGCCTTGTTGTCAAAATCTATAAAAGGGATATAATCCTGAAGGGTACTTCAGGCAAGATCTTTCCGGAAGATATATTCTATGAAGATAATGCTGTAGCCAATACCTGGATGCTCAGGGCAGAGCATTTTGAATATATTCCTGAGCCGATGTATTATTATTATCAGCATGAGGCCTCCACAGTTCATACAATTTCAAAAAAGAACCTTGAGGACCGCAAGGTCGCAGGACGCCTGCTTCTCATGGAGGCAATGAAACAGGGATATATTGAAGATTATAGACCGGAAATAGAATTCAAATACACTGTACTGTTTTATATAAATACTCTTTTTTCGGCGATGCCAAGATCTCAGCATTTTAGGGGATGTTATGGTTTTACAAAAGATCTGGCTAAAGAGATGAAGCGGACTTTTCCGAACTTCCAGAACAATATATATTATAAGCAGCGTATAGGTGAAGAGGAAAAGAAGCTTATTGCAATGCAGATGAAGAGTCATTTGCTGTTTTATATTTATTACAGAATGCTCTGGGCATACAGAGATTTAAGAAAAAAGATAAATCATTAAAGAGGATCATATGCGTAAAATTTGGAATGAACTTATGGTTCTGCTTTCTAAAAAGCAGAAGCACCAAATGGTTGGAATTATAATACTGATGCTTATTGGAGGCATACTGGAATCACTGGGAATAGCCCTTATTTCTCCTATCATGACAGTAGTTATGGATCCGGAAGCTATAGAGAAAAAGTGGTATCTCAGAATCGTCTATCACGGTCTTCATATTTCTGATGTGACTAAATTTGCAGCACTTATACTAGGCGCCTTAATAGCTGTATTTGTGATCAAGAATATATTCCTTTTCTTTATGAACAAGGTTCAGCTTAGGTTTGTTTTCACCAACCAGTTTGAAACATCTCAGCGCATGATGGTCAACTTTATTAATAGACCTTATGAATATTATCTTAATGCTGACACATCTGTTGTTCAGAGAATGATCACCTCTGATGTTATTAATATGTATGGCCTTATCCTGGCTGTACTTCAGCTTATCAGTGAATTCATAGTATTTACCTGTATTATAGTTATCCTGCTTATACAGGATACTGTCATGACTGTTTTTATAGCGGCAGTTCTTGTATTGACACTTCTTGCCATAAGAAAGTTCATTAAGCCTGTCATGAAGAGATCCGGTGAAGAGAATCAGAATTTTTACAGTGGACTTTTCAAATGGATAAGTGAAGCTGTTGTAGGAATCAAGGAAATAAAGATAGCTTCAAAAGAAGGCTATTTTGTTGATGAATACTCAAAGTGCGGTGACGGATATGTTCAGGCTGTTCAGCGTTATAACCTTTTTACAGCTACTCCTCGACTTTTGATAGAAACAGTAAGTATTGCTGCGATGGTTGGATATATTATAGTGATGGTCCTTAATGGCGTTAGTATGAGTGATATTGTTCCTCAGCTTGGCGTTCTTGTAGGTGCGGCATCAAGACTTCTTCCAAGTGCCAATCGTATCAATAACTATCAGACGTCTATCGCGTATTTTGAACCTTTCCTCGATAACGTTATGAACAATCTTAGTAATGAGATCCATGATACGAGCATAAAATATGATCCGACAGCTTATAAGCGATCTATGGAAGCTTCAAAACTTCCTGTAGAAAAAGAAATAAAGCTGGAGGGAATCAAATACCATTATCCGAATTCAGAAAACTATGTTCTTAATAATGCTGACATGACAATACCGGTTGGAAAATCTGTCGGAATAGTAGGTACGACAGGTGCAGGAAAGACTACTATTGTTGATGTTATGCTTGGCCTTCTTCAGATTGAAGGCGGCAAAGTTACGGCAGATGGAGTTGATGTACAGACCAATTATCAGGGATGGCTCAAGAACGTCGGATATATTCCGCAGACTATTTTTATGATAGACAGCACTATTCGTAAAAATGTAGCATTCGGAATCAAGGACGAAGATATTGATGATGATAAAGTATGGCAGGCTCTTAAAGAGGCTCAGCTCGACACCTATGTAAGAAATCTTCCGGAAGGCTTGGATACAGCTATAGGTGAAAGAGGAATTCGTCTCTCGGGTGGTCAACGCCAGAGAATAGGAATTGCACGTGCTCTTTTTGAAAATCCGGAAGTGCTTGTTCTTGATGAAGCAACTTCAGCTCTTGATGGCGAGACAGAGAAGGCAGTAATGGATTCTATTAACAGCCTTCATGGTCGTAAGACACTTATTATTATTGCGCACAGACTTCAGACTATTGAAAAGTGTGACATGGTTTACAGGATTGAAAATGGTAAAGCTATAAAGGAGCGCTGATCATGATCAGTGGCTTAGCCATTTAAACAGACACCTTGCAAATGGGAGGAATTTATGACAACAAGAAAGAGAGAGGCCAATTTTGAGATCTTAAGGGTTATTGCCATTCTTATGGTATTAACACTGCATTATCTTTCTCATACAGACCTTCTTCTTAAAACCGGGGAAAAGGCGACAAGCCTTCAGTTTGCAGGACAGCTTATAGAATCTTTTTGTATAGTTGCAGTTAATGTATGGGTTCTTATAAGTGGATATTTTCTTTCAAAATCTGATTTTAAGCTTTCAAGGATACTTCAGCTTGTTGCTGAGGTCTATTTCTATACTCTTTTAGTAACCCTGGTGATGCAGGTTGTTAATACTGCAAACGTTGCTGAGACAGACAGGATCTTCAAGACAACCCAGTTCTTTTTTCCTATATCTTCAGAGCATTATTCTTTTGCAACAGCATATATTCTTTTGTATGTTATAGCTCCGCTCCTTAATAAAGGAGTTCTGCATCTTACAAGGAAGCAGCTCAAAGCTTCTATAATAGGCCTCCTTATTTGGTTTTGCTTTATCAAGAGTTTCATTCCTGTTAATTTTCCAACTGACATGATGGGCTATAATCTTGATTGGTACATATGTCTGTATCTTATTGCAGCATATATCAGAAAATATAATGTAAGAATTGTTAATAGCGGTAAAACAAGCATTTTACTTTATGTGGGTGCATCTTTCTTAAGCTTTTTAATGGCTGTAGTCCTTCATGAAATAAATTATAAAACAGGAAGATTTATTTACTATTCAGGTGTTACTTTCCACTATAATTTCATTCTCTGCCTGGTTGGAGCACTTGGACTTTTTTCAACATTCAGATATTTAAAAGTCAAGGAAGGTATTGTTGCCAAAGCAGCAAGGATACTGGCCCCATTCAGCTTTGGAATATATCTTCTTCACGAACATCTTGAGATCAGGGACAGATGGGTTGAGTGGATGAAAGGCATATTTGGCAATGTACCTGCAACTATTCCGGGAATGATCGGACATTTGATCTTATGCATACTTACACTGTTTGTAAGCTGCGTATTCGTAGACTGGATCAGAAGCGTGATATTCGGATTTGTAGAAAGAGTATGCAGCGGTTCAAAGATCTGGAAGAAACTCATGGATATCGATAAGGAGCTTAAGGCTGATGAAAAATGAAAGGCTAAGAGACAGAGCTTATTCAAAACTTAAAAAGTTTCAACCTTTATCAGAACAATTTCTTTTCCCGCTTCTTCTTCTGATCTTTCCTTTTTTATCTGTTGATCAGGGACTGGATATTAGCGATACACTTTACAGTCTTGGGAATTATACCTTTTATGATCTGATGGATACAAATTGGAAGCTATCTATTTTTATTCCAAGCGTTTTCGGACATCTTCTTACTTTCCTTCCCGGGGCAGGAACTGTTCTTGGAATGAAGATATATACTACATTAGTGATAAGCGCGATGGCACTTTTGGTTTATTATAGCCTTAAGACTGTAATTCCCGGATGGATGCTCTTTGTTGGCGAATGGATCGCTGAGAGTGTCTGCTGGTGCCCAAGTATAATCCTATACAATTATCTGACTTATTTTTTCATGACACTTGGCATACTCCTTTTGCTGGCAGCTATCATGACTGCAGAAGGGGGCAGGCAGAAAAGAAGATTGTTCCTAGCCGGACTGTTTTTGGGAATAAATGTAGCCGTAAGGCTTCCTAATGTACTTGAAGCCGGATTTATTCTCGTATTATGGTTTGCAGATTTTCTGGAGAAAAAGAAATTAAGAGATTCTATAAGAAATACTCTTATGTGCATTTGCGGCTATATTGTGGGTGCAGGTGTATGTATCCTTGGTGCAGTAGTCATATATGGACCTTCTTCTTATGGATCAATGCTAAACTGGTTATTTGGGATTGCCAATGATTCACAGAGTACTCATGGGGCGTCATCTACATTGAGAACAACGTTAGAAGCATATGGTCATACGTTGTCAGTTATGATTGTAATGATTCCTTGTATAGTTGCGGGTGTGATTCTCTTTCAGCTTAAGTTCAAAAAGGTCTGGATGATAAGGCTGGCAAAGATCCTGTATCTTATGGGAATACTTATCCTTGTACGATACTATTTTGCTGAAGGCGTATTTACGACCAACTACTATTATTATGACTCTATGTTTCAGGCTGCTATGATGTTCATAATACTAAGCATAGTACTGGATATTCTGGATATTATTTCAGGGGTTATGGACAGGCTTGGATATGTATCCATAATGCCGGGAACAAATGGTGAAAGAATCTTTGCGATGTTATCGATCCTTATAATATTGATAACACCGCTTGGTAGTGATAATTACACATTTCCTCTTATAAATAATCTCATCCTGCTGGCACCGATATCTCTTACCCAGTTAAGACGTGTGATCAGAAGATCGAGAGGAGGAGCTGTACACTTTCCATGGCATTCAATGTCTATGATGGTAGTAGTAGTATTGCTCGTTCAGGGAACCTTGTTCAAATACGGGTACTCTTTTATAGATGGAATGGATGGAACAAAGCGCGATACCAGAATGTCATCAGAAATTCCGAAGGCAGCAGGGCTTGTTACAACAGCAGATAATGCTTCTGAGCTTACAAAGCTGTATAATGTGCTGGCAGATAACGACCTTTTGGATCAAAAACTTTTGCAGTTTGGTAATGCTCCCGGAATGCCTTATCTTTTTGATATGGAACCGGCTATCTATACAAGCTGGCCTATATTGGCAAGCAACAGGATAGAAGATTTTGATAATGCGCTTATGAATATGTCAGACTATCCTGTAATAGTGACAGATGCTGTTATAAATACAGACAGCTACGGGGTTAGCGATAAATTGGATATATTGATGGACTATATTGCTTCGAATGATTATAATATAGTCTTTGAAGATGAAAAATATGTGGTATATGCGATATCACATAATCAGTAACGTTAGGAGTAGTTTTGGAAATTATGGAAGCAACAGAGAAAAAAGATATTTTTGACAGGATCATGGCACTTCCTGTTCTTAATATATTTGAACCCTTTTATAAAAAGTATAAGGAAGCACTATTATATTTGTTTTTTGGAGGATTAGCTTTCTTTTTAAGCATCTTTCTTTATTGGTTTATGTCTGCTGTTATGCATCTTAACGCACTAGTTAATAACACTATAGACTGGATCATATGTGTAGCTTTTCAGTTTTTTACTAACAGAACCTGGGTATTCGATGGCAAAGTTGAAAGCACAGAAGAGTTCTTAAAACAGGCAAAAGATTTTACTTTAGGAAGAGTATTTACACTTGTTGTTGAGAATGCAATAATTTTCATTTTCTTTACAAATCTGGGTTTCAAGGAAATGCCTGTAAAGCTTGTAGCTACCTTCGTAGTTATTGTACTTAATTATGTTATAAGCAAGTTGTTTGTTTTCAAAAAAGGAGAATAAGCTTATGAACGACAATTTTATACCTTTTAACATTCCTCCTTATACAGGTAAAGAAATGGATTACATCCGCGAATGTGTGGATAACCAGAAGATCTGCGGAGATGGTGAATTTACTGCAAGAGACAATGAATGGATTGAGAAGAAGACGGGTGTAACTAAGGCACTTCTTACAACCTCGTGTACACACGCTACAGAGATGGCAGCAATTCTTTGTGATATCAAAGAAGGCGATGAAGTTATCATGCCTTCCTACACATTCGTTTCAACAGCTAACGCATTCGTACTTCGCGGAGCTACAGTAGTATTCGTTGATATCAGACCTGATACAATGAATATTGATGAAAATAAGATAGAAGCTGCTATCACACCTAAGACAAGAGCTATCGTTCCCGTTCACTATGCAGGTGTTGCCTGTGAGATGGACACTATCATGGACATAGCAAAGCGTCACAATCTTGTCGTTATCGAAGATGCAGCTCAGGGCGTTATGGCTTCTTATAAGGGCAAAGCTCTTGGTGCTATCGGAGATTTTGGTAACTACTCATTCCATGAGACCAAGAACTACAGCATGGGTGAAGGCGGAGCACTTCTTCTTCGCGACGAGACATACGTTGATGATGCTATCATCATCCGTGAGAAAGGTACTAACCGTACTCTTTATAAGCTTGGTAAGGTTGATAAGTATTCATGGATCGAGCCAGGATCATCCTTCCTTCCAAGTGATATGAACGCCGCATACCTTTATGCACAGCTCCAGATGGCAGATGAGATCAATGATGCACGTATGGATCACTGGAACAGATATTTTGAAGCGTTAAGACCTCTTGAAGAAAAAGGACTTATCGAGCTTCCTGTAGTACCTGAAGGCTGCGTACACAACGCTCACATGTTCTATATTAAATGTAAGGATCTTGAAGAAAGACAGGGACTTATTGAGTATCTTAAGAGCAACTGCATACTTCCTGCTTCTCATTATGTACCTCTTCATTCTTCAAAGGCAGGCCTTAAATATACAAGATTCCATGGTGAAGATGTATATACAACCAAAGAAAGTAACAGGCTCCTCCGACTTCCTATGTACTACAAACTTCGTAACGATGAGATCGACGAAGTTGTTAACAGAGTAAAGCTTTATTATAAGTTCAGCTGAAAATTTGTTTTTTAGCCAGTGTGGAGGATAAAGGTTGCAAAGCAGTAAAAAGAGGACTCTTTTAAATATATGCATAGCAGCTGGAATCACTGCAGTAATAATGCTGATGATTGCAGCATTATTTGATTACTATTTTGATCTTAATGATGATGTGCTAATGAAGGACCTGCTTAGCGGAAGCTATACAGGGACTCCTGCAGCACATAATATACAGATGCTGTATCCTGTCAGTGCTCTGATAAGTCTTTTATACAGACTTTTTAGAAAAACTAATGTATACGGCATCTTTTTATGCCTTTGCCAATATGCATGCCTGTTTTTGATCCTGCATAGGACCATAAATATAGAAAAAAACAGGATTGCAAAGTTTATAGCGGTTACTGCTCAGGTGCTTATGTATCTTGGATGTCTGACAGGGCATCTGATATATGTCCAGTACACCTTTACAGTAGCTATGATGGCAGGAACAGCAGCTTTTCTTGTAATAACAGGAAGTGGCAGGAGTAACAGGATACTCGTATGTATCATTATATGGCTCTCTTTTCTTGTACGTTCAGAGATGCTTCTATTAATGCTTCCTATTGCCGGCATGGCCTGGGGATACAGATTCATTAGCGATTACAAAGAAGAAAAAAAGAAAGAGATAAGAACCATCTATTTTCGTTGGGCTCTGATTCTTTTTGCAGGACTACTAATATGTAAGGGCATCGATGTACTTGCTTATAGCTCTGACAGATGGACTGAGTTTAGAAATCTGTTTGATTCGCGAACTGAATTATATGACTATCAGACTATCCCGGATTATGAGTCTAACAGGGATTTTTACGAGTCGATTGGTCTTGATGAGACAGAGGTTGAGCTTTTGTTTAACTACAACTTCGGCCTTGATGAAGAGATTGATTCAAAGACCATGTTGCAGGTGGCTGAGTATGCAAAGTCGATAAAAGAAGAGACACCAATGCCGCAGAGGATCAAAGCAGCTTTTTCAAAGTATATTTACAGACTCCATCATTTCGGATTTCAGGAAGGCTTTGAATACCCTCAGACAGATGCGCCATGGAACCTTATCATTCTTATCATGTACCTTAGCATCTGTATTGCTGCAGTATTAAGGAAAAGAGAAGGAATTTTTGAGATAGCTTTTCTTGCAGTGTTATTTATTGTCAGATCACTTCTGTGGATGTACATACTGGTTGGAGAAAGAGATCCTATAAGGATAACACATGGGCTTATGTTCGCTGAGATGGCTCTTTTGCTGGGAATTATGATAAATAATATTTCAAGTAATTCCTGGAAAGTATATGTCAGAGCAGGACTTATAATCGTTTCTGTCATCTCTGCAATATATGTTCCCAATAATATGACTGTATCCCAGCTGGAAGCAGAAGACAGAAAAATGGTTAACGAGCCCTATATCGAGCTGTATAAGTATATTGATGATAAATCAGAAAACTTCTATTGGATAGATGTGTATTCATCAGTGTCATATTCTGAGAAGATGTTTACAGACACAGATAACAGCCTTGATAATTTTGATATACTTGGTGGATGGGCATGTAAGAGCCCTTTGCAGGACGCAAAGCTAAAAGCCTTTGGATTTAAAGATATTCAGTCATCACTTTTATCTGAAAATGTATATCTGGTAGTAAAAAGTGAGTATTCGACTGATTGGCTTATGTCATATTATAATAATAAGGGTGTTGGTATTGAACTGAGCGAAGTTGATACTGTTGCAGATACCTTCAGAATTATAAAAGTTAATGAAAAGAGATAAATTCTAATGAAAAAACTTATCAGCTATGTAATTCCATGTTACAGATCTGAAAATACACTTTCAGGTGTTATAGATGAACTTAATGAAGCCATGGGGAAAATGGCAGATGATTATGATTATGAGATCATCTGTGTAAATGATGGATCTCCCGATGAAACCTGGAAGGTTATCAGAAGACTGTGTAGTCTTAATAAGAACATGACAGGCATCAATTTTGCCAAAAACTTTGGGCAACATGCGGCCCTTATGGCAGGACTTAATAAGACTAAAGGCGATATTGTTGTATGTCTTGATGATGATGGACAGACACCTGCATGTGAAGTGGGTAAGCTTATTCAGGCTATAGAGCAGGGCGCAGATGCTGCCTATGCAAGATATGAACACAAGAAACATTCTGCTTTCAGAAATTTTGGTTCAGCCATGAATGAGTGGATGCTTCATATTATGCTTGAAAAGCCTAATGATCTGTTTGTATCAAGCTATTTTGCAGTTAGAAGATTTGTAGTTGATGAGATGTGCAAATATAAGGGTTCATATCCTTATGTAATAGGTCTTGTACTACGTACTACCAGAAATATAGTTAATGTTGATATTAACCACAGGGCAAGAACTGAAGGCGCAAGCGGTTATAATCTTGTAAAGCTATTAAGACTTTGGATGAACGGATTTACAGCTTTTTCAATTCAGCCTCTTAGGATCGCAACTGTTTCCGGAAGCGTCTTTGCTATAATCGGTTTTATTTATGGTATATATACGATCATTAAGAAAATGGTCCTTGGTGATCAGCTTGATGTACTTCCACTAGGTTTTAGTGCCCTTATGTCAGTAATGGTATTTATGGGCGGAATCCTTATGCTTATGGTGGGTATGGTAGGCGAATATATAGGAAGATCCTACATATCACTTAATAAGGATCCTCAGTATGTTATCCGCGACATAGAAGGAGCAGGAAGTGACCAAAAAGACATTTGATAGAAAAATAATATGGGCCTATTTATATGGCACGCTGCTTTCTTTTTCACTTGTATTTGGTTATCAGCTTGAATCCCAGGATTATCTGACTCTTGGCAAAGTGTCCGATCTGTTGATCTTTGTAGGATTATCGATAGTGTTAGGAACTATTGTTAATTCTTTTTATAAGATGATTGATAAGGGAAATTCAAATACAGATGAGGGTTACAAAGATTCAGGCGTATTAGCTGATTCAGGTATAGAAAAAAGTGAAATAGCATATTTCCTGAAGATATGGCTTATCCTTTTTCTTATGCAATTGCCAGTGCTTATAGCTGATTATCCCGGATTCTTTTGCTATGATGCAGCAGATGAGCTCAATCAGATCCTTACAAGAGAGTTTTCAAACCATCATCCTCTGATCCATGTCCTTTTACTTGGCACAACGATTGCCTTTGGACATAAAGTGACCGGCTCATGGAACGTGGGAATATGCACGTATATAGTCATTCAGTCGATTATAATGACTGCCATATTCGCATATCTGATCACATTTATAAAAAGATGCGGAGTCAAAAAAGTATTTAGAATCATATCCGTACTATTTATGGGAATGTTCCCGACAATAGTAATGTATACTTTATGCTCCACCAAAGATGGCCTGTTCTCAGCATTTTTACTACTTTTTGTGATAAAACTGTTGCAACTGTCAGGTGATCCGGAAGCATTCTTTAAGAATAAAAGAGACACATCTGTGATGATGCTTTCGGCTGTTATGGTATGTCTGTTCAGACATAACGGCTTTTATGCATATCTTGTTTTTATTCCGATCGCACTGATCATTTTTAGGAAGTATTGGAAAAAGATGATGATACTTCTTTTGCTTCCTGCGATCATAAGTATGATACTGGATAGTGGAATGACACTGGTCTTTGATGCAGACAGTGGTGAACATCAGGAAATGCTTACTGTTTCAATTACACAGCTGGCAAGAACATGGAACAGCAGTCCGGAAGCTTTTTCTGAGGAAGACAAAGAAGTATTATTTTCATATATTCCGGAAAGAGCGCTTTATGCCTATGAACCAAGGGTTTCGGACTATATGAAATCATTTTTCAATAATGATACATATGATAAAGATGCAGCTTCTTATTGGAAATTATGGTTTAAGATGCTTAAGGGGCATCCGGTTACTTATGTGAATGCCTGGTTTTTGACAAGTTATGGATACTGGTATCCTTTTGCTGTGTTTAATTCATACAAGGGACATCAGCTCTATAATATTACTTATGATGAAAGCAGCTATTTTGAATATGAAGTCGAACCTCCGGGAGAGAGAGTTGTCCTGATAAAATGGATCGACAGCTTATATTACAAAATGTCGCTTACTCCGTTCCAGCAAGTAACACCAATAGTTTCGCTACTTTTTGCACCGGCCTTTTATTTTTGGGTATGGGCATTTATACTAGTATATGCACTTCGAAACCATAAACTCAGAGCTATCATGCCGCTTATCCCGGTTATGCTCGTATGGCTGACGGTTCTTCTTGGACCTGTTTATGTTGTGAGATATGTGATAATCCTGTGGTATATTGTTCCGCTTATGCCGGTTATTTATAGCAGGATCAGAAAATAACAGTTTATAGACTTATGCAGAGGTTACCTATAAATGGGAGATAAAAAGATAAAGACAGGCTTTAATAAAGCGAAATTTTATAGACGCCTTGTGCTTATAATCTACGATATTATAAGCATTGTAGCTACCAGCTATCTGGCAGTTTTAGTCAGGTACGATTTTCATATATCAAGCGTACCTGATCATTTCCTGACTCCTATTAATGAGTTCCTTGCTATAAACATCATTATCACTATCTTTATATTTGCTGCCTTCAGGTTGTACGACAGCTTATGGGCATTTGCAGGCGAGATGGAGCTTCAGAATCTTGTGGTATCCTGTACTATCTCTGGTGTTGTTAATGCGATCGGACTTCAGTTTTTCAAGATTGAAAAGCAGCCTGTTCCACAGAGTTATTATTTCCTGTATACATTCCTGCTTGTAATATTTATTTTTGTAAGCAGATTTTCATACAGATTCTTAAGAACTCAGAAGCATAAGCATGAAAAGAGTCAGGACGTATCTTCTGTTATGGTTATAGGTGCAGGAGAAGCTGCCAACGTTATCATCAAAGAGATCGTTAATAGCCTTTACCTTACTATGCAGGTTAAGTGTATTGTGGACGATGATCCCAATAAATGGGGAAGATATATTCAGGGAGTTCGAGTTGTTGGCGGAAGAGACAAGATAAAGGAATGCGCTGATCTTTTTGAGATCGATCAGATCATACTTGCAATTCCTTCTGCTCCAAGAAAAGAGATAAGTAAGATCCTTGAGATATGTAAAGAGACTAACTGTGAACTTAAGACTCTCCCCGGCGTATACCAGCTTGTTAACGGAGATGTCAATGTATCAAGACTTCACAATGTTGAGATCGAAGATCTCCTCGGAAGAGATCCTGTTACAGTAGATATAGATTCTATCCTTGGTTATGTAAAAGGTAAGGTTGTATGCGTAACTGGAGGCGGCGGATCAATTGGAAGTGAGCTTTGCAGACAGATCGCAGGTCATAGTCCCAAGCAGCTTATCATTGTTGATATATATGAGAACAACGCATACGATATTCAGCAGGAGCTTAAGAATAAGTATCCTGAACTTGATCTTCAGGTATTAATAGCATCAGTTCGTAATACTAACAGAGTTAACTGGATATTCGAGCACTACAGACCTCAGATCGTGTACCATGCAGCGGCTCATAAGCATGTGCCTCTTATGGAGGACAGCCCTAACGAAGCTATCAAGAACAACGTATTTGGTACCTTCAAGACAGCTATGGCGGCAGCCCAGAATGGTTGCGAGAAGTTCGTAATGATATCAACAGATAAAGCTGTTAACCCTACTAACATCATGGGTGCCAGCAAGCGTATCTGTGAGATGATCATTCAGACCTTCAACAAACATTATGATACAGAATTTGTAGCAGTAAGATTTGGTAACGTACTTGGATCAAACGGAAGTGTTATCCCTCTTTTCAAAAAGCAGATAGCAGCCGGTGGTCCTGTAACAGTTACGGACCCTAACATCATCAGATACTTTATGACCATTCCTGAAGCTGTATCACTCGTTCTTCAGGCGGGTGCTTATGCCAAGGGCGGAGAGATATTCGTCCTTGATATGGGAGAACCTGTAAGGATCCTGGATCTTGCTGAGAACCTTATTAAGCTTTCCGGCTTTAAAGTTGGCGAAGATATCAAGATCGAGTTCACAGGCCTTCGTCCTGGTGAAAAGCTCTATGAAGAGCTTCTTATGGATGAAGAAGGGCTTAAGGATACAGAGAACAAGATGATTCATATAGGTAAACCTATTGATGTTGATGAGAGCAGATTCTTTGAGGATCTTGAAAAGCTCAATCATGCATCCAAATCTGAATCATCAAATATCAGACAGATAGTACAGGAGATAGTTACAACATATCATCCTAATATCAACGACGCAGAGCAGCATTCTGCTGAGCACGTAAGAGAACTTCAGAGAGTTGCGGCCAAGATTAATGCGACGGATTGAGATTAGTTGTTAAAGCGGGGGCGGCCTGATAGGATGAATAATCCAAAAGCTTGCCTTACACTTCGTACGGTCTGCGCTTTTGGATTATTCATCCTATCAGGCCTATACGGCAAACTTTAAGAACGATAAGTAATACGTTGAAGAGGATATGAAAATGGAAAAAAACTTTAATGGCATAGAACCGTTTGAAAAGAAGATTTGGCTTTCGTCTCCTACAATGCACGGTGAAGAGCTTGATTATATCAAAGAAGCATTTGATACCAACTGGCTTTCTACAGTAGGTAAGAACATAAATGAGTGCGAGCGTATGGTTGCTGAGTATGTTGGCTGTAAGTATGCTGTAGCACTTAGTGCTGGAACAGCAGCGCTTCACCTGTGTGTAAAGCTTGCAGGTGAGAAGATATATGGAATGGCTAAGCCTAATGAGGGTACACTTAGAGGTCACAAGGTCTTTTGTTCAGATATGACTTTTGATGCTACAGTTAATCCTGTGGCATATGAAGACGGCGAGGCAGTATTTATCGATACTGAGCGAGATACCTGGAACATGGATCCGGTAGCTTTGGAGAAAGCATTTGAGATATATCCAGAAGTTAAGCTTGTTGTGATAGCTCACCTTTACGGAACACCTGGCAAGATCGATGAGATACGTGCAATATGCGATAAGCATGGAGCACTCATCATAGAAGATGCTGCTGAATCGCTTGGTGCAACATATAAGGGTGTTCAGACAGGAAACTTTGGTAATTATAATGCAATCTCTTTTAACGGTAATAAGATAATCACAGGCTCTTCAGGCGGTATGTTCCTTACAGATAGTAGAGAAGACTGTGACAAGGCTCGTAAGTGGTCTACTCAGAGCAGGGAAGATGCGCCATGGTATCAGCATGAGGAAGTTGGATATAACTACCGCATGAGTAATATAATAGCTGGTATTGTTAGAGGTCAGATGCTTCACCTTGATGAGCATATTGCTCAGAAGAAAGCTATCTATGAGCGTTACAAGGAAGGCTTAAAGGGACTTCCTGTAACAATGAATCCTTATGATGAGGAAAAATCCGAGCCTAACTTCTGGCTTAGTTGCATGCTTATAGATAAGGATGCTATGTGCAGACAGGTCAGAGGTGAGCGCGACGTTCTTTATATAAGTGAAGAAGGTAAGTCCTGTCCTACAGAGATTCTTGAAGCGATCTCCAAGTTTAATGCAGAAGGCCGCCCCATCTGGAAGCCTATGCACATGCAGCCTATATATAGAAACAGTCCTTTTGTAACGGCAAAGGGCAATGGACGAGCTGTAACTAATGCATATATTGACGAGGGAGAAGCTCTTGATGTTGGTATGGATATCTTTGAGCGTGGCCTTTGTCTTCCTTCAGATAACAAGATGACACCTGATCAGCAGGATGTGATCATAGAGATTATCAGGAGATGTTTTGATAAGTAAATGAGTATGAAAAAAAATTCATTCTATTCCAAGTATGTAAAAAGATTTCTGGATATATTGATCTCTCTTATGGTCATTGTACTTCTTTGCTGGCTGTACGCTATTCTTGCGCTGCTTGTAAGAACAAAGCTGGGATCTCCTGTTCTTTTTAAACAGGACCGTCCAGGATATAAAGGCAAGGTATTTAAGCTGTACAAGTTCAGGACTATGACAGATGAAAAGGATGCGAATGGTAACCTTCTTCCTGATGAGATAAGACTTACTAAATTCGGAAAATGGCTTAGATCAACAAGTCTTGATGAAATACCTGAATTTTTGAACATCCTTAAAGGCGATATGAGTTTTATTGGCCCCAGACCACTCCTTGTTCAGTACCTGCCATTGTATTCTCCTGAACAGGCAAGACGTCATGATGTAAGACCGGGGCTTACAGGATACGCACAGGCTCACGGACGTAACGCAATAAGTTGGGCCAAAAAGTTTGAGCTTGATGTCTGGTATGTAGATAATATAAGCTTTGGAACAGATGTGAAGATAATAATCGATACGATCAAAACCGTTGTCAAAAAAGAAGGCATAAGCAGTGCTACATCTGCAACAATGGAGCCTTTTAACGGGCATAACTGATCATATTTTTGTGCACATAAATACTGTTGGATTATTAAATTGATTTTTTAGGAGAACACCTTATGAAAATAATGTTTACTTCTGTAGGACGCCGTGTAGAGCTTATGCAGGCGTTCAGAAGTGCAGCAGACAGACTATCAGCAGATGTTACTATAATTGGAGCAGATCTTGTTACAGATGCACCTGCTCTTTATTTTTGTGATGAACATCTGCAGGTTGTAAGAATTAGTGATCCGTTGTATATTCCAAATCTTATTAAGTACTGTTCTGAGAATAAGGTTGACTGCCTCATTCCGACGATAGATACAGATCTGAACCTTCTTGCCATGAATAAAGAGAAGTTTGAAGAAGTTGGAACAAAGGTTTTAATAAGTGGATTTGATAAAGTTAAGCTTTGCAGAGATAAGAACTTTACAGCAGATTATTTTATCTCACTTGGACTTAAGTCGCCAAAGCCTGTAAATAGCGTAGAAAAGTTTGAAGAAGCAGTTGCACAGGGCAAGGCTTCTTTTCCTGCATTTATAAAACCCAAGGATGGAAGCTCATCTATCGATGCTTATAAAGTTAATAATATAGAGGATCTTAAAGTATATGCCCAGAAAATAGGCGATTACATAATCCAGCCCTTTATAAGTGGCAGAGAATATACAATTGATATATTTGGAGATTATGAAGGAAATCCTGTATTTATCACACCTAGAGAAAGACTTGCAGTAAGATCCGGAGAAGTCTTAAAGACAAGGATCACGCAGGATAACAAGATGATCGAAGAGATGAAGGTTCTCTGTGCTGATTATAAACCCTGCGGACAGATCACCGTTCAGCTCATTCGTGAAGAGTCAACAGGAGATGACTACTACATAGAGATAAATCCAAGGTTTGGCGGCGGTGCACCACTTTCTATAAAGGCAGGAGCTGATAGCGCAGAAGCGGTTATCAGAATGCTTATGGGACAAAGCCTTAGTTATCAGGAGGGTGCTGCAAGAGACGGCGCTATATACAGCAGATTCGATCAGAGCATCTGTATTAATCCCGAACAGTAACGTTGAACATTACAGGTACGAAATAAAAGATGATAACGATAAAACGCATTCTGGAAGCAAAAAATTATATAGACGATTTTGATGGAATTATCTTTGACCTTGATGATACCCTCTATGGAGAAAAGCAGTATGTACGAAGCGGATATAAAGAGGTAGCTAAGGTAATTCCTCAGGTAGACAGGGCTTATGATAAGCTATACGAAGCATTTTTAAGACATGAGAATGCGATCGATGTTGTCCTTGCATCAGCTGGAATTGCTTCTGAAGAAGTAAAGTCATTATGCCTTGAAAGATATCGTTATCAGGAACCTGATATAAGCCTCTATGACGGCGTTGCAGAGTTGCTTGATACTATCAGAAAGTCCGGTAAAAAGATTGGTATCATAACCGACGGAAGACCGGAAGGGCAGAGAGCCAAGATAAGAGCTCTTGGCCTTGAAAAAAAGGTCGACCACATCATTATCACAGATGAACTTGGCGGAACGCAGTTCAGAAAACCGTGTCCTGAGGCATTTAAAAAGATGCGTGAGCTTATGGATTTGCCATATGAAAAACTTGTGTACATAGGTGATAATATGCGTAAGGATTTTATAGCTCCCCAGGAACTTGGGATGGGAGCTATACATTTCAACAATGTTGATGGATTATATTATTCTTTATGAAGGGCAATGTAATGTCTAAAGTTTTATTTTTGGCTAATAATTCTACAGGCCTTTATGCTTTTAGAAATGAGCTTTTACTTTCTTTGAAAGATGAAGGCTATGATGTAGTTGTAAGTATTCCCGATGATGAACACAGAGAGGATATTGAAAAAGAGGGAATAAGAGTCGTACATACTGATCTTGACAGGAGAGGAATGAATCCTGCCAAAGATCTTAAACTTATAAAAAAATATAAGAAGCTTTTAAAAGCGGAGAAACCTGATGTGGTCCTGACATATACCATAAAGCCTAATGTCTATGGCGGGTATGTATGCGGACGATCAGGTATTCCTTTTATAAGCACTATTACAGGACTTGGAAGTGCCTTTGAAAAAGGCGGAATGGTTCAGAAGCTTGTAACTTTCATGTACAAAGCTTCTATGAAAAAATGTTCCTGTCTCTTTTTCCAAAATGCAGAAAATAAAGCCTTATTTGAAAAGCTTGGAATTACAGGAAAAAAGACAGCTCTGGTAGGCGGTTCAGGAGTAAACCTTGATTATCATAAAAAAGCTGATTTAAATGAACATGGAGATGAGATTAGGTTCCTTTATGTTGGCAGGCTTATGAAAGAAAAAGGAATAGAAGAATATTTATATGCCGCACAGAAAATGAAGCAGGAATATGGCGACAGAGTTTCTTTTTCTACTCTTGGATATGATGATGATTCTTATGCTGATAGGATGAAAAGCGCGCAGGAAGAAGGCATTGTAACGGCGATCCCTTTCCACAAGGATGTTCGTCCTTTCTATGCGGAATGTGATGTACTGGTACAGCCTTCCTATCATGAAGGTATGTCCAATGTTATCATGGAAGCTGCATCAGCAGGCAGACCTGTTCTGTGTTCAGATATAAGCGGATGTAGGGAACTTGTTGATGATGAAAAGACCGGTTTTGTATTTAAACCGTGTGATGGGCAGGCTTTATATGAAGCCATGACTAAATTTATGAACCTGTCAAAAGAGGAAAAGTTAAGACTAGGAGATGCCGGCCGTATCAAGATGGAGAAGGAATTTGACAGACGTATCATAGTTAGGGCATATGTTAATGAAATCAAACATATTCTGGCAAGATAATTAATTCTTGAATCTTCGATTCAAAAATATACATATGTGCAAATGTGAGGCTGATCAAAGGAGAAATAATGTTCAGTAAAAAAAACAGCACAGGAGCAGCTAAATTTAAGCTTGTATCTCTTGTTTTACTTATTATATTTTATGTGGGAGTAGCTCTTATTGATGGACCTGTATGGTGCGTGGATACTTACAGTTATGCCACCATGGATTTTTGCAGAGAGCCCGTTTATCCCTTGTTTTTATTATTATTTCGTCATTTGTTTGAAATGCTGCATATAACAGCTACCCCATATGGCCTTCCGGCTTATCTGACTCTGGCAGTGATCGTTCAGAGCCTTTTGTGGGTTTTTGCAGCGTATTATCTTGGATCATATATTCTTGATGTTACAAGTTCTCTTGGGAGTAAAAAATCTTTCTTTTTATCTGCAATAGCAATGCTGTTACAGGTAGGTGTTGCAGGAATCAACCGTTTTGTTGCAAACCGTGGTTCCATGTATTCAGAAAGCCTTATGACAGAGGCTCTGGCAATGCCGCTGTATGTGATATTTACGATAGAGCTTATTAAGAGTATTGAGAATTATGATCGCAGATCCCTCTTTAAACTCTTTGTTTTAGGTGTCCTTATCTGTAGCATCAGAAAGCAGATGCTCATAGTGCTTATCACATGGGGATTTGCATCTTTTGTTTATCACCTTCTGGTAAAAAAGAGCCGCGACATAAGAAAATTTATTCTTACTTGCGTATTACTGATCCTTGCTTATGCATCCATTATTTTCCTGGACAATGGATATCAGTATCTGGTTCGTGGCGTTTTTGCAACTCATATTGGGAACAGTAAGGGCGGCCTTGATACTATGATGTATACGGCAAGTCGGGAGGATGCAGATATATTTGCAGATGCTGATCCTGAAAAGTATCCGGAGATAGATGATCTGTACATCGAGATTTATAATGTCTGTCAGGATCAGGGACTTACGATAGATTTTGCACCGGGTTATGAACTTAAGGATAAGTCAACTGTATTTAATTCTGACTGGACGGCTATGGTAGATCATTATGCCGAGTGTTATGACGTGATCGGATTTGATGTTGTAAGACCTGCTCTGGAAACATATGTTGAGCATTATTTTCCGGATCTTGATAATATCCATTCCCAGATAAAGCAGGATGAGGTTGAAGCCTTTCTTTTTAAAACGCTTCTTAAAGATAAGATAAGTAAAGTGTTTAATGGAACTGATAAAGGTGCAGTCTATGTTCTTACTGCTAATGTTCTGAAGGCTTTTGTTATCTCGAATGCAAATATGTCACCAAAAGTACTGATAAAGATTTCGGCGATCATATACGCAGCTTTCCTGTTGGTATTTATCATTGCCTTACTTAAAAAGAATGCTCCTTGCCGCGATCTTACCTTGCGCCTTATGCTTATAGTAATGGCTGGAATTGTCATAAACAGCCTTGTTACAGGTGCTTTGATTTTCCCGCAGCCGCGTTATATGTGCTATGGCATGGGACTTTTCTATCTGGCATTTTTGTTAGGTATAGTTGGAGATTTTTTACATTTGAGTTATAATGTTCACGGTCATAAGTAAAAAAATAATTCATCATAATATATTTATAATGAATCTTGGAGGTTTAAATCATGGATTTATATGAAAAACTCCTTTCAGGAGAAGAAAAACTTTCTCTTGTAGGACTTGGATATGTAGGTATGCCTATTGCTGTAGCATACGCTAAGAAGATCAAGGTAGTCGGATATGACTTCAATGCAGCTAAGGTTGATCTTTATAAAAAGGGAATTGACCCTACAAGAGAAGTTGGTAACGATGCTATCAAGGAGACAACTGTAGAGTTCACAGCTGATCCTGAAAAATTAAAAGAGTGTAAGTTCCACATCGTTGCTGTTCCTACTCCTGTTAATGATGATCATACACCAGACCTTACTCCTGTAGAGAGCGCAAGCCATACACTTGGTAAGCACCTTACAAAGGGCTCTATCGTAGTATACGAGTCAACAGTATATCCCGGAGTTACAGAAGATGTATGTGTACCGATCCTTGAAGAAGAGTCCGGACTTAAGTGCGGAGTAGACTTTAAGGTTGGTTATTCTCCGGAGCGTATAAATCCAGGTGATAAGGTTCACAGACTTGAGACTATCACTAAGATCGTATCTGGTATGGATGAAGAAACACTTGACGTGGTTGCTAAGGTTTACAGCCTTGTTGCTCTTGCAGGTGTATATAAAGCTGAGAACATCAAGACAGCAGAAGCTGCTAAGGTTATCGAGAACTCACAGCGTGATATCAACATCGCATTCATGAACGAGCTTTCCATGATCTTCAACCGTATGGGAATTGATACTCAGGCAGTACTTAAGGCAGCAGGAACCAAGTGGAACTTCCTTAACTTCCAGCCTGGCCTTGTAGGCGGACACTGCATCGGTGTAGATCCTTACTACCTTACATACAAGGCAGAGGAACTTGGCTATCACTCACAGATCATCCTTTCAGGCCGTCGTATCAATGATGATATGGGTAAGTATATTGCAGAGAGCTGCGTTAAGAAGCTTATAGCTAACGATGTTCCTGTAAAGAGTGCAAGAGTTGCGATCCTCGGATTTACCTTCAAGGAGAACTGCCCTGATACACGTAACACCAAGGTTATCGATATTTACAAGGAGCTTGGAGAGTACGGAATCACACCTGTAGTAGTTGATCCTCAGGCAGATGCTGATGAAGCAAAGCGCCTTTACGGTATAGATTTTGATTCTATGGATGCAGTTAAGGATATGGATGCAGTAATAGTAGCTGTTGCACATGAAGACTTCACTTCATTCTCAGCTAAGGACATCGCAGCATTCTTTGATCCTAAACACAGTACAAAGGTATTCCTTGATATCAAGGGAATTTTTGATAAAAAAGATTTCACAAAGCCAGAGTTTGATTACTGGAGACTGTAATTATATGCTTGGGAGAAGCCAGATAGATGACTAATAAAAAAAGATGGGCTGATTTGATCTTAGTTATACAGGCATTTGTGACCATATGGAGTTTCGAGTGTCTTGGGATGTTTGGAGCATCTAATATTATCTGGCTTATCCTCTTAGTAGCTATAATTCTTTTATACAGATTTAGTTCAGGATATACAGCCGGATTGAATACTAAGACAGCACTAGTAACAGCGGCTGTATTTAGTGGATTATATTCTTTTTATAACATGACAGGTATAACAAAGCAGTACGATAACCTTTTATTTAAGGCTATCGTACTGTTTGTTGTGTTTACGGGTATTTTTATTCTTTTTTATCATGGACTCAGGATTGTTTATAAATGGTATCTGAGCGGACAGGCTCTGGATTTTTTTAAAGCTTCAGATACTCCGTTATCTAAGGGAATAATATCCAGAGTGTTTTTAGTATCATTTATTTTATGCATGCTTTTCTGGCTTCCGGGATACCTGTATGAATTTCCGGGGATCATAACACCGGACAGTATCAACCAGATAGAACAGGTTTTGTCTCTTGCTCCTTTGTCCAATCATCATCCGCTTGCACATACTTTTCTGATAGGGCTATGTCTTCGCCCTGCATATGCCATTACCGGAGATTTAAATATTGCCATAGGTTTTTATACCTTTGTCCAGATGGTGCTTATGGCTTTGATAGTCTCATATAGCGTTAACACCTTAAAGCTTATTGGCCTGAAGCTAAGATGGGCATATCTGTCTCTGGCTTTTTATACCCTTATTCCCTTCCAGTGGGTATATATGGTTACAGTATGGAAAGATGTTCTTTTTGCAGGATTTATAATGCTGTTTGTAGCAACGTTTATAAGAGTATTGCTTCCTGGCATTGAAAAAATAAAGATTTCAGATCTTATTCTTCACTTTATTGCCTGCGTGGGGACGGCTCTTTTTAGAAGTAATGGCTTATATGCCTTTTTCCTTATGATACCTTTCCTGTGTATATGGGGATTCAAGGCATTTAAGTATAGAAAGCGCATGATATATACCTGGGGACTGTCGCTTGCAGTTATACTTATCATAAGATTCCCGGTTATGGGCGCATTTGGAGTCATTCAGGCAGACTTTGTAGAATCTCTCTCTATTCCCATACAGCTTTTTTGCAGAGTTCTTGTTGAAGACAAGGACCTTGGCATGGAAGATACCATGATGGTGGATAAGGTCATAGACACCACCTATATTCATGAATTGTATGCTCCCGACTTTGCTGATAACATGAAAGAACTTTTCAGAGCAGGAGATACTGATTATCTGGAAGAACATATCTTTGAGTATGCAGCGCTTTGGATAAGGACAGGATTTAAGTATCCGGGCCTGTATATTGATGAATATAAAAACATGACCTATGGCTACTGGTATCCGGATAATCCGTCAGGAGAAGGCTCTTATACTGTGGCTGATAACGATGGCGTATGTAACAACGCCCTGGGAATAGAACGAAAATGGCTTATGGGCGGAGCCCTTGCCAGACTGTGGCTGAAGATAAGAGAAATAGGTACCAAGCTTGGCACTATGCTTCCTGTATATAGTGTATTATTCTGTATGGGGGCAGCCTTTTTTATCGAATGTATATCTATTGGAATAGTATTGTCCAGAAAGCATAAAGGAAAGATACTTCCATTATTGCTGCCGCTGTTTGCAGTATGTACAGTACTTATAGCTACACCTGTAGCTGCTGACTTTAGATATACATATTTTCTGACTATGCTGTTGCCGACGATCATCATATATCCGGCATTTACAGACTATAAATTAACGGAGTGATTTCATGAACAAAAAGATCAGTACAATCAAAGGAATAAAAGCAGTAATTTTGATCATCTCACTACTTCTTATCATCTCCATATTTCCGCTTCGTATGTGGACCAGTATCAAGGAAGAAACAGGAGGCGGAGAAATTGTTGGATACACAGAAAACGTTGATTCCACTCATGATGCGATCCAGGATTTCATAGCGCAATATGACAGGCTTGATTCAATATCCGTATTTGTTAATGAGCTTGTTGGCGGACGCTACATGCGCGTTGCATTTTGGGATTATGAAAAGTGGGTCGTAATGTATCAGGATCTCATTGACCTTGGAGAAGAGACCCTTCCCGGTTATGTTGAAATTCCTATGGGAATAGACCTTGAAGTTGGAAAGACCTACAGGATTTTCATAACAGTACAGAATGCTTCATTTACTGTTGGAACTGAAAACATTACAGAAAACGCCAATGCAGCAATAGGCACATTTTACTATAACGATTCGACTTTTGATGGATATCATCTTGCTGCTAAATACAACTATGAGCTTCCCATATCTAAGAGTAAGAGCTTTGTATACATGGGCATTGTAGCAGCCATATGTATCGTTCTTTTGATAGCTGCGGAATTTATCGGAAGGAAAAAAAGCTTCGGCGATATAACCGTGCACAGCCTTGTAAAGTATACGCTTAACCCTGTTGTTACTGCAGGTTATGCGGTTTTAGCTTTCATGGTATTCCCCATGAAGCTTTTTGATGACAGGATCACGGATATCCTGTTCTATGAAGCAGGTCTGTTGATTTCATATCTTATCTTGCTTTATGCTATCAATCACAAACGAAGAGATAACAGAGAAGAAGTTTTCACATCCTTTGGATCTGTTTACGATAATATCAGGCATTATGGACAGATGATCCTTATAGCCATGGCAATCTGGTACGGATGTGATTATATGAATGGCCTTGCCAACATATTCCATACGATATCTGAAAGACAGATGGCTGTATGCCTGCTTGGAGTTATAATACTTACATTTTCTGCCAAAGAACTCCTCAATGTATATAATGCAGTAGCAGTAGTAATAGGAGCTATAGCAGGATTCATCTATTACAATGGCAATAAGCTGCCTGAAACTGAAAAAGAATATGACCTTCATAACCTTATACTGACTCTGCTTATTGTTATATTGATAGAATGCCTGATTCTTCTTCTGAATCTGATAAGGCTCTTGTGGCTTAGGATAAGAAACAAATCAGAATGGAAGAACAAAAAGCTCACCTTATCCTGGTATGCAGTGATAGTGATCGCATTCTTTGCCCTGATCATCATATTCAGATTTGCCCGTTTATGGGGAGTAGCCCTTGCAGCAATATATTCAGGGTTATATTTTAGATATTATGTATCAGGCGATCCTAAGAAGATGCTTAAGGTTCTGTCAGGTGGCCTGTCATTTAATATCATATATACCATTGGATATTGCCTGTATTGCAGATATTTCTATGGCTTTATCATGGGAAGATATTCCATGCAGTTCCATACAGTTACTGTAACAGCGGAGTACCTTACTATAATGCTGTGTGCAACCGGCGCACTACTCATCGGTAAGATGATCAAAGCTCAGGATGAAGAAGGTTTTTTTGATAAGCTGTCTGTTATCTGGAAGGAAGCTGTGCTCTTTGGATTTGTTACGGCATATATGTTCTTTTCAGCATCCAGAACTGGTTTCCTTGCAATAATTATCACGATGTTTGTGATGCTGGTCATAGCTGCAATAACTCAGAAGAAAAAGATACTTAGTTTTATAAGTTTTGTAGTGATCTGCATCCTGGCAGTAGTGATCACCTTTGCACCTGCATTTACACTTCAGAGGATTGTACCTGTTATGATAGGACATCCCTATTTCATCGAGATAGAAGATGCTGTTCCTGATGTACGAGGCTCTAAGGACTGGGATGATTACAGTTACATGTCCATAGAACGTTTTATCTCTGTGTTTAGTGAAAAGATGTTTAGCACAGATGGAATAGATTATGACTACTCCGAAGATAAGATGAACTACGATGAAAATGGAAATCCGTTATATGATGCAGATGGAAATCTTATTGTAAGTTCACAGCAAAGTACTGATGATCAGACTTTAGAAACAGAAGATGCTGAATATGTTGAAGCAGAGAGTACTGAAGCAGACGCTGTCGTTGAAGAAATATCTGAAGCTGAGGTTGCTGCATCTGATAATCCTGAAGAAGCAAGCGGTATCGAAGAATACAGTAATGGAAGATTTGATATCTGGAAAGCTTATTTAAGCAGCCTTAATATGACAGGTCATGAGACTATGTCTGCAGTTGCAGAAAATGGAGAAAATCTCATCCATGCCCATAATTCATATATTCAGATTGCATTTGATCACGGTATTCCAACAGGAATAGTATTTTTCCTGATGATCGTATGCGGAATAATTCTTGCGATAGTACGTTATTTAAAAAGCAGGAATGAAATATTATCACTCCTGCCCTTTGCAATAATATCCGGTTTTGCGATAGCTGCTCTTACAGAATGGACCTTCCAGCTGTGCAATCCTATGACGATCGCATTAATGCTGACCCTTCCTTCTCTCATGTTCAGAGATAAGAAGTGAATAACCCATTGCAGCGTAAGGAAAAAGAATAACGTAATAAACAATTGTATATTGGGCTTTGGCTTCCCAGAAAAGATGGAACAGAAAGCCTCCTATAAGTATCATGGCGAATATCATATTCTGCCATGATATTTTTTTGTTCCCAAGTAATATGTACAGAAAAGATCCAAAATAGATGATGAACATAACAACTGACATTATGGATTCGATCAGCATATTGAGTTCGCCATAGTACAGGTTGTAGATAACAGGCGATTCACCTATATAATTTCCATGTCTGCCACTATTCCATAATGATTGAAAATCAGGATTGAGCCACATGGAATTAAGCTTTTCTGCAAAAAAGGAAAAAGCATATGAAGGTGAAGATGTGAATTTGTTAAGTGAGTCGGATATTTGTTCGATAGCGAATTCTTCTGCAACTTTAGGATCGCATCCAAGCTCTATATATTTGTCCCAGGTATATCCATTGAACCAGCCATTAGCAAGTTCATCATTTTCAGAAAGTCCCATAGCTACGGCCAGAGCTGTAGGCTGACCATAGTAGCCTATATTTGTATATTGCCCCTGACATGCCCATTCATAATATTTAAAGACAGCCTTGTGAGAGACAGAAAATGAAATGATAACTAAAGGGATGAAGATAAGAAGTTTCCATCTCTTTGAACCAAGAAAACATCCTGTCACAAGGATACACATAGCGATAATGATGATAAGATTGTTATTTCTGACAAGTGCACCAAAGGTGATAAAAAAGGTGGCGGCTAATATATTGAGAATAGTATGCTCCTCTTTCTTACAAGCCTTCATCAGGAAATATAAAGCTGTAATTGCAAGACTGTGTCCGATTACTGTTCCGTATACAAATGAAACAAATAAAAGAAGTGGTATATCAAAAAATTCGAGTAAAAGAAAAAGGTTGATACTGAATTTGTCCTCAGTCATCATGCAAACGATCTTGTATAAGAAAAACTGTATATTGCAGATTAGAAAAGCATTAATAAGCTGCCATACGAAAGCAGTTGTGTTTCCAAATAAAAGGAAGAATGGCTGATACAAAAGAGCAAGTCCAAGCTGGAAGGGGTACATACCCATATAACCATCTACATTAAAAGTAGAAAAGTCGCCACCCAGCATCTGCTGAGCAGCCTTGAAAACCTGTCCCTGATCGCTTCCTTCATGTACATTGGCGATGATGATCCAGCAGGTAGTAAATACATAGGTATAAGCGATGAGAATTTTTGAAAGTTTAGCTGAATTTAAGGAAGTTATTTTATCTTTTAACTTGTAGATGGCTACAATAAAGATAATGAATGCAGCAATAAGGAGGTACCATAAGGTATGGACGAACTCAGTCTTTTCCGATACCTGGGATACTTCCAGCTTTGCATTGATAAAAAGAGAACCTAGTGAAAGGTATAATAATATCGGGATTGCAAATATTAGAACAATGATCTTAAAAACATTTAATGTCTGCTTCATGCATGACCTCCGGGAACTGAATATAGAATCTTTGCTTCAATATTCTATCATATTTTTGTTAATATTAATGAAAAGTGCTATTATGAATTAGCGTATGCGTAAAAATAAAATTATTTAAGAGGTATGTTATGAGTTACGAACAGTTAACCTTCCCAGAGGGAAGTACATTTCTTGTTACCGGTGGTGCGGGCTTTATCGGATGTAATATCACTGAAGCTCTTCTTAAGAAGGGTTGCAAGGTACGTGTACTTGATAACCTCTCAACAGGACATATAGAGAATATAAATCCATTTATGGATGATCCTAACTTCACATTTATAAAGGATGATATCAGAGACCTTGAGGCATGTATGAGAGCAACAGACGGCGTTGACTATGTATGTCATGAAGCCGCATGGGGCTCTGTTCCACGTTCTATCGAGATGCCACTTCTTTATGAAGACATCAACATCAGAGGAACACTTAACATGATGGAAGCATCACGTCAGAACGGCGTTAAGAGATTTGCATATGCATGCTCATCATCTGTATATGGCGATTCTACAGTACTTCCAAAGAGAGAAGATCAGGAAGGTAATCCTCTTTCTCCATATGCTCTTACCAAGCAGACCAATGAGAAGTATGGAATGCTTTATAAGAAGCTTTACGGACTTAACACATACGGATTGTCATACTTCAATGTATTCGGACGTCATCAGGATCCTAACGGCGCTTATGCAGCTGTTATCCCTAAGTTCATCAAGCAGCTCCTTAATGGTGAAAGACCTACCATCAATGGCGACGGAAGACAGAGCCGTGACTTTACATATATCGACAATGTAATCGAAGGTAACCTTCGTGCCTGCCTTGCTCCTGAAGATGCAGCAGGTGAGATGTACAATATCGGTGCAGGCGGAAGAGAGTATCTTATTGATGTATATAACAACATCTGTGAAGCTCTCGGAGTAGATGTAGAGCCTATATTTGGACCTGCCCGTGCAGGCGATATCCGTGATTCCAACGCAGATATCTCTAAGGCAAGACAGAAGCTTGGCTACGATCCTTCTTACGATTTTGCTAAAGGTATTAAACTTGCAATCGAGTGGTATAAAGAGAATCTGTAATGACATATGAGATTGCAAAGCAATCCATTTATAACTCGTAAGTTCACGAGTTTAACTAAAACACGAGGTTTGTAATGAAGATCGCCATCAGACTTGATGACATTACTCCGGACATGAACTGGAGCAATTTTGAACGCTTTAAAAGTCTACTTGATAAATATAATATTAAAGCCCTCCTTGGCATAGTTCCGGAGAATCGTGACCCCAAGCTTATGATCAATCTTCCAAGAAAAGATTTCTGGGAGTATATAGGTGATCTGCAAAAAGAAGGCTGGACACTTGCTATGCATGGCTTTCACCATGTGTACACAACTCATAACGGAGGCCTTCTTCCACTTAACAGAAATTCTGAGTTTGCAGGACTTTCTTTTAACCGTCAGGACAGGATGATCAGAAGCGGTAAAATGTTACTTGAAAAGAATGGTATTACCACTGATATTTTCATGGCTCCGTCTCATTCATATGATATGAATACGTTAAGAGCCCTTAAAAAGAACGGCTTTACAGGTATCACTGACGGATTTGGAAAAGGTCCCTATATGTGGGAAGATATAGTATTCTACCCAATCTCTTTTAAAAAGAGCAGTTCCCTTAAGTCTAAAAAAGAGGGATGTGTTACATTTGTAGTACATACCAATACTATGACAGACAAGGATTTTGAAGCTTACGAGAAGCTCTTTTCAAGCAGAAGAGATGATATAGTATCTTATAGCGAGCTGCTGAAAATAAGACCGGTTGTAGCCGGTAAGTACCACCATGCTATGGAAAAACGCATGGCTGACACCAAGTATTTTCTTCGCGAAGGTCTCAGACTTGGCAAGAATTTAAGAAAAAAGCTTAAGAAAAGAAGTTGAAAACAGGAGTAAGTAGATGCCGCAGGATTTTGATATAAACAGCATACCGATTAGAACCAAAGAGCCGATCAGGGTCCTGCATGTTTTTGGCCGTATAGGTCTTGGCGGTGCAGAAAGCCGTATCATGGACCTGTACAGGAACATTGATAAGACCAAAGTCCAGTTCGACTTCCTTGTTCACTGCGATACTCCGCTTCCGGCCGGAGTAAAGTATTCATCAGAAGAACTTATGAAAGTTCGTAAGCCCGACTACTTTGATGAAGAGATCAAGAGACTTGGCGGGAATATATATGCGGTTCCAAGACTTAACAGGAAAAACATACTTAGTTACAAGGGCTATATAGAAAGCTTTTTTAAAGCTAACCGCGGCAAGTGGAACGTGGTTCAGGGACATATGACCAGTACTGCAGCTATCTATCTTCCAATCGCCAAAAAGTACGGAGCAGGAGTTACAGCTTCTCACGTACGAAGCGGCGGAACAGACCCTGGACTTAAAGGAAAGCTTACAGAATTTTTAAGAAGACCCTTTAAAAAAGAGGGAACCTGCGACTACTATCTGTCATGTACAGAAGCAGCCGCAAGACATGTCTACGGTGATGAACTTGTAGATGCAGGTAAGGTTCATATCATACCTAACGCTATCAATGTAGATAAATTCGCTTATAATGAAGAGACAAGAGATAAGATAAGGACTGAGCTTGGAATATCCAATGCAATAGTCATAGGACACGTTGGAAGATTTCATTATGCAAAGAATCATGAGTTTCTCATAAGAGTTTTTGCAGAAGTTGTTAATCTTATAAGAGAAGATGATAAGGGCAGATATACTCTTATATACGGCCTTCCGCTTCGCCTGATGCTTCTTGGAGAAGGCCCTCTTATGGCTGATGCCCAAAAACTCGTACATGAACTTGGTATGGATTCAAGGGTTCTTTTCCTTGGGAATAAGTCCAATGTAAGTGACTATTATCAGGCCATGGACTATTTCTGCTTCCCTTCAAGATACGAGGGACTTCCCGGAACAGTCGTGGAAGCACAGGCAGCAGGACTTCAGTGCCTTGTCTCCGATTCGATCACAACGGAAGTTGATATAACAAGGCTTGTAAGCCGCATGTCAATTGAACTTGATCCAAGAAAGTGGGCTGAGAAGATTTTAAATGATCTTGTTCCAAGGCAGGATGTATATGCTCACGAAGTTCCGGATGAGCGTTTTGATAATGCGTTTGACAGAATATATGACAAGGATCAGGGATATGGTAAAATCTCTGAGGCTATGGGCAATGTGCTTTTAGATCTTCCTGAGGAGCATCCTTATGACAGGACGCATACAACTGCTTTTCTTGCACAGGCTATCAAGAAAGCGGGATTTGATGTGCGTACTCAGGCGGTGATGATGACCTACTTCTATGAACATGGATCATTTAGGGATGATTCCGGCAGAAAACTTAGAGAAGTACCGTAGCCAGAAGAAAAGGAAAAACACAAAATGAAAAAACTAATGTTGATCACCCCTATGCTCCATCAGGGCGGATTCGAACGCGTATGCGTAACAACTGCCAGACTGATGCAGGAATATTATGATGTTACGATCCTTATCTTTTCCGATAAGGACATCAATTATGATATTACAGGGCTTAATGTTGTTAATATAGATGTTCCCAGCAAAAAGAGCAAAGTCGCTAAAGTTATAAACCTTTTAAAACGTATAGTTAAGACCAGAAAGGTCAAAAAAGAGCTTGGCATAGATATTAGCTACAGCTTTGGTTCATCTGCCAATTATGTTAACGTGCTTTCAAGAAGACAGGAGAAGGTCCTGACGGGACTCCGCTGTTCTACAGATATGGAAGCACCAGATCAGGTAAGACTTTTTTGTAAAAAGGCCGATCAGGTTCTTTCCTGCTCCAAAGAGATCATGAGACAGCTTAAGCGTGATTTTAACTACGACAGAAGCAGTTATATCTATAATCCTCTTGAAGTAGATATGATAAATAAGAAAGCTAAAGAGCTCGTAGAAGATCTGCCCTTTGGTCTTGATCAGAAAAGGAATGATGATCTAAAGCTTATCGTTTCTGTTGGAAGACAGGATTATATCAAGGGCTTCTGGCATCTTATCAAAGCATTTTCTATAGTGGAAAAAGAGAACAAGAATGCAAGACTTATGATAATAGGAACCGGAAACTGGTCAGGCTATGAGAAGCTTGCAAGTGACCTTGGAGTGAGTGATAAAGTGGCATTTATGGGACTTAAAAAGAATACCTTCCCATATGTTGCAGCATCTGATCTTTACGTTCTTCCTTCCAATCATGAAGGCTTTCCCAATGCGCTTTTGGAAGCTATGGCTCTTGCAAAGCCCTGCGTTGCAGCTGATTGTAAGACAGGCCCTAGAGAGATCCTTTTGTCAGAAGAAAGTTACAATGACCTTATTACAAGAATCCCTGACGGCAGCTCTACAGATTCTGTTATAGAGGGCGAGTTTGGCGTTATCGTTCCTGATATGAGCGAGAAGGTTGATCTTGATGCTTCTAACATAGAAAAAGGTGAGAGAATCCTTGCAGGAGAGATCCTTAAAATGCTTGCTGACGAAAACAGACTTTCTGATTATGGAAAAAGAGCCTTTGAAAGAGCTCAGGGCTATAAGCCACTTAAATACCGCGAGGAACTCGCCGGCATTTTACAAAGGTTCTGCTGAGGTAGCATTATTTAGTAAAACATAGTAAAATAATATGGCAAATTGCGCCCAAAAGAGGATAGATATGCATTATAAGCTTGTTGTATTCGGGGTTAAAGATACCTCTGAGAATATAATCGATTTTATACAAAAGGAGCTTTGCCCGGTTGATCTTGTAATAACGATCGCACCCAAGGTTACTGAGAATAACCAGGTTTCAGGCTTCAAGGGACTGTCTTTTCTGACAGATAAGTATGGAATACCTGTATATGAAGCAGACAGTTATTATCTTAAGGATGAGAAGACTATCAAGTTCATAAGTGAGAATACTTTTGATATAGGAATCGTAATGGGATGGCAGAGGCTTATCCCTAAGCATGTCCTTGATGCATTTTCAAAGGGTATATACGGATTCCATGGCAACTGCGGATACCTTCCGTTTGGAAGAGGAAGATCTCCACTTAACTGGTCAATGATCCTGGGAGATACAAGATTTAACCTTAATCTTTTCAGATATGATGAGAAGGCAGATAGTCCTAATGTATTCGGAACTGAGATGTTCTCGATCAATCCTCATGATGATATAAGAACTGCCCAGTACAAGAACATGATCTGCTCCAAGCGTCTTATCAGGAAGCTTGTAACAACCTACTTGTCAGGAGAGGAGATCAGGATAAGGACTGATTCCAAAGATTTTGACAGCTGGTATGAAAAAAGAACTCCTGCCGATGGTAAGGTAGACTGGCACGCAAGAACACGTGACATATATAACCTTATCAGAGGCGTTGCTGCGCCCTTCCCCGGAGCTGTATGCTTTGCAGGAGAAGGCGAAAGTCACGAGATGAAGATATGGCAGGCACATCCGTTTGATGAGATGATTGATTTCTCTGCATTTGAACCTGGAGAAGTCATAGATATCTTTGATGGTAAGCTTGTTGTAAGAACAGTTGACGGATCGATCCTTATAGATAGATTTGATTGTGATATAGAAGTCACCAAAGGAACAGTACTTCACTGAAATAGTATATGAGAACAATAGCATTTCATTTAAATTGCCTTGTAAAGGGCGGCGCTGAAAGGGTCGTAAGTAACCTTGCCAACAAGTTCGCCCAGGAAGGCTACAAAGTTTATGTTGCAACTGAATGGTATGATGAGAATGAATTTGTTCTTGATGAGCGCGTTACCCGTGTTCATGTAGGTCTTCGCAAGGAAGATGAGAACAAGAACAGGATCACAAAATTCTTTCTCAGGATCAAATACCTTAAGCAGTTTATGAAAGAGTATCATCCGGATCTTTTGATCGCATTTGCACAAAGGGCTAATTACAGAGCTCTTATGGCACAAAAGGGAACGGATGTTCCTGTTGTTATTTCCATAAGGACTAACCCTACAGGACATTATGATGCCTTATCTGATAAGATTCAGATAAAGTGGCTCTTCCCTAAGGCAGCAGGATGCGTTTTCCAGACAACAGGCCAGAAGGAGTTTTTCAAGCCTTACCTTCAGGACAATTCAACTATAATAATAAATCCGATAAATCCAAAGTTTTTCGATGTTCCTTTTCCTGCGGAACGCGAAAAAGCTGTTGTACATCATGCAAGGATCGTAGATTTCAAAAATCAGCCAATGCTGATAAGAGCCTTTGTAAAGGTTCACAAGAAGCATCCTGACTGGGTACTTAGAATTTACGGTGATGATTCCCATGATGGAACACTTGAGATTCTTAAGAGTCTGATCAGTGAGAATAAAGCTGAGGATTATATATTCCTTATGGGTGACAGTGAGACCCTTGAAAAGGAAATAGTCAAAGGCAGAGTATATGCCTTTACATCAGATTGGGAAGGACTTCCAAATTCTCTTCTTGAAGCTATGGCACTTGGAATGCCTATCGTTTCAACAGACTGCCCATGCGGCGGTCCAAGAACTGTTATGGAAGACGGCGTAAGTGGCCTTCTTATTCCTATCAAAGACGAAGATGCTCTTGTAGATGGCCTTAATAAGCTTATTGAGGATCCTGAGCTTTGTGAGCGCCTTGGAAGTGAGGCTTCAAAGATCAAAGAACGTGCCAATGCTGATGCAGTATTTGAGCAGTGGAAGGACTATATCGAACTGGTACTTAATAGATGCGGCAAGAATTGATATTTTATCAATAGATAAAGTCATCTTTTATAAATATAAACAGGACAATTTTCTGAGAGGAATTAGAGATGTTTTCATACGATGATTACAAAAAAATAATCAAGATAATTAAAGAGTCAGGCCGTCAGGCAACATATCAGGAAGCTCTTAACAAAGATGACTTCATTATCATGCGTCATGACGTTGAATATTCTGTAGAAAGAGCATACAAACTTTCAAAGGTTGAAGAAAGTATGGATTTCAGGTCAACATTCTTTTTTCAGTGGACCAATAATTCATACAATATTCTCTCAAGAAAGAACAGGGATATCCTTACTGATATGCACGAAAGAGGTCAGGAGATAGGACTTCACTTCGCTCTTAACGGCATGACAGACATGAACCTTATCAGAGACAGAATAAAGCAGGAGATAGATATGCTTAGCAACATGCTTGGCTTTGAGATCACAACTTTCTCTATCCACAGACCATCGCCTGCTGTACTTGCAGAGAATATCAAGCTTCCTGGCATTATCAATGCATATCAGGATGAGTTCTTCTCTTTTGATCCTAAAGCAGCAGAAGGTGCAAAGCTTGATGTTAAGTACATGTCAGATGCCAACCACATCTGGAGATACGGATATCCTGATGAAGAGAGTATCCTGAACAATAAGAAAGTACAGATCCTTGTTCACCCATTTGGTTGGACCAAAGAAGGATACGATAATTTCAATAATTACAGAACTCTTATTGATGAGAAGTATGATGAGATGATCGATTCAATAGATAATGAGTGCAAGGACTTTGCAGAGTTTCGTGATAAGTTTGAGATCAAACATGTTAGATAAATCGCGGAATTTTAGAGATGTTATTTAAGACCTATAAAAACATGTTTTGTAAAAAGAGGCAGATTTGAAAGAATTAGAATACCCTTTTGATTCAGCATATATACTGAAAAGATCAAAGAGAATAAAAAAGCAGCTCCTTGAAGATGCTTCATCCCGTATTCACAAGAAGATCGCAGTTCTGGGTGGTTCAACCACTCATGACATAATCCGTATTATGGAGCTTTTCCTTCTTGATAATGGCATCGAACCTGAGTTTTACGAGTCAGAGTATGGACAGTACTGGCAGGATGCAATGTTCCCTTCAGATGAGCTTATTTCTTTTGCTCCTGACATGATATATGTTCATACATCAAACAGGAATATTACAGATTATCCGGTAATGTCAGATGATAAAGCGCAGGTAGAGGATAAGCTTAGCCGTGAATACTCACACTTTACAGTTATGTGGGATAAGCTTGCGGCTACTTTTAACTGCCCGATAATACAGAACAATTTTGAATCTCCTTTTTACAGGCTTTTAGGTAACCGTGATGTTTTTGATATACATGGTCGCCTTAATTTTATCAATGCACTTAATACGAAGTTCTGTGAATATGCGGCTTCTCATGAAGGCTTTTATATAAATGATATAAATTATCTTTCATCCTGCTACGGCCTTGATGCCTGGTCTGATCCTCTTTACTGGCACATGTACAAGTACAGCTTATGCGTTCCGGCTATTCCGTATCTGGCTTTTAATGTTGCCAATATCATTAAGTCAGTTTATGGTAAGAACAAAAAAGCGCTTGTCCTTGACCTTGATAACACGCTGTGGGGCGGAGTTGTCGGAGACGACGGGGTTGACGGTATCGAGATCGGACAGGAAACTAACCTTGGCCAGGTATATTCTGAGATCCAGACCTACCTTAAAGCTCAGAAGGATATCGGCGTTATGCTCAATGTCGATTCCAAGAATGATGAAGAGAATGCTATCGCAGGTTTAAATCATCCTGACGGAGTTCTTAAACCGGATGACTTCATATACATCAAAGCCAACTGGGAACCCAAGAGTGAGAACTTCAAGGCTATTGCAAAAAGCATGAATATCCTTCCGGAGTCCATGGTCTTTGTTGATGATAACCCTGCAGAAAGAGAGATCATAAAGCAGCAGGTTACAGGCGCTCCGGCACCTGAGATCGGAAAGCCTGAAGATTATATAAGAGTTATTGATCACTCCGGATTTTTTGAAGTTACAAATCTGTCTGAGGATGATAAGAAGCGTAACGATATGTACAAAGCTAATCGTGAACGCGAAAAGCTTGAAGAGAGTTTTCAGGACTACGGACAGTATCTGACATCTCTTGATATGAAGGCTGTCATAAAGCCCTTTGAAGATCTTTATATGGCAAGGATTGCCCAGCTTACTAATAAGAGCAATCAGTTCAACCTGACTACAAAACGCTTTACTCAGGAAGAGATTGCAAAGGCAGCAGCTGATGATTCTAACATAACCCTATATGGCCGCCTTATGGATAAATTCGGAGATAACGGAATAGTCTCTCTTGTTATGGGTCATCAGGAGGAAAAGGAGTGTCATATAGACCTTTGGCTTATGAGCTGCCGTGTATTAAAACGCGATATGGAATTTGCCATGATGGATGCTCTTGCAGATGAATGCCAAAAGCGCGGTATAGATACGATCATCGGCTACTATTATCCAACAACCAAGAACAAGATGGTCAAAGAATTTTATTCCTTGCAGGGCTTTGATAAAATAAAAGAAGATGCTGATGGCAATACAGTGTGGAAACTTGATATATCATCAGGATATGAAAACAAAAACAGATATATTGCCCTTGATAATGACTTGAAGTAAAATAACATATATTTTTGTGGTAAAAACAGGAGATTATAGATATGACAAGAGAAGAAGTATTTGAGCGCCTTAACGAAGTATTCCGTGACGTTTTTGATGAGGAAGATATTACTGTAAACGATGAAACAACATCTAATGACATCGACGGATGGGATTCACTTGAGCACATCAACCTTGTAAATGCTGTTGAGCAGGAATTTGGCGTTAAGTTTGATATGGGTCAGATCGTTTCTATGAAGAATGTTGGTGAGATGGTCAACATCATCATGTCACAGCTTTAATAAGAATGGTACTTTTATGACAACATTTAATGTTCATCACGTTGGCTATCTGTGCAAGAATCTTGAGAAATCAAGAGCTAAGTTCCTTGAGCTTGGATACTCCATAGAGCAGGAGAAAGCCTTCGATGATATAAGAAAAATATATATAGAGTTCCTTACAAGCGGAGGCTACAGAGTAGAACTCATCCAGCCCTCTGACAAGGAATCACCTATGTATCCACTTCTTTCAAGATATAAGAATACACCCTATCACTTCTGCTATGAAGTTGAGGATCTTGAAGAGGCAACTAAAGAACTTGAGAATAAGGGCTATACTATTTTCCAGAGCCCTGAAAAAGCACCCTGTATAGAAAATGGCAGGGTTGTATTTATGATCAACACAGCAGCAGGCATTGTTGAACTACTTGAAAGGGCAACCTGATTTTTATGGAACTTACATCTTTCTACTTTCTGTGCTTTTATGCTGCAGTTCTTATACTGTATTATATTGTACCTGTAATATTCAAAGGCAGGGGACAGTGGGTTGTACTGCTTGCAGCCAGCGTAGGTTATTACTACATGGCTGAAGGCGGGAAACTTCTTCTGTACCCTTTTTTTGCGTCCTTTGTTACATGGGCGCTTGTCATGGCACTGACAAGACTTGATAAGAAAAAATCAGCTGCAAGAAGGGCTGTTCTAATTCTTGAACTTCTCATACTTCTTGGAATCCTTGCAGGTCTTAAATATATACGATTCGTATATGCCGATTCCATAAGTCTGGCTGTACCACTTGGACTATCCTTCTACACCTTCATGCTCCTTGGATACTTTATCGATGTATATAACGGAATCTGCGAACCTCAGACAAGTCTTTTAAAGACCTGCCTCTATGGAATGTACTTCCCTCTTATGACTTCCGGTCCTATCGTGAAGCTAAGAGAAGGTGGAAAGCAGTTTTTTGAAAGACACGAGCTTTGCTATGAGAATATAACATTTGGTATGCAGAGAATGCTCTGGGGCTTTTTCAAAGAGCTTGTTATATCCCAGAGACTCGGCAAGGTTGTAAGTACAGTCTATGCACAGGACTCAGGCTATACAGGAGTATATGTCTGGTTTGCAACAGCCTGCTTTGCTTTTCAGCTCTATACTAACTTTTCAGGCTGTATGGATATCGTAATAGGTCTTTCAGAAACCTTTGGACTTGTAATGCCTGAAAACTTCAGGACTCCATTCCTTGCAAAGAATATTTCCGAGTACTGGAGACGCTGGCATGCAACTCTTGGAATCTGGATGAAGGACAACCTCTTTTATCCTCTCCTTAGAACCAAGTTCTTCATGAATCAGGCCAAGTCCTTTAAAAAGAAGTTTGGCAAAAAACTTGGCAAGCAGCTTAATACCTGGCTTGCAATGCTGATCCTCTGGACAGCTGTCGGCCTTTGGCATGGCGGAGATCTTAAATATGTAATAGGTTCAGGTATACTTCACTGGGCTTATATAGTTATTGGAGAAGCAACCCTTCCTTTCTTTACCTGGCTTTTTAAAGATAAGCTCCATATAAATATGGAAGGTAAGGCTGCAAATGCATTCAGAGTTGTAAGAACATTTTTCCTTGTAAATATTGGATTCGTATTCTTCAGGGCAGACTCAACAGGCCATGCCTTAAAGCTTCTTGCAGCAGGCGTAAGCACCTTTAATATTGCAGAACTTTTTAATGGTCATATATTCGACCTGGGACTTGATTTTATAGAGATGACAGTTGCATTCGTATCTATAGCAGTACTGATAGTCGTGTCAGTTCTTCAGTACAGAATGGATCTAAAGGCAGAAGAGGACAGAGAATACGCAGGACCAAAGAGCGTAAGACAGCTTATAGCTTCAAAGCCTATTGTCCTTCGCTGGGCTATTTGGATTGCACTTATCATGTATGTTATACTCCTTGGAGAATATGGCCCCGGATATAGCGCGGCTGAATTTATTTACGAGGGCTTTTGATTAAGATTATGAGTAAAAAGCAGATTTTAAAAGCGGCAGTATTTGCCGTCATATTCATATTTCTCATAAGGTCTGTCACCTACGTATTAAGAACTAATGGTGATGTAAAAGACAGGTTTACAGGATTCTATGCTGAGCCGGACAACACTATCGATGCTGTTGTGATAGGTTCAAGTCCTGTCTATCCTGCTATTGTCACACCCAAGATCTATGAAGATACAGGTATTACTGTATATCCTTTGTCAAGTAATATGCAGCGTCCTGTTGCTGGCATGTACCTTGTCAAAGAGGCCGAGAAGACCCAGTCTCCAAAGCTCTATATCTTTGAGATGAGAATGTATACAGCCAATGACGAAGATATAATCGGCAATATGGCTCATACAAGAGAAGTAACAGACAACATGAAGTATTCCATGAACAGAATAGATACGATCAATGCAATGGTAGATGATAAGAGCGAAAGACTCACCTACTATTTTGACATATTCAAGTATCATTCTAACTGGAAGACACTTTTCATGTGGTCTCAGCTTAGAGATTTTAATTACGAATACCCGGATGACCTTAAGGGGTATGTGGTTTACGACCAGGTTGGACCGACTCAGCCTGTTGATACAACTGATATCACAGGAAAAAGACCTATTCAGGACAAGCAGGAGAAAGCCCTTCGCGATCTCCTTGACTATCTTTCGGCCAATGATCTTCAGGGACTTTTTATAGTACTTCCTGAACTTATGACAGAAGACAGTCAGAAGAAGTATAACTATATGGAGGCTATAATCGAGTCCTATGGCTATAACTTCCTTAACATGAACGAGTATTATGATGAGATAGGCATTGATTATGAAACAGACTTCCGTGACTACGGTAACCATACTAATGCTCTTGGCGCAGTCAAGGTTACAGATTATCTGGAAGAATACCTTGTAACTAACTATCAGTTCATAGATGATCACAGACTTGATTCAAGCTTTAGCTCATGGGAAGATGCCTATAAGCTCTGGCAGGAAGAATATGCCAAAGCCACAGAGACTATTAAGCAGACGATAGCTGACGAGAACTGGTACGAACCGGAAGTAGAGGAATGACATCATGTGCGGAATTTGCGGATATTTATCAAGAAAAAGAATAAGTGAAGATGAGCTTCGTATCATGAACGATACGATGATACATCGTGGCCCCAATGATAATGGAGTAGAGATATACGATGGTCCTGACGGATACAGTATCGGTATGGCTCAGCGAAGGCTGTCCATTGTCGACCTGTCTCCCCTTGGTCATCAGCCCATGCACTCCGCAGATAAGAGAGTAACAGTCGTATTCAACGGCGAAATATATAACTTTCTTGAGCTCAAAAAAGAGCTTACAGGTTATCCCTTTAAATCAACCTGCGATACTGAAGTAATAATAGCAGCATATCTTAAATGGGGTATACAGTTTACAGACCATATCCATGGCATGTTTGCCATCGCCCTTTATGACAGAGAGACAGAAGATTTTTATCTCATAAGAGACAGAATAGGCAAAAAGCCTCTTTATTACTGGGTAGATGGAGACAACCTTGTATATGCTTCAGAGCTTAAGCCTATCATGAAATGCCCCGGCTTTGAAGGAAAGATAAGACGTGAAGTTATTTCAAGATACCTTTACCAGCAGTATATAAATGCTCCTGACAGTATATTTGAAGATGTATATAAATTAGAGCCCGGTGCTGTTCTTAAGTTTTCAAAAGGAAAGAGACAGATCTGGAAATACTGGGATATACGAAAAGCTTATGAGGAGAACAGTAAGAACCCTGTAACAAGCTATGACCAGGCCAAGTCAGAACTCAAAGACCTTCTTAAAAAGGCCGTAGCTGACAGAATGATAGCAGATGTTCCTCTTGGAACATTTCTTTCAGGCGGCTTTGATTCAAGCCTTATAACAGCTCTTGCTCAGGACAATTCAACTGAACCTGTAAAGACTTTTTCCATAGGCTTTAATGAAAAGAACTATAATGAAGCCGAGTTTGCTAAGGCAGTAGCAGCGCATCTTGGCACTGATCATACAGAACTCTATATCGATGAAAAAGAGATGTTTGATCAGATCGAAGATATGGCAAAGTACTATGATGAACCCTTTGCTGATTCATCACAGATTCCTTCAATGCTGGTGTCAAAGCTTGCAAGACAGAAGGTAACAGTAGCCTTGTCAGGAGACGGCGGCGATGAGTTTTTCTGCGGATACAATATCTACGCAGATCTTGCACTTGCAAGAAAGCTGGATCTTCTTGGCAATATAGCATATGGAGTAGGCCAGATACCTTTGGGATCCGGCACTAAGCTTCTTGATAAGTATCCATTTAAAGTCAGAGTTATTGCAGAAAATCACAACAAGGAAACCAAGAGCCAGCTCTCATCAGAAGGATATGTAAGAGCAGCCATGGCTTTTATGAATAACGAAGAAGGCCTTCCTTGTAAATATCCTGTTGAATCTTCCTATCCGGGAAGTAACTGGCAGATAAAGAGAATGCTCCTTGATATGGATACATACCTTCCGGGAGACATCCTTTGCAAGATGGACAGAGCATCCATGAAGTATTCTCTTGAGAACAGATGCCCTATAATGGACACAGCAGTAATGGAGTATTCTTTCAGGATCCCTCACGAGTATAAATATTTTAAGGGAGATAAGAAGCATATCCTTAAGGATATAGCATATGATTATATCCCACGTGATCTTCTTGACAGACCTAAGGTTGGTTTCGGTGTACCGCTTGATAAGTGGATGAGAGGACCTTTGAAAGAGAAGCTCCTTAGCTACGCGAGCTCAGATTACCTTAAGAAGCAGGGCTTATTTGATCCTGCATATGTCAATAAGTTCATTGGCGATTACCTCACAAATGGAGATGGAGGTAGAGCTTCAGGAAGAAATTATTCTGGCATAGCATGGAGCTTCTTCGTATTCCAGCAGTGGTATCAGTACTTTGGATTATGATTGATCGATCGTATAGCATTTCACGAGTATGATTTATAGATAACAGGACGTAGAATATGTGCGGAATTTCAGGACTGATTAATTACAAAGGCAATGTTCGTGCAGTAATAGCAGGCATGAATGAACATATGAAAGACAGGGGACCGGATGCAGATGGCATCTGGATAAGCCCTGATTCTAAGATTGCACTTGGTCATCGGAGATTAGCGATACGTGACCTTTCTTCGAACGGTGCCCAGCCCATGAGATCCCATTCCGGCCGCTATATGATGGTCTATAACGGAGAGATCTATAACGCATCACTTCTTAAAGACCGTCTTATCAAAGAATCTTTTTGCAAAGATTCAGATTTCAGAGGTACTTCAGATACGGAGATCCTTTTGGAAGGTATCGAAGCTTACGGCTTATATGAAACACTGTCAGTATGCAAAGGAATGTTTGCTATAGCTGTCTATGATACAGTTACAGGAAGACTTCAGCTTGCAAGAGACAGAGTTGGAGAAAAGCCTTTATATTACGGCTTTGTCGGACATGACAGTTTTGCTTTTGCTTCTGACATAGGATGCTTTACCTGCATTTCTGAATTTGAGAAAAAGGTAAACAGAGCAGTCCTTCCGCTTTATTTTTCACACGGATATATTCCTGCTCCTTACAGCATCTATGAAGATGCTTATAAGCTCATGCCCGGAACGATCCTTACGATCGATGATCCTTATGCCTACTTTGATCCGGTGTCAGACGGTGACTTCGCCCAGTATTATAAAAACGGCAAGGCAGGTTTTTGCTTTAACTCATCCGATTATCTTAATGCTTCATCCTCTAAAGAAGTGGAAAAAAACACAGGTGACCTTTGCAGCGAAAACGGCCATGTTTATACCATTTACTGGTCCATGAAAGAAGCCGCAGATAAAGGCCAGAACAATCTTTTTACAGGATCAGAGCAGGAAGCTGCAGATGAGCTTGAAAGACTTATCAAAGAGTCCATTAAAGGCCAGATGATATCGGATGTTCCGCTTGGAGCATTCCTTTCTGCCGGTATAGATTCAAGTACTATAGTATCTCTTATGCAGCAGATAGCACCTGGGAGAGTTAAGACCTTCACCATCGGAATGCATGAGGAAGGCTTTAATGAAGCTGATATAGCAGGAGAGATTGCAGGTATCCTCGGAACAGAACATACAGAGATGTACATAGATGACAGCGATGCCAAGGCTGTTATCCCCAAGCTTGCAGATATGTTTGGAGAACCCTTTGCAGACAGCAGCCAGATTCCTACTTACCTTGTAAGTAAGATGACCCGTCAGCACGTGACAGTATCCCTTTCAGGAGATGCAGGCGATGAGCTCTTCTGCGGTTACACTTCCTATAGATCTATAGAAAGGATCTGGAATAAAACAGGTAAGATTCCTTATCCTGTCCGCAGGGCATCAGGAGCTTTACTTTCTTCTATAGCCCAAGGAGATAACGCTGTAAGAGCAGCACTTTTAAAAGCATCTGACTCTGCAGGCCTTCATATGATCGAGCAGGATCCGTATGGATATGGCAGAAGGATTCCGATCATTGGTAGAGAGGCTTGCCGTGATCGTTATTCTAAAGCAGTCCTGTATGCAGGTAATACACAGGGAAGTTACCTTGATGAAGTCAATCATAACATCATGCTCCTTGATATGAACCTGTATCATCCTGATGATATTCTTGTTAAGGTTGACAGAACTGCCATGGCAGTATCCCTTGAAACCAGAGTTCCTTTCCTTGATAAGGATGTTGTTGAGTTTGCATGGACACTACCTATAGACTACCTGCGAGATGAGAAGGTAGGCAAAAAGGTCCTTAGAAACATACTTTACCGCTATGTTCCTAAAGAACTTATGGACAGACCTAAAAAAGGTTTTTCAATTCCTATTATGAAATGGCTCCTTGAGCCCCAGCTTAGGGAATGGGCTGAAAGCCTTATTGATCCTTCAAAGATCAAACGTCAGGGCTTCCTTAATGAAAATGAAGTTACAAAGCTTTGGAATGATTTCGTAACCAAAGGAGAGTGGCGTTTGCAGATATGGTACATTCTCATGTTCCAGCAGTGGCTCGAAAGTATTGGATTATAATCCAATAGATAAAGTTCTATTGTGAAGACAAGCGGAACTGGCTTTATTACTGTGTTTTTGAATCTATGATTTCAAGGAGATCTTATGCATATAAGAAAAGCTTGTATAGAGGATGCTCTCTCCATCTTAGAATGGAGAAACGACGAAACCACAAGAATGAATTCCTTTGATCATGAAATAATAGCAGAGGAAAACCATATCAGGTGGTTCAAGAATAAGCTGTCTGATAAGTCCTGCCATTTTTTTATTCTTGAAGACGAAGAAGGACCTGCAGGCTGCGTAAGAGTCGATGTTATAAAAGACGTCGGTGAAGTTAGCTATATGATCGCACCAGGAAGGCGCGGTAAAGGTTATGGCACTAAATGTTTAAGTCTCATGGAAGAAGAATTTAAAAAGACGGATGTAAAGTCATTAGTCGGCTTTGTGATAGGTCAAAACCTTGCATCAGCAAAGTGCTTTGAGAATAATGATTATGTGAAAATGTCCGCAGGAGATGTAAACTGCTTTATAAAGAATATATGATCTCTCGGATGTAGATAACTAAAACGCATATCATATAAAAATCGATTTAGTAGACAAATAGGAATGGTGACAGATATGTTCAAAAAATGCTTCAAGATCGGAAATAAAGCTGTAGGTAGTAATGATAAGACATTCATCGTTGCAGAACTTTCCGGCAATCATAATGGTGATTACAACAGGGCTGTAGAGATCATTCATGCAGCTGCTGAGGCCGGAGCTGATGCTGTAAAGCTTCAGACCTACACAGCTGATACTATTACAATAGATTGTAATAAGCCATGGTTTATGACATCAGCTGGAAGCCTTTGGGAAGGAAGAACTCTCTATGATCTTTATAAGGAAGCATACACCCCATGGGAGTGGCATGAGGGCCTTATAAAGGAAGCCAATAAGCTTGGCCTTGAATGCTTTTCTTCACCCTTTGATCCCACAGCTGTCGATTATCTGGAGAATCTCAACGTTCCTGCCTACAAGATAGCCAGCTTTGAGATCAACGATATTCCTCTTATAAGGAAAGTTGCAAGACTCCATAAGCCCATCATCTTTGCAACAGGCATAGCTTATGAAGAAGATATCAGACTTGCACTTGATACCTGTCTTGAAGAGCAAAACGAGAATATTATCTTACTTAAGTGTGTAAGCGCATATCCTACTCCATACGATATGGTCAACCTTCGTATGATGGAGGATCTTGCTGAAAAATACGACTGCCTTGTGGGACTTTCTGATCACACACTTGGAAGCGTAGTTGCAACCGGAAGTGTAGCCCTTGGCGGCAAGATGATAGAGAAGCACCTTACCCTTGACAGAAAAGCAGGCGGAGTAGATGATGCATTCTCAATGGAGCCAAAAGAATTTGCTGAAATGGTCAGAAACGTCAGGATAATGGAACAGGCTCTTGGCCAAAAAGAATATGAGCTTTCAGACAAGCAGGCTGCAGAAAGGCACCTTAGCAGATCTTTATTTGTAGTCAAGGATATAAAGGCAGGAGAACAGATCACTACAGAAAATGTAAGATCCATAAGACCTGGTAACGGAATGCATACCAAGCATTACGAAGAAGTACTTGGTATGACAGCAGTTAATGATATCGAAAAAGGAACACCTCTTAGCTGGGATCTGATCAGATAAGAAAAGATCAGACAAGATAAATCTGATTAAGATAAATCAGATTAGATAAATCAGATTAGATAAATCAGATAAGATAAAAAGAGCTCATGGAGTAATAATTCACTCCATGAGCGCTTCAACGTAGCGTTCCCATTCTTTAAATACATTAGTAGCGGAATATTCATCTCTTATCTTTAGAGCGTTATCTCCTAACGACTTTGCATATTCAGTATCCTTAAGAACATCAGTCATTTCACGTACAAGGGAATCTTCATCTCCAACAGGAATGAGGATTCCATTTTTATGATTATCTATAAGCATTGCAGGACCGCCGCAGGGACAGTCTGTAGCTATGCAGGCAAGACCTGTACACATAGCTTCAAGAAGAGCATTGGGCATACCCTCAGTATCAGAAGTGTGCAGGAATAAAGAGGCTTTGCACAGCTGACTTCTTATGTCGGTAACGACACCCGGCATAGATACCTTATCGCCTACATTAAGCTTTGCAGCAAGGTCAAGCATCTTCTGCCTGTCAGGACCATCGCCGCATATAAGGAGACTGTAGTCAGGGAAGTCCTTGCTTATCCTTGCAAAAGCGCGGATCATAAGGTCGTGACGCTTATTATCATCAACTCTTCCAACAGCAAGTATCAGCTTTTGTCTTGAATCATAATCAGGTACATCACCATTTAAATACTCATCGCGGACCATATTGTGAAGGATCTTAGCTTTCTTCTGAACAGATTCAGGGAAGAAAGAACGGCTCCTTTCAGTCTGCAATATAACACCCTTTGCCTTTGGGAAAAGGAGCTTAACTCCCATGCCCATTGCACGTCCCGGGTATTCGAGTTCGGGCATTGCGATAACATATGCTGCAACAGGAATAGAAAGCCCGTTGGCAGAAGCAAGAGCCATGAGATTGTTTTTGCCGTTACAGGAAAGAATAAGATCAGGCTTTAAGGTCTTCCAGATACGGCGAAGCTTATTACAGCGTTTTATAAAATCTGATACTCTGGATCCTCCTGAAGTAGAGATCTCAAGAGCAGCATTATCGTTTATATCGGAATAGTATCTTGTTACAGACCCTTTCCAGATATCTTCATTACCTGCAATTTCCTTATTGGATCCTGATCCGTCAAGCGTATTAATAAATGCATTTTCCGCAGCGCCGTTCATAGGAACATATCTAATATCTGTTCCCGGAATAAGGCTTTCATCTCCCGTTTTTGGAGCCTGCTTTCCGCAAAGATCATATTCATTAGGTGATCTGAAGATGGTAACGAAGCTGACCCTGTATCCTCTTTTTGCAAAATACTCTGCAAGATTTACGAATACTCTTTCAGCGCCGCCCTTAGAAAGAGAGCCGATATATAAAGCTATATGTTTTGTTTTCTTAGTATTTTCCTGATTCATAGAATCAGTATAGCACATTATTCGACTTTTTTTATTGGTTAGGATATAATGTTAAAGGCTATAAGGGGAGGTCTGCGTTTTTTGAGGTTGCAGGCCCTTATATACCTCTAATAACAAAACTATGATACCCGGAGAATACAAAGCCGAATGGCAGATAACTATTACAGTAATAAAAAAATATTGATACTTGGAGCCGGTGGTTTTATCGGAACAAATCTTACCGATGAACTTATATCCCGCGGCGCTTCTCTGACCCTTTTTGACGCTTCGTTTGAACAGACGCGTGCTGCAAGATGGGAAAAGAGCGGTGCGAAGTTTATAACAGGTGATTTTTCAAAGATAGCTGATATAGCTGATGATCTTGTAAATGGACAGGATCTTATTTTCCACCTTATCAGTACTACCTGCCCGACTAACTCCAATCAGAATATAGCAGCAGAGTACACGGACAATGTATTACCTACAACAAAGCTCCTTGATGCAAGTATCTCATCCCGTCCCCGTGTAGTGTTCCTTTCTTCAGGAGGAACTGTTTACGGCAAGGATCACACAGGTATTTGCAAGGAAGATGATGATGCATTTCCTATCTCATCATACGGAATCCAGAAGCTGACTATTGAAAAGCTATTATACCTTTATAACTATATCCACGATATTGACTATCGCATCATAAGACTTGCCAATCCTTACGGTCCATACCAGAGGACTAATGGCGTACAGGGCGTTGTTACCAATTTCCTTCACCGCGTCCTTAAAGATGAGCCGCTGACACTGGCAGGAGACGGAAGCGTAGTCAGAGACTATATCTATATAGCTGATGTTATCAAGGGAATCCTCAGGATATCAGAGGATGATGCTGCCAATAAGCTTTATAACTTTGGAAGCGGCCAGGGCACAAGCGTCCTTGAAGTTATCCAGGCTATCGAGAAGATAACGGGCAAGAAAGCAATAGTTAATCGCGTGCCTGCAAGGCTTGTGGATGTACCTGTTAATGTACTTGATATCAGCAGATATAAAGCGGATTTTGGAGATCCAGAGCTTTTGTCACTAGAAGAAGGAATACAGCTTACTGCGCAGTTTCTTAAATCGCAGATGTGATATTTAAGGTTTGATATATGAAAATACTTGAAAAATACATTCCCGGTATAATACCTGAAGCTGATCAGACAGATAAGATCAGCATATCAGTTGCTGTCTATAACGGAGAAAAATATCTTAATAAATGCGTTGATTCACTTCTGGCTCAGACTTATAAGAACATAGAAGTGATCCTTGTAGACGATGGCTCTACAGATGGATGCCCTGCAATATGCGATGAGTATGCGGATAAAGACCCTAGAGTAAAAGTCGTACATAAGAAAAACGGCGGACTTGCATCCGGAAGAAATGCAGGAATCGAAGCTGCAACAGGAACATATCTTGGCTTTATGGATGGCGATGACTGGGTTGATCCTGACATGTACATGCGTCTTATGGCAGCCATAAGAGAGCATAAGGCAGATGTAGCTATAACAAGATACCGCTGGGTATACGAAGACAGAACAGAGGATCCGTCTACTGACAAGGCTTACATTATGGAAGGTCAGGAAGCTCTTGAACAGTATATCCTTGAAAATGATGATATACAGATTCAGAACTGTGCCTGGAATAAACTCTACAGCAAAGACTTCCTCGGTGACCATCGCTTTGATGAAAGTAAATGGTATGAGGATGTTATGTTCACCACAAAGCTTATTTCAAAGGCGAATAAGGTTATTTTCCTTGATCATGCAAGTCATAATTATATCTGTGACAGATCAGGAAGCTATATGAATCAGGGAATAAGCGAGCGTATCATTACTGACCTTATCCCTATCTACAAGGAGCGCACAGCTTTCCTTAGATCAATAGGAAGAGACGACCTTGCAGATACACACAATTACTATTTTTATAAAAGGCTAATGATCTATTACACTCAGGCTTATCGCGGCCCTGATAAAAAAGATGTAAAAAGGTCCAAGATGAACCGCATCAAGGATGCTATATATAGTGAGAAAGCTAATTTTGATGCTGCCTTCAATAGTAATGGTGCTAATCCTAATGAAAAGAAGAAGATGGATATATTCCTCTTTTCACCAAAGATATATCTTATCGTTATGGCTATAAATGACAGATTTATCATTCCTGTAAAAGTTAGAAAGGCAGCTGCAGGGAAATCCAGATAAGAGATTTTGATCTGACCTGAACTAAGAATGCAGGGAGATAACGAGGATACATATGATAATAATTAAGATGCAGGGAGGCCTGGGCAACCAGCTCTTTTTGTATGGACTGTATAAGGAACTTCTTTTTCTTGGCAGGGAAGTTAAGATGGATAATAATGCAGGCTTCATAGAAGATCCTCTGCGTGATCCTGTTCTTTCAAAGCTTGGAATATCCTATGATCTTGCAGAAGATAAAGAGATAAGGAAGATGAGGGATTCATATATGGATCCTTTAAGCCGCATCAGGAGAAAGCTTACAGGCCGGAAGAATAAAGACTACTATGAAGCTCTTGATGGGAACTTTGATGAGACTGTATTAAAGGCAGATGATATATATTTAAACGGCTATTTCCAGTCTGAAAAGTATTTTAATGATGATAGTGTCAGACAGGAACTTCGAGCTGATATCTGCAAAAACAAGGAACGTTACATGAGCGAAAGTGACGTGGCAGATCTAAGACAAGAAATAGCAAATGCAAACTCAGTATCCATGCACATCAGAAGAGGAGACTATCTTACACCTGTTTCTAAAGAAACCTACGGCGGGATCTGCACTGATGAATATTATGAAAAGGCCATGGACCTTGTAAAAGAAAAGAACCCTGATGCGAGGTTTTATATTTTTTCAAATGATATAGACTGGTGCAAAGAAAAGTATAAAGATACAGACAATGTAAGCTTTGTAAGCCTTACAGGCGATGACAGTGATATTAAGGAATTCTTCCTTATGTCTGAATGCAGGCATCATATACTTGCTAATTCAAGCTTTAGCTGGTGGGCAGCATTTTTGAGCGCGGCAGATGATAATAAGAGTCTTAACATAGTCCCGTCTAAATGGACTAACACAAGACAGATGAAGGACATCTATGCCTCATGGATGACCAGGATCTAATAATAGATCATTAAGATATATCCTATAGATAACTTATCCAAGATGATATTTTGGATAATATGTAAAACGATACTAATTTGAAAGGTTTGACTCATGGGAATCGTAACTAAAGACAGAAAGAAAAGCGGAACAGCTTCCCTTAGTATACTTCATAAACTGCGTCATATATTTGATAGAAAGCAGAAGGAACAGTCATTGATCCTTGCTGTGATGATCCTCATTGGAGGTCTTCTGGAAACACTCGGAGTATCCTCAATCCTTACAGTAGTCCAGTCACTTATGGATCCGGAACAGCTCCATAATTCCATCGAGAAGATCAATGAGAAAGTTCCCTTTACCCATAAGCTTATGACTATGGTAGGGCTCAATGATGATAACAGCATCATAGTATTCATGCTGATAGCTCTTATCCTTATATTCGTTATCAAGAATATCTACCTTCTGGTGCTGACTTCAAGACAGAACTCTTTTATAGCAACAGGCCAGAACGATATGATAAGCCGTGTAATGCGAGAGTTTCTGAATAGGCCCTATGAGTATTACCTGGGAGCAGATATCCCTACAGTCTTTCGTATAACAGACAGTGATATACCTAAGATGTTCGCGCTTATCCTTGCTCTTTTGTCACTTACAACAGAGATCGTAGTATCCGTATGTCTTGCCGCAGTACTTGTATTTATCAGCTGGCAGATGACATTTTTCATAGTAGCGGTATTCCTTATACTGACTCTTATCATCATCAGACTCATGAAGCCAAGGCTCAACAGCATCGGTCAGAAGAACCAGAGCATTCAGTCAAGGATCGCCAAGTGGCGTATTCAGGCTATCTACGGACTTAAAGACGTAAAGGTGCTCCACCGCGAAGACTTTTTTATCAGGAATTATTATGAATCAGGTAAAATAGGTGCGCGCCTTGCTACAAGATATTCAGTAATGAATGCAGCCCCGAGATTCCTTATTGAGACAGTATTCATTGCTGCAGTACTTAGCTATATAGCAGTTTATATAGTAAGAGGCGGAAGCATAAATACTCTTGTTCCCCAGCTGTCAGCCTTTGCTGTTGCTGCCATGAGACTACTTCCTTCTGCTAACCGTATCAATACATATCTTGCTGAGATCGCATATGAAGAGCCCAGCCTTGACTATGTCTTTGATAACCTTACTGAATCAATGAAGTCGAACAGCGAGATGAGAGCAAAGCGTGAAGAGATCTCAGGACCTGAGCTTAGCCTTGATAAGGAGATAAAGCTTTCTCATATCACCTTCCACTATCCTGACTCAGACAAAAATATCTTCTCAAATGCAGATATGTTAATTCCAAAAGGAAAGTCAGTAGGAATTATCGGATCATCCGGTGCCGGTAAATCTACTATAGTAGATATCCTCCTTGGACTTCTCCATGCACAGACAGGTGATATCCTTTGCGATGACAGGAACGTCTTTAGTAACTATGAGTCATGGCTTTCCAAGATAGGCTATATCCCTCAGTCTATCTACCTTATAGATGAGAGTATTCGTGACAATATCGCATTTGGAATAGATGCTGACAAGATCAACGAAGACAGACTCTGGGAAGTACTTAAGGAAGCCCAGCTTGATGAGTTCATCAAAACACTTCCTGAAGGCCTCGATACCAGAATCGGTGACAGAGGTGTAAGACTGTCAGGCGGTCAGAGACAGAGAATCGGTATCGCAAGAGCTCTTTATCACAATCCCGAGATACTTGTATTCGATGAAGCGACAAGTGCACTTGATAATGAAACAGAGGCAGCAGTCATGGATGCAGTCAACAGCTTCCATGGACGCAAGACCATGATCATAATCGCCCATAGACTTAACACTATTGAAAAGTGTGATATAATCTATGAAGTTCACGATGAAAAGATAATGGAGACGACACTTGAAGGTCGTCATATAGCACACTGATTAACGACAAATTGATTGGAATAAAAATGGTTTACGATTGCTTTCCTTTTTTTAACGAAGTAGATATATTGGATCTGCGACTTCATATCCTTGATAAATATGTAGACAGATTCGTTATAGAAGAAGCTACGACTACCTTTTCGGGTCAGCCCAAGGAACTGTGCTTTGAGAAGAACAAGGACAGGTTCAAGGACTTTCTTCATAAGATCACTTATATAGTCGTAGATGAAAATCCTACTGATATAAACGCTTTTGAAAGAGATGTCTTTCAGAAGAACCACCTTATAGAAGGCCTTAAGGATGCGGGAGAAGATGACATAATAATGCTCAGCGACTGTGATGAGATCCCTGATCCCAAGGCTCTTACAAAGGTCTTTGCAGAGTTTGACCCGGGTAAGGTATATCACCTTGCCCAGGACAATTTCTATGCTTTTATAAACATGATGGAAGTATCCGGTAAGCTCCTTGAAACAGAAGGCGAGTTCCCAGAGATTCCTGAAAAAGACAGAAAGTGGCTTGGTACCAAGATCACAAGCATTAACCAGTTCCCTAAGGACGGAATCGTAAGACTTCGCGATCAGATCGCAACCACAGATCCAAGGTCAGTCCGCGTACCAAATGGCGGATGGCATTTTGGCTACATGGGCGGAATCAAAGAGACCAATGCAGCCAAGAGGATCGGCATTAAGGTCAAGGCAGCAGCTCATCAGGAATACAATGACAGAGAGATCCTTGCAGAGACAATGGATCAGCTGATACTTGGAAGAGACCTTCTCGGAAGAGATGCTGAGTTTAAAAGGGTTGAAGTAGATAACAGATACCCTCAGTACCTTCTTGATAACCTGGATTATTACGGTTACCTTGTAATGCCTCCTATCACAGGATGGATGCGCATAAAAGCAAGGCTTGACCTGACTGTGGGAAGATTTTGCCGTAAGGCTTATCATCATGTGATGAGAAAAATTGGACTAAGTAAGTAGAAATATTGAGGATTGATATGCCTGAGTATAAAAATGGTAAACTTCAGCTTCCAAATGTGACGCTTGTAGCTCTTACCAGTGTTAAGATAAAACCTACGATCAAAGCAATGCTATATAGCATGCGCGGCATAGATTTTGGTGATGCGGTTCTTATAACCCATGAAAAGCCCTTTATGCTTCCAAAGAAGATCCGCTATGCTCATATAGACAAGATAGATGAGATCAACAAGTTTAACTACGCCTGTGTATATGAGCTTGGTAAATACATAAAAACAGACTATATCCTTCTGGTTCACTATGATGGCTTTGTAATACATCCTGAGAGCTGGAGAGATGAGTTCCTTGACTATGACTATATCGGATCTCCATGGCCGCTTCCACCTGATGACGATCCTGTAAAATACAGAGATCCTGATGGAAAGATAATAAGAGTTGGTAACAGCGTCGGAATAAGAAGTAAGAAACTCTTAGACCTTCCCGGACAGCTTAATCTTCCATGGGAGAGCTTTTATGGATGGTACAATGAAGACGGCTTTCTGTGCTGCCATCATCATAAGGAGCTTGAAGCTGCCGGCTGTAAATATGCTCCTATAGAAGTTGCAAGATACTTTGGAAGAGAGCAGACATTTGAAGAGACCACAGGGATAAAGCCCTTTACCTTCCATAAATGGGGAGGCGAGAACGCAGACTTCCCTAAATTTGATAAGACTCCCTGGATCAAGGTACTGTACAGAAGAATACGGTATGGCCAGAAGAAAGAGGACACCTAAATGCCTAAGGTTTCAATATGCATACCTGCCTACAGGGACAGGGATGGCCTTGAGAGACTTTTAAACAGCATAGTAGCGCAAAGCTTCACAGACTATGAAGTGATAGTATCTGACGATGTTACAGATAATAATTCATCATCACTTGAAGACATTGCTGGAAAATACAAAGGCGCCCTCGGCGACAGACTTATTTACAAAAAGCACACATCAACAGGAAGGCCCGGAGATAACTGGAACTCTTCAATAGAAAATGCCAAGGGTCAGTACATCAAGATGATGCTTCATGATGACTGGTTTACAGATAAGGATTCGCTTTCAGAATACGTATCACTTATTGAAGAGTCAGATGCACCTCTTGCCTTTTCCGGGACATGGGAAGTGTCCGCCGACTGGAGATATGCAAGGCACATTACTGATGAAGATGTGCTTCTTATCAAAAAGGACATAAGAAATCTTTATACCAAAAGTGTAATAGGCGCTCCAAGTGCTACTATCTACAGGAATAACGGAAGGCTCTATGATCCAAAGCTTAAATGGCTTATAGATATGGAATTTTATATACGCCAGATAAGAGCAGGTGGCGGCAGCTTTGTTTATACCAATAAGCCGCTTATGAGCATAGGAAGAAGTGACAGTCAGATGACAAGCTACTGCCTGTCCCATCCAAATCTTGTACGTAAAGAGTACTTTTATGTATATAAAAAACTGGGTCTTAAAAGTGAGAAAGAGTACGCAGACTATCTTAAAGGCCAGCTTAAAAAGCCTCACTAAGTTCAAGAGACTTATAATCTGATTGATAACCAAAAATGATGATTTACATAATATAAAGAACTTAACTATCTTACTAAAAACGGATTTATAGAAAGAGAGATTTACAAATGAGAGTATCAATAGCATATCCGCCGCTTGAAAACGTAAAGGGAGTACCGCTTCTGGGACAGAATCGTCAGTTCCAGTGGTTCAACAGTCCGACATATATATACCCTATGGTACCTGCATCCTGTGCGACCCTCCTTCAGAGCAAAGGCTATGAAGTATTCTGGGATGACGGAATCGCAGAAGAGAAGACCTACAAGGACTTCACAGCTGAAGTCATGGGACGTGATCTTGACGTTATGATGATCGAGACCAAGGCTCCCGTAGTAAGATTCCACTGGGAGATCATTGATGAATACAAGAAGATGAAGCCTGATATGATCATCGTAGTAGTAGGCGATCATGTTACAGCTTTCCCTGAGGAGACAATGAACTCCTGTAAGGCAGATTATGTACTTACAGGTGGTAACTATGATTTCCTTATGGCTGACCTTCTTGATAACCTTAAAGCTAATGGCGGTAAGGTCAAAGTATCAGATCTTCCACAGGGTATCTGGTATAGAAAAGAAAATGCTGCAGGAGAAAACGCTGAAAGCGGCATTGCATCTACAGGTGTATTTGTACTTAATCAGAACCTTAACGACCTTCCTCTTATAGACAGAGACCTTACAAAGTGGAAGCTCTATAGTGAAAAGAACGGTAACTATTCCAGAACACCCGGAACCTATACAATGGCAGCACGTGACTGCTGGCACCATAAGTGTACTTTCTGCAGCTGGACAACTCTTTATCCTCAGTATCTTACAAGATCTCCCGAGAGCCTTCTTGATGAGATCGGAATGCTTATTGAAAAGTACGGCGTTAAGGAGATCATGGACGATTCAGGGGCATTCCCTATTGGAACATGGCTCCATACTTTCTGTCAGGGAATGATCGACCGCGGATATAATAAGAAAGTTATCATGGACTGTAACATGCGTCTTGATGCTCTTTCTTATGAAGAGTACAGACTTATGCGTGAAGCAGGCTTCAGATTTGTCCTCTTCGGACTTGAAAGTGCTAACCAGGAAACTCTCGACAGGATCGACAAGAGAGAGAATATTGACAAGATGGTTGAAAGCCTTAAGAATGCCAAGAAGGCAGGCCTTTCACCTCACATAACTCTTATGTTCGGATATCCATGGGAAGATGAGAAGATGGTCCAGAACACTGTAAAGCTTGGTCGTCAGATCCTTATCAAGGGCTGGGCACATACACTTCAGGCAACAGTTCTTATTCCTTATCCGGGAACACCTCTTTATAAAGAGTGTAAAGAGAACGGATGGCTCCTTACAGAAAAATATGAGGACTTCGATCAGAGAATGCCTGTTATGAAGACTCCAATGGGTTCTGAGAAGATCAAAGAAGCTGTTGAGAGTGTTTATAAGGTATCATTTAACCCTGAGTTCCTTGCAAGAAGAATAGCAGGAATCAGAAGTATCGATGACGTTAAGTTCCTCTTCAGGGCAGCAGGTAAGGTTATAGGACATCTCACAGACTTCGGCGGCAAGAACGGCAACTGATATGATGGACGAGATCAGGAAAGCATCAGATAAAAATTTAATCAGTATACTTAGAAATGTTCTCTTTGATCTTATGCTGACTATAGAGATCCTTATAGTTATCATAGATAAGAGTGCGCTTCACTTAGGCTTTGAAGGACAGGTATTCAGGATCACATTTCTTATAAATGTTATAATAGTGATCCTTGGGATATATGAAGGCTTTAAGGATAATCCCGGTGATGTCAAAAAAGGTATAACGGGCTTTTATAACTTATGGCAATGGGGACTTCTATTAGTAGCAGGATTTATCGCTGTCATAGATTATAAGACCTCCGGAAGAAATGAGATGCTAAGATTCCTTATGGTCATTGCAGCCTGCAGGAAGCTTGATATTACCAAAAAGCTAAAGATCTTTTTCTTTGAGACACTTGGAGGATGTACGATCCTTGTTCTTCTTTCCTTACTGGGAATACTTGGTGAAGTGCAAAAGCTCTCCGGAACAACCGGCCAGATGCAGTATGTACTTGGAATGGGAGATCCCAACGCTCTTCACTGCATGTTCCTTATGCTAGTACTTCTTGCCATATATCTGTATATGGAGAAGATGAAGTGGTATCATTATCTGGCTTTAGTTATAGCGGATATCATCTTGTGGAGGATGACAGGAAGCGAGATAGGAGCGGGGGTAACGCTCCTTGCTATTATAGCGGCTGTCATAGTACAGGCTACTAAGATCAAAGAATATAAGTTTCCTTATATTACAGGGATTGTCTTACTTATATTTGAAGTCCTCTTTTCCATATGGTCAGGATGGTTAAGTGTATATAGCATAGGACAGTCATCTGCCATGGATGAGCTAAGGGCCATGGGGCGTGAAGCAGTTCTTATAGATGGCTGGCTTGAAGATATACTTAAGATAGTAAACAGGATCTTAACTGGACGCATAACATATCTGTATTGGGGTAACGAATACCACCAGGGTTCGATATTTTCCTGGCATCTCTTTGCGGATGACAAGTACGAGATATATTATGATATGGGTTTTTGCAGGCTCTTCTTCTGGTACGGATGGGTACCTGCAATTTGTGTGATTGGGTTAATAATTTTTGTATATATTCTGTCCATGCTCAAAAAAGATGGCAAGACACTTGTTGTGCTATCCTGCATGTGCATTTATACTGTTGTAGAAGCACATTTAGTCTCGGTTTATGCGGGACGAAATTTTGGGCTTTTGGTGATGGGATTATATATTATGAATTATGCTCGGGAGGAGCAGGGGAATGAACGGGGATAATAAGTTTTCAATTAAATATCTTTTGTGGTTTTTGGATATGGTTGTCGCAGTTATATGCTTTTATGCTGCAACCTTCATCAGGTTCCAGAATTTCAGGGACATGTATTCCAAAAATCTCCACTTTTTAGTTTGTGTAGTCATAATATTTGTGGCTTCGGTATATTCATTTGGTGTTGACTATAACAGAGATTTTATGAAGAGGCGTATGCCGCAGGAAAGCTATGCTCTCATAAAATACGAGATGGTTATTTTTGTTGGCACAACAGTTATCATATACCTTATAAATATCGGAAGTACCTTCTCAAGACTTGTAATGTTTTATTTTGCAATTCTTGATTATATCCTTACACTTCTTTCACACCACTTTGCCAAGACATTTCTTGGTGCATACTGGAAAAATGCAGATACAGCAGTTAAGATGCTTGTCCTTACAGAAGAGAAGTTCCTGGAGAAGACTATAAGACACCTTCAGCATCATCTTGACATCAACTATAGGATAGTTGGTGCTGTATGCCTTGATAAGGATATGAAGGGCGAAGTTGTAAGAGGAGTCAATATCATTGCAGATAGAAAAGGCCTTCTTAAGACTGTTACTATCATGCCACTTGATGATGTATTTATATATACACCTGACAGTACCCAGAATGCTCTGGAAGACGTTATCAACGCATTTCAGGATATGGGCGTAAGAGTTAATTACTGCGTAGAACTTCCCGGCATGAGAGGAAGGACCTCCGTTGATATGATCGGCGGATACAGCGTAGTTACTTATTCCAAGGGTACAGGCCGTTACAGAGCACTTATCATAAAGAGAATGTTCGATATCCTTGGAGGACTTGTAGGTATTATCTTTACAGGAATACTTACAGTATTTGTCGGACTTGCGATCAAGATCGACTCACCCGGCCCCATCTTCTTTTCTCAGACGAGAATAGGAAGGAACGGACGAAGGTTCAAGATATACAAATTCAGATCTATGTATATAGATGCTGAGGAGAGAAAAAAGGAGCTTGAATCTCAGAATGAGATGACAGGTCTTATGTTCAAGATGAAGGATGATCCAAGGATCACAAAGGTGGGAGCCTTTATCCGTAAGACATCACTTGATGAGTTCCCACAGTTTCTCAACATCCTTAAGGGTGATATGAGCCTTGTTGGTACAAGACCACCGACAGAGGCAGAATTTGAACAGTACAACGAGTATTACAGACGTCGTATATCAATGACTCCCGGCCTTACAGGAATGTGGCAGGTCAGTGGAAGAAGTGATATTGAAGACTTTGATGAGATCGTAAAACTGGATCTTCAGTATATTGATAACTGGTCCTTAGGACTTGATCTGAAGATATTATTAAAAACCGTTAGCGTAGTATTTAAGGGAAGCGGAGCGTCATGAATCTTGCAATAGATTGCTTCAGGCTGGTCAAAGGGGACCAGTCAACAAACGGAATATATGAGCTGACAGTAAAGCTGATACATTATCTCGGGAATGAGAATTCCAGAAGAGATATGGAGCATCATATCATGGTACTGGGTAATATTACTAATCAGTGTGATATGGATGTCGATGGTGTAAGCTTTCTTCTTATGGAGGGTGACCCCGGAGACAGAATGCTTTCAGCATGGTGGCAGAAATGGAAGTCAGGAGCCATAGCCAGGAAACTTGGCTGTGACAGGATCTTTTTTCCGGAAGGAAGACTCCCAATAGTGTATAGAGGGAGAAAGACCATCATGATCTACGAAGACAGTTCTGAGAAAGAAAAGCGGATCAGCTGGAAACTGGTATCAGCAGCTAGACGTTCCGATCACATCATTGTGATAAATGAAGCAACTAAGGACAAGCTCATAGCTGCCGCGCCCAAGACCCAGAAGCGAATTAGACTGTTAAAGGATCTTGGAACCAAAGATCGTAATCCCATGGAACTGGGAGGATACTGGATAGATCTTTTCAGTGATTGACAACAGAAAGGTTATTTAATGGAAATCTCAAAACCAGGTAAGAATTTCATATCGATAATAGTGCCTGTTTATAATGCGGAAAACTGTCTCCCAAGATGTGTAGAGTCTATTCTTGCCCAGACTTACAGGAATTTTGAACTGATACTTGTTGATGACGGATCTACAGACGGAAGCAGTAAGCTTTGTGATGGCTATACTACAGACTATGGCGCTATTCCTGCTGTATTTGTTAAGCATACTAAGAACATGGGCGTATCTCATGCAAGGAATGAAGGTCTCTCCTATGCAGAAGGAGAATGGATCACCTTCATTGATGCTGATGACTACATAGAGCCTGATTATCTTGAGAGGCTGATAAGCCCTATAGAATCAAGACAGAATGCTATAAGGATAGCTAAGGAGGAAGGCGCAAATGTTGCTAATCCCACGGTGATTTCTGTTATCACCATGACAGACCAGATACTTGATACTCAGCCTATAACTGGTTTTTATTTCCTTGAGCATGGAATCCTTAACCGTGATGCCCATGTCTGGAGTAAGCTCTACAGCAAAGAAATCATGCAGGACATGAGATTTGAAGATGACCTTACTATCGGCGAAGACATGGTGCTTCTTGTAAAGCTTGCGATCAAGATCGGCAATGCAAAGTCAGTCCTTTCAATTGATGCCGGTTCCTATAAATATTATGACAATGAAAACGGGGCTATGAACAGCTCCTATAAACCAAGTTATATAGACCAGATCAGATGCTGGCAGAGAGCAGAAGAGCTCCTTACACCATACAAAGACGACATCAGCGACATTATCTTCTCTCAGCTTGCTACTACGCAGATCGTTTCTGCAATGCTTGTTGCAGGTAAGATCGCACAGGTTCCTCATGATGAGAACACCAAAGATGCTATAGTAAAGGTTCGCGAAGCCCTTAATCATGCTTGTAAGAGAGAGGGAGCATTTGCAGGACTTTCCAAAGGATATAAATTAAAAGTATCTATATTCAGACTTTCACCGGCTTTGTATTTGAAGCTCTACGGAACGTGGAAGAAGAATAAATGATCCTTAATCCCAGAAAGAGAAATAATAAGATGGTATCAAATCTTAAGAATACAGATCTTAAGAATATAGATCTAAAGAACAGAAAGATATGCTTTTACTTAATAGTGATGATATCTTTCTTTCTTATATTTGCAATGAATTGTTTTACTCCGATGTTATCGGATGATTTTGATTATGCCGGTCAGGCAAGATCGGCTGGCAGCCTTCTTGACCTTTTCAGGCAGGAATATCACCAGTACATGACCTGGAATGGCAGGAGCGTAACCTTCATGTGCTTTAGAATATTCCTGAATGCTCCTGAGATCATTCTAAAGCTTGCAAACAGCATTGTATTCACAACATTATCAGTACTCATATATCTGAATATAGATGGCAAAAAAGAATACGATCCTTTCGTAATGCTTCTTTCACAGCTTGGACTTTGGATATTTACAGTATCCTTCTCACAGACAATCCTGTGGGAATGCGGAGCCTTTGTTTACCTTTGGGGAATGACCATAATACTTGGATTTGTGACCCTTGTAAGGCAACTGCTCATTGAATTTGATAAGAATGAAAGCATAGATAAAAAGGTACTTTGGGTTATCCTTGTGTTTATATTTGGATGGCTTGCAGGATGGTGCAATGAGAATACTTCAGGTGGAAGTATCCTTTTTATTCTCATCTATATAATCTATCGAAAAGTTAAAAAGATAAAGATTCCCACATTCTTATATAGTGCCCTTTCAGGAAATCTTATAGGACTTGGATTTCTCGTACTGGGACCCGGAGTAAGAACAAGAGCAGCTCTTGCTGCTGACGATAACTATACAGGTATCATGGCGATAGTAGCAAGAGTTCAGAAGCTGACTTTATACGAAAAGGATGCCTTTTTAGTACTCCTTATGATCATGGCGGCTACAATGATCTGGACAGTTGTTATTAGCGTTGCGGATGGAAAAGAAAAAGGCCTTATTGATTACGTTGTAGTGATGAGGAAAAGGTTACTTTATTTATTCCTTCACTTTGCAACTGTATATGCACTGGCACTTACATCTCTTCCGGAGATAAGAGCAGTCTTTGGCCCAGGAATATTCCTTCTTATTGCCTGCATTCAGGGTATTACTGACAATATGCAGACAGATTCTCCTCTTACAGATGGAGAGCACAAGGCAGCAGGTATCATGCTCCACTTTGTATACGTCTCTGTTGCTATTGCTATGACTATATATCTTCTTTTTGATATCGTAGAAGGAGCAGTTAATCTTCAGCGTATCAGAAGAGATTATGATGAACGTATAGCATATATTGAAGAGCAGATTGCTTCGGGCAATCAGGATATAGTTGTAGCAAGGTTCCATACAGATTTTGCCTGTAGATATACCTGTGCTTATGAGATGGAGCTTTCTGATGATCCGACATATTGGACCAATGTTCAATACACTAAATATTTTGGAGTAAATTCCATAATAGCAATCCCTTATGATGAATGGGAAAGCACCTATGGGCAATGATAAAGCCTATGATAAGTTTTGATCACTTAATAATAATAAATATAAATGAGGGAAGAAATGGCTAATACCTCAGGAAGAGTCAAAAATACCGTTCGAAATATTTTCTTTGGATATCTCGGTACAGTCATAACAGCGCTTCTTGGCTTTGGAGCAAGGAAGCTGTTCATTATGCGCCTGTCAGATACGCTTCTTGGCGTTAATGAATTCTATACAGGCATATTATCAGCTTTGTCATTGGCGGAGCTTGGAATAGGAACAGCCCTTAATTTCAGCCTTTATAAGCCGATCGCTGAGGATGACACAGAGACTATCAAGTCATATATGGCCCTTTATAAGAAGGCATATAGAATAATCGCTGCTACAGTCGGAGTTATAGGTCTTGCTATAGCTCCTTTTCTTCCATACATAGTTAAGGACAGGGGAAGTGTAACTGTCAGGGATCTGACACTGTACTATCTGATATTTCTCTTCAACAGCGCGACATCATATCTTGTTGCATATAAATACAGTCTTGTTAATGCCCAGCAGAAATCCTATATACAGACCAATATAACAACTGTGACCAAGATGTTCTCAGTCACAGCACAGATAGTAGTTCTATTTCTTACATCCAGCTTTTATGCCTACCTTCTTACAGATGCTTTTGTACAGCTCTTGCAGAAGGTTGTTGTGAGCCGCTATCTTAATAAGATGTATCCTTATCTTGAAGATAAGGAAGTAAGGCCTCTTACCAAACAGCAGACAGATGTTGTAAAAGAAAAGACAGCATCTCTTCTGTGGCTTAAGATAGGCGATACAGCAAGGCTTCAGACAGATTCCATCATTATTACAGCATTTATTGATGTTACGACTACAGGACTTGTAGGTAACTTCAACATGGTCATAAATACGATATCCAGTTTCGTTAACACCATATTTAATGCAGCGCTTCCTGGATTTGGCAATCTTATCGCAACTGAGACCAAAAAGCGCCAGTACGAGCTGTTTAAGGTATATAGATTCTTTGCAGTATGGATATATGGATTTTCTGCAGTTGGATTCTATATCCTCTTAACACCTCTTATAGTGATAATGTACGGCCAGGAATGGGCTATGGCCCAGAATATACTTGCTTGGATAGTAGTAGAGTATTATCTTAAGGGCGAAAGGATAGTAGTTAATAACTTCAAAACAGCGGCCGGCAAGTTTGAACAGGACAAGTATCTTGCTATGATACAGGGTATAGTAAACCTTGTTATATCTATCGCTCTTGCTAAGACTATAGGCCTTGTGGGTGTATATATCGGAACCGTTGTATCAGGACTTATTGCCAACTTTGTAAGACCTGTAATAATCTACAATGAATGCTTTGATATTAAAGCCGGAGAGTATTTTATAGATTCTGTAAAGTACCATGTAGTGCTTATAGTAACGCTTGTTGTATGCGTATTTCTTAGTAAGTATACCCTTCCTGTTATATCAATTCCTGCTTTTATAGTTTCAGGTCTTGTGATAAGCCTTGTTTACAATGCATTCTTCCTGATCATATTTGGAAGAAGCAGTGAATTTAAGTATTTACTGGGCATCTTAAGACGCAGGAAGAAAGCCTAAAAAGATAGCGAAGATAAAAGGGGTCACATGATAATAATCAGAGTCGCAGGCGGCCTGGGCAATCAGATGCAGCAGTACGCCATGTATAGAAAACTAAAGAGTCTTGGCAAGGACGTAAAGCTTGACCTGTCATGGTTTGATGCAGACAGCCAGAAGGGTCTGGCAGCTCCAAGGAAGTGCGAGCTTAAGTATTTCAAGGATCTTCCTATGGATGTCTGCTCTAATGATGAACGCGGAAAGTTTGTGAATAGAAGCTTTGTAACAAAAACTTTGAATAAGCTGATACCATCCACAAGCCGTATCTTTGAAGAAAGCAAAATGTATCACCCTGAGATATTTGATCTTGAAGATAAATATCTTGAAGGGTTCTTTCTTTGCAATAAGTATTATGCGGATATTATGCCGCAGCTTCAGAAGGATTTTGTATTCCCTCTCCATTCTGATCCTAAGAAGCAGGAAATAAATGAAGCCTTAATGGATGAGATGATGAATAAAAACGGCGGAGAGTCAGCCTGCATACATCTAAGACGCGGTGATTATGTAACGCAGCAGGTCAATGTAGACCTTTTTGGAAATATAGCAACTGACGCTTATTATGACGCAGCTGTAGAATATGTCCTGTCGAAGTCTCCTGATGCTCACTTTTATATCTTCTCTAATGATCCTGAGTATGCAGAAGAAAAGTACCCTGACAGAGCCCGCTTTACTATCGTTACCGGCAATGAAGGAACAGACAGCCTTCTTGATATGCAGCTTATGAGCAGATGTAAATATAATATCTGTGCAAACTCAACCTTCTCCTTCTGGGGAGCAAGACTCAATGCAAGACCTGACAAGATCATGATAAGGACCTACAAGATGCGCAATAACCAGGATGTAGTAGAAGACCTCATGCATGATTACTGGCAGGGCTGGGTACTTATAGATGAAAATGGTATAATTAGGTGATATTTGCATATACATATGATCATCTTGTATATAAAGAGATAATATAAATTGGCTGATAAAATTTGAAAATTGGTAGAAAGAGATTTTTATTAAGATGAAAAAGTTAAATGGTACCGTCATAATAACATACAGATGTAATGCGCGCTGCAATATGTGCAACCGCTATAAAGCGCCTTCCAAACCTGATGAAGAGCTTTCAATAGAGACTATTAAAAAACTTCCGCCCATGTACTTTACAAACATTACAGGTGGAGAGCCTTTTATCAGAGAGGATATTAAGGACATCGTAAGAGAGCTCAAGAAGAAGAGCGACAGAATCGTTATATCAACTAACGGATTCTTTACAGACAGGATCATCGACCTTTGTAAGGAGTTCCCTGATATAGGTATCCGTATATCCATCGAAGGCCTAGAACAGACCAATAACGAGATAAGAGGCCTTCCTGATGGCTTCAACAGAGGCTATACGACCCTTAAAAAGCTTCGTGAGATGGGTCTTAAGGATGTTGGCTTTGGAATGACTGTTCAGGACAGGAATGCGGCAGACCTTGTGCCTCTTTACAAGCTTTCTGATGAACTTGATATGGAGTTTGCAACGGCATCTCTCCATAACAGCTTCTATTTTGTAGAAGCCAAGAATATCATTCATGACAGAATGATGGTTGGTAAACACTTCGAAGATCTTGTAAATGAGCTTCTTGATTCAAACAGCCCTAAGAAGTGGTTCAGAGCTTATTTTAATCACGGACTTATAAACTATATCTATGGTCAGAAGCGCCTTCTGCCTTGTGATATGAGTTTTGATACCTTCTTTATCGATCCTTATGGCGATGTAATGCCATGTAACGGAACCAAGGATAAAGAGGTAATGGGTAACCTTAATACCCAGAGTTGGGATGAACTTTGGAACAGCGAAGATGCCGAGAAGGTACGTGCTAAAGTAAGACACTGTGACAGAAACTGCTGGATGATAGGATCTGTATCACCTGCAATGCACAAGTATATATGGGTTCCTGCTCTGTGGGTAATCCATCATAAGTTCCTTAGATTCTGGAAGAAGAAAAAGTATAGCATGTATGAGCTTAAGGTTGTAAGAGACTACCGTGACGGTAAGGTGACCAAAGAGCAGCTCGATAAGTGCAGTACCTGTGATTTTAATGCAGCTGTTAACAATGGCCTTTCTGCAGCATCGATGGAGCAGCTTAAGAATAAGACTGGAGAAGAGATCGTTGCTGAAGATATCGAAAGGCAGCAGAGCAGAAAGCAATCCCGATGAAACAGAAGACTAAAAAAGTATCCCTGATCATGACAACCTTCAATTGTCATGATCAGTTTCTAATTTCAATAAAGAGCGCCCTTACTCAGGATTATCCTGATATAGAGCTTGTTATAGTAGACGGCGGATCAACTGATGGAACTCTTGATGTCATCAAGGGGTATGCTGATAAGATCAGTGCAGATCCTGAGCACTATAAGAACTTTTCCATAAGATGGATAAGCGAGCCTGATAAGGGAATATATGATGGCATGAACAAGGGCATACGTATGGCATCAGGAGATGTCATAGCTGTATTTAACGACGAGTTCACATGCCCCGATGCAGTATCCAATTATATGTATATTCTGGAAGATGGCGGATATGATGCAGTCCACTCAGATCTTGTATATGCCCAGGGTGATGTGTGGAAGCGCTATTGGCATATGCCAAATGGAAACATACATACTGGATGGATGCCGGCTCATCCGACTCTTTATATCAGGAAAGAAATATACGACAGATACGGCCTTTATAAGACCGAATATAGAAGCTCATCAGATTATGAGTTTATGATAAGGATCCTTGCAGATGGAACCTTAAAGCTTGGCTACATTCCCAAAGTCCTTATCAGAATGTTCTATGGCGGAACTTCAAGCGCAGGCTTAAAGGGTTATGCACGAAATACAAGGGAAGCATACCTGTCACTTGTTCATAACAAGGTATCCTTCCCCATAACAATAATCGTATTAAGGATCATAAGAACTTTGCATCAGTACCGCGTGGCAGAGAAGATGCAAAAGGAACTGGAGTGATCACAGCTTAGGAAGAGTGATCATATCTCCAAGCTTTCTATCCCACTCATCTGGCTCAAATATCATGAAGCCGTCCCAGGTATTGAAAGTAAGTTCGCCAAAGTAGATAACACCATCTACGATGTAGAAATCAGCACGCACATAAGGAATGCCTGCGGATAACTTCTCAGCATAGCTTATCATCTCATCTATCTGTGGTGGAAGGCTTACAGGCTCCTTGGAAGGCTTGTAATAAGCATACCATGGCATCTTATTGCCCTGTCTGTCGAAATGATCATTGGAACGAAGACTTAAGTCTGTGTGTGCTATGCCTTTGCAAACTGTGGTGAAGGCAACCTTACCATCGATACAGGTCAGCTTATACTCAAGAGAGTCCGGTCTTCCAAGAGAATCAATATACTTATCAGCAATTATCCTTGGCTTAATATTCTTATATTGCCATTCACGGCCACTCCAGTAGAAATTGCGCTTTAAAGCCTTGTCGAATTTTTTCTTGGCAGCAGCTTTATCAAAAGTCTTTTTGTCTTTGCAGATCATGAATCCGCCACTATCATGAGTGGTCTTTAAGATGAACTGATCCGGAAGCTTATCAAAATCAATATCATCAAAACTATCCCATACCCCATAATTAGGAATAACGTGTTCTGCACCTATAGCATCAGCAACAACCTGCTTTACCGCATACTTATCAGCAAGTGTGGTATAACGAGGATTGTGATCGTGGATCTTGAGCCACTGAAGCTTCTCGCAGATAGTCTTGGGATCGTCAAGATTCAAAGGTTTATTCATCTTGTATTTCCAGAGCCTCTTGACATAGTCTTCATCAGACATTGAGTGGTAGAAACCGTGTGCGGAAAGATAATAGAACCTTGTTGCCGGATCCTTGATAAGATCGGCTAAGAAGTTTAATTTACCCATATTTAAACCTTCTCCCTAACAAAAATTTATTAATCCTTTTTATTATAACAATCATAAGTTAACAGTGCTATAATTAAAATTACAGTATCGTATTGATATATTTTTTCAAATAAGGAGGGTGCCTACATGAAATTCTACAGATGTGAAACTTGCGGTAACATAATTACGAAGTTGAATGATTCAGGTGTTCCAGTTGTATGCTGTGGCCAGCCAATGAAAGAGCTCGTGCCCGGTGCAGTTGACGGCGCAGTAGAAAAGCACGTACCTGCAGTAACCGTTGATGGTAATACTGTAAAGGTTCAGGTAGGCGAAGTAGAGCACCCTATGGTTGAAGGACACTTCATTCAGTTTATCGCACTTGAAACAACTGTTGGAGCACAGATCAAATACTTAAAGCCTGAAGAAAAGCCTGTTGCTGAATTCGTAGTAGCAGATGGCGCTAAGGCAGTAGCAGTATATGAGTATTGTAACCTTCATGGACTTTGGGTTAAAGAGATTTAAATAAAAGAGCCGAAATGTCTGCAAGGGAAGTATCCTTTGCAGACATTTTTTGTAAGCCCGATAAGCGGCGAACATATAAAAAAGAGAGAGGATCTAAAGAGACTATGACTCCCGACAAACATATAATAAGTGGCATCATCCTGGGAGCAGGAGCATATGCAATAACTAAGAATATAGCGCTGGCTGGCACATCCTGCCTGTCAGCTTTTATGTGTGATATAGATCATGCTTTAGAATATGGCATGTACTGCGCAAGAACAAAAGTAAAACCTACACTTAAAGAGTTTTCAAGCGGAGAGTATTTTGAGAAGAAAGATACGATATGCGTTATCTTTCACGCGTATGAGTATCTTGCAGTATTGATAATAGCAGCGCTTATAACAAGGAACCCTGTCATAATAGGGATAACTATGGGGTATGCTTTGCATTTGTTACTGGATACGATAGGCAATGATTGTACGTTCATAGGATATTGTATAACGTATAGGATCAAAGTCAGGTTTAAGCTAGGTAAGATATGTGTGAGGGCTAAGGGCTGAAGGAGCTGAAGGAATAGGACAAGGTAAACTTTTTACAGAATATAAAATTGATTATTGCGTAATAATGGCAAATATTAAAATTAATTTTTGACATTACAGGAATATAAGCATATACTTTTACTAGAAAGGGTGGTAAAAGTATATGCTTATTCAGTTTTCTGTAAAAAACTATATGTCATTTAAGGAAAAGGCTGTTTTGGCGTTAAATCCTTCGCTAGATACAGATCATCCGGAAAACATAAATGAGAAAAATGGATATTCTGCAACTAATCTAATAGCGATATATGGTGCAAATGCTTCTGGTAAGACCAGCTTATTTAAGGCAATGACTGCAGCAATAAATATGGTAAGACTATCTAATATTATGCAGGTAAACCAGTCGATTGGATCTGTGATTCCATTCAAATTTGATGCGAAAACTGTTGAAGAACCATCGGAATTCGAATTTATCTTTGTTGCAGATGATGACATTAGGTATGTTTATGGATTCGCCGCTGATAGTAAAAGAATAACTGAGGAGTATTTATATCAGTACAAGAGCCAAAGGCCGACTATTATTTTTGAAAGAACTGCTGAAAAATATGAGTTTAAGGGGCAAAAAACTATACTTGAGCCTTTGGTTAGATTTAACACGCCTAATAAGCTTTTTTTGGCTACTGCCACAAATTGGAATACTGAGAGCACTACGGTTCCATATAAGTGGCTGTCTGAGAAAATGGTGACCTTTACAGATACGCAGTCACTTACGGATTTGGCGTTGGACTTATACAAGAGTGAGAAAAAACAGGATTACATAAGCTTTACAGAAGGCTTATTACAGTCAGCAGATATCAATATTTCTAAGATTAGCATAGATGTTAAGAAAACAAAAATGCAGTATCCAGTTGGAATACAAGCCCCTCAAGTAATTATTAATGGACAGACATTATCAGCTATAGCGGCTCAAGAAATTGAACAAATCGAAGTGAACACTGAGCATATTATTGGCGACGGTGATGACCAAACAAGGTATATATTGGGAATGGGAGAAGAGTCTCTGGGAACAAATCAGCTCTTTATTTTGGGACCTTTTCTCAAAGATGCTTTTGAAAAGGGGATAGTGGTAGTTGTTGATGAGATTGATAAGAGCCTACATACGTTTATTGTTAAACATATTATTAATATGTTCAGGGATAAAGAAATCAATAAAAAAGGGGCTCAGCTGATTTTTACTACACATGATACATCCCTACTCTCATTAGCTACATTTAGAAGAGACCAGGTGTATTTTACAGAGAAAAATAATAAGACAGGAGTATCAGATCTATATTCTTTGGATGAGTTGTCAGTAAGAAAAACAGACAATATAGAGAAGGGATATCTTCTTGGCCGCTATGGCGCTATACCTTATATTCGTGGGGAGGAACTGTAATGCCAAAGCGTGAGATAGGTATAAAAAAGAGGGGGATTGGCAAAAGAAAAGCTAAGCCGGTCTATTAGTTTTGTGATATCAAATCCTACTTTTGAAATATGGTTTTTATTGCATTTCAAGTTTACGACAAAGACATATCTTAATGGTGACATGGTTATTGGTGACTTAAAGAAATATATTCCGGACTATGAGAAAAGTAAGGATGTTTATAGCCTGTGTAATGATAGGATTTCAGACGCACTACGCAATGCAGATAAACTTGAGGCGTATCATGCAGGAAAAGATTGGCCCTCAGAAGACTGTAACCCAAGAACAGATGTTGCTGAGATAGTGAGAATTTTTGAGGGTTAAAAAATTGTTAAGTGTAAATATCCCAAGAAAGGAGATCAATACCATGAATTCAAAAGAACTCAACCCCAAAGCAATGTACAAGTTATCCTACGGACTATTCGTCTGCACAGCAGTATCAGGTGAAAAGAAAAACGGCTGTATCATCAACACCGCAGCCCAGATAGCCTCAGATCCAAACAGAATATCCATAGCCATAAATAAAGCTAATCTAACCCATGATATGGTCAAAGAAACAGGAGCATGCAATATATCAGTCATCAGTAATGAAGCTGACTTTGCCCTGTTCAAACATTTTGGATTCCAGTCAGGAAAAACAGTAGATAAGTTTGCTAAGGATTCAGGCGCTCCGGCCTATGAGATAGCAGATAATGGTATCCCATATATCACAGCAGGCACCAATGCATACTTCTCATTAAAAGTAGATAAAGAAATGGACCTTGGTTCACATACTCTATTTATCTGTGAACCTGTCTTTATGACAGTTCTATCTGATGCTACCTCCTGTACATATGAGTATTATCAGAACAATATAAAACCAAAGCCACAGCCTGTAGGTACAACACCAAAAGGCGAAACAGTATGGCGCTGTACTATATGCGGATATGAGTATGTAGGTGAGGATCTCCCGGATGATTTCATCTGCCCGATCTGTAAGCACGGTAAGGATGATTTTGAAAAAATTATAAGATAAAGAATAAAAAAAGGCAGTAATAAATGGAAAACGAGTATGCTTTGAGAGCTAATAATTTGCGATTTTTTGGCGCGATGTTGATTAACCCTCATAATCCAAATGGAGTATAGCAACTTATTGGAGGACCTATGGGATTATTTCTTAATCCGGGAAACGAAAATTTCAAATCCATATTAAATGGAATATACGTAGATAAAACCGGTATTATCGAGTCTATTAATAACACAATAAATACCACTGACAAACTCACATGCATCAGCAGGCCACGCCGCTTTGGTAAATCATACACGGCGAAGATGTTATGCGCATATTATGGAAAAACATGCGATTCATGCTCGATATTTTGAAGTATCGCATTTATGATTGCGAGTTAGAGGATAGTAATCATGTAATGTTTCAACAGAAGGTAATCAGCAAGGATGAGTTAAGGTTAAACTATGATGAAGGCATATTTCTGAAGAAGGTAAATAATGATTATAGTTTTAACTGTAAGGCAATGTAAGGCGCATCTATTTGGGGTGCCAATTTTGTTATAAATGCAAATGTTTTTGACGAAAACGTATTTTAATTACGATTTTACCAAAAACATTTGCATTTTTTAGATGCTATGCTATGATACAGGTAGGAGGTTGCAGTAGATGAATAATATAGTACGTATAGCAGCTCTTACTATTAAGAACTTTAAAAATGTTGGAAATGGAAAAATAGTTATGCCATCATGCCTAAAAAAAGAGTTTGTTAACGATAGCTCAGAAGTACTTGGCATATATGGACAAAATGGATCTGGAAAAACAGCAGTTGTAGATGCTATGTTCTTTCTTCAGAAAATTCTAGTGGGAAGTACACTTGATGAGGATATTGCTGAATACCTGACTACAGGCTCTCAAAGCGCAGAAATTGAAGTGGATTTCAATATTTTTATTGAAAAAGTGGTTTTTGAAGTAACATATAAAGTTGTTTTAAAAAGAGAAGATAAAAGTATTGTTATAGATAAAGAGTCATTGAGTTGTGCAAAGAATGAAAATGGTGATCGCACGAATAAAACTGTTTTTATTGAGTTTGACAGGAATGATTCATCACAGCTATTTAAACCTGCTATAAGAGTTCAGGAATTGGTTGAAGAGAATAAAGAAAATAAAACAGATTTAATTGTAGCTAAGAAGATGGCAGAAAAGAGCCGGTGCTCATACATATTTGGTGAGAGTAGCAGAGAAGTATTTTGCAGACAGTATTCAAACGGTTTTAGGGATTACTCAGATATTATCAAGACGTTATATCATTTTGCGGTAAAAGATCTATTTGTGATCAGAAATGCACATTCCGGTGTGATAACAGCACAGATAATCTTGCCAATGGCATTTAGAATTGAAGAGAATGAAGGCGGAAGTAAAGGCGATTTGCCGGTTTTGTTGAGAGAACCTATAACATTACCTTTTGAAGAAAAAGAGCTATTACATAGAATAGTAGATCAGATCAATATCGTACTTAATAAGATTATTCCAGGGCTTCAGATTGTAGTAAAAGAGCATGGAAAGCAGGCGCTGGATTCTGGCGAAGATGGATGGAAGGTTGAACTTATGTCTAAGAGAGATGATCAGCCTGAAATACCGATCAGAATGGAATCAGAAGGGATAGTTAAGATTATTTCCATACTTAGCGCATTGATACAGGCTTATAATCAGCCATCAGTATGCCTAGTTATAGATGAGCTTGATGCTGGAATTTTTGAATACATGCTGGGCGAACTTCTAGATATTTTTAATACTGATGGTAAAGGCCAGCTGATTTTTACTTCTCATAATCTTAGAGCTTTAGAAATGCTTGATAAAGAGAATATCGTATTCTCTACAGTAAATCCTGATAATCGATATATAAGAATGAAGAATGTAAGAGAGTCTAATAACCTTAGAAAGCAATATATAAAGGCTCTTACATTGGGGGGACAGGATGAAGTTATTTATGATGAGACCAACAGCTTAAAGATTGCTAGAGCTTTTAGAAAGGCAGGAAAGAGTATTGGGGAATCTTGAGAAGAAAGTTATTGTTTTCATCGTAGAGGGAGCTTCTGACAAAGCTGCGTTAGGTACCATAATTCAGGAATATTTCTCTAGTGAAAAACTTGAATTTGTAGTAATAGGTGGTGATATAACCACAGATTTCTCTGTTTCAGTAGAAAATATTGTATCTAAACTGAATAATTTGGTTCAACAAACTATGGAAAAATATGGATATGATCCAGATGACATAATCGAGATTATTCATTTGGCTGATACTGATGGTGCTTTTGTGAATTCGACCTTCGTTAAGGAAAATAAGCTTGCTACAGAAATCCTGTATTTTGAAGATAGAATGGAAACTGATAATGTCAAATCTACAATTAGTAGAAATGATCGTAAAAAAGCAGCTTTAGAAAAATTGTTTCTGACAGGTCATATATGTGATTCGCTAAAGGCTGGGGGAATAAAATATAGGATATATTATAATTCCTGTAATTTAGAGCATGTATTATATGGGGAACTTAAATCATATACAGATGCTGAGAAGATAGAACTTGCAGATGAGTTTGCAGAAAAATATGAAGACGATTTAAATGGATTTATAAATTTTATAACCAATCCTGAATTTGCTGCTTTAGATTCTTACAAGAAGACGTGGATGTATATTGAAAAGGACAATAATTCGCTTAAGAGACATACGAATTTGGGATTGATTTTTAGGACAAAGTAAAAATGTTCTACTTCATAATCAGGCTTTGATCGTTGCCAGGGATCATGCTGAAACTCATCCTATGATAATTGTACTATCTGCTTGACTCAGGCAAAGATGGTAAAAGTCATGTTCTCGTGATTATTCTATTACATATGCGTACCTCATAAAATACAAAGATCGGAACCAGTTAACATGAATGAATCCCAATACCTATCCAGAATCGCATCACTTGAAAACGAGATTGATTACCTGCACAGCCTACTTGACGTTGCAGGTATACCCTATAAGCGTGAAGCCAAAGACATAGAAGATCTATCTCCTGACAAGAACATCTTATTTGATTCAGATCAAGGCGCCAGGATAAAACCCTTAGAAATCACAAAACAGCGTATCAAGTTCTATCGCAACCTCTTTAACGGTCGAAGCGATGTATACAGTCTTCGCTCTGGCAAACCCAATAAGAAAACAGGAAAACATGATTACTACACCCAATGCTGGAATTTCTGGAAGGATGGATTATGTCCTAAAAAGAGTGGTACAAAGGTAACCTGTGGAGAGTGTCGTAATCAGAATTATAAAGAACTAACTGACGAAATTGTTTATGAACATATGATGGGAAATAAGGTAGATGCCTCGGATGTACTTGGCATGTACCCTTTATTCCCTGATGAAACCATAAATTTTCTGGTTTTCGATTTCGACTGTCATGATGAAGCTATCTGCGGCGACGATGGTGCAAACCAAGATGCTGAATGGATGCAGGAAGTAAATGCATTCAGACAGATATGTGAAGATAATGATATCCCTATACTTGTTGAGCGTTCAAGATCTGGCAAGGGCGCGCATATCTGGATGTTCTTCGAAAAGCCAATCCTTGCGCTTACAGCAAGAAGATTTGGATCTGCTCTACTTACAAAAGGAGCTGAATCTGTCAATATGAAGTCATTTGATTATTATGACGTAAGCGCTAAGTTTTCCGGCGGATTCTGAAATCCGCCTAAATACTTCATAATGAATCTGAACAACAGACCACATTTTACTGTCACACCAGTGTTGCTGATTTGAACTATTAGACAACATTTTGGTGTCTATATCAGGAGGTTTAAGATGTCAGATTCATTAACAAGTTACAAGTCTCTTGACGATTGGTTCCGTATTGTTACTGAATGTCGTCAGAGTGGTTTGACCGATGATCAATGGTGTCAGATCAATGGTATTAATAAAAATACCTTTTATAGTGCTATCAAGCGGCTTCGCCAGAAGGCATATGAAGTACCATCTCCAATGCGATGTCCGCATGATGATATACACGACCTGACCTGCTCTAAGCAGGATGTGGTCAAAGTAGATATCGTTTCAGATATCGAACCACCAGAGGAATATATTCCTAAAGTGGTGCCGCACATTGACAATTCACATATGATAGAAATCGAGATTGGTGGAGCAAGAGTTTCTCTTTGTAACGGAGCTGATCCGGATCTTGTTTCTAAGACACTCTCAGTCTTGAGGAGTCTTTCATGATCGGCGATATAACAGCTGCAGATGAGATATACATCGTCTGTGGCTATACAGATATGCGAAAATCCATTGACGGGTTATGTGCTATCGTTGAAGATAAGCTTCACATGGATCCAAGAAGCAGTGCGCTTTTTCTTTTTTGTGGAAGACGAGCAGACCGTCTGAAGATACTCATGTGGGAGTCTGATGGATTTGTTCTCCTTTACAAGAGGCTTTCTGTTACGCAAGGCAGATATCGCTGGCCCAGAAATAAAGATGAAGTTAGAAATCTTACCTGGCGTGAGTTTGACTGGCTTCTTTCAGGCATCGATATCGAACAGCCTAAGGCCATCAGAGCTTCTTGAAATTTCGGTTCTGCTTTTTGTGCAGTTTTCTCCAAAGCCCCTTAAATGGATTAATACGAGGTCAAATTTTCTTGTACTTTGGCATATTTGACGATATTAATTGCTCTTAATGTCTGATAAAATCTATGTATCAGACTTAAGGAGGCTTTAAGTGGCAAGAGATTCCAAAGATCTTCAGCTTATAGAGCTGAAAGACAACATCAAAGAATTAAATAATACTATCGGGAATCTCAATTCACTCATTGAGGCTGCTAATAAGCGTGAAGCTGAGCATCTGGCGGAAGAGCAAAGGCTTCGCGAACAGATAGACTATCTGACCAAAAAGCTTTTTGGAAAGTCCAGTGAAAAGCGTGATGATATCGAAGGACAGTTAAGCCTTTTTGATGAAGCAGAAACTCTTGCATCTGATGATGATCCGGAAGAACAGGAATTCATCTCTGTTGAGCAGCATACACGTAAAAAGAAAACCACTATGGCAGATAAGTTTGCTAACCTTCCGACACAGAAGGTTTATCTTGATGTTCCGGAAGATCAGCGAAAATGCGAAGTCTGTGGTACTCCCCTCGAAAAGATAGGTGAAGAGTTTGTACGCAGAGAAATCGAGATCATAAAGCCTGCCATAAAGATAATCGAGTATTACAGCATCAGCTACGGCTGCCCTAACTGCAAAGTAAATGCAGAAATTCCATACATCGTAAAAGGTCGAGATGGACATCCACACATGCTTCATGGTATGGCATCAGCAGGAACTGTTGCCTGGGTAATGTATCAGAAGTACGTTAACAGCCTTCCACTATATAGACAGGAAAAAGATTTCAAGATGTATGGAGCAGAAATCTGCCGTGGAACAATCGCAAGCTGGATTACCAAAAATGCTGAAGAGTTCTTTACACCTATGGCTGAGTACTTCAGAAGAAAACTTGTTTCAGGCAGATATGCAATGGCAGACGAAACTCCCGTTCAGGTCCTTAAAGAACCCGGAAGAAGAGCTGAATCCAAGTCGTACATGTGGGTATTCCGTTCGGGGGAGTTTGATAAGGAACAGATAGTATTGTTCCATTACTCACCAACTCGTGCCGGTGATACTGCAAAAGATTTCCTTGATGGTTTTCATGGTTATCTGATGACAGATGGTTACAGCGGGTACAACAAGTTGAAAGACTGTACGCGGACTTCATGTTGGTCGCATATACGACGCTATCTGATAGATGCCATTCCTAAAGGCCAGCAGTATGATCTTGCCCAACCTGCTGTACAGGGACTGGTATATATAGACAGGCTCTTCGATATGGAACGAAAAATCCATGAAAAGAAGGGCGTTACTTATGATGCCATAAAGGAATATCGTATCGAGAAAGAAAAACCAGTTCTTGAAGGATTCTGGAATTGGGTAGATGATCAAAAACCGTCCCCAAATACAAGATTCCACAAGGCTATAGTATATATCCAAAACAGAAGACCATATCTTGAAACATATCTTGAGGATGGAGGTTGCAGTTTTAACAACAATACTTCCGAAAGATCATGTAAGGCTTTTGTTACAGGACGTAAGAACTGGTTGTTCTCTGACAGTACCAAAGGTGCCAACGCAAGTGCTCTAACCTATTCCATGGTAGAAACAGCAAAAGCAAACGGAGTAGATGTATATCTTTATCTAAAACTACTCCTTACCAAGTGTCCAACATCGGATTTGAGTGATGAAGAACTGGAAAAACTTTCTCCATGGAATCCTGAGTGTAAAGAAGCGTTGGATAAGCTTTACATTCAGCAGCAAAATGCCATCTTTGATTCAATGTAATCTTTATCATATGTGAATTGTCAAGGTGCTCCGATTACTGAAATCATAGTAATCGGGGTATATTTTTATGGGCGTTATGCCCTTGTACCTAATAATTAGTTGGGGTGGCATGCGTTACCACCGGAAAACTTAGCGCTTACATTATGACAGAATGCTTCCTGCTCAGGATCATATTCCCATAAATTCGAAAACAGGTAAGCCCGGACTGGGTAACCTTATAGCTCTTCCATTACAGGGGCTGGCATTACAGAATGGCAATAGTGCATTTATTGATAAGAACTGGAATGCTTATCATGATCAGTGGGAGTGCTTGAAGAGCGTCAAAAGGATCCCCAATACATTTATTGAAGACAAGATCAAAGAATGGTGTAAAGAAGGCGTATTAGGTGCACTATGCGATGATTTTGATGATGATAATAATGATGATTCAAAACCAAAGCCATGGGAAAAGAGACAACTCTTATTCCATAAAGAAGATGCACCTTCTAATATTGAAATTGTCATATCAGATAGGATCTATATAAATACCAAGGATATGGCAAAAAGAATGCAGAATGCCATAAGGCGCATGGCTGCGTTTAGCAATTCGGAATTTTATAAGAAATCACGTATGGGATTTTCAACTAAAGGAATCCCAAGAATTATCTATTGCGGTCAGGATGAAGGCGGATATATATGCATTCCGAGAGCGCTTCTGGATTCATTAATCGAAAAGATTAAGATTGCAGATATATCTTTTTCTCTAACGGATAATAGGTGCGAAGGAACACATTTAGATGTCACTTTTAATGGCGAGCTCTATGAAGAACAGATGAGAGCTGCCACAGCCATACTTGAACATGACAACGGAGTTCTTGCAGCTACAACATCTTTTGGAAAAACGGTTGTCGGTGCATACATGATAGCCCAACGGAAAACTAACACTTTGATCCTTGTTCATAATACAGAGATACAGAAGAACTGGATAGAAGATTTAGAGAAATTCCTGGATTTAAAAGCTGAACTACCTGAATATAAAACTAAAACAGGTCGTGTAAGAAAGAGAAAAAGCCTGATAGGCAAGCTCTATGCCGGGCATAATTCAATGACCGGTATTGTTGACGTTGCAATCTTTTCATCTCTTGGCAAAGGCGATGATATTGATCCAATCATTGAAAACTATGGAATGGTGATCATGGATGAGTGTCACCATGGTGCAGCTCAGACTGTTGAAGATGTAATAGGTGCTGCGAAAGCAAGATATGTTTATGGATTAACTGCAACTCCCAAAAGAGAAGATGGTCTTGAAAAGAAAGTATTCATGCAATTTGGACCTATCAGGTTCAGATACACCGCTAAGGAAAGAGCGCAGAAACAAGGTATTGCTCATTACGTATATCCTCGTTTTACAAGACTGGTTAGTCCTATTGATCTAAAGATAACAGAAGCTAACAGAGCTGTTGTAGAATCCGATGTGAGAAACGAGCAGATCATCTCTGATGTTGAAAGCTGCATCCAAAATGGAAGAACTCCTCTTGTTTTGACCAAATATAAAGAACATGCACAGCTTCTGTACCAGAAACTCCAAGGAAAAGCAGACCATGTGTATCTTCTTCAAGGAGGAGGCAACAGAAAAGAGAAAGATGAGATGAGAGCGCAAATGCGGTCAGCACCAGAGAATGAATCTGTCATTCTTGTTGCAATAGATAAGTATGTTGGCGAAGGCTTTAATTTTCCAAGACTTGATACTATGATGCTTGCTATGCCTGCAGCAGCTGAAGGTAATATAGAGCAATTTGCTGGGCGCTTGCACAGAGATTATAAAGGCAAAACAGAAGTGATCATCTACGATTACGTAGATTCTCATATTCGTGTTCTTGAAAAAATGTATCATAAACGCCTAAGAACGTATAAGAAGATAGGGTACGAGATCTGCAACAATATAATTTTGAAAAAACAAAGTACAGGCTCTATTTTTGATATGAATACTTATGAGACTGTTTATGAAAAGGATCTGCTAGAGGCAAATAAAGAAATAGTTATTTCCAGCCCTGGATTAAATCATTCTAAAGTAAATGCTTTTATAAGATTGATTAAGCAAAGACATGAAAGTGGCGTTAAGCTTACAATAGTTACCCTTGATCCGGAAGGGTATCCAGAAGAGAAGATTGAAGATACAAGGCTGCTTGTTAGGCTGCTGCGAGATAATGCTATAAATGTACATCTTAAAGAACACATGCATGAACACTTTGCTATCATTGATGATGAAATTGTCTGGTACGGAAGCATGAACCTTCTTTCTCGAGCTAAAGCAGATGATAACTTAATGAGGGTAAAAAGCAAAGAAGCGGCGATTGAGTTGTTGGAAATTACTTTTGGATGAAATATGGTACAATTTTGATAATAAGATGGAGTTGCGGCTATATTTAAGTAGATAAATCTGTCGTCTAATAGTACAAGGAATTAATGGAAATGTTGTTATCTCAAGAAAGGAGACTACTGCATGAATCCCAAAGAACTCAACCCCAAAGCAATGTACAAGTTATCTTACGGACTCTTTGTCTGCACAGCAGTATCAGGTGAAAAGAAAAACGGCTGTATCATCAACACCGCAGCCCAGATAGCATCAGATCCAAACAGAATATCCATAGCCATAAATAAGGCTAATCTAACCCATGATATGGTCAAAGAAACAGGAGCATGCAATATATCAGTCATCAGTAATGAAGCAGATTTTGCCCTGTTCAAACATTTTGGATTCCAATCTGGAAAAACAGTAGATAAATTTGCTAAGGATTCAGGCGTTCCGGCCTATGAGATAGCAGATAATGGTATCCCATATATCACAGCAGGCACCAATGCCTATTTCTCACTAAAAGTAGATAAAGAAATGGACCTTGGTTCACATACTCTATTTATCTGTGAACCTGTCTTTATGACAGTTCTATCTGATGCTACCTCCTGTACATATGAGTATTATCAGAACAATATAAAACCAAAGCCACAGCCTGTAGGCACAACACCAAAAGGTGAGACTGTATGGCGCTGTACTATCTGCGGATATGAGTATGTAGGCGAGGATCTCCCGGATGACTTCATCTGCCCGATCTGTAAGCATGGCAAGGATGATTTTGAAAAGATTATAAGATAAAAGAATTAAAAAAGGCAGTAATAAATGGAAAACGTTAAAAGCCAAAAAAACAGAATATTATGGTTAGATCTTCTAAGAATATTTGCAATGCTTAAAGTTGTCAGCATACATGTCTGCTCATGCTTTAGCTGGGATGATCTTCCTGATTTTGACAGGAAGATGATTGAAATAACAGGACTTCCTCTTCATGGATGCGTAACATATTTCTTTCTTATGAGTGGAATGTTATTGCTTGATAAAAAGCCCAACATTAAGAGAATATGGACATCCCGTATTCCCAGGCTTGTTGCTGCAATCGTAATAAGACTTGTGCTAATCGTTGCACTAATGGTTGCTGTAGCAGTTACAGGATGTATTGTTTACAAACATCCATTTCCGGTAGAGATATTTGATGACTTCCAAGGCAATGACAACATGTTTTTATATAGCATGATTGGCATATATATCATATATCCGTTTCTTTATGATATTTGTCAGGATAGGAAAAAAGAGGAATATTTTCTGCTACTAAGTTTCGTCTTTTCTGTAATCGTTCCAATACTAAAGGCAATCCCAGTCACATCATTTATTACATCCCATATAGTTAGGCAGATGGTTGAATATTTTCCATTTGGAATCCCCCTGATCTTTGTATTAGGACATTGGCTTTATAAGTATGTTTTTCCTGCTTTAGAACACTTTAATAAATGGCTATTGTTTTTTGCAGCTGTTGCAGGACTTGTTCTAAATATCCTGATCAGAGAATTTATACCTGCCCTGGCTGCAAATGAAGTGGCATATGTAGGATTTTGTGAACTTATAATCTGTGTTCCGACTTTCTGCTTCTTTGGTGTCGTAGTTTCAAAATGGAATATTAAGAACGATAGAGTTAAGAATCTTATTTCCCATATGGGTGAAAATGGTATAGCCATCTTTGTTCTTCATTGGACGGTCATAAATTTCATCAGAGCTTGTGGCGTAATGCCTGACCAGGGACATTTCCTCATTGGAAGACCTTTATGGACAGTGATTGTTTATCTGGTAAGTTTTGGGTTATCATTGGTATGGGAGAGAATACCGGTTTTTAATAAAATTATAAGATGAGTAGAACAAACTTTTGAAAACAAGAATAATTTTCTAGAGATTTGACTTTCACAATGTTAATCCTTGATTAAAAATTTGCAAGAAAGGTTTTGGACAATGAAGCAGTTTAAGGTCTTTTATTCATGGCAGTCAGATTTGCCTGGGAATAAGACAAAATGGTTTATTAACGAGTGCATAAAGGAAGCAGTGGAGAATTGTAATCTTGTTGTGGAAGGTATTGAAATTGTTGCTGATCGTGATACACAAGGTAAAACAGGATCTCCGAATATCATGCAAACGATATTTGAAAAGATAGACGAGTGTGACCTTTTTATTGCAGATGTGAGTATCGTAAACGGGTATGGAATAAGGCAAGAAGACTTTACAGAGGATGATGCGGTAAAACGTGATTATGGTACTGCAAATGTACTGCTAATGGATAGTAAAAAAAAGCAAATTAAATACACACCAAATCCTAATGTGCTTATTGAACTTGGATATGCTGTAAGGTGTTTGGGATGGGAAAAAGTAATCTGCTTTCTAAATGCTGACTTTGGTAGAATAGAACAACTTCCATTTGACCTTGATCATCAGAGAGTTACATCGTATTCACTTGATGATGATAAAAATGGAATGAGAAATAAAAAAGAATGCAGAGAAAGGGTCAAGAAAGAGCTTAGGGGGATTATAGTTGACACGATTTTAGAATTGGCAAATCAGGGTGGAAGGCCTAAGAAAGGCAAAGCGTATCATATAATTGGAACTTATAACCCTGATAATAAGCGAATAGATGCGGATCTAGTTGCATACGATGTGACTCGAAATTGTCGGATTGATGAATATAATGAAAAGCATAAGAATAAGGCAATAGAACTAATACATAGGATAAAGGAATATCAACTAACCATAAGTGACGAAGGACATAATCTTGAGTGGCTTAAGGAAGATATTCAGGAAGATCCAATAAAAAATCTTCAGAAAATACTCTCTTTCAAAGATGACGATAACATGATAAGTTGTCGGATTAGCGATTCAGATCAAGATGAAATAAAGGAACTCGCACATAAATATCTTGACATTTCAGAAGGGTACTTTGATAAATCCTTTTTTAATCTTGGAAATCTTCGAATACAAAGGGTTACTCCTGTTAATCCATTAGTTGGGAGAAGAGAGCCTCTAAAAAAGGAACTGATGATGAAAAAAAGAAGTATGAGAAGATAAATGAGTTAACAAGTGAACTGACACAACTACAGGAACTTGATTTGTATCTTAAAACATTTGAGGATGTTTTATTATTTCCCCTTGCAATCGAAAACAATTCTTCTGAACTGGATGAGGATTTGGAAGTGACCGTAGAGGTGTATGGTAATTGCGAGCCAATAATTCCTTCTGTTGAATTCATTAATCCTATGCTTAGAGAAGTCGCTTCTGTAATATATCAGGATGGATTCCCACGAGACTTATTCTATTTGCAAGATGATATTGATATTAAGTATGATAATAACAAACTTTTGAATTATGATCAGGAAAGACCTTTCTATAGTTCTGCTGTCTTGCAAGGATTTCCTGTAAACATAGAGAATAAGGAATACGAATATGCCATGAAGCGATATATTGCTACCCCTGATAGTGATAATAGATATTCTTTTTCAATAGATAACTTAAGAGCAACAGAAAAGAAATGGCTTGGAAAGATAATAGCATTGAGGTTACCAAAACATGAAAAGCCTTCCGTTAAAATGAGATATAGAATTATTTCAAACAATACATCTGGAGATTTAGAAGGAGAGTTAGAGTACATGAGAATTATTAGATAAGTTGGTGGGAATGGTTGTATCTATTGTTCAACTTGTACATTCTTGCCTGACAATAGGAGAAAAAAGTGTAATAATATTTGGAGGCTAAATTTCAAGAAAATGATCTTTGAGTCTTCATTTTCTATAGAAGTCCCAACCTTTTGATACTTGGTGCTGCTCACACCAAGATAATATAGTTAAAGAACATGATTGCTGTTTTTGGATAATGTTAGCCGCTTGGAAATATTAGTTGGTGACCTAATTTTATAGTATATATAAAAAGGCTTCCTTAAATGTATTTTGGAATGTATCTAATGGATATGGTAGTATTAACAGGTGCGTGTAGATGAGAACTTATTGATCTGGAATTTATGATCAAATAACTTCTATTGGGATAGGATAAAAAACAAAAGAAAAGTTATTAGGAAGTAAGGCTAAAAATGGAAGACTCTATTCAAATAGATTCAAAAACATCAAATAGAAACGGCGGACTTGATATTTTTAGAATCATCCTCTGCGTTTTCATCATTATAGGCCATATGCAAAGCCAGTCCTTTATTATGGATATGTCCATAAAGGATGGCTTATGTGACTATTTATTTGAAACGATATTTGGCAATGCCGAAAGAACAGCTATTAATGGCTTTATCATGATCAGTTCCTGGTATTTGATTGGCAGAAAATTTAGTGCAAAAAGATTTGTAACAACATGGTTTATGGTCTTTGTTTTAAATGTACTTATTACAATCTTGATGTTTCTATCTTTAGCAGTTCCATTTAGTGCAGTGTTTTTTATTCAAGCATTCCTGCCCATAATAGGTAGACCACAATGGTATATGTGTGAGTATCTATTATTGCTCTTGACGATTCCTTTTTTGAATAGAATGCTTGATTCTCTTAATATAAGAGCGATACGTCTGTTGCTAATAATAGGAGCAGTATTTATTATAGGTTCTGCGACGATAATTCCTATCGAGTATACACAGCCTATGTTTTGCGAGTATATATGGTTTCTGTACATATTTGTTTTGATGGGATACTGTAAAAAGACAAATGCGAGATTTATAAAAAATGATAATAATTGGCTGATCATAGCAGTGATTGCCTATTTGTTTATTGTTGCGTTGTTGCTGATTGGTAATATTACAAGTTATACTAATCCCTTTTTAGGAGAAAAAATCCTAGCTATAGGCAAGTATTATTGTGACCATTATGAAGCTTTACCGGCATTTCTTTGTTCTTTTGCATTGTTTATGTGGTTTAAGAGCCGTCGGGTAGAAGGTAATAAAAGGATAACAGATATAGCAAGGGCTACAGGAACCATATATATTATTCACACTGTTCCTGTTTTTTATTGGTTTGATGATTTTAAAATTTGGGAGAATGTATTTCATATCAGTTATTGGTATGAGAAAAATCTCCTTATAATAGCAATGATACTGATTACAATGATTGTTATATGCTTGGGAACAATTATCTTTTGGATATATGAGTTCTTATTTTCAAAACTTATAATAAATACTAGATTAGTTAAGTTTATCATTCGGTGGTTAGACGAAAAGTACCAGGTAGTAGAGTAGTTAAGAAATAAACACGTTTTAATAATTATAAGTAATTCTTACTGACAAAGAGTGATAGTGTTAATTTGAGTAAAGGGAGAAACATAAAACTAATGAGACCGTTTTTTTCAATAGTAATTCCTACTTACAATTCCGAAAGGACTTTGGAATATACTTTAAAATCAATAAGAAGCCAAAAATTCGATCAAAACGATTTAGAAATATTAGTAATAGATGGCGGATCTACTGATCTGACATTAGAAATAGCAAGAAAATATGGTGCTGTGATATTGGACAACCCAAAGCGTCTGCCGGAGTATGCGAAAGCAATAGGAGCTGAAAAAGCTACTGGAAAATATCTCATGAGAATGGATTCTGATGAAGAGTTTTCATACGATACCCAATTGCAGGACAAAAAAGACTTGCTAGACCAATACGATGTGAAGGTTCTTATTTCAGATACGATTGGTAACGGAAGAAAAGAGTTATGCGGTGTTTCTGCCGTTTATTCAAATGCATTAGGAGATCCGTTCTCTTATTTTATTTATAAGGTTAAGAGCAGTAAATATGAAACTTATAAGAAGAATGTGATCAAAGAAAATGGCAAGAATGCAATAATGCAATTTGATGAAGGTGATCTTCTGCCACTTGCAGATGCTGCAACATGTGTCATGTCTTTGGATTATATTAGAGAAAAGTATCCGGAAAAGTATAGTTCCATAGAATTTACATGTAGTGCTTTTGATCAGATCATCAGCGATACTCATACCTGCGGTATTGTTCGAGGCGATAATACAATGCATAACTGCAGCTCTAAATTTAAAACATACCTTTCTAAGCTGAAATTCAGAGTAATTAATAATCTTTTTAATAAGCAGGAAAGTGGATTCTCTTCTAGAGAAAGTGGAACTAAGATATTAACGAAAAGAAAATATCTATTTGTTTTATATGCAGCAATAATACCATTGCCTATTCTTGATAGTATTAGATTAGCTATAGTGTATAAACACTGGTCATTTTTATTGCATTTTGTTTATTTATATTATGTTTGCTTTGAAATATTTATATTAGGCATTGCTAAAAAACTGAATTTTAATATAAGCAATAATAATTATGGCAAATAAGGTGATATAAAGCTGATTACTTTGTGATGATTCTTGTCTGTTTGGGGCGAGAATCATCAGTTATTATAATGTGTATAATTAGTACATTGTTCAGACTAAAAACAGAAAAGTATTTATTACTCTTTAGAGTATTAACAATTTATGGTTGACGAAAAATGAAACAAAAACGAATACAATCTACATTTCAAAATTTCATCTGGTCTGCTTACGCCATGCTGATTACTTCAGTATTTCCTTTTATGATCAGGACTGCAATTATCCGATTTATAGGAATGGAATATGCGGGTGTAAGCAGCTTATTTACGTCAATACTTCAGATTATCAATCTTTCGGATTTGGGATTTGAAAGTGCTATGACGTATTTTTTGTATAAGCCAATGGCTGAACAAAACGAGAAAAACAAAGCACGAATATGTTCGATTCTTCATATGCTTCGAAGATTATATTTGTTTGCGGGCACTCTTATTTTACTAATAGGTCTTGCTTGTATGCCATTAATTCCATCTCTTATTCATGGGAAGAGCTATCCGGCAGATCTAAATATTTATTTTGTGTATTTTATTTATATTATCAATTCTGCTATTCCATATTTTATAGGACACTATAGAGCAGCACTATTTAAGGCGGATCAAAAAGGTGATATTTTAAATCGTATGGGCGGAACTACAGCTGGAATAATGTATATTTGTCAGCTTGTCGTTCTTGTTGTATTTACAGATTTTTATTTATATACAATTCTTTTGTCGGTAAGTAATATATTATATGCAATTTGGCTTATTAGAGAAACTCGAAGACATTATCCGGAATATAAGGCATATGGATGGCCGGATAGCAGTTTTATAAAAAGCTTTAAGAAGCAGGTATTTGCAATTGCATTATCTAAGCTGCGTACGATTACCAGGAATTCTTTTGACAGTGTTGTTATTTCAACGTTTTTGGGTCTTGTATGGCTTGCAAAATATCAAAATTACTATCAGGTTATGCAATTGCTGATTTATGTTGTTATCCTGCTTAGAACAGCTGTAACACCTTCGTTAGGGAATGGAATGGCAACAGAAAGTAAGGACTCAAATTATGGGGTATTGACGGTATATACTTTTATACAGTGTGCTATTTTAACAGTATTGATCGGTTGTACCATCAATTTATATCAGCCTTTTATAACTCTTTGGGTAGGTAAAAAATCGCTTTTACCATTTTCGATGGTAATACTTTTTTGCATCTATATATTTGCATATGGTATGTCAGATAGTATGGGGATGCTACGGGAAACATCCGGAGTCTGGTGGAAAGGAAGATATATCTCAATTATAGAATCCATTAGTAATCTGATTTTAAATGTTCTCCTAGTAAGGACGTTTGGAGTTGGTGGTGTTGTATTTGCAACGATCATAACAATTGTTTGTATAAATCTCCCGTCGGATATTCATTATATTTTTAAGTATTATTTTGAAAGATCGCCAAGGCAATATATAGGAATGCTGTTGATGTATACGTTAACAACGATATTGTCTACAATAGTATCGTATTTAATTGTTTCCAAGATTGCGATGGATGGGATATTAGGATTTTTGTGCAAAGGTATATTATCATTTATAGTTTCTTTAACTATGTTTTTGATGTTACAGTTTAAAAATCCAAAGCTACGGGAATTGCTTGATATTTTAAAAATAATACGAATAAATAAAACAAAGTAATAAAAAAGATTGATTGGGGGAAATAGGAGTTTAATGAGTCAAGATACTAGAGATACAAGTTTAGATATAGCCAAAGGATTTGCTGAAATATTAGTCATTTTTTCACATTTGAATTTTGCATGGCTGGCACCTAAAACAGAAAATGTGTTAATGCTAATATTAGTATCATTGCATAACACTACATTTTTCTTTATTTCAGGATTCTTATTTAGATATTCATTTGAAAAATACTCATTGGATCAGCTGGTTAAGAAGAAGTTGTATTCCGTATTCAGACTTTTTATATTGTGGGGATTGATATTAGGTTGCGTGCATTTTTTACTTTTAAAAGGGGAGTTAAGATATCATTTCTTTGAATCGTTTAATTCTGTATGGTTCTTAGGCGAATTGTCTGCGGGGTATTTTCTGATCGTTTTATTTAAGAAATTAATCCATTCAGACACAATCATCTCAGTCATATGGATTTCATTATTTGTAGTAGGAACGTTCATTTCGACTGCTGTGGGTAAAGTATTTCTGTTTTCATTTATAATGTGGATAGGATTTCAGATAAGAAATGTTACAAATAAATATTTTGGAATTTATGCGGCTGTATGGGCAGCAGCTATAATTGTTTTACAGATGAGTGGACGTTTTTGGGTATTCGAAGTTAATGCGCAGCCAGGATATAAATTGTTATTACTAGAGCTTTTAGAAATATATTCATCAGCAATTCTGATTAAACTTGTAAAAACAATTCGTTTAAATGATTTTCTGGGCAATTTTTTGAGATATGTTGGAAAAACGAGTATTAGATATTATGTGTTGCACTTTATTATTATCTATATGTTTTTATCTTTTGATAAGAGTTCACCAATAATGTCCATATTATGTTTTATACTCTGCTTGATCTTCCCGTATGTCATTGATAAGTGCAGTGAATTTAAATACGGAAAATGGATCAATTCTTTGTTTTAGATTTTAAGAAATATATAAATAATTGATTTAGAAGAGGATGATAATGAATATTATTTATGCCACAGATGATAATTATGCATATCTGGCAGGAGTCTCAATGGAATCTCTGTTTATAAATAACAGAAGCACAGAGGTAATAGATGTCTATATATTAGATGATGGGATTTCTGATACTAATAAGAATAAGCTTAATATAATTGCGCAAAACTATAATAGGAAAGTTTTATTTATAGATGTCAAAACAATATCAGAGAGTATAAAAAAGGTAACATCCGTAGGCTTTAGTTATGAAGGAAAAAACAGTTTTACCGCATATTCAAGGTTGTTTATGGACGTTGTATTACCGGAAAGTGTGAAGAGAGCATTATATATTGACTGTGATACTCTCATATTATCAAGTTTGGAAAGTGCATATAATACTAAAATGTCGGATGATTGTGTAATATCTATGGTAGTAGATTGTACTCAGCGTGAGTATATTAAATCTTTAGATATGAATCAGGATAGTAGCTATTATAATTCCGGCATTATTTTATTTGATATTGATAGATGGAGAAGCAGTAAATGTGGACATTTACTTATTGATCATCTGCAAAATGTTAGAAGTAAGTATCCGCTTCCGGATCAGGATCTGTTAAATGTTGTGTTGGGAGATAAGATAAGCAAATTACCGCTAAAATACAATGTCCAAAGCCCCAATTTCATGTATAAGACATATTCGTCTATATGTAGTGCTTATGGCCTGGATGAAAAGCATTATTACAGTAAAGAAGATTGGTCTGATGCAATGAGTAATCCTGTTATTATTCACTTTAGTGGATCTTCTTTTATAAGACCCTGGTATTTCAATAGCAATCATCCTGTGAAAAAATTATATTTAAGCTATTATAAGAAAAACATTTTTTATACGGAAGATTCATATACAAACAGGCTTTTTAATGCAACTATTTCAATAAAGATTCGGTATTTAATGTATTTATTGTTACCACCATTTATAAATGGTATTGTTTCCGGACGCATCTTGAAAAGATGGATTCAAAAACAGTATATAGGCGAAAATGCTTTATGGTACCAAAAAGTAAAGTGATGGAGATCAAAGAATGATAATTGTGGCTGGAATTGTATTAAGCATTATGTATGCATCAATAAAAGTCAGTTATGAAAGGTGCATCGTAAGGGTTGCGTATGCCATAACAGGACTTGGATTATTTATATATGTGCTGACAGAAGTATTATCATTGTTTGGTAAGATGAACCGATTTACATGTACTGCTACATGGATAATATATGATTGCATTCTACTGGCACTAGTATTAAGCCAATGGCGCATAAATAAAATGCGATTAACAGATATAACTCATGAGATTTTGGCTAAGATATCTGCAAAAGAGTATTTATGCGTTGCAATATTTGCTGTTTATGGACTGTTCATCTGCCTTCTGGCTGTAAGAATAGTTCCATATAACTGGGATTCTTTATCTTATCATTTGAGTAGGATATGGTTCTGGACGCAGAATGAAAGCGTTGGTCATTTTACTACTTCGGATACAAGAATGCTTGGAACACCGGCGTTTAAAGAATTTATTGATCTTCATTTATATCTTCTTTATGGGAAGAATAATGATTCGGTATTTAACTTGACCCAATCTGTTTCATATCTATTTAACATTTTATTTGTCTATAGCATTGCAAGACGTATAGGTTGTTCCTTCAAAGGCGGTTTATTTGCAGCTGTATTATTTGCGACTTCACCAACAGTGTTTGCAGAGAGCTTATCAACACAGACTGATGAATTTGCAGCGCTATGGATTTTTGTATTTGTCAGTGTTTTGCTGGAATTAGTAAATTGTGACGATAAATTGCAGTTGAATAAAAGAGGAATTCTCAGACTGTGCGTGCTGGCATTTTCGCTTGCACTTAGTATTTTGACAAAACCAAGTGGCTTGTTTTGCGTTGCAGTGTTTTTCTTTTGGTTACTATATATATGTCTTAAGCGTGGTGACAATATTACACTTATCACAAAGTGGATACTTCTTGTAGTGGCAATAATGATAATAACTATATTACCGGAAGCTATTAGGAATATAGTCACATATGGAGCTATATCTGATCCATGGCAGGGACCTGGGCAGCTGGTTTTGACATTTGACTTACGATACCAGATAGTTAACTTTTTCAAAAGTATTGGATATTTTCTTCCGGGAGTTTTGTGGCCTTCTTTCAACCAGATATGGCAACATATGGTGTATTACCTTGGATATGTATTACATATAGATGTTGATTCATTGATCATAAGTGAAGGCGGCAATTATCATGATAGCCTAATCTATAAAATTGAGAATTATGAATATGATACAGCTACGAATTCTGTAATAACGATATTGTTCATTGTTATATCGCTGGTTGCTATTGTTAAGTGTGTTTGGTACTTCATTTGCAGGATCAGAAAGACAGGAAGTACATCAAATACATGTCCAGTGAGATTGGGATACAGTACAGCCGCATTTGCTGCTTTTATAGTGACCTGTGCATTTGTTAAATCTGAAGTATATGTGTGCAGATATATGATAGCTGCATTTGGTCTTCTGGCTGTGGCGATTAGTTTTCAGATTCAAAAGCTTGGTGAACATAGATCAAAACTTTTAGAGGGAGTAGTATACGGTGCGGCAGGCCTTTTGATATGTTCTCAGTTTATAGGTATGACCAATTATCATATGGGACATATATTTGTTGGAACTGACGAAGAGAGAGCAAAAGCATATTATGAAACCTATAATATGTCAGAATATGAATCAGTTTATGTAGCCCTCAAACAGTATTTGGAAGATAATGGAGAAACTTATCACAGTATAGGCTTAAAAATGGATGCAGGAGCATATAGTTATCCTACATTACGTCTCCTTGAGGAATATTCTGATAGTGTTTATTTTATAGACGTGTATAATTCTTCCTCTAAGTATTTGGATAAAACCAATGTCCCTGATAGTATAGTTGTCATTACCTTTTCTGATATGGGTGATATGTATAGTGAAGGCTATTCATATAATGGATATAACTATATACGGGATGGACAATTATCAGGTAGATGCAATGTTTTCATAAAATAAAGGGCTATTGAATAGCCCTTTAAACAGTTAAGCAGTTTTATCTTCCTTTGATGTTATGACAGTAGCTGTCATTATCATCATCATAAGAGTAGGTGCCATAATATACTGCAGATCATAGAAGAATGCCGTAACTGCGCCGCAGATGAACATAAGTGCATAAATAGCATCCTCATTGGATATACATGATTCACTTCTGAATTTGTAATATAGTTTTCTAAATGCCAGGAATAATATGTAGACAATAGCTATGATCATCACTATGCCATACTCATACAACACTGACAGATACGAATTATCAACTACATTGTAGTGATCAAGCTCCCAATACGGTGAACTCATGAACATAGGAACTGTACTTCCCGGACCGTGGCCGGTAATCCAAAATATAGGATTACAATGGAAGAAGATATCTAAAAGGTATACTGAATGTGTAGTACGGACAGAATAGGCTTCAGAAACAGGACCGGTTTTTATATGGAATAGCCTAGTAGTTATTACTTCACTAACTTCTGGTATTTGCAAAAGACCTATAATAATAGTTAGTAGTAAGATCCAAAGTATAATGCGGATAGGTCTTTTTATTGTCACGTAAAGCTTGGTAATGGTATTTTTGTTGATCACAACAAATAGAAATAAGCCAAGCAATAATGCAAGCCATGCGGATCTTGACATACAAAGGAATATAGCTACTAAGTATACGACTTTCATGACTAAGTCTAGAACTATTTTACCGGTAAGTGGTAAGAAAATACATAAAACCCAGACGGTTCCTGCGGGGATTGGATTATTATATACAGAGAATACACGTGTTAATATTCCATTATTGGAAAAGAAAATAAGCTCTTCAAATAATGCATGTAAAGCGGATGCAAAACCCAACCAAGATATGATATGAAGGCTTTTGTTGAATTGGTCAAAATGGAATCTATATAGATATAACCCAATAATAAGAAATAGGATGGTATTAATCTGTTGAACAACAGAACCAAAATAATAGATGCCCTTCATCATATAAGTAATCTGGTATGCAAAACTGATAATAACAGATAACAATATTACGGCTATTATCAGGGCGCCTTTTTTGGAAAAAAGATTTCTGTGATTTCTGATACAATCGACTATGAAGAAAATGACTGCTATCAAAGCTAATGCCATAAGAACTGTTGTAGATATAGCAATCTTGAAATCAAATGTAGAAATAATAAATAATATTGGAATTATGGATATTAGTAAGATATTATAGATAGTGGTTTTGTTCATATACATAGCTCCTCCATACTACAAAACATTATAATCATAACATCAAAACATCTTAATAACAATGAATATATAGAAGTCGCAGCTTCTTTGAGATTTCGTCTGATTTGAAGATTGCAATATTCATACCGCATTTTGCCTGTATGTTTGAATAAATGAGGAAATCGAGATATGATGATATAGATTGTTTTAAAAGTTAAGATATTATATTTTAGCGATAAAGCAATGCATTTTAGCATATTGAAATAAAAGACAATGATCAAGGAGATACTATAAATGGGATCAACTTCAATAAAAGAATCGTTTAAAGATAAAACACTAGTAATAACAGGGGGAACAGGATCATTTGGATCAACGGTTTTGAAGCACTTCCTGACTTCAGATATCTCAGAGATACGTATCATCTCCCGTGATGAGAAGAAACAGGACATGATGCGTCATATCCTTCAGGCACGCTATCCTGAGCAGTTCTCAAAGGTACAGTTTTACATCGGAGATGTTAGAAATCTTGAATCAGTTCGCGATGTTATGTACGGAGCTAATTACGTATTCCATGCAGCTGCCCTTAAGGAAGTACCATCCTGTGAATTCTTCCCAATGGAAGCTGTAAGAACAAATATAATTGGTACAGATAACGTAATAACTGCAGCAGTTGAGAATCATGTTGAGAAAGTTGTATTTCTGAGTACAGATAAGGCTGCTTATCCTATTAATTCAATGGGTATGTCCAAGGCGCTAGGTGAAAAAGTAGTACAGGCAAGAGCTCAGAAAGCGTTTGAAAGATCAGGAACAGTTCTTTCCTGCACCAGATACGGCAATGTTATGTGTAGCCGTGGTTCTGTTATTCCGCTTTTTATTGATCAGATTAAGGCTGGTCATCCGATTACTATTACAGACCCAAATATGACAAGATTTCTTATGAATCTTGATGAGGCAGTAGATCTTGTTGCATTTGCATTTGAACATGCTGAACCAGGAGACCTCTTTATTCAGAAAGCAGATGCCAGCACAATCGGAGACCTTGCAAAGGGTGTTATGAAAGTATTTGGCGAAACTGACGTTAAGATAATCGGTACAAGGCATGGAGAGAAGCTCTTTGAGACTCTGATGACAAGAGAAGAAAGACTCCGTGCTACTGATATGGGTGACTATTTCAGAATAGCTCCGGATGGAAGAAGTCTTAATTATGACCAGTTCTATGTTGAAGGTCATGTTATGACTCAGAGTGATGAGGCGTATACTAGTCACAACACAAGAATACTTGATGTTGATGGCGTTGTTAAGAAGATCACAGCAACAGATTACGTCAAAGAAGAGCTTGAAGGACGCCCACACACGGTGGAGGCATAAGACATGAGAATATTGGTGACAGGATCCAATGGATTTGTCGGTCGTAATCTTGTTTGGAATCTCAAAAATCTCAGGGACGGACGTAACAATACAAGACCTAATCTGACTATTACAGAGATATACGGATATGATATAGGGACTAGTGATGATATACTTGAGAATGCATGCGAGAGAGCAGACTTCGTCTTTAACCTTGCAGGAGTGAACAGACCTAAGGACAATGCTGAATTTATGGCTGGTAACTTTGGTTTTGCTTCAAAACTACTTGATACGCTCAAGAAGTACAATAATACCTGTCCTGTTATGTTATCAAGCTCAATACAGGCATCGCTAGTGGGAAGGTTTGAAGGCTCTGAGTATGGTAAGAGTAAGCTTGCAGGCGAAGAGCTGTTTATGGATTATCAGAAGAAAACTGGAAGTAAGGTACTTGTCTATAGATTCCCTAACCTTTTTGGAAAGTGGTGTAAGCCCAATTATAACTCTGCTGTAGCAACTTTCTGCAACGCTGTTGCTAATGACCTTGAGTACAAGGTTAATGACAGAGCTACTGAATTAGAGCTTCTGTATATTGATGATCTTATAGAAGAGATGCTTGACGCATTAGAAGGCAAGGAACATAGGTGCGAATATGAGGTGGCCGGTGGCAGCATAGATCCTACTCCTAAGGAAGATGGCAGATACTGCTACGTACCAACAACACATAAGGCAACTCTTGGGGAAATTGTTGATCTTCTTAATTCATTTAAGGAGATGCCAAGCACACTTGTTATGCCATCGATACCAGAAGGATCATTTGCCAAGAAGCTGTACAGCACATACCTGTCATATCTTCCGGCTGAGAAGATGTGTTACGACTTTAAGTCTAACATTGATCACAGAGGCACTTTTACAGAACTTATCAGAACTTTAGATCATGGGCAGGTAAGTATCAATGTTGCAAAGCCTGGAATAACCAGAGGACAGCACTGGCATAATAGCAAATGGGAGATATTCATAGTAGTATCAGGACATGGGCTTATTCAGCAAAGGCGTATTGGAATAGATCCGGAGACTTGTAAGGGATATCCAGTGATTGAATTTGAGGTTACTGGAGAGCAGATGAAAGCTATCCAGATGATTCCGGGATATACTCACAATATCATCAATCTATCTAAAACTCAGGATCTTGTTACAGTGATGTGGGCAAATGAGAGCTTTGATCAGAACCACCCTGATACATTTTATGAGATAGTTGACAGAGATGGTGATGAGAAGATCAACGCAGAAAAAGGTAATGTATAAGATAATAACTTATAAGAAAGCATAGTGAGAATAATATGAGTTCATTCAGCTGGAAAAATAATGGAAAGATTAAACTGGCCATAATAGTTGGAACAAGACCTGAGATCATCAGACTTGCAGCAGTTATTAATAAATGTCGCAAGTATTTTGATACACTTCTTGTTCATACAGGCCAGAACTATGATTATAACTTAAATGGTGTATTCTTCAAGGATTTAGGCCTTGCTGATCCGGAAGTATATCTTGAGGCTGTAGGTAATGACTTGGGTGAGACTATGGGCAATATAATAGCCAAGTCATATCAGTTTTTCGTAGAAGCTCAGCCTGATGCTGTACTTGTACTGGGAGATACTAATTCCTGCCTTTCAGTTATAGGTGCTAAGAGACTTCATATTCCGATTTTCCATATGGAAGCTGGTAACAGATGCAAGGACGAGTGTCTTCCTGAAGAGACTAACAGAAGGATAGTGGATATTATATCTGATGTGAATCTGGCATATTCAGAGCATGCTAGAAGATATCTGGCAGATTGTGGTCTCCCTAAGGAGAGGACATATGTTACAGGCAGCCCCATGGCTGAAGTTCTGTCAGAAAACCTTGATAAGATAAAGGCATCTGACATTCATTCAAGACTAGGTCTTGAAAAAGGTAGATATATCCTTCTTTCTGCGCATAGGGAAGAAAATATTGATACTGAGAAGAACTTCCTGAGTTTGTTTAATGCTATCAATTCTATAGCAGCTAAATATGATATGCCAATCCTCTACTCATGCCACCCAAGGTCCAAAAAGCGCCTTGATCAGATGAAGACAGATGGTAAGTTTGAACTCAATTCTCGCGTAATCCAGCATGAACCTCTTGGCTTCCATGATTATAACTGCCTTCAAATGAATGCATTTGCAGTTGTTTCAGATTCAGGTACACTTCCTGAAGAGTCATCTTTCTATACATCAATAGGCCATCCTATTCCTGCTGTATGTATCAGGACATCTACAGAAAGACCAGAAGCGCTTGATAAAGGATGCTTCATTATCTCCGGAATAGATGAAGATGGACTTAAGCAGTCAGTTGATCTTGCTGTAGAGATGGTAAGAAATGGTGATAACGGAATTCCTGTTCCGGATTATACTGATATCAATGTTAGTAGTAAAGTTGTAAAAATCATTCAGTCGTACGTTGGAATCGTTAACAAAATGGTATGGCGTAAAGAATAAAAGAGTAGTTAATATTATAGAGCAATGATAGCGGTGTTATACACATCGCTGTTTTTGCGTATAAGGGAAGAGATTATCTATGAAGAAAATTCTGGTTATATGTCAGTACTTTTATCCGGAACAGTTTCGAATAAATGATATATGCATGGAGTGGGTTAATCGAGGATATGATGTAACAGTACTTACAGGTATCCCTAATTATCCACAGGGAAAGTTCTATAAAGGTTATGGATTATTTAAAAAGAGAAGAGAAGTCTGGAATGGCGTTAAAATAATAAGAATTCCCTTGATACCAAGGGGACATACACCAATAGGTCTTGTACTTAATTACTTCTCGTTCCCTGTTTCAGGTTTCTTTTGGAACCTGTTTACAAAAGTTAAAGCAGACTATGTTTTTATGTTTGAAACATCACCAATGACCCAGTGTAAGATCGGTGTACGATATGCAAAGAAACACAAGGTACCGCTTTATTTATATGTTCAGGATCTCTGGCCTGAAAATGTTGAGATAGTTACAGGAATTCATAGTCCACTTGTAATAAAACCAATAGATAGAATGGTTGATAAGATCTATAAAGCATGCGATCAGATATTCGTAACAAGTCCAAGCTTTGTAAAGGCTGTAGTAAATCGTAGGGTAACTGTTGACCCTAATAAGGTGCATTACTGGCCCCAGTACGCAGAAGAGTTCTATGAGCCTCTTACGAAGGATGAGGGCCTTGAGAGGTACTGTAAACATGAATGCGATGAGAGCATACAGGAACAGATACGAAAACTGTATGATGATAAATCCTTTAAGATCGCATTTACCGGTAATATCGGCTATGCTCAGGGACTTGATGTGTTGCCTAAAACAGCAAAGCTGTTAGGTGATAGTAATGTCAGATTCGTTATAATAGGAGACGGTCGATATAAGAGCAGACTTCTTGAAGAAATAGATATATGCGGTGTGTCGGATAAATTTATCATGATAGATAGACAACCGGCGCAGAGAATACCGGAAATATTGGCACTGTGCGATGCTGCATTTATCTCATTTATGGATACGGAACTATTCACATGGACGATACCGGCAAAGCTTCAGTCATACATGGCATGCGGTATGCCTATAATTGCTGCTGCCAAGGGCGAAACAGAAAGAGTTATTAAAGAGGCAGATTGCGGTATTTGTACAGGAATAGGCGATGCTGATGAGCTTGCAAAAGCTATCAAGCAGAGAGATGTGACTGCTTTTAAGCATACATATGGTGTAAATGCAAGGGAGTATTTTGAAAAGCATTTTGATAAGAAGATGTTGATGGATGAAATTGATACACATTTTGTATGATAAAATGTGGCTCTTCAGGGGTGATGGTGGGTAAAAAATCCACATAACCTGCTTTTTATATGAACGAGGGATGCTAAGACATGGAGAAAGAAAAAAGAGTTGAGTCAATTTTAGATTTCGTAAAACTGCCTATAACAATAGATTCTGATGATGATTACAAAAAAGTATTACAAGAAAAACTTGAGTTGTATATTAATTGGATTAGTGTTTTTATCAATGATTCGAATTATTACATTTCCAGAGCTACAGATGATGATAAAATAAAGCTGATTAATAGAATAAAATATGATTGTATAGCAATAAAAAAATGTGTTAACGATTATTACGTTGGAAAGGTTGGGTCAGCTTCACAAAGAATTAGAAGTTTACTTGAAAAGATAATAAAAGAGGATACTAATAAGTTTGTAGTCGCACCAATAGATAGTAGTTATAGTACAAGACTATCATCATGTTTCGCAGGAATAGAAAACGAAAATATATATCAATTATTAAAAAAACAAAGAGAAGAACAATTGTGTTTTTATAGGGCGAGAACGGATTTTTTTGACAATCCTAAAGAAATGTATCATATTCCCCTAAATAAGAGAGATTTAGTTGGTACTGAGAGATTTAGTATTCCAGGAGTACCATGTTTATATTTAGGAACTTCTGCTTTTGACGTTTGGCTAGAGTTGGATAGACCACCATACTGCAAATTTAATGTGTCTGCGATTAGATTAAATGAGGAAGGAAAGAAACTTTCTATATTAAACCTTGCATGCAATCCATATATATTATTTGGGATTTCAAGCATAGGAAATGATGATTCTGGAAAAAATATTGGAAAAATAAATAATCTAACTAGAATTATATTGAGACTTTATCCATTAGTAATTGCTACTTCTATTAGAAATAAAGGCTCGGCAGGGAAATTCAGATCCGAATATATAGTTTCACAGCTCTTGATGATGAATCTTCAATCGCTTGGATGTGATGGAATATCATACATTTCTAAAAGAATTGGGGAAAACGAGGAGTATGCATTTCCCCAGATGGTTAATATTGCACTACCAGTTTACAAAGCATCGGAAATTGCTAGAGAGTATGGAGAAATTTGTGAGAAAATTGAAATAACTAAGCCTTTAAACTATGAAGAGTTCATGTCATTAGAATTAGATGCACTAGAAAGAAATGTGAAAAATAGCTATTATGCAAAGGTGTTCAATGTGTCAATGATGCAAAATCCATCAACTAATATTGTGAGCTGTGGAAGGACAGTAAATTATGGTAAAACTAAGTTTTTTAGATTTGAAAATAGTCTATGTGGTCAAAAGTTTTACAGAATGAATGAGGTGATGGGTGAAAAATAGACGTTTGAAAAAGAAATTGTGTCAAGCCAGAGTAGATTACTGTATTAGAGGATTGTACTAACTTTTTGGCGTTTTTTATGTATATATCAATTTGTTGATGAAGAATACTTAAATGATGAAAATGATAACGAGGAAGTGTTTTCTAATATTTCTATTCAGAGTTTATAAGTGTGGTATTGCTATAGGAAGGATCTGATTTTTAGTACATACGAAGTAATGCTCAGAGGAGAATATAATGAGTCCAGAAGAATACAGTGAGCATGAAACTATCAAAAGAATGCTCAAGCAAATAATAGATAATAACTGTCAGTTAACTGAAGAACAAAAGTTTATAGCTAAGCAAAATGTTGATATAGCGTCGCAGCAAGCTGATTGGCTTATTGAAATTCTTCGGGCATGTGGGTACTTGAAATGAGTAAAAGAGTATTATTAATTAATTCTGTCTTGGGTTTTGGTTCCACCGGCAACATCGTCCTTGACCTAGCAAAAGAATACGAGCAGAACGGATATAAAGCAAAAGTTGCATACGGCAGAACCTTCAAAGTTTCCGAAGACAAGAATGCAGATATGTATAAATATGGCGTGCGTATCGGAAACGATATAGACGTCAAATTTCACGTTCTCCATACAAGGCTTACAGATAAGCACGCACGGTCTTACATCCACCAAAGGTAAGCGTCAAATAACCTGCCTATGATTTAATCTGCTTCTATGGTTTACTTTAAAAAACCGAAAAAACTAACTAGTTTTTTTAAGGAGGCCGGGAATGGATCAAATCATAGGCGGGTTATTTGACGCTTGCCAATGTTATGTTTTCCCATTGGCTGAAAAGTTATCTAAAATACTATGATGTTCCTGAGTAAAAGCAATGGAAACAGGCTTCGAAAATGTTACAGAGATGACTTGAAATATTAAAATCCAGTGAAAAGGTAAATTCCACCACTTTTTTATTCTTTGTTTGTTAGTAATTGTTTTAGCTTCCAATTTGACGATAGGCGGTATGAAAATCATAAAACATGCATAAATAACATCATTTATGATATGATTAAATACAGTGTCCTATTGAATATTATATTTTGGATAAAAGCTGGGATGGTGTAATATATGCAGTTTAATAGCTATGAGTTCATATTGTATTTCTTACCGATTACAGTATTGTTCTATTTCTTGGCTAACAAAATTAAGCCAGTTATAGGAAAGTTGGTAATAATTCTTGCTAGCATTATTTTCTATTCAATGGGCAGAACTAACATGCTCATTTACTTAGGAATAAGCATGTTGATTAATTATGGATCTGCTTTAGCTGTTAGAAAGTTCAAAATAAAAAATAAGGTATTTATGGCTTTGCCTATTATTGTAAATGTGGGCTTGCTGTTATATTTCAAGTATTTGAATTTTGCTATCACAAATATAAATACTTTTTTTGGCAAAGAACTAGAGCTTCAGGAGATAGTCCTGCCACTTGGAATATCGTTTTATACATTCCAGCAGATTGCCTATATTGTTGCAACTGAGCGTGGAGACCTTGAAAACAATAATATAATTGATTATTTGGCATACATATTGTATTTTCCTAAACTAGTCATGGGTCCGATTATTGATCCAGTAGATTATATTTCGCAGCTTAATCAAGATGCTAGAAAAAAAGCTGATATAACCAATATAACAACAGGTATCAAGATTTTTAGCTTGGGTCTTATAAAAAAAGTACTTTTGGCAGATACTTTTGCCAAAGCAGTTTCATGGGCATATACAAATATTGATGCGACAACAGCAATGGATTGTATTTTGCTGATATTGTTCTACACCTTTGAAATATACTTTGATTTCAGTGGCTATAGTGATATGGCAGTAGGTGTATCATCAATGCTTAACATTGATTTGCCTATGAACTTTGATTCTCCATATAAAGCGATTTCTATCAGGGATTTTTGGAAAAGATGGCATATATCTTTAACGAAGTTTTTGACAAAGTATATCTATATTCCACTTGGAGGATCACGCAAAGGCGTAATATTTACCTATGTAAATACTCTTATAGTTTTCTTGGCGAGTGGATTATGGCATGGTGCGAACTGGACATTCATTTTATGGGGCTTGATCCACGGTCTGATCAGTTGCATTGACAGGCTGTTTGAGAAAACTGAAGAAAAAGTATTCTTGCCGGTTAGGTGGTTATGCACTTTTGGAGTTGTTAGTGTTTTATGGCTTCTTTTTAGTGCTCAGACCGTAGAACAGTGGAAAACAATTCTGCTTAAGATTCTGTTCATGCAAAGTACAGTAGTAAGTGATGGGATGATTGCTTCGTTTAACTTGGTTGAAAACCAGTTCATTTATAACATGCTAGGTTTGAATTTCTTGCCTGCAAATGTTCGCGGTTTTAATATGCTGATATTTATTCTGGTGGCATGTTTTGTATGCTTTGTTCCTGAAAACAATTTTAAGAAAAAGGATAGTTTAAGTATTGGCTCATTACTTCTTACCTCATTTTCATTTATATGGGGGATCATATGTTTGGGAGAAGAGTCAACTTTCGTATATTTTGGATTTTAGGGGAAACTATGAAGGCAAAGATTTGGTTAATAAGCTGGTTGGTTATAGTTGTATCAGCATTAAGTATTTTTGGATTTTATGTATATAAGATAGACCCATTTTTTCACTATCATAAACCAGACTTAGATGAATATTATTATATATTAGATAATCAGAGAAGTCAGAACGATGGAATTACTAAGCATTTCAATTATGATGCAATTATAACAGGGACTTCTATGACAGAAAACTTTAGAAAAACAGAAGTAGATGAGATATTTGGATGTGATGCAATAAAAGTCCCTTTTTCGGGAGGAAGATATAAAGAAGTAAATGACAATGTAGAGCGTGGGCTGAAAGCGAATGATAATATAAGATTAGTTATAAGATGCTTAGATACATTGGAAGGATACACGATAAACGATGATACTTATATGCGTGAAGATTTAGGCATGTATCCAACGTATCTATATGATGATAATCCATTTAATGATGTTCAATATATCTGGAATAGAGATATTATCTTCGGAAGAGTATATCAAATGACTATAGATAATGACAAAGAAGATTTTATATCAGGTATTAGATCTTTTGATGAATATTCGAGATGGCAAAGTCTTTATACATTTGGAATCAATACTGTGGTTCCAAACGGGATAACTGACATCGTTCCTGAAAATGAAATTCATTTAACAGAAGATGAAAAGATTATAATTAAGAAAAATATTGAAGAAAATGTTATAGCAGTTGCTGATAATAATCCTAATGTTGATTTTTATTATTTCTTTCCTCCATATAGTATCAAATCATGGAGTAATTGGAAAAACGAGGGGGTTTTATACAAAAATTTAGAAATAGAGGCATATATGATGGAATTAATTGTTCCTCATAGAAATATCCATTTGTATTCATTTAATAATCGAACAGATATAATAATGGATTTGAATAATTACAAAGATGATTGGCATTATGCATGCTGGGTAAACTCATTAATGCTTAAGTGGATGCATGATGGACAGTATCAGTTGACGGAAGATAATTATAAAGATTACCTCAAACAAGAATACGATTTCTATACTACATTTGATTATGCTAGTGTAAATGACCAGGAAGATTATGAAGCGGATTTTTATGCAGCTGCGTTGTTAAATAAAGAACTTACAGGTGTAGATCCAATAGATGTTTTAAATGATGATCAGGTGCATGTTTCTATTAACGGAGCAGAAGTATATAAAGACAATGATGGAAGGTATGCATATGTAAGTTGCCATGGAACATTGGCTAGAGATTATAATACAGAACCTTTGGCTGATTATATCAGAGACAAGGGATTTATAGGAATTAAATTTGATGTAAATTTAAATGATGGCTATAACTATCTTTCCTTTTATGGACAGAAAATTATGGATCAAGGAAGACTTACTGCTTATGTCTATGATGAAAATGGGATTGTGGTAAGAGAGATTGAAGTTAACTATTCTGATTTGGATAATGAAGTTCATCAGTATGTAATTGATTTGTCTACCATAAGTGGAAAGGTTACAGTTGTTTTGAACGGAGCTTTTGTTGATTACACGGGTAATCCAGATTCCCAATATCAATTTAGCAATATTTATATTTTTTGAATCTGATAATCGTAGTTATTTTAAATATAGAAAAAATATAGATCATATGCCACTTTAAGTAATACTAATTAGAAATAATAGATTGATTGTTTTTAAACTTATATAAATCTTCACTTAAACTTAAGAAAACTCAAAAATCATTTGCACTTTTGTATGGGATTGCGTACAAATAACAAACTAATAAGAGCAGAAAAGATATTGGCTTATGTGTGGACCAATGTCAGAGAGAATTTACTCAAGTTAAAGATAAGGAATAAAAATGGAAAAACAAACGAATTACAAAGTATTAAGTTTTAAAGAATATGGTGATGAACGAGGTAACCTTGTCGTAGCGGAAGGGTCAGGTCTTGACGTGCCATTTGACATAAAAAGAGTTTTTTATATGTATGGTTCTGATTCTGATATTATTCGAGGTAATCATGCCAATAGATATACACATTTTGTATTAATCAATGTATGTGGAAGTAGTAAAGTTTTAGTCGATGATGGAAATAATAAAGAAGTGATAATTCTTGATAAACCTCGAATGGGGCTTTATCTTGGCCCAATGGTTTGGAAAGAAATGTATGATTTTTCTCCAGATTCAGTACTTCTTGTTTTGGCTAGTGAACATTATATTGAAGGTGAGTATATTCGTGATTATAGTCTTTTCATAAAGGAGATAGACTCCAAGAAAGATTAACATTAAATGGCTAGTACTTATAAAATTCAAATAATATGTTAATGGGTTCGCTATTGTGTCAACGTGGTTTACATTGATAAAGTGATTTTTACAAATATACTATAGAAAGGAAAGCTAATAATTAGCATATTATAAAAAGGTTTTCAAATATTTGAAGCGTTAATCCTATTAGGATTATTAAAGGTATTTAAGTATTACAATGGTTTGATTTATTATGGTTGAGTACTAAGATCTTTGTAAATATAAGAACGGGAAGAGAGAATAGAGATTTATTATGACTTTTTGTACATTATTTGATTCTTATTATTTAGATAAAGGAATAGCTTTGTATAGATCCTTGGAGAGAGTTGCTGGGGATCAATTTAAACTGTATATTTTTTGCTTTGATGAAAAGTCTTATGAAGTCTTAATGACTATGCAACTAAGTCAAGCTATACTGATTAAATCTAGTGTATTTGATAATGAAAAAATGCTCGCTCTAAAAAAAGAAAGGTCTAAAGCAGAGTATTGCTGGACATGTACACCACAGACTATAGAGTATGTTCTTGATCATTATGATGAGGAGAATGTTACATATATTGATGCGGATTTATATTTCTTCAGTAATCCTAAAACATTATTTGATGAGATAAAAGATGCTAATGCCAATATAGTAATAACAGAACATAGATTTGCTAATAATTTTAGTGGAAGAAGAATGCTTAAAAGAAGTGGAAAGTATTGTGTAGAATTCAATTATTTTGATCAAAGCGATAATGCTAGGGAGTGTCTAGAATGGTGGAAAGAAAAATGTATTGATTGGTGCTATCATATTTACGAACCAGAACGCATGGGAGATCAAAAGTATCTTGAAATGTTTCCTAAATTATTCAAAGGCGTTCATGAATTACAACATGTTGGGGGCGGAGTAGCTCCGTGGAATTTAGGACAATATACTTTGTTGAGCGCAATGAACGATACAATTGTGTTATCAAACAAAAAGCAAAATATAAAGTTTAACTTGATTTTTTATCACTTTCAGAACATCAGATATATTGGTACAGGTTACGTAAATATTTATTCAGGAACGAAAGACCGATGTATAAAAAATACAATATATATCCCATATCTAGAGACTATTGAGGAGATAAGAAGTGAATTAAGAAAATACGGTATTACTTTCGATGTTAAAAAATCATATTCTAGCAACAAAGTACTAGCATTTTTACAAAAAAATGTTTTGAGATATAAAATCAAATCTTTAACTGATATATATAATTTGAAGAAATTGTCTTATAGCGACAATGGATGAAAGAGGATCATAATTAGTGAAGGTTTTATATATTACAAATGTTCCGGCTCCTTATACAGTCGATTTTTTTAGTCAATTAGGACAAAGAATAGATTTAACTGTAATTTATGAGAGGAAGACGGCATCTGATAGGAATTGTAATTGGAATTCAAATGCATTTGTTAGCTACAAGGAATTCTATTTGAAAGGAATTAATTTTGGTCACGAGCAGAGAGTATCATTGGAAATAATTAAATATTTGAAAGATAGTTATGATGTTGTTGTAGTGGGAAATTATTCTTCCCCAACAGGAATGTTGGCAATAATATATCTTAGGCTAAAAAATAAAAAATACATACTACATGCAGATGGCGGGATAATAAAACAAGATAGTAGAGTGAAATATAATTTAAAAAAATGGCTTGTTTCTGGTGCGAATAATTGGTTTTCCAGCGGGAAGTATTGCACAAAATACCTTACACATTATGGCGCTGATTATAATAAATGCTATGAGTATTGCTTGGCTTCAATTCATGATAATGATATAGCCCATGAACCATCAAGTGAGAAAGAAAAAAACGATTTACGGACAGAACTTGGACTTGGTTTATCAAAAGAAGATTTCATTTTTTTGGCTGTTGGATCAAATATACATAGAAAAGGGTATGATATTTTGGATGAGGCATTGGAAATAGTAAAACAGAAATGTGATAGAAGTATATCTGTGATTGCTATTGGAGATGGATATAAAAACGAATATCACAATATTACATTTGTCCCATTTAAGGAATTTGAAGTTATTAAGAGATATATGAGATGTTCAGATGCATTTATTCATCCAACGAGAGAGGATATTTGGGGACTTGTTATAGCAGAAGCGATGTCTCAAGGATTGATAGTTATAACTACAGATAATTGCATGGCGGGACTTGAGCTTGTTAACCGAGAAACAGGGATTGTCGTTCCAGTGCAAAATTCGGAAGCATTGGCACTAGCTATGATATCAATTATGAACTTATCAAAGATTCAGTTTGATGAAATGCAAAAGCGTTGTATTCAGATAGCATCTAATTATACTATCGAGAAGATGGTCGAACGATACTATAAGATTTTATGTGAGGTTATTGAAATATGAATCAAAAAGACTGTCTGATCAGTATATGTATAGCTGCTTATAATGTAGAAAGATATATTGAGGATTGTGTAAAATCCGTTTTAGGGCAAACCTATAGTAATATTGAGATTTTGATTATTGATGATGGATCAAAAGATAATACAGGTATAATAATAGATAATTACATAGGCGTAGATGATCGAATTAGAGTAATACATAAAGAAAATGGTGGATTAGGCTCTGTCAGAAACATCAGTATAAGCGAGTCAAAAGGCGAGTATTTATTAATGATAGACGGCGATGATTACTTGACACCTGAGATGGTAGAAATAATGTATAAAGCCATATTAAAAAATACTGCAGACATATGTATTTGTGACTATTTTATAGATGAGATAAAACAGAGTTGCAGTTTTCATAAAGAAAAAGTACTATTAAAAGATGAATTTATGCCTTTGATATTAACGGATGATATTCAATCCGTTGCTTGGAACAAGCTTATTAGAAGAGAATGCTTAGATAATGTGTTATTTCCTAGTACAATAGTTCAAGATATTGCAGTAATGCATAAAGTATTTAATAATGCCAATCGTATAGTGTTACTTAGTGACAAATTGTATGTTTATAGAGATTCATTGTTCATTAATCCCAACAATATTACGAATGGTTCGGCATCTCGCTTTGAATCTAGCTATTACAGGGCATTATATTTTGATGATAGGTTAATCTATGCTAGTGAGCAATATAAGAGTTGTACAAGTGTTTTGACAAACAAAGTAGCGGGATTCTTATGTGCTGCATATTTGAAAGCCGTTCATGAGAAAAATCATTACATTGAAAGAGAAGAGATAAAGTTAAGATTGAAGGAATTATTAGACAGAAGAGATGCAGGCTTTCATCTATCAATTAAAAATAAAGTTGTTGTGTTTATAATCTTGTATGTAAGTTTGCTTGTTCCAATAACTTCCAGTTTATATATGAAAAAGCGATATAAGATATGAAAAAAATAATATATTTATCTAATGGCTTAAGCAAGGAAAAATATAATGAGATTTATGAGAAATATGGAGAGTATCCAAAGCAACAGATGCAACAGTATAATCTATCATTAACCAAGGGTTTTGGTGCTAACGATGGATATTTGGTAGAGGCGCTTAGTGTATATCCAAGTAATTCAAATAGCTTAAGTAAACTAGTAACACTAGCATCAGATGAAAAAAAGAGCTATGCGCATTATTATTATGCTCCTTATTCTTCCAATAGAGTGCTTAGACAAATTTTGATATTTATATATATATTCTTTTTTATCCTATTTAAATCTAGTGGTGAAACAATTATTATCTCAGATGCACTCAATATTGTCTCAAATCTTGCATTAATTATTGCGTCTAAAGCAAGGAAGAAAAAAAGTATAGGAATTCTTACAGATTTGCCAGAATTTATGGGATTGAAAGGTGCTACGTTAGGTTTATTACATAAAATAGTAGCATCTTTTGATGCATATGTTTTTTTATCTGAGCCTATGAATAAAAAAATTAATTTTCATAATAAACCTTACGTGGTAGTTGAAGGCCAGATAGAAGAATGTGGAATATTAGGGAAAGATTCGTTAATTAATGAAGATAATAAGAAGAGAAATATTGTATATGCAGGTAGTTTGACTATAAGTAATGGAGTGGCAAGGTTTATAGAAGCATTTGAAAAATGTAATCTTACTAATGTTGAGTTACATCTTTATGGGAAAGGTGAATTGGTAAGTACAATCGATTTTAGCAAATCTAAGAACATTGTATATAAAGGACAGGTTCCGAGCAGTGAGTTGAAGACTATTTTAAAAAAAGCAACTTTATTGGTTAATCCAAGACCTACTGATCAAGAATTTGTACAATATTCATTTCCATCTAAGCAAATGGAATACATGGCTTCAGGAACACCGGTGTTAACAACGCATATTCCTAGCATGCCTGATGAATACTTAGATTATGTGCTAGTTATCAAGGATGAATCTATAGATGGAATGACACGTAGTATTATTGAAGCTATGAAGATGACTGATGAGCAATTACTAATTTTAGGCCAAAAAGCTAGAGAATTTGTATATAAAAATAAAATAGGAAGAGTTCAGGCAAGAAAAATTTTAGATATGTCTGATCGAATATAGGTGTAAAAGTGAAAGTATTATGGTTATGCAATCTAATCCTTCCTCAAGTTAGGAATATACTTGGGCTAAATAAGACAAATGGTGGGGGATGGCTCCGAGATATTTATGAAAAGGCTATTGATTCATCAAAAATTGAGATTGCTACTTGTGCACCTATGGATGATATCGACTATAAAAAAAGCAAAGATATAGTTAAGGCTGAGTATAGAAAAAGTAAGTTTTGGGGTTTTTACAAAAACAATACCCGTTATGAGAATTATGATTTATACGTTGAAATGCAATTAAAGAAGATAGTTGCTGAATATACGCCAGATATAGTACATATATGGGGGACAGAATATTCTCATTCTTTAGCAATGATAAAAGCTATTGATGACTCTGGTAAAATAGTAATACATATTCAAGGCTTAATTTCGAGATGTGCAGATGCATATTTGGATGGAATTCCGGATTGGGTGGTAAATAGATTAACAATAAGAGATTTTTTGAAAAGAGACGGTTTGTTAAGACAGCAAGAAAAATTTTATAAAAGAGGCAAATTGGAAATCGAGGCTATTAGAAAATGCTCTTATGTTATGGGAAGGACTGATTGGGATAAAAATGAGACTTTGAAAATAAATCCAAGCATAGAATATTTTAAATGCAATGAAAATATTAGAAGTGAGTTTTTACTATGTGATAAATGGGATATTAATTCTATTGAATCAAATTCTATTTTTATGAGCCAGGGCTATTATCCAATAAAAGGTTTTCATGTGATGATAGAAGCTCTAAATATATTGAAAAAAAGAATTATGAAGTGAAACTGTATCTTGCAGGATTTAATCCATACAATTTGGACTGTTTTCGAAAAAAAATATTTGTTAGTAGTTATATAAAGCATTGTGTTGATTTGATAAATAAATATCAATTACAGGACAATGTTGTTTTTTTGGGTGAGTTAGACGCCGATGAGATGGCGTATTATTTAAGAAAATCAAATATTTATGTTATGCCATCTACTATTGAAAATTCACCTAATTCAATGATGGAAGCTATGATTGTTGGAACACCTTGCATCGTATCTAGGGTAGGTGGGATTCCTACAATTGGTAAGGAAAATGAAGACTGCTTGATGTTTGAAAATTGCAATTATAATGAGCTTGCCGAAAAGATTGAAAATGTATTGCTAGATCAAAGCTTGGCTCAAAGATTGTCTTCTAGAGCTATAAAAAATATGGAGAATGTACAGAACATAGATGATAACTTCCAGACATTATTATCAGTTTATGAGCATGTTTATAATGAATATGTAACTAGATAAGTTGCTATGTATGTTATAAATGTTTAGAAAGAGAAAAGAAAAATTATGTTTGGGGTTATGGGACTAATGAGTTGTTTTTTATGTAGCTATATTTGCTGGTGAGAGTGAACTTAATTATCATATGGGTAAATATGTAAAGATATATAGCCTTTATGTTTAATAACTATCTAGGTAGAAACAAGCTACTGTAAGAAAGGACAATCTAGTAATTAACAATGAATAGCAGAAATAGTGAGAGTAATCATGTGAATATGCCTTTTTATTCAATTATTATCCCCGTTTTTAATACGTATGCATTTTTACGTAGGTGTGTTAGAAGCATCCAAAATCAGAGCTATAAAGATTTTGAAATCATTTTAGTTGATGATGGATCGACAGATGGTAGTGGATCATTATGTGATGAAATATCTTATGAGGATTCAAGAATAGTTGTTGTACATAAGGAAAATGGTGGATTAAGTAGTGCTCGAAACGCGGGCATAATAATAGCAAAAGGGCAATATATTTGTTTTGTTGATAGTGATGATTATATAGAACCAAGCATGCTTATGGATGTTTTTGAAGTATTAAATAGAGATGGTAGCGACATAGTATGCTGTGGAAGATATGATGTATATTCTAATATTGAAAAAATAATAGGTTTGATTCCAACAGAGGATGGTATTATTTCTCCTATAGAGTGTTTCTCAAGAATGCTTACATGGGAAGGTATGGACTTTTCAGCATGTGATAAGGTTTTTAAATCTAAATTATTTGATAATTATAAATTTCCAATTGGTAAGCTAAGTGAAGATGTAGCTGTTATTTATAAAATAGTATTATCTGCCAATAAAATTAGTCTTATCCCAAAACCTTTGTATAATTATTGTCATAGACAAGATAGCATTACTACTTCATCGTTTAGTGAAAGAAGTCTCGATGTTTTAAACCATGCAAATGATATTTTGGAGTTTGTTTCACAAAAATATCCTAATATCATGTCAGCTGCAATATACTATAGAAGCACCGTACAGATATGTATTGTTGATAGCATATTGTCGTCGAAGCTTTCAAACATCATAAAGTACTGGGGGTAATAAAATCATCAATTTGTGAATTGGATAATAGAAAAGAAATACTTAAAATGTATGGATCAAAAGGAAATTCAGAGTTAAAAGTAAAAAAATCCAGACTATGCAATTTAAATTTCTTTATAGTGTATACATTTATTGTAAAAGTATATTTAAACATAGTTATTATAAAATATCTACTAATATTATTAAGATATATAAGAAATTATTCCTTTTAATGATATTTTGCTAATGAAGCTGAAAATAGAATATTGTAGATTAAAGCATAAACAATTGTTTTATTTGTTATCTACCCCATACTATGGTAATGTGGGAGATCAAGCTATCATTTTGTCTGAGCGAAAAATGTTGCTTGAATGTATGGAAAAGTCAAAGATAATAGAAGTCAATTCTTTTGAATATTCTTTTTTAGATGATTATTTAAAACAGAAAATTCGTCAAAACGATGTAATTGTCTTAGATGGAGGAGGAAATTTTGGAGATACTTGGCCTCATACTATGGAACGAATAAATAATATAGTTAAAAGGTATAGTAATAACAGAATTATCATATTCCCAGAAAGTTGGTTCTTTCAAGTTAATGACCCTAATAATAAACTTTTGCAAAGCACTATAGATTCATTTAGTGCTAATAAAAATGTGTTGTTGTTTGCCAGAGATACATGGTCTATGGGGGAAATGAAGAAGTGGATAAATGGTGTAAATATAAAATATGCCATGGATATGGTTTTTTATTATGGAGAATTTGAGCCTCGTAAAGTGAAAAGCGGTGTGATTGGTTGGTGCATTAGAGAAGACAAAGAATCTGCTCTCGGATCTTCAGTTGATATGCTAAAATCAGGAGCTATTACTAACGGATATATTATTAAGATTATTAATAATGATACATATATGCCCATCCGAAAATCACAACGAAAATCATATGTAAAAAGTATAATAGATCAGTACAAAGATTGCGAATTGATTATTACAGATAGATTTCATGGTATGGTATTTGCTATTTTACTAGAAATACCATGTTTGGTTTTTGATAATAAGACAGGAAAGGTAAGACATTCTTTTATTGATTTTGCTGAGAACTTGAATGGCTGTCGTTTGTTGTCAGCGGATGATATACCTAAGTTTGACTTTGAAAAAGCAATTAATCTTAATTATGTTAACATGGATAAGCTACATGAAAAGATAAGAATTAACAAAGAGATGATACTTCGAAATATTAGAGAATGGAAGGACAAATAATGGAAATAAAGAGACTAATAAATTGCTTTGTTCCTGTTTCAGTTTGTAACTTCGAATGTAGTTATTGCTACATTCCACAGATTACTGGAAGAAAAAAAAATGCTATGCCTGAATGGAAATTATCTCCGCCAGAAATCGCTAAAGCACTTTCTGCACAAAGGCTAGGTGGACAGTGTTTTATGAATATTTGTGGCGATGGTGAAACTCTTATACCTAAGGAGATGCCATCGATAATCGAAGAATTGCTAAAAGAAGGCCATGTATTAGAAATAGTTACAAATGGCACGTTGACAGAAAGATTTGAAGAGATTTTTAAAATAGATAAAGTTCTTCTTGAGAGACTTGAGTTTAAATTTTCATATCATTATGCAATGCTCAAAAGAAAAAATATGCTTGATGTTTTTTGGAATAATGTAAATAATGCAAAGAAATTTGGATGCTCCTTTACTATAGAATTAACTCCTCATGATGAATTGATTCCCCTAATTGAAGAAATAAAGCAAGATTGTCTAAAAAATGTTGGTGCGTTATGCCATATTACAACTGCATTTAATTATGCCGATAACTGGAATTTGTTAACTAGTTTATCGAAGGAAGAGTATTGCAAAGTGTGGGGACAATTTGACTCACCAATGTTTGATTTTAAAATGAGTGTTCTGGGAGAAAAACGAACAGAATATTGTTATGCTGGCGAATATCTCATATCTGTTAATATTGCTAGCGGATATGCTACGCAGTGTTATGCGGGAATAGGACAAAACATATTTGATAATATTGAAAAGCCAATTAAGTGGTTGGCAGTAGGAAAGCATTGTGAATATCCATTATGTTTCAATGCACATGCACTAATGGTATTTGGGGCAATACCTGAATTAGCAACAGATATATATTATGATGATATTAGAAATAGAAAGTGTAAAGACGGTACAGAATGGCTTAGTCAAACGGTAAAAGATGCTTTTCATTCAAAATTTATTGAAACCAATAAGCGTTATAGTATAAGTAAAAAAATAGTAAATGAATTGATGGTGACATGCGAAAAGATAAAGAGAAAACTTTCGAGATGATAAGTTATGTACAAAGACAAATGAATCAATCTCAGAAGGTACAAACAATAATAAACATAATTACAGGAGTGTTGGTTCTTGTATTCAATATGGGGATTAGTTTCTTTGTTTCTCCGTATATTGTTAAAACTTTAGGAGAGGAAGCAAATGGATTTACCCAACTTGCAAGTAATTTTGTTTCATATGCTTCGTTGATTACTTTGGCTTTTAATTCTATGGCTAGTCGTTTTATCTCAATATGCTTTCATAGAGATGATATTGATGGGGTTAATAAGTACTATTCATCTACTATGATTTGTAATTTAATTATTACTGCGATAATGTTACCATTTGCTTTATATATGATTCAACGGTTAGATAACATAATCGTAATTGAGTCGGCAAATATTAATGATGTCAAAGTGTTATTTGCTTGTGTTTTTGCCAATTTCTTCATTAGTCTTTTATCATCAGTATATAGCATTTCAATGTTTGTGAAGAATGCATTATATATACAAAATACGATATCATTTATTAGGAGTTTTCTTAATGCGTGTTTATTGATTGTTTTGTTTTATTTTTTTCCTCCAAGAATTTTCTTTGTGTCATTGGTAGGAGTCTTTTTGACTATAGTATTCACTTTGGCAACTATATTAATACATAAAAGGTTAATGCCTGACATACAAATAAAACTAAGATATTTTAACGCTGAAGCTGTAAAAAAAATGGTGGCTTCAGGTATATGGAATACTATTAATCAATGTGGAAGTTTATTGATGACGGGCTTAGACTTAGTGGTAACTAATTTATTGGTTAGCCCAGTTTCGATGGGAGTATTGGCTGTAGCAAAGACAATACCAACCGCGATTATTAATTTAGCATCTACACTTAATGCTAATTTAGCGCCCTCATTAACAATTAATTGGGCGAAAGGAAATCGAAATCTTTTGCTTAAAGAATTACGAAGCGGTATGAAGATTTCAAGTGTAATAGTATCAATACCATTAATGGTTTTTTGCGCTTTTGGTGTGGAATTTTATTCATTATGGATGCCAACACTTGATGCAAAGCAATTAACATTATTATCTTTTTTGACATGTATGGCATTTGTTCCGTGGGCGGGGCCCCAAGCACTTAATAATATCTTTACAGCGGCAAATAAACTAAAAGTTAGTACGGTGACGTTTTGCTTGTCAGGATTATTAAATATAATAATTACTTTTATATTATTAAAAACTACTGATTTAGGAATTTATGCAGTTGCTGGAACAAGCTCTGTTATACAAATTATTCGTTGTATAACAGTAACTGCTCCATATATTGCATATTTAATGGAACTTAAGTGGTATATATTTTATAAAGATGCTTTAATATCAACACTTTGCTGTTTGTTAAATTATATTATATCTCGTTGTATAGCAATTGTTATACATGCAGATAGATGGGATGTGTTGATTATCGATGTTCTTTTGTCAGTTATTGCGTCATTTAGTATTGATTTATTTGTTGTACTTAATAAAGAGGAACGTTGCAAGTTAATTGCGAGGATTATAAAAAAATGAGATCGCTTGCTTTTGTGTTCAAAAAAAACACTATTGCTGTTATTATGATGACGGTGGGACTTGTTGTAATCATAGGTATTATATCTTCAAAAACGGATTGGTTGAGTTTGAAGGAATATGAGCCAGACAATTTAATAATGCTGCAAGACTTAGAATATGGGAATCGTAGTTTTACATGCACAGGGTCAACATATGATTCAGAACATGATCAAATATGGGTTTGTAACTACGGAAGAATTAAAAATGATAGTCAGGAGAAGCTTAATCCGAGTGTTGTTTGTTTAAATGTAGATTTCGAGATTCAAAATGAAATATTTCTCAAAGATTTATTTGAAACAGATAATATAAATCTTCAGGGAATTACCTGGAAGAATGGCGATAATACGCTCTTTTTAGCAATCGGGGGGGTATAGCGCATATTACAGAAGAAGGGGATTTTTTAGGAATTATTACTGTAGATAATTATTCTAATATAAATGGTATAGCATATGATGACCAGACTGATACACTTTGGGTATTATGCGCAGATAAATATTTGCTTAATATTAGTCTTGAAGGAAATGTGTTGAATGTACTTAATTGTGATATAAAAGATCAAGATCAATTATTGATTATAGATGGAGAGCTATTATTCACAGCTGGAGCAGATTACTTGGGAGATAAAAATTATTTATACCGTATAAATAAAGATGGTAAATGTAGATTGCTAGGTGCATTAAAGAATTCATATGCGGTTGAAGGAATGGTATTTATAGATGATTCTTTATATGTTTTTAACGATGGGTATTACCATGATGCGAAGATTAAAAGTAAGCGCTAAGTTTTCCGGCGGATTCTGAAATCCGCCTAAATACTTCATAATGAATCTGAACAACAGACCACATTTTACTGTCACACCAGTGTTGCTGATTTGAACTATTAGACAACATTTTGGTGTCTATATCAGGAGGTTTAAGATGTCAGATTCATTAACAAGTTACAAGTCTCTTGACGATTGGTTCCGTATTGTTACTGAATGTCGTCAGAGTGGTTTGACCGATGATCAATGGTGTCAGATCAATGGTATTAATAAAAATACCTTTTATAGTGCTATCAAGCGGCTTCGCCAGAAGGCATATGAAGTACCATCTCCAATGCGATGTCCGCATGATGATATACACGACCTGACCTGCTCTAAGCAGGATGTGGTCAAAGTAGATATCGTTTCAGATATCGAACCACCAGAGGAATATATTCCTAAAGTGGTGCCGCACATTGACAATTCACATATGATAGAAATCGAGATTGGTGGAGCAAGAGTTTCTCTTTGTAACGGAGCTGATCCGGATCTTGTTTCTAAGACACTCTCAGTCTTGAGGAGTCTTTCATGATCGGCGATATAACAGCTGCAGATGAGATATACATCGTCTGTGGCTATACAGATATGCGAAAATCCATTGACGGGTTATGTGCTATCGTTGAAGATAAGCTTCACATGGATCCAAGAAGCAGTGCGCTTTTTCTTTTTTGTGGAAGACGAGCAGACCGTCTGAAGATACTCATGTGGGAGTCTGATGGATTTGTTCTCCTTTACAAGAGGCTTTCTGTTACGCAAGGCAGATATCGCTGGCCCAGAAATAAAGATGAAGTTAGAAATCTTACCTGGCGTGAGTTTGACTGGCTTCTTTCAGGCATCGATATCGAACAGCCTAAGGCCATCAGAGCTTCTTGAAATTTCGGTTCTGCTTTTTGTGCAGTTTTCTCCAAAGCCCCTTAAATGGATTAATACGAGGTCAAGTTTTCTTGTACTTTGGCATATTTGACGATATTAATTGCTCTTAATGTCTGATAAAATCTATGTATCAGACTTAAGGAGGCTTTAAGTGGCAAGAGATTCCAAAGATCTTCAGCTTATAGAGCTGAAAGACAACATCAAAGAATTAAATAATACTATCGGGAATCTCAATTCACTCATTGAGGCTGCTAATAAGCGTGAAGCTGAGCATCTGGCGGAAGAGCAAAGGCTTCGCGAACAGATAGACTATCTGACCAAAAAGCTTTTTGGAAAGTCCAGTGAAAAGCGTGATGATATCGAAGGACAGTTAAGCCTTTTTGATGAAGCAGAAACTCTTGCATCTGATGATGATCCGGAAGAACAGGAATTCATCTCTGTTGAGCAGCATACACGTAAAAAGAAAACCACTATGGCAGATAAGTTTGCTAACCTTCCGACACAGAAGGTTTATCTTGATGTTCCGGAAGATCAGCGAAAATGCGAAGTCTGTGGTACTCCCCTCGAAAAGATAGGTGAAGAGTTTGTACGCAGAGAAATCGAGATCATAAAGCCTGCCATAAAGATAATCGAGTATTACAGCATCAGCTACGGCTGCCCTAACTGCAAAGTAAATGCAGAAATTCCATACATCGTAAAAGGTCGAGATGGACATCCACACATGCTTCATGGTATGGCATCAGCAGGAACTGTTGCCTGGGTAATGTATCAGAAGTACGTTAACAGCCTTCCACTATATAGACAGGAAAAAGATTTCAAGATGTATGGAGCAGAAATCTGCCGTGGAACAATCGCAAGCTGGATTACCAAAAATGCTGAAGAGTTCTTTACACCTATGGCTGAGTACTTCAGAAGAAAACTTGTTTCAGGCAGATATGCAATGGCAGACGAAACTCCCGTTCAGGTCCTTAAAGAACCCGGAAGAAGAGCTGAATCCAAGTCGTACATGTGGGTATTCCGTTCGGGGGAGTTTGATAAGGAACAGATAGTATTGTTCCATTACTCACCAACTCGTGCCGGTGATACTGCAAAAGATTTCCTTGATGGTTTTCATGGTTATCTGATGACAGATGGTTACAGCGGGTACAACAAGTTGAAAGACTGTACGCGGACTTCATGTTGGTCGCATATACGACGCTATCTGATAGATGCCATTCCTAAAGGCCAGCAGTATGATCTTGCCCAACCTGCTGTACAGGGACTGGTATATATAGACAGGCTCTTCGATATGGAACGAAAAATCCATGAAAAGAAGGGCGTTACTTATGATGCCATAAAGGAATATCGTATCGAGAAAGAAAAACCAGTTCTTGAAGGATTCTGGAATTGGGTAGATGATCAAAAACCGTCCCCAAATACAAGATTCCACAAGGCTATAGTATATATCCAAAACAGAAGACCATATCTTGAAACATATCTTGAGGATGGAGGTTGCAGTTTTAACAACAATACTTCCGAAAGATCATGTAAGGCTTTTGTTACAGGACGTAAGAACTGGTTGTTCTCTGACAGTACCAAAGGTGCCAACGCAAGTGCTCTAACCTATTCCATGGTAGAAACAGCAAAAGCAAACGGAGTAGATGTATATCTTTATCTAAAACTACTCCTTACCAAGTGTCCAACATCGGATTTGAGTGATGAAGAACTGGAAAAACTTTCTCCATGGAATCCTGAGTGTAAAGAAGCGTTGGATAAGCTTTACATTCAGAAGCAAAATGCCATCTTTGATTCAATGTAATCTTTATCATATGTGAATTGTCAAGGTGCTCCGATTACTGAAATCATAGTAATCGGGGTATATTTTTATGGGCGTTATGCCCTTGTACCTAATAATTAGTTGGGGTGGCATGCGTTACCACCGGAAAACTTAGCGCTTACGATTAAAAAGAATTATGTTGCCGTATATACAAATGTTTTAAATAGTTGATAAGAATTTTAGTTATACACATTGGACGTGTTTTCTGTTTGGTGTAAGTATCTTATACCTGAATTTCCATAGGATTTCCGACTAAAAGGGATTCCGCCTCAAAAAAGGCACTTTGAAAATCGAAAAAACTCAGTAAAAATGCGCGTTTGAGCCTGACTTTTGTTGCCGAAAATAGCTTCCTGTGGTAGAATATATTTAGTAGGAATTCCGACTAAAACTACAGGAGGAAAACACATGTATCTGGATGCTTATGTGAAGGTGCCTGAGGTAAAGGGAAAGATAACTTTCAGGACGAAAGGCAACACAACATATGTCGAGTTTGAGTATGACAGAGTCTATAGCACTGAGAAGCAGTATACAGATGTAAAGCGAAAAACGATAGGAAAGCTTGCTGATGAAGATAAGCGTATAATGCAGCCAAATGAAAACTTCATCAAGTTTTTCCCTGACATTGAGCTCCCAGAAGAAAGGGACAGATCATCAAGGAGTTGTGGGCTACGGATCGGTACATGGGTTGTTATCAGGAAGATAGTTAATGAATATAAGCTCGCTGAGATCCTAGGGAGATATCTTCCGTGGAAGGATGTGGGGCTGTTTCTTGATCTTGTGGCATACTCAATTATTGAGGAAGATAACCGTGCCCAGCATTATCCTGCGTATGCCTATAGTCATCCTCTCTTTTCTGAAGGTATGAGGATATATAGTGATTCAAAAGTCAGCGAGTTCCTCAATACTATGGATGCAGATACCAGTGTCATGTTCCAGAACGACTGGAATGCGGAAAGGAATCACCGGGAGAGGATATATTTTTCATACGATTCAACATCTAAGATATGTGAAGCTGGAGACCTCAGGATAGTAGAAGTCGGTCATTCAAAGGAAAATGTAGAGACGGATATTTTTAACTACGCAATTGCCTATGATACAAAGAACCGGGAGCCACTTTTTTACGAAATATACCCCGGCAGTATCAATGATATGTCACAGTTCCAGTGCACTGTGGAAAAGGCTAAGGGCTATGGATATAAGAAGATAGGATTTGTTCTAGACAGAGGATATTTTAGTAAGGATAACATCTATCAGCTTGAAGATAGCGGATACAGTTTTGTCATGATGCTTAAAGGCAAGGCTGATCTTGTACAGAAATGGGTGCTAGAGAATAAGGGATCATTTGAAACGAGCAGATCGTGTAATATACCTGCTTATCAGGTCTATGGGAAGACCATTGAGAAGAAACTATTTGGGACAGATAAAAAGCCAAGATACATACATCTGTATCACAGTTCATCGTTGGAAGCAGATGAACGTACCGGCGTAGAGAAGAAGATAAATCAGCTTACGGCTTTTCTTAACAGTCATATAAATCAGTTCAGGGATTTTGGACCTGGAATGGAAACATACTTTGAACTGCACTATGACGAGAATGCAAAGAAGACTGGAAAGAAAGATAAGGACACAGCAGATAGTTCAGCAAGGAAGTTTGTGTTTTTTGAAGAAAAGATGCCTGTTATAGAGCTGGAACTTAAGCTTTGCGGATATTTTGTTATTGTCACATCAGAAAAGATGACAGCAAAGGAAGCGCTGGAAATCTATAAAGGGAGGGATGCATCCGAGAAACTGTTTTTATCAGACAAGACTTTCCTTGGCAATCACTGCTTAAGGATTGGTTCTGATGAATCAGCCACATCTAAGATCTTCATCGAGTTTGTTGCGCTGATAATAAGAAACCGTATGTACAACTATCTCAAGGATGAGATGAAGGAAATGGCTACCAAGCCTAATTACATGACAGTTCCTGCTGCAATAAGAGAGCTGGATAAAATCGAAATGTCCCGTCAGCTTGATGGGGTATACAGATTTGACCATGCAATAACAGCGAAGCAAAAGACAATACTCAAGGCATTTGGACTTACTGATGCAAATGTAAAATACAGGGCGCAGGAAATAAGCAAGATGCTTGAGATGGCAGATTGATGGAGGGTGATGATATGGCTAGAATGACATCGATGGATGCACTTGAAACTAAGATAGAGAAGGCACAGGAACAGGTGAGCAGAACGAAGAAACAGTATGATGCTGCTCTTGCAAGACTTAGTGATCTGTTGGACAAACGGGATGCGCTCAGAAGGGATGAACTTGTAAAGGCAATCCTAAAGAGCGATAAGACATATGAGGAAGTACTGGAGTTTCTTGGCTCCGGCCAGGAAGAGGCAGAATGATGACTGATCAGACAGAGATAATTGTCATGCTTTTGAAGAAACTTATAGATAAAAACGGACCCGAGTATCTTTTGGAGAAACCTTATGATGCTTATAAAGAACTGAACAGATATATGGAAGCAGACAACGCGGTTACTGCTGCGATGCTTTGTTTTCTGGTGAGCGGGCTTGTGAGCGATGCAGAGAAAGGCTGTGAGCCTGAGGAACTGTCAAAGGCTATACAGAAGAAATGCTGTTTCAACAAGAAGATGTCGGATCTGCTGTCAAAGATCTTCTGTGTACTTTATTCGGAAGAAAACAAGACAGAGTGGAAAGCAAAAGACAGTGAAGGGCTATCGGAGTTCCTGAAACAGGAGCATACTTTCAGATGGGAAGGATGCTCTGTCTGGGATGCAGGGAATGGTACAGTGGACTGCTACTATGATGCGGACATGGTATTGAAGCCGACTAAGGAAGCCGGGAAAACAGATGGTCTGAAGAGTATGCTAAAAAAGAATCCATTTGTTACGACAGATGCGATTTATAAGTTTTATGAAAAGGAACTATGTAAGTACCTCGACCATGAATTTGAAGAGTATTGCACCTGCGATGATTATTACCAACCGGTGGTTGAAGATTTTGAACTGGAATATGATGTGAAAGCCTGGGCAAAGAAAAATGGATTCAATGTCATCTCATGCAATGGAGATGGTAGAGATGACGGATATGAACCCAAGTTCAGAAGAGGTTGGTGAGAGACAAAAGACGACTTTTAGTCGGAAAAATCGTGGAAAATGAGGTTATACTCAAATGCTAATTATGTATGAGTGCTAAAGCAGATGATAAACTATAAGGGGGATTTTTGTTGATAACAATTAATAATTTGAGTGCTCGACTGAAAAAAAACGATAAGGCATTATGTATGTTATCATTAATTCTTGTTTTTGCGGGATCAGCAGATACAATGATGTCGTTTAGTTATAGACATATTATGTATTATAGCATGATTTTTAATTCTGCTCTTTTGGTGACATGTTTGATGTTGAAGAAAAGAAAAATAGAATGGAAGCTTTTTAAGATTGTAGTAGTATTATTGATTCTTGTATTTGTAAGTATGTTCGTAAATGCTGATTGGCATGGTTACTCTCAAATACTTGTTTTAATTATAGCATTTTTATTTGTAGAAAATGTAGATTATTTTGTCTTTTGGAAATTATATGATGGTTTTATTTTAGTGATTTCTATATTCTCATTAGCAGTAATAGTAATGTATATGTTGTTTCCAACAATGTTTATTTTTATTGCTAATTATTTACTTATCGTGATTGGTAATGGGGATAATGCGCTTAGTTTTGTTAATTTGGGGGTGACAGTAGTTCCATTATTTTCGATGCAGATGGGGGTGAGAAACTATGGATTGTTTCGTGAACCAGCAATGTTTTGTATATATGTTGGGCTGGCGTTGGGATATAACTTATACTCATCAAAGATTTCAAGTTCAAAATCACTAATCAAAATACTGATATATTTAGTTACAATTCTAACAACCTGGTCTGTTACGGGATTTGTTGCAGTTGCTTTTCTGATGACGTTTTATCTATTATTCTATTTTAGAGTGATGGATACTAAAGAAAAGCTATTTTGGATATCTGTATTATTAATTGCTTTGCTACTTGCTTTAAAATTCGAGGTATTCGGCTATCTTTATTCAAGAATACAATTGCATGGTCCGAGTGAAGAATCTGTACTTTCAAGAGTGTATTCCGTTATAGGAGGAGTACTAGTAGCAATTATAAATCCATTCTTTGGGATTGGAGCAACTAATAGTTGGCAGGAATTTGATAGAATTTGTAATTTACTCATTGGTAGAACAGTAATGTGGGCTAATCATGTTACATATTATATGGCTTCATATGGATGTATCTATATACTTATTTTCTTAGGAGGGGTATACAAGGCACTTAAAAAGATCACTGATAATAGAATTGCAATTGTTATGCTTGTTTTTGTTTTACTCTTGCTATGTGGAGAAGTGATGACTTATTCATCGCTAATGTTTATTTTGATGTTATATGGATATAAAAGTTGCTATGATTGATGATTCTTGTCTATTTGGTACAAGTATCTTGTAATACTCGGACACTAGTTCCGCAATTATCCGGACAATGGTTCTGTTAACATCCGGACAAGATTCCTGTATCAAGTGGACAAGATGACATCTATTTTTTATATTACTCGCTTGTCGCCATGTTGTCATCTCCAGCGTCAGCTGGCCTATGTTCTATTGTAGGGCGACGAGAAGGACCTTTTAGGTCAAATCTATACGCATTGCGAACTATGCGGTCAAGGACCGCATCTGCAATCGTTTGATCCTTGAAAACTGAAACCCAATTCTTAACAGGTAACTGGGCAGAGATAGCTACAGATTTATGTCTGTGATATCGCTCTTCGATGACTTCAAGAAAGTCCTGAGTCATACCAAGATCAAGCTGCTTCATGCCAAAATCATCAAGTAGCAGTAGCGTCGGTTTTACCAAATCCTGCATGAGCTTATTGTATGAGCCATCTCCTCTGGCAATGCTCATATCGGTAAGAAGCCTTGGAACTCGATAGCATCTGACAGTCAGACCTCTTGTGCAAGCTTCTCTGCCAAATGCTGAGAGCAGATATGTTTTACCTACACCTGTTGCACCAGTGATGATAAGATTGTTACCATTTGTTACCCATTGACAGTCTGATAGTCTTGCTACATCAGATTTTTTCAGCTTTCTGGAAGTGTCATAATCGATATTTTCCAAGCATGCTGTTGGTTCTCTAAGATGTGCCATACGTATGAGGCGGTTGGTTTTTGCCTTTGTCCTTGCATTAAACTGGGCTGTTACTATCATCCCAAGCCTGTCATCGAAGGACAGAGCCTGCGAGGCAGGAAGTTCATCCTGCCGGGCATACTCAACTCTCATGGCATTCAACTTCATTGCTGTTAACTGTTCCGCTGTTTGGTAGTTCATGATGTTTCACCTCCTATTCCCATTCTCCGACACGGAGATTCTCATGCTGTGGAGTTGGAGTGTCCGCATCGGAACTGTTTACGGGCTTTCTATCCTGGTTATTTTTCAGGATGTTCTTAAGTGTTGAGTAATTAACAGAGTTAAGTTCAATTGCCTTTTTACAGGCATTATCAACTCTGATATTACCATACTGTTTACTGAAGTTGATCACTGCCATACAGGATTTGTATGCCTGTTCCTCGTAGTCTACCGACTTAAGGAGTGTATCTATAAAGTGATAAGCATTGGTTCCAATACTTCCTGCTCTGCAGCGGTAATGAGCACCATCATACTGATTGAATTCTCTTACTGCACGATGGTTTGCAGGCATATGATTCTCATCGGTAACATAACGTTTTCCTGCGAAGCGTCTACGATGGATAGCTACTCTTTCGCCTATGTCGTTGAATATTTCAATCTTCTTGGCATAGACATGTACTTTAACAGAAGCCTTGTAAAGACTATAAGGTACTGAATAGTAAAATCCATAACAAAGGATGTGATAGTTATTGGGAACTGTCTTTACAGACAGTGTCTCATAATACTCAAACGGGTCCTTGGGTAAAGGCCTTAGTGCCGGCTTATCCAGTGCAAGAAAGTTACTTTCTCTTGAGCCTGGACGATGTTTGAAGTTCCTCTTTGATAATTCAAGTACGCGATCACGAATATCTGCATTAAGAGCATCAAAGCTATGATAAGTTTTACCTTTGAGCCACTCAAGAAGCCATGTCTCGAGCCAACCAACGCCGGATTCAACGGTTGACTTATCCCTTGGCTTTCTGACTCTGGCAGGAATGATGCCAATTGATAATGTCGAGCCAAATCCCTGTATGCTTGGTTAATCTCAGGGTTGTATAGATTTGCATGTATTACAGCAGTTTTACAATTATCTGGTACAAGTATTCTGGGAAGGCCTCCATACCATTCAAAAGCATCAATATGAGCCTGATTCCAGTTGATCTGAGTTTCGTCAGGAAATGCTTCAACAAATGGATATGAACTGTCTCCTAGTGTAGTTACAAAGAAGTGAGCTGAGTGAACAACTCCGGTTCCATACTCAACAACGCAGTCGAGGGTATCGCCAATCCAGTCAATAAACAGTTCTTTGCCTGGTTCGCGTTCCTGAGGAAGTACAACTTCTTTGCCTGTCTTATCTTTCCAGGTGTTGAACTTGGCACAAAAATAGCTATAACTGTAGCCATCAGGATTATCCTTGCGGTATTCCTGTTCCCAGATGTAGAAGAGGTTGATTCTGCTGCTGGACATAAGCCTTTTGTAGATTGATTCCCAGTCGGGTTCATCTTTCGATTGCTTGCGGCCGAATGTTTCAGGATAAATAAGTTCATTTATCCTGTCAGGAGAAAGCTTTAAGGCTTCCTCATAGCTGAGTCCACACTCTTTGCACTTGTTTAAGATGTCGCCAACAGTGGTTTTTGAACAACCTACTGCAGATGCAATATCTCGTAAGTTGAGCTTCATTTCCCTCAGGCGAAGGATTTCAGTAATTTTCATTGTTTCAAGACACCTCATTTCATACCCTCCTTAGAATGTAATTAATTACATTCTAAGAAGATCAATATGAGATGTCATTTGTCCGGATGATTCAGGAATGGCTGTCCGGATGATTCAGGAACAGTTGTCCGTATGTTTCAAGAATGCTTGTCCGGATAATAAAAGATCACGTGTTAATGATCTTTTAGCTTGACCCTGAACTGCTCTCACTCAATGACAAGAGACTGCTCAGGTTGTTGTCAATAGTTCCTGATGGCTATTGGATGGCATCAGCCATCCATCACCATCATTTTAGTTATAGATTTTATGTCCTTCGTACCTTGATAATTTTACAAAGTTCATTAAGCGCAAATGAGATTGCTATTACATCTTCAAAACAAAGCGGTTCGTATGGATGAAGAAGCTCATAGCTAATCTCCTCAATATCATCCAGAGATTCAAGTATGCAGCTCATCTTTTTATTTGGTATACAGAGGAAGAATCCATCATGGCACTGCCCGAAAATCAGTTTAAACGTATCCTTAAAGGCATATACTGTGACTTCGTATGGTTCGTGCAACAGCTCTTCTACATCAATCTTTGCTGTGTGCATGGTTGTGTATGCATCTTCAGGGTCATCTCCGTCGAATTCTGTTACGGGAAATTCGTAAGTGATTATGATACCTCACCTCCAAGCATCTCGTGGTCTATGACAAACTGAACCTGATGTTCATCGATGAGACGCTTATTCTGCTGACTTGCATACATAAGACATCCATCACAGATATGGTTTATTCGTCTTGGTATACCTGTTGAAACTTTATAGATCTCATCAATAGCTTTATCGGTAAATATATCCTTACGTCCTTCAGCGTAATTAAGATGAGATTCTATATAATGCTGAGTCTCAGCTCTGTCAAGATGCGGTATAACGCAGCTTATATCTATCCTGTGCCTTACAGCAGCATATCTTTGAAGTTTGAGCTTATCCCAAAGTTCACTTTGGCCAACAAGTACAAGTGCCATGGGGCTCATTGAATCAAAACGATAATTCAGAAGAAATCGGAACTCTTCGATAGTTTCTTTTTCAAGAAGATGCGCTTCATCGAGAATGCATACAACTTTTTTGCCATGGACACCGCGAATTATCTCGACTTCTTTTTGGAGTTGTCTCTTGGCATCACCTCTGTAGAACTTTGATTCAATCCCAAGCTGATCAAGCATTCCCTTATAAAACCATCTCGGGGTAAGCTTGGAATCAGATAGATAAAGGAAAAGGTACTCGTCCTTGGGAAGGGTTGACACAAACTTCCTTATCAGAGTTGATTTACCACATCCGGCATCAGCTGTAACTACAGCAAAGAGCTGCCTATCAGCTGCGTATGAAAGTCTTCCGAGCGTCTCATCTATGGCGATTGATTCATAAAGCTTTTCGGGTGGAACATTTCTGGTAAACGGTGTGTGTTTCATATCAAAGAATTGTTCATACATTGTTGCCACCTTCCTTTCTGTAGGAAGCGAAGGAGATGGCATCTGTAAGCCTCTTCTTTGACTGCGCATGTTTCTTTTCAAGAGCATCCAGGAACCTTGACGTTTCAGATGTTGCAAGCTGTATGCCGACCGGAAGGGTTTCGTTCTTGTCGCAGTATTCTCCAATCTTTAATGGCTTTGCGGTAAACGGTTCAATCCCCGGATAAGATACTGTGATAGTCTCAGGAAAGAACGGGTCATAGGCTACTTCCACCATGTGGCTGATAAGTGAAGGTTTAGTTTCGTACTTTCGTCCTTTAAAGCTTATGCAGGCTCCTTTATCTACCTGCCGTGTGACGTGGTACATGAAAGCCTCTGATACAGTTGATGTATCGATGAATGTAAGCGGTCTTTTGTCACGATTAAATTCTTGAACTGGAGTTATACCTTCATTCGGCACATTTACTCCGACGCTTTCATAGTACTCTCTGATACCAGAATGAGGCTTCTTGTTGTAATACTCTTCAAGGAAGATGGTCCAAAGGCGATTAAGTTCTTCAAGAGAAGTGATTTTTTTGAGTTTGGCTTCTCGCAAAAAGGCATCGACTACCTGATGGAATTTCTCAATCTTGCCTTTACTTTTACCGCTTCGCACCTTGGCATGGTTGATTCTTATGCCAAGTCTTGTAAGTGATAGCTTGAGCTGTTTTGCTATGTACTGAGTTCCATTATCAAAGTAGCATGCATCAAACTTTCCATAACGGAGTATGACCTTTCTGAATGTATCTTCAACAATGGTCTCTTCCTGGTTGTCATAGAACTGCGAAGAAAGTATCATCCTGGAATGGTCATCGATAGCAGAAGAAAGATATGTCTGAACTTTCTTTCCACCTATCTGTAACATCGGTCCATACTTAATGTCACCTTGGACAAGCATCATTCTGTGAGGCTTGCAGAATCTTTTGGATGAGCTTTCTCTGGCATCTGAATATACCTTAAGATGTTTGGTTCCAAAGCCCTGTTTGTACATGTGGCGTTGAAGAGTAGACCTTTTAAGAACACCAATAGGAACTTTACCTTCAATCTCAAGGATCGTTATGATTTGATCCACAGATCTTCCTGGTACCTCAAGCCTAAGCTGTATGGCTTCTTTTACAAGGTTGTCAAAGTTCTCTGGCAGCTTGTGTGAATGTACTCCTGATCTTGGAACAGGCTTAAGACCTTCAAACTCATTATCGCGAAATGAACTTTCATATCTGTACAGTGTTCTTGGTGAAATATCGTTCTGAACTGCGATCTTGTTTCGCATCTGGATCTTTTTAGCATTATCCATTTCAGGATCCAGAAGTGGTGATATAAGCCTGAAACGTTCAAGAGCCTCACGTTCCTGCCATTTGATATTTTCGTTATTTTCCATCGTCAGTTACCTCCTATGAGGCAACTATACGAGAACTGATCTTGACACTCAAAACAAAGTGAGTGCAAAGAATTACCAGACAGGGACAAGATAATTACCGCTATTGTAGATGGTGCGGATGATATATCCCAGCCAGTGAGGTTTGACTTCAATTTTTTTGAAAGTACTGAGCAATGATACGCCTGATATCAGGAAGTCATCTCTGTTATCAAGCAGCCTGTATATGGTATTGCGAAGATATCCTTCGGCACGTTCTTTGTTTTCTTTGTACCACAGGATCCATCTTTTCATAGTTTCCTCACAAGGGTAGTCTTCGGAATCCTCATCATCTGATGTAACAATTCCATCTATGACTCCGGTTATTATCTCTGAGTCATAATGTTTATAGGGGACCAGGCAATCCGGCAACTCTGTATGAAAGCCCCCACATCCCAAGCATTGAAGCCTTCGGATGATAAACCACTCTATAATACCACCTTCCTTGCGGTGTATCCGTTTCTTGGAATCTCGGTATTTAAGCTCACCACCACAGTGAGGACACGGTGGTGTGATACCATTGCTCTCAACTAAAAATATTTTCTTTATGGCGGGTAAGGTAGTACTCTGATATAATAATCATGGTTGAAAAACCACGTCCCAGAGTACGCGACTTTCCACGGAGGGTGCTCTGGGACATTCCTTTTTATATACTGTTCTTATGACAGTATACAGAGCAGTTCCGTGTCAAACAAGCAGATCTGTATTATGTTAATTTGAGAGGTCTACAACAATCACGTGTCCGGATAATTCAAGAATTTTGTCCGGATGTTACAAGAATCATCAGTATAGTAATTATATCCGTTAAAAGTACCATTGCTTAGAGGATTATCGTGATCCTGAAGCCCCATGGCAATATACAGACTGATAGGTTCACCTGTTCCCATGTCGTAGCCGGAAGCTCTCCTGTAGGATTCAGATAACGCTCCCGAGAAAATGGTAGCTACTATAGGAATCAATATTGCTGTTAATAATATAGAGCGGCTTTTAGAACGTATAAATTCGAGCATGCATATAATAACCATTGCTATCATCATTATCTGATATTGCTGTTTGATAAGACATGCTGTTCCTATAAGTATAATTGAGACGGTTATAAACAGATATTTCTTTTGGGATGATATTTGTATTGATAAGATCAGAAAATATAAAGACCAAAGTGCCAGTGCAAATCCAAGCAACATTCCATATACTTGTAAGATGTAAAAAAACATTGGAAAAAATAGAAATGAAAGTAGTATTACCAGTTTTACGACAAGCATATCTTTAATAGTCAGCCTTGCGATTCTCCAAACACATAAATTTATAAGCTGATACCATAACAGTTCGAATGCAAAAAAGATACGTAGATCCATTGTGACTTTGCCAAGGATACGCTCATAACTAAGTAATCCCAAAAGCGCGGGGTTCCAGCTGAAATAATAGCCATCTTCTATTCCGATATAGTTTCCTTCATTGAATCTCTCTATATAATTATAGATCATCATAGAATCAGAATGGACTATTGGTATGCAGTTTATTATCAGGAATACCCCGGCAATTGTCATTAAAAGTGCCATCCCTATGAACATAGTAGTGTCTGATACTTTTGTAAGAACATATCTTATTATTAGGTAAAGGAATATAAGAAAAGATACCAGTGTCAGAAAAGAAAGGATATCGTGTGATCTCAGTTCCAGATGTTGATCTTCTACGCTCTGGTATACATAATGTGCCAGCGAATTAAGTGAAAAAACAATTAGCGCTATACCTGCAATTAACAGAACAAAAACTATCGCTACTTTATACAGTTTGGCTCCCATTTTAATTATCCCCTTGTATTAGTTGAAATGAGTTTATGCATCAGTAAAGAGAAATAAAGAATAGAAAAGCATTGTATGGTTGCTGATATGTTTGCAAGAAACGAATATGTGATATAGTAATTGACGATATATAGCTTATTATAGGTGGTTTTAGCTTTGAAGTAAACTGATTGCGGAATGACATTGTAGATTGGGTGTGTTATACTATCAAGGGTGGTGGCGGTGTCGTAGGCATCGCTAATTTCTTGATTTTTCTACAATTAACTCCAAAAGACAGGTTTAGATAATATGAATGATAATGCATCAAATACTTTTAAAAAGAATAGTAAGTATTTATATAGATTCGCATGTGAAGCATTTTTTTCACTGGTAGCTGCAGTGATTTTTTTCTGCTTTTGGTATGAGTTTGTCAAAGAGCATAATAATACTGGTTCCCTTCTAGGTCTTGGTAACCTTGGAATGGCTACAGGTATCTATCTGATCTTGTTTGTTATTATAGGAAGATGGCTGCATGCCTTTAAGGTTGGCGTAGAGAGGGTCGCCAATATTCTTGCCAGTCAGGTTCTCACTATTTTTACAGTTAATATAATTGAATGTTTTGTATCCTGTGCTATAACAGGACAGTTCAGATTTTTCTTTAGTTTTATGGAAATATATTTTCTGGCATTCATCGTACAATCAGTGATCAATTGTATTTTTGCTGTGATAATGATCAATGCTTACAGACGGACATTCCCGCCGCTTAATATCATTGAAGTATACGGAGATTATAGAAATGATCTTTGCTATAAAATAAATGGAATTCGTTATAAATATGTTATTAAAGAGCAGATTTCTGTTGATGAAGATGAGGATACTATTTGTGATCACATAAAGTCTTACGATGCAGTGCTTCTCAATGATCTTCCAGCACATAAGAAGAATAAGCTTGTAAAGATGTGCTACAAAATGGATAAAAGGGTTTATTTCATGCCCAAGATATCTGATATTCTTGTTAAAAATTCTGAAGAGCTTAATCTTATAGATACACCACTGTTCCTTAATAGAAATAGTGGAATTACAACACAGCAGCTTTTTATGAAGAGATTTTTTGATATTGTACTTAGCTTTTCTGCGTTGGTTATCTTAAGCCCCTTGTTTTTGATCACTGCTCTGGCTATCCATCTAGAGGATGGAGGTCCTGTATTTTTTAGGCAAGAGAGGGTTACTATTGGTGGCAGAAGATTCATGATCCTTAAATTCAGATCTATGATAGTCGATGCTGAGAAGGATGGAAGACCTCGCCCTGCTGGAGAGAAGGATGACAGAATAACTAAGGTTGGAAGTATTATAAGAGCTATACGAGTTGATGAACTTCCACAGCTCATTAATATATTAGCCGGTGATATGTCCATAGTAGGTCCTCGCCCTGAAAGATGGGAACATGTTGAGAAGTACACACAGGAAGTACCGGAATTTCCTTTTAGACATAAGATGAAGGGTGGACTTACAGGATATGCGCAGGTATATGGTAAGTACAATACTAATGCGCTTGATAAGCTAAAGTTGGATCTTTTATATATTACAAATTATTCTCTTCTTTTGGATCTTCAGATCATCTTCGAGACAATTAAGATACTTGTACAAAAGGAGAGTACAGAGGGATTCACGGATGAAGCCAGAAAGGATATGCATGATGCAGATGTGTGAGAATAATAAACTATTTAACAAAAGAATTATTTTTTATTTAGTTAGAAAAGAGCGTAATAGTGATGACTGTCTACGCTCATTTATTTTGTGATACTTTATAATGGCAAGCGTTATTATAATAGAATGATCTAAACGGAGTAGGAATATATCGTGGAAACATATGATAAGATTATAATTGGCGCAGGATTATACGGACTATATTCAGCGCTCTTTTGTTGCAAAAAGGGGCAGAATGTTATAATACTTGAATGTGATAATGCGCCATTTAAACGTGCTACATATATAAATCAGGCAAGAGTACACCAGGGATATCATTATCCAAGGTCTATTTCTACTGCCATGAAATCTGCAGGGTATTTTGAGAGATTTAATAAGGATTATGCTTTTTGTGTAAATAAAGAGTTCGATCAGATATATGCTACTTCCAGTCAGTATTCCTGGTCGGATGGGCAGCAGTTTAAGGATTTTTGCAAGGCTGCTAATATTCCCTGTGAAGAGCTGCATGCAAGTAATTATTTTAAAGAAGGTATGTGTGATGGAGTCTTTAGGACCAGAGAGTATACATATGACGCTATGATACTTAAAGATTATCTGCTGGATGAACTTGCAAAATATCCGGATCAAGTGACCATTAGATATGGAGCAAAGATATCAGAGATAATCAAAGAATCCGATGCATTTATTATCTGTGATGAAGATGGTTCAAAATATAAATCCGGATTTGTTCTTAATTCCACTTATGCAGGAACCAATCAGATATTAGAAATGGCTGGTTTTGAAAAGTTTGGAATTAAGTATGAGCTTTGTGAGATCATACTTTGTGATGTCAATGATAAGCTTAAGAATGTTGGTTTTACCGTAATGGATGGACCATTCTTTTCAATAATGCCATTTGGTAAGACCGGTTTTCATTCACTTACATCTGTTACTTTTACGCCGCATACTACAAGCTATGATCAGGTTCCGACCTTTACATGTCAGGATCGTAGTGAAGGCCACTGTTCTGTGCATAGATTGGGTAACTGCAATGATTGCCCTGCTAAGCCTACAACAGCTTTCCCGTATATGGCGAATCTTGCAAGAAAGTATATGCTTGATAGCTATGAATTTGAGTATAGAGGGTCGCTGTTTTCAATGAAGCCTATTCTTATGAGCTCTGAGATTGATGATTCAAGGCCTACTGTGATAAGGACATATTCAAAGAATCCGACCTTTGTCGGAGTTCTTTCGGGTAAGATCAATACAGTCTATGACTTGGATGAGGTATTAACTAATGGATAATAAAGAGAAGAATTTTGCATCTGCAATAATTTATGTCCACAATGCAGAAAATCGAATAGAAGAATTCTTAAAAGCAATCATCGACTTTATGGAAGATAACTTTGAACATTCCGAGATCATCTGTGTTAATGACTGCTCTGATGATAGAAGCGTAGATATCATAAAAAAGTGTAGTGATTCAGTTACTGGTACAAGTGTTTCCGTAATAAATATGAGCCATTTTCATGGACTTGAACTTGCTATGGATGCGGGAATGGATCTTTCTATAGGAGATTTTGTGTTTGAATTTGATAACACAGTACTGGATTTTGAGCAGGGCATGATAATGGAAGTTTACAGGCGTTCTCTTCAGGGATTTGATATTGTAAGTGCTTCGCCTAATAGAAAAGCAAAGCTTTCGTCGAGACTGTTTTATAAAGTATTTGACAGATTCTCAGATACTACATATCAGATGACTACCGAAAGCTTCAGAGTACTTAGCAGAAGAGTCATTAATCGCATAAGTTCTATGAACAAAACAATTCCTTACAGAAAAGCTGTGTATGCGAACTGCGGCCTTAAAACTGATAACATTAAGTATTTTCCTAAAGTCTTTTCTGCTGAAACGTCTGATAAGAGAGAAAAAAAGTACCGTTCAGGACTTGCGGCTGATGCGCTTATCCTTTTTACAGATCTTGGATATAGCTTTGCCAAAAGTATGACAGCACTTATGATGCTCATGTCTGTATTTATGGTTTTGTATGCTATAGTTATCTTTGCTACAGGCCATCCTGTTGAAGGCTGGACTACAACCATCCTGTTCCTTGCAGTTGCGTTCTTTGGCCTTTTTGGGATACTGACAATAATCATTAAGTATCTGCAGCTTATAGTGAATCTTGTATTTAAAAGAAAGCACTATAATTTTGAAAGTATTGAGAAGCTTACGAAATAAGAGGTATAGAATATGACAGCACTGGTTGGATATACAGGCTTTGTTGGAAGTAATATATATGCTGAGTCTGATGGGAATATAGATGCAGTATATAATTCAAAGAATATAGAAGATGCTTATGATACAGCTCCTGATCTTCTAATCTATGCAGGGCTAAGGGCAGAGAAGTATCTTGCTAATAATGCTCCTGAAAAAGATATGGAACTTATTAAGCAGGCAGAATATAACATAACAAGGATCAAGCCTAAGAGATTAGTGCTTATTTCTACAATAGATGTATTCAAGGATCCTGTTGGTGTTACAGAGAAGTCAGAAATAGATACTAATGATCTGCATGCATACGGTTATAACAGATATGAATTAGAGCTTTGGGTCAGGAGAAACTTCCCTGATGCATTGATCATCAGATTACCGGGCCTTTTTGGTAAGAATATTAAAAAGAATTTTATCTATGACTTTATAAATGTTATTCCTTTTATGTTGAAGGAAGATAAGTTCAAAGAACTTGCTTTACGCGATCCTGATCTTAATAAGTATTACAGTTTGCAGGATAATGGCTTTTATAAAGTTAGTGTTTCAGATGACGAGAAGGAGCTGCTTAAGGATAAGTTTAGAACGCTTGGATTCTCAGCGCTTAATTTTACTGACAGTAGAAGCAAATATCAGTTTTATAATTTGGGAAGATTATGGGACGATATTCAGGTGGCTTTGGATAATGGCATAAGATTATGGCATCCTGCAACAGAGCCTGTATCTGCAGCGGAAGTTTATAAGTATCTGACAGGGGAAGGGCTTGTAAATGAGCTTTCAGGAAAGCCTGCAGAATATGATTATAAGACCATTCATGATTCACTATTTGGTGGGAATAGTGGCTATATCTGTACTAAAGATGAAGTATTACAGGATATAAAGAATTTTGTTTGTTCTGAAGGAATGTAAAATATGAAGTTATCTATATCTAATATTGCATGGACAGCTGAGAATGATGAAGTTGTTTATAAAATGATGAAAGACAAGGGCTTTTCAGGACTTGAAATTGCACCGACAAGAATATTTCCAGATAATCCATATGATCATGCTATAGAGGCTAGGAAGTGGGCAGAAAAGCTCTTTGAAGATCAGGAATTCAAAGTATCTTCCATGCAGTCAATTTGGTATGGCAGGCAGGAAAAACTGTTTGGTTCAGAAGAAGAGAGAGATGCTCTAATAAACTATACAAAGAAAGCAATTGATTTTGCTAAAGAGATTGGATGTGGAAATCTTGTTTTTGGATGCCCTCGTAATAGAAATCTCCCAGAGGGAGCAGATGATCAGGTAGCAATTGACTTTTTTAAAGAGATTGGTGATTATGCTGCTGATAAGGGAACGGTTGTAGCTATGGAGGCTAATCCGCCTATTTATAACACGAACTATATAAATGATACGTCTGCTGCATTAGTTCTTATAGAGAAGGTTGATTCTAAGGGATTTAAACTTAACCTTGATATGGGCACTATGATTGAAAATGGAGAAGATGTATCTGTTTTGAATGGTAAGGAAAGCCTTATTAATCATGTCCATGTAAGTGAGCCCGGTCTTAAAGTTATAGAGAAGCGGGAACTTCATAAGAAGTTATTTGACAAGCTTAGAGAATGTGGATATGACAGATATATTTCTATTGAGGTCTCAAGACAAGAATCCATAGAAACATTAGAAGAGATGATGAATTACGTTAAGGCCATCTTTGGATGACTTTATGTATGATAGGAATTGCTGTTCAAAGATGTTATAGTAAGTGGCTGGCAGGAGTATTATATGATTCATGAAAAGCAGAGTGGTGTGCCTAAATTTGAGTGCACTGAATATAATTCAAAGACCAAAGATTATGCGGTACTGATCCCTATCATCAACGAAGGCGACAGGATCCATAAGGAACTTTTTAGAGCTAAGAAACATAACATTTCTGATCATGTTGATATTATTATCTGCGATGGCGGATCAACTGATGGATGTACTGATGAGAAGAAGCTCAGAAGCCTTGATGTTAACACTCTTCTTGTAAAGAAAGATACAGGTAAGCAGGGCGCCCAGCTTCGAATGGGTATCTGGTGGGCACTTGAACGAGGCTACAAAGGTATACTTACTATTGATGGCAATAATAAAGATAGTATCGAGGATATTCCAAGGTTTATAGATAAGCTTGAAAAGGGATATGATTTCGTGCAGGGATCAAGATTTATAAAAGGCGGACGTGCTATCAATACTCCTATGGTAAGAAATATAGCTGTAAGACTTATTCATGCACCTGTGATATCATTAACAGCGCATCAAAGGTTTACAGATACAACTAATGCATATAGGGCATATTCAAGACGTTATCTGACTGATGAGAGGGTTCAGCCTCTTAGAGATATATTTGTGACTTATGAGCTTCTTGCATACTTATCAGTAAGAGCTACTCAGTTGGGAATGAAGGCGTGTGAGGTTCCGGTTACAAGGGCTTACCCTAAGAAAGGCAAGACTCCGACCAAGATAAGCTTTTTTAAGGGCAATAGCGAGCTGATGAAGATACTGTTTAGAAATGCCAGGGGGGCATACAATCCGTGATGGAGTGTCAGACTAAGCATAATTATTCGATGATCTTAGTGGATTACAATACGATCGCAGCTACAGTCTGCTATATAAAGTATTGTAAGGACGCTTTGATTTCAAAAGGAAATATAGAATATATTATTGTTGATAATTCTGAAGATGCTTCAGGATTTGAATATTTGAAACAGCATTACGAATTATCTCCGGTTAAGGAAATGGATAAGGGACAGATATACTCTTTTGAGTTAGAGGGTATATCTGTATATTATTATGCCACCTATGAGAATCTCGGATATGCAAAGGGGAATAATCTTGGTGCAGAGCTTTCATATTCACTTTTTGGAGATTCCATTCTTGTTTTTTCAAATAATGATATTTTATTTGAGGGTAAGCTTAATCTTGATATTGCAGGAGATAAGTTTACCAAGGATGTTGTAGTGGTTGGACCTGATATACTCGAGGGTGACAAACATTTAAATCCCATGTATAAAAAGAGTATAGTGAACTGTCTTTATGGTAATATGATCAAGACTTTGCGAAATAAGATCGAGGATCATTATACATTTTCCGGATGCTTCTGGTTTTTTGACAGCGCCTTGTTTGAACAGGTAGGCGGCTTTGATCCTAATACATTTCTGTATTTTGAGGAATATATAATAGAAGAGCGCATAAGACGTGCCGATCTGAAAATGGTATATTGCCCTGAAGTTACAGTAATACATGATCATGATTATAAGAAAGAGACACCTCAGCATTTTGAAAAAGTCAGCAGGTTATTTCTGAAATCATTGTGTTATTATGCCAGAGAGTATAAAGGCGTAAGCAATATAAAGATGGGCTTTATTAAATATCCTTATTTGATTATTCTGAAGCTTTTTGTCCTATTAAAACATATATTGTGAATTGGGTAGATATATAACAATCTAAGCATTTATGGAGATTTTTGTATAAATATGAAAATGGCAACTAAAAAACCAGGCAAGATAATTGCTGAAATAAAACAATCTGCATACATAAAGTGGTTTTGTAATAATCGTAATAGTATTATAATTGCACTTTTGATTTCTGTTTTTATCACCATATTATCTCATCCGGGAATCATTTATATTGATTCCTATGTTCGAATATCATTTACTGATAGTTTAAAGACATCTATTAAGGCTTTTTTAACTGGAGAATCTGCCTTATATCCGTCAAGCTCATGGCTTACTATTACACCCTCATTTTTTATTTTGCTTTCTAAAGAGATAGTTGGATCTATCATTCTTTATACATTTACCCAGTGCTTTTTACATTGGTTGTTAACTATTGTTTTTATTGATCAGTTAAATGAAAAGCAGCATCCGCTGTGGAATAAGATATGCCTTTTTCTGTCTCCTGTTATGTGGGCTTTTGGAGTATATTATGAGGCGAGTGTTGGTAGTGCCATTGCTATGTTGGCAATTCTTTTGCTTATCTGGAAATGGAGAGCACTTCAGGTTAGATTCGATAAGGTTATTACTGTTATCCTGATTATCGGATTTTCATTTGTATGCTTTGGATATAGGGCGAATGCTTTTTCTATAATTCCGGCCGTGATAATTATTGTCCTGTTAAGAGAAAAGAAGCTTTTGGCAAGAGTATTATTAAGCGCGTCTGTACTTCTTGGTTTTTTTGTTTCTGCATTTTTGCCTTCTCTTTTGAATATCAGAGTTTTGCCTTCTTATTCTGCAGGATTTGCATGGGAGATAGTATCTGTAATTCAATCTATGGAACCTGATAAGCAGTATGAGTATATAGATTACCTGGATGATCTGTTTGGAGACGGGGCTACTGCTATTGCAGTGCAGAATAACAGCTATGATGAGCAGGGATCATCTATCAATGGTATGTTTAATTCACCGATATCTTCAATGGCCATATCAGAAGGAGATCATTCTACAAGGCTGGTCAAGAGGTATGTGAAGATGGCGCTGCATGAGCCTAAAATGTTCCTAAAGACGAAATGGGAATTTATTTCTCATTCATTAGGAATCGGAAAGCCTGTAAATATGTATGAATATTATTATCAGCCATGGGATCCTGATAATGAATTTGGATTAAATGATTCACAGCAAAGAGCGTTTTATGTAAATTTCTTCCTTGCATTTATGGAATTTAACAGTATTATTAGAAGGCCATGGATCATGTACTTGCTTAGCCTTGTGCTTATTTTGATATGGCGTTTTAAGTATCAGGGAAAGAAGGCACCATTAAATTTATATGAAGCTACTTTTTTGGTCTCATTATTTTATTATGGTGCATATCTCTTAAATACGCAGGCATTCGAATTTAGATATTATTATCCATCATGGATATTATTGTTTGCTATTATCATCGGACTCATTCCGCAGATGTTTTTTAATAGCAAGAGGTCAAAGATAATTACGTTGACAGTATGTTTGGTCATTATTATTGCTTCACTGGCTGGTGGATATAAAAAGTATAGAGAAACCAGTGATGATATAGTGGCAGCTATTGATGATGTGGATACGACGTCAACTGCTATTATTTGATCGTTTGTATTTCTGTATTATGCTATAATATAGTCAGTTATGCGTATTTGCAGATAACTATTAGTGTTATCAAAAAGGCAATGTTACAATAACTGACTATTCTTGCTATGGGAAAGTATTATGAAAAAAATCGATATAGTAATTCCTTGTTATAACGAATCCAAATGTGTAGAACTGATATATGATGCATTGAAAGAGCTGTTTAGTAATGAACTTAAAGCTTACAGCTTTAGTGTTTTGTATATTGATGATGGAAGTAAAGATGATACTTTAGAACGTATTGTAAAGCTTTCAAATGCTGAAAACAGTAATGTCAGATATATATCTTTTGCACGAAACTTTGGTAAGGAGTCAGCTATTTACGCGGGACTTGAGAATGCTGATGGAGATTATGTGGCACTAATGGATGCGGACCTTCAGCATCCGCCGCACCTTCTTATAGACATGCTTCATGCTATCGAAGAAGAAGGATATGACTGTGCTACAGCCAGAAGAGTAAAAAGAGAAAAAGAATCCAGAATCAGAAATTTATTGTCTAATTCTTTTTATCATGTTATCAACTTGGCTACAGGTATGAAACTTGCACCGGGCATGACAGATTACAGGCTTATGAAGAAGCAGGTTGCTGATGCGATAGTTTCCATGAGAGAGCATGAGCGTTTTATCAAAGGTATCTATTCCTGGATCGGATTTAATTCCAAGTGGATTGAATATGAAAATGTAGAGCGTGTTGATGGCGATAGTAAGTGGAATTATAAGGGCCTATGGAATTATGCCAAGACAGGTATTATTGCCTTTGCCGTAGCGCCTCTGCGAGCAGTGATCTATTTGGGATTTCTTGTTATTTTAATTTCATTTGTTTATGGTGTCAGGCTGTATGCCATGTCGATTTCTGGTGCACGTCCATGGCAGGATACAACAACTATTTTGTTACTTCTTTTATTTTTGGGAGGAATGATAATTCTTCTCCTTGGAATAATAGGGGAGTATCTGGCAAGGATATATATGGAGGTTAAGAACAGACCTATATATATCGCCAAAGAGAAGAAGCTGGATGTGGACAAAGATTAATTATTTATTCTTTGTTGTGCGTTAAATGTAAATTCGAAAGGACAGATATTATACAGTGATTGGAACGGAGTTTTCATACGGTTCCGGACTTGGTAATCAGCTCTTTTGGTATGTATGCGCAAGAGCTGCTGCTGAGAATAAGGGCTGCGAGTTTGGAATAATAAATCCAAAGGGTCTTGCTAATAATATGCATTCCGATACAGGAATGTATTTCATGGATATAGACCTTGGCATAGAGATACCGGAAGCGGATAAGTCAAAATTTACTATATTTGAAGATGAAGATCACAGACTTTACCTTGGTAACTCTTCACATGACATGGAACATGGAGTCTATGTAAGCGGAGTTGACAAAGCTTTCTTTGATATTGAGGATAATACCCTTTTGTATGGTAATCTTCAGGGTGAAGAGTATTTTGAAAAATATAAGGACAAGCTAAAGGACTGGCTCAAGGTTAAGCCGGAGTATGATTCACATGAATATACCAAAGATAATCTTTGTATTATTCATTTAAGATGTGGAGACTACTCCAATTCACCTGAACTGTGGCTTGATAGGAAGTATTGGCTTCATGGCATTAAGAATATGAAAAAGGTTCGTCCGGATATGGAATTTCTGGCAGTAACAGATGATGTAGAGGCTGCTCACAAGATCCTTCCGGAGGTTAAGGCTGTTACCAATGACCTTGCCAAGGACTACGTAACTATCAAAAACGCTAAGTATCTTTTATTATCAAATTCATCTTTTGCAGTGTTCCCGGCTTTTACAAGTGATGAGCTTGTATATGCCATAGCCCCAAAGTATTGGGCAAGGCATAATGTATCAGATGGATACTGGGCATCAGAACAGAATATATATAGTTGCTTTCATTATATGGATAAGAAGGGTGGCGTCTTTTCAGCAGATGAATGCAGGAAGGAACTTGAAGAATACAAGAAGGCTTCTCCTGTTTACAGAAGACTTGATAGGAAGCCTGGCGCAGTTCTTAAATTCGGTCAGAATATCAGAGCTAAAGCTCTGTATTTTGCATATATGTCCAGAAAGGCATACAGAAGCATAGTAAGGAGAATGGGAATCATCGGATAATGAAAGGGGAGAACTATGAGTAAGCGAATTAAAGCAAGATTATCAGTTTTTCTAATGTGTGTATTAGCCGTCTTTTCTGTAATGTGTATTAGATCAGATGCGTTTGATACATATACTGTAAGTGGTACGGTAGGTATTGATACAACAAGTAGTTATCTTTATTTGAACACTCCGCAGGGCAAGATGACGATCGCTATAGACCCTGAGACAGATTTGAGCGGTTGTAAGATGCTTCTTCCTGACAAGGAAGTAACGGTTGAATGTCATAGGGGCCAGGATGCCTGTCTTCATGCATCTAAGATATATGAGACCGTCGCAGTTGTCGACTCTTCAACTTCTGCAACAGTATATGGTACTGTTACAAGTAAGACTACAGAAGATGTGATATTCCTTTCAACAACAGAAGGAACCATGCAGATCAAGGTTGATAGTACTACTGACTTTACTGGATGTCAGCTTGTTGCTATTGGCAAGGCTGTTTATATTAAAGTTGCAAGAGGAAGTGATGCATGTCTCCATGCAGTAACTGTAAGTGATAGTGATCCGTCTAACAGTGTTCCTGATACTATTATCGTAGGCGGTGTGGAAATGCCTAATGTAAGAGGTACAGTTACTGCTGAAACCACTACTTCGTTATTATACTTTTCAACATCCTATGGTACGATGATCGTTAAGTATGATAGTAACACAGACTTTTCAGGATGCCTGACACTGATTCCGGGACAGTCTATAGCAGTTGCGCTATACAGAGGCAATGATGCATATATGCATGCTGCAAAGGTTACAAATCTTGGTAATGCCAATTATAATGATGCAGGAGCATATACGACTACAGCATCCTTTACAGGTACTGTATCTGTAAGCTCTACTCTTAACACCTTGTATCTTGTTACATCAGATGGTACTATGCTCATTAAGCTTGATACGACTACAGCTTTGTCAGGACTTCCTCTTATAGTAGGGCGGACGGTAACAGTTACATGTGGATATGGAGCTGATGCTGCCTGGCATGCAATGAGTATTAATTAAAATAATATATAGTGTGTGCATTTATGATATAAAACGCATACTATAATGGTTGAGTGATCATGAAGTATAATATAGAGTCTCGCATGAGAAAAATATACAGACGACATATTTTATATCTGGATTATGCAGCACTTAGTGCTGCATATTTCCTTGCAATTTTTTCCAGATATATTTTTCTTGCGCCATTTTATGAAAGAACAAAAGGAATACAGGGACTTTATGTTTCTTTGTTCATGGTGTTACTGCTTATCAATGTAGTATTAAGCTATACCAAGGGTTCAAAATGGGGACTTCCTGTTGAGCAGAGTAGGACAGAGATCATATTTACTGTCATCAAGACGCAGATCTATTTCCTTTTGATACTGCTTATCTATCTGTTTATAGCTAAATGGAGCAGCAGAGTATCAAGGACTGTTATAGCTGCATTTTTCATCTACAATACGATATTTGATTCTGCTATAAGGATCTGGTACAGAAGACGTATACTTGGAAAGATCAGAAATGACAGTATCTATCAAAAGCTCCTTCTTATAACTGATAAAAAGCACGAGTCTGTTATACGGCACCAGATGTTAGAGCTTGGTGGAGGAATCGTAGATAAGGTAATAACTGTTGAAGATATGGCGGGCAATATAGATGATGAGCTCACCTTGGATGATTCTGATCTTAATTATGAGAGAGCTGTTATATATCTTCCTGACAGTAAACCCGAAAAGGTTGGCACTGTTGCAGAAATGCTTGCTTCAAAGAATATACCGTCGGATGTCATTATAACTTTCGAAGGTGGAAGAGTTTCACATAAAAGTATCAATTCTTCAGTAGGCTATAATGCCATAAGGTATACTGCTATGCTTCGTAAAGGTGTTGTTCTTGGGGTGAATTATACGGTTTCTAATATATCTGAAGCTGTTACATATGTACGTAATCACCTTGACCTTCTTAAGGGGCAGTACATTTGCTTTTCAAATGTACATACTACGGTTATGTCTTATGACAGAGAAGACGTCAGAGAAGCTGAGAATAGCTCTGCGTTAACCTTCCCTGATGGAGCTCCTATTGCAAGACTTCTTCGTCACGACACTGATACAGAAGCTGTCAGGATGCCGGGACCTGATTTCATGGAAGAGATGCTTAAGGCATCTATGGATGGACAGACTACTCATTACTTCTATGGCTCGACTCAGGAGACGCTTGATAAGCTTAAAGCTAATATCGAAAGAAAGTATCCGGGAACTATAGTTAAAGGCTATTATTCGCCTCCTTTTAGAGATCTTTCTGATGCTGAAGAAGATGAGATGATAGATATGATCAATAAGGCTGACCCAGATATTATATGGATTGGTCTTGGAGCTCCCAGACAGGAGAAATGGATGCTGGCACATAAAGGAAAGTTCAGAGGTGTCTGCGTTGGAGTAGGAGCTGCATTTGATTTTCATGCGGGCACTATTAAGAGAGCTCCTATATGGGTTCAGCTCATTGGCCTTGAATGGTTGTATCGTATGCTTCAGAATCCGGAGCGACTTGTTAAGAGATACTTTTTTACCAATATAAGATTTATGTGGCTGATTGCAACCGGCAGGAACAAGAAGAAATAAAGAGGACAAAATTTGGGACAGGGCATTGAGAATGATTCTCCGTCAGTACAAAAGAATACTGTCTTTAATACTATAAGAACAATATCGAGTATTATATATCCGCTTATTACTTTTCCTTATATCAGCAGGGTATTGGGAGCTGAGAATGTAGGTAAGGTTAATTTTTCATCTTCGTTTGTCAGCTATTTTTCCCTTATCACAACTCTTGGTATTACATCATATGCCATCAGAGAATGTAGCCTTGTTAAGGATGATAAGAAGGAACTTGAGAAGACTTCAAGTCAGATATATTCGATCAATATCTGTATGGCTGTAGTAGCGTATGTTGTACTCATCCTGTGCACATTATTTGTTCCTAAACTTAGCGGATATAAGACTCTTATTCTGATCCAAAGTCTAGGAATTATCCTTACTGTTATCGGAACCGACTGGCTCAATACAGCCATGGAGGATTTTCGGTACATAACTATAAGAACGGCTGTATTTCAGATATTGGCACTTATATGCATGTTTGCATTTGTCCGTTCCAGAGAGCATTACAAGGCATATGCTGTTACTGCTATTATTGCATCAAGCGGCGCCTATATAGCCAATGTTTTTTATAGAAAAAAGTATTGCCATGTAAGATTTACTACTCACATGGACTGGAAGAGACATACCGGGCCAATAGTGACCATGGTTACTATGATATTGGCACAGCATATCCTGAATAATCTTGATATAACAATGATCGGTGTTATCAAGGATGATACGGCGGTTGGGTTATATACTACAGCTGCATATTTGATCAACTTTGTAACCCAGCTTGCCAATGCGATCATATTTGTGATCATGCCTCAGATGACTAAGGCATTTGATAATAATGATAATGAACAGCTCAATAGCTTGTACAGGTATACGGTTTCATTTATGCTTGCTGTTGCACTTCCATGCTTTGCAGGGCTTCTTGTAATGCCGGAAGAGATATTGACTCTTATTGGTGGGGCAGAATATTTGCCTTCGGCAGGAGTAGTAAGGATACTTTCTTTTAGCATGCTGTTTATGCTGGTTGGAAGCTTCTTTGGTAATATAATCCTGATTCCAGCTAAGAGAGAAAAGCAGTTCATGAGAGCCTGCATGTCAGGTATGGTCATAAATGCAATAACTAACTGCATACTGATACCTCCGCTGGGAATACACGGAGCAGCTATTACAACTGTTGCTGCGAATATTGTTATCATGGTTATAAGTATGATCGGAAAGCCTGCAGAGATAAGGCTTTCTAATGTAGGCAAGATCATTACCGGTCCTATATTGGGTACTATATTTGTTTTTATTATTTGTATTGCGTTCAAGGTGTTGATAGAAAATGTGATAATAAGGCTTCTCATAGCTATAGTTGTAAGCGGTATTGCATATCTTGTGACTTTGATAGCGGTTAAGGATGAATTTGCTCAAAGTACTATTATCCCTGTGTTTAGAAAGGTATTGAAGATAGGTAAATAATAGTAGTTTTGGTCCTTTATAGATTTTGATTTTAGATACTTTACTGAAGTGGATGGCTTTATATGAAGATTTTGATGATCAATAAATTCCTCTATCCCAATGGTGGATCTGAGACATATATGTTTGGTCTTGGCCAGTATTTCCAAAGTATTGGACATGAAGTCCAGTATTTTGGAATGGAGCATGAAGGCAGATGTGTAGGCAACAATATGGATGCCTATACTAAGGATATGGACTTTCATGGGGGCTCTGTTTTTTCTAAGATAACTTATCCCTTTAAGACAATATATTCAAAGGAAGCAAGGAAGAAGATAAGACTTGTACTTGATGACTATGAGCCTGATGTGTGCCACCTTAATAATTTCAATTATCAGCTGACACCTTCTATAATCCTGGAAATTGATGCCTGGAGGACGGAAACAGGTCACAAGTGTAAGATAGTATATACTGCCCATGATTACCAGCTTATATGCCCTAATCATATGCTTAGGGACTTAAAGAGCGGAGCTAATTGTGAGAAGTGTATTGGCGGGCGCTTTGGTAACTGTACTAAGAACAGGTGCATTCATGGAAGCCTGTTAAAGAGTGTTATCGGAAGCTTAGAGGCGGAATATTGGAAGAGCAATAAAGCGTATTCATACATTGATGCCATTATCTGCCCTTCAGAGTTTATGAAGAAGAAGATGGATACGAATCCATTATTTGCAGGTAAGACTATAGCAATGCATAACTTCCTTCCTGAAGAAGTCAAGACTGCTGCTAATAAACAGATGCCAACTATAGAACCGGCTGATTATAAACTGCCGGAACACACCTATGTTCTGTATTTTGGAAGGTATAGTACGGAGAAGGGAATAGGTACGATCCTTAATGCTTCAGAAAGGCTCCCTGAGATCACTTTTGTATTTGCAGGTAAGGGACCTCTTGAAGCTGCTGTTGACTCAAGAGCAAACGCTGTAATGGTCGGAGTTGTCAATGAGATAAACGGTGCAGGTTCCAATGTCGTTAACCTTGGATTTAAATCAGGGGATGAGTTAAGACAACTTATAAAGAACGCTGCATTTACTATCTATCCATCAGAATGGTACGAGAACTGTCCATATTCTGTTATGGAATCTATAGCTCTTGGAACACCTGTAATGGGAGCTGATATAGGTGGTATTCCGGAACTCATAAATACTATTGAAAAGGGCTCTGATAACGCTACCGGAGAGACGTTTGAAAGCGGCGATGTAAGTGCGCTGGTCAAAAAGGTTCAAAGCCTTTATAATGATACGGGTAAACTTAAACAGTACCGCTTGAATTGTAAAGCAGGTCTCTTTGATGATGCAGCAGTATATGCAGAGAAACTCATGAAAATTTACACAAGATAATAAATATATCCTGAAAGTTGGAGATCTAGATGGTTAGAGTAGAAAAAAGAAATTCCTTCCGTGACAAAAGCGTAATAAAGGATTTCTATCACAAGTTTGTAAAGACAGGAATGGAGAAGGCTAATGATCGTATGGTGAATTCATATGATATGAATAACCTTCCGCAGCCTACTGAAATAGAGATTGAGACAGTTAACAGATGTAATGGAGATTGTCCTTTCTGTCCTGTTAATGTACATGAACCTCAAAGGCCATATGCAAAAATGACAGATGAGCTTTTTTATAAGATCATAGATGAGATTGCTCAGTGGGATTATAGAGGTCAGATAGCTCTTTTTAGTAATAATGAGCCCTTCCTTGATCCAAGGATCATTGATTTCCAGAAGTATGCCAAGGAGAAGATTCCGAATGCCAAGTGGCATCTCTATACTAATGGTACTGTAATGACTCTTGAGAAGTTCATAGATATCATGCAGTATCTTGATGAGATGGTCATTGATGATTATAGTGATGAGCAGGTATTAAGTCCTAATCTTAAGCCTATATATGAATATGTTGAGCAGCATGAAGAGCTTCAGCCAAAAGTTCTGTTCAGCCTTCGTCTTAAGCATGAGATTTTGAACTCAAGAGGTGGACAGTCACCTAATAAGAAGGAAGTAGCCCATAGAAGTAAGGCTAAGTGCGTCCTTCCTTTTCAGCAGTTTATAATTAGACCTGATGGACATGTCAGTCTTTGTGCAGCAGATGCACTTGGCAAGTATGATCTTGGTGATCTTAATAAGATGACTGTACAGCAAGCCTGGTATTCTAAAGAGCATATGCAGATAAGAGAAGCTATGAAGAAGATCGGAAGAAAAGGCCTTATGCTCTGTGATAAGTGCGACCTTGTAGGCGGCGAAGTGTGATCATAAGCCTGATAGCTAAAATATGATTGGTATGGGATGTCAAAGCGAAAATGCATTCTAATAAAAATAAATCAAAACTTCATATAGCAATGATAGGACAGAAGCGTGTTCCGTCCCGCGAAGGCGGCGTAGAAGTTGTAGTATGGGAACTTGCTACAAGACTTCGTGATAAGGGACACGTTGTTGACTGTTACAATCGTTACCAGAAGCACAAGCAGCCGAGAAATAAAGTTGCTGGAAAGCCCGGACTTTATTTCGATGATATCAGGATAATAGTTGTTCCGACATTAAATAACGGAAAGCTTAATGCTATAGTATATGCTTTCTTTGCAACTATCAGAGCCCTCTTTGGAGGATATGATGTTATTCATTATCATGCAGAAGGCCCCTGTCTTATGCTGTGGCTTCCAAAACTTTTTGGTAAGAAAGTAATAGCAACCATTCACGGTCTTGACTGGCAGAGAGCAAAATGGGGTAACTTTGCATCCAAGATGCTCATGACAGGTGAGAAGATGGCCGCAAAGTATGCAGACGAAGTCATAGTCTTGTCCAAAAATGTTCAGGAATATTTTAAAGAGACCTATGGCCGTGATACCCACTATATTCCTAATGGAATATCAAGGCCTGTTATCAGAAAGCCCGATCTTATCACTAAGAAGTATGGGCTTAAGGGTCACGATTATATAATGACCTTATGCCGTATAGTTCCTGAAAAGGGTATTCACTATCTTCTTGAAGCATATAAGAATATTGATTCTGATATGAAGATAGTAGTAGCAGGGGGATTTTCCAATGCTGCTGAATATATGGAACAGATAAGACGTATGGCAGCAGAGGATCCAAGAGTTATCCTTACTGACTTTATACACGATCAGGAACTTGAAGAGCTTTGTTCAAATGCTTATACCTTCTGCCTTCCAAGTGATGTAGAAGGCATGTCCATAAGCCTTCTTGAAGGCATGAGTTATGGAAGGTGCTGCCTTGTAAGTGATATTGATGAGAATATAGAAGTTGTTGGAGATAAGGCAGTATCTTTTAAAAAGAGCGATGTAGAAGATCTAGGTAATAAAGTAAGATTCCTTATAGATCATCCTGAAACAGTTAAGCAGTATGAAGATATGGCAGCAGATTATATCTGTGACAAGTACAACTGGGACAAGATGACTGATGCAACGATTGAGCTTTATAACGGATAAAATAGCAGGTATATTATGTCTAACGTTAAGACAATAACTAATCAAACTTCAGATGATAACAAGGTAACAGCAGCACAGTACTGTTACCTTCTTTATTTTGCGGTCATGTTCTTTGCAAAGGCAATTGGCCTTTATGACGGACAGCTTTTATATAACATATCTATAGTAGTAGGAATGACTCTTTTTGGATTGAAGGTCCTTATGTCCAGACACAGCATATTTGAGCTTTGCTGGATGTCTGTTCTTTTGATATGCGGATTCATGGTCGTTCTTAATACTGATCAGAGGGGCTTTCTTTTTTATATGACACTGGTTGCGGGTATAAAAGATGTTCCTGAGAAGAAGGTATTTAAAACAGCCCTTCTTATTCTTGGATTTGCTTATCCGGTGATGGCATTTCTTACATTATCAGGAATTGTCAGTGAGTATTACAGGCTTCATCACAAGATAGGTATGTATATTATCTGTCATGGACTTGGATATCCGCATCCTAATGTAACCCACATTACATATTTGATACTTACTATGCTGATCCTGTATTTTGTAAGGAACAGATCTGCTGTGCAGATGCTTAAGATAAGCATTTTTCTTATGCTCGGTAATGTGATTGTATTTGGATATACATTTAGTTTTACAGGTGCTATAGCAGTGACAGTATACCTTATAATTAATTTCTGCTTAACCTCAATTCCTAAGGCAAGAAAGTTGTGGGGAGTTCTGTCACAGATGGTACTTCCAATATGCCTTGCATTTGCTCTGATTGGACCACTTGTGATCAAAGGACATCTTTTTGATATTATAAATAAAGCATTAAATACACGTTTCTATCTTTCAAAGTATTTTTTGACTATGCAGCCGGCAACTTTTTTTGGTATGAGATTTTTGCCTGAAGAGCTGGAAAACTATAACTATACTATGGACTGTTCTTATGTATATGGACTAAGACAGCTTGGGGTTATTCCTTTTGTAATTCTTATTTTGTTTCTTTTATATACAATATATTCGCTTAATAAAAAGGGAAGAAATGTTGAACTGGCAATAATGCTTGGTATATGTGTTGCTGGAGTTACAGAACCCTTCATGTTTAATTCATCATACAGAAATATGGCTTTTGTACTGATTGGAATGCAGATCTTTGAATTATCAGATAAGATTTCAAAAAAGCTTCCGTCGTTTTGGAATAAAGAAATTCATATTATCAAAGCTGGGGATATTGTAGTTAATAGCAATGCGTTGTTAGTAGATAGAGTGGCCGGATATTGCGAGGATATTATTAAAAGAATAACTGAAAGTAAGGTTAGATTCGGTATTTTGTTTGCAATAATGTGTATAGCCTCAATTATAGGTTATTACGTTGCTGTACAACATCCAACTACAATGTATGTTAATTATGATATCAATGAAGAAGCTGACTGGCCTGAGACGATGCTTACGTTAGAAGATGTAGCAGAACTTGAAGAAAAGGGAGAGATAATCCTTGATTATACAGGGGAAGGTACTCCTATGTACGCATATGATGGACTTACTCCTATTATAGAATATAACAGGCGGGCGTTGGCTGTAGGACTTTATACAGGTGCACTTGGTGTTGTATTGGTATCTCTTGGTACGGCCCGATTCAGGAGCAAAAGAAAATGAGCTATATATTGATATTGATCATAGCTGCGGCTCTTCTTTTATACAGGAGCTTTCTTGGCTTTGATCAGACAGATGAATCATATTATTATGCCCTGGCTAAGAGACTGAGCCAGGGAGATCGCCCTTTTGTGGATGAGTGGTACCCTTCACAGTTTTCTTCAGTTTTACTAAAACCATTCTATAAAATATATACCTTTTTTGTTCCGGACGGAACAGGAATTATTCTGGCTGGAAGGATCACATATCTTGTCTTGGCAGTTTTAGTTGCTGTATTCATATTTAGAAATATGCATAAGAACAAGAATGTTTCTTTAACAGCAGCTCTTCTTTATTTATTCTATGCAAGGCAGAACGTAATGGGGCTTAGCTATTATCAGCTCTATCCATCCTTTATGATACTTGCGCTTATATTTATTGAAAAAGGATTTGGAGTATATATGATTCTGGCTGGCATATTTACGTCATTAGCTGTTATCTGCATGCCGTTTTTAGCCCCATTTATTTTTATTATTTGGATTGCTGCCATGTTTCGAAATAGGAAAGCGTTTTGGTTTGCAATCGGGGTTGTAATAGCTGCAACTGTTTATCTATGGCAGATACTTTATAATTCTTCCATAGAAGAACTTATGATCAATTTACAATATGTGATCGAGAACCCTGACTATGCTGATCTTAGTACATTGACCAAGATAATTAAGACTATTCTGACTTTGGGGCTTAATTGCCTTACCGGCGCTGTAGTGATGATAGTACTGATCATTATGCGTTTTAGAAAAAGACCGGTCAGCAATAATACATTTATATATACATCTTTAATTGCTTTTGTTCTTATGCTGATCTTTGGAGAGGGATTTACCAGTACAGGAACGGTATATATTCAGATTAGTTTTATAGGAGCTGCATATATAGTTAGAATGATTTTAGACAGAAGCGGCAAAGGTATAAAAGAGCTTATATCTAAGTGGCCCATTATAATGTATATTTCAGGTCTTGTGATGGCTTTTGCATTCTGGCTGGGATCTGATACCTGTGCTACATGCCTTTGTACCGGACTTGTGGTATCCTCATTGGCAGCGGTTGCTATTATTTATGATTATGTGATTGAAAATAACGAAAAATATAGCGAATCAAATAAGCGAATAATAGCTATGCTATTTGTATTGATGATTATTTCTTCCTGCTTTGTTCGCGTGTTTGGACCAATCTACAGAGATACCGCCGACAGAAGTGCTCTTAATACCAGAATTTGTCAGGGACCGGCTAAGGGACTTATGGCAGAAGCTGAAGATGCAGAACAGTATGATGAAGTATATGCTGTTCTTAAGGACTTTGAACAAAAATATCCTGATTCAGAACTGAAGATTTTTTACAGTAAATTTCTTCCTTGGGCATATTTATGTACTGAGTATAAATTTGCAGCACAGACACCATGGCGTATAGCTCTTATGAATGAACAGCTTGAAATATATGAAGAGATTCATCCGGAGAATATACCGGATATTGTAGTAATATTTAATGAAGATATAGGAATTACTAATGGTATGGATGGTGGAGAACACATGAATGAGTGGAATCCACGTGAAGGATATCTTTGGGACTATATGACAGAACAAGGGTATACTCAGATAACTACTTCAGTTGCAGATATTTTTATTCGGAGGGATTTATGACAAGCGCACTTGTATCTGTAATAGTACCGATCTATAACGTTAAAGATTATTTGAAAAGATGCTTGAAATCAATTGATGCTCAGACATATCAAAACATCGAAGTATGGCTTGTTGATGACGGCTCAACAGATGGCTCGGGAGAAATCGCTGATAAATTTGCGAAGAAAAACCACAAGAAGTTTAATGTGATCCATAAAGAAAACGGGGGACTTTCTGATGCCCGTAATGCAGGACTTAAAAAGGCAACAGGTAAGTATGTTACCTTTGTTGACTCTGATGATACCATTCATCTTCAATTCATAGAGCGTATTGTAACAAGAATGGAAGCTACCGGAGCACAGGTTGGAGTAGCGGATTATATAAGAAAAGTAGTTTCGAGTGGAGATGAAGTATCTGCTGATAGTAAAGTATCTGAAGATAAAAAAACATCTGAAGATAGAGAAAAATCTAAAGATGTTACATCATCAGCAGAAACAAAAGGGAAGTTGAAAAAAGGCAGTACTCAGGTGGTTTCAGCCAGAGAGGCAGTTAAGAATACATATCTGTCAAGAGCACATGGTTGGTCATTTACAACTTGGGGCAAAATCTACAGACGTGATCTTTTTGAAAAGCTTGATCTGACATTTCCAAAAGGAAAGATCCATGAGGATACATATACTACCTTTAAGCTTTTATATAATGCTGAGGTTGTCGCTTATGTAAATAAGGTCTTATATTATTATTCAGTAAGACCTGATAGTATCATGACAAAGGAACTTGATATAAGACACCTTGATGCCATTCCTGCTACAAGAAGTGCCTGCGAATATTTTGCCAATGCAGGAGATAATGAGATAGCTTCACTTGCAGTGAACTATCATTTCAGGTATATGTTTTACCTGGATTACTGGTTTAGAAAAAACAAAAACATAAAGCCTGAAGAACTCGCAGAATTTGAAAAAGAGATAAAGAAAGATGCGTCAGTATATGCGAGGTCAAAATATCTGCCATTTAAAAAGAGAATGGCTTATAAACTGGCAGCAGCGATTAAATTTGAGCCTCTGTTATCTTTGGTTAAAATGAAGACGTGAGACGAATTATCAATAAAAGTATCTAATTTAGTACAAGGCGGACATATGAACATAATTCACTTTTATGCAAGATATTTAAGAGAATCACATAATTGGAACAGAGAACGTGAAGTTACTCGTAATGGTGTTATGACTTTTGCTAACTGGTGGAGAGAAGATCCGCATAAGAACTGGTTTGCAAGATTTATTGATGCTGGGAATAAAGACCCTGAGCGCAGGATCAGATTCTATAGTATTTTTGGACCTTATAGTAAATTGAAGGAAGATTTTGATGGAGCCAAGATATTCTTTTCCGGAGAAAATCTTGAACAGCCGGTTTTACACAGAATACTAAAGACAGATCCTATAGAAGACAGGATATGGGCTGACAGAAGAAAGCTGTATGGTAATTATGGAGCTGGAGAAGTGGATCTTGCTATAGGTTTTGGTAATAGAGAAGAGGATTCACTTCTGGGATTTGAAGGGAGCAGGAAGACAAAATATATCCGCTTTCCTTTATGGCTTACATATGTCTTTGATCCTGACTGTACTCATGATGATATTAAGAGAACCATAGATGAGATAAATGCAGTTCGTTCTACAGGCAGGAAGGATACCCTCCTTCTTGCATCGCATGATTTCTGGGGGACAAGGTCAGATATCTTAAAGAGTCTTGAAGGTGTATGTGATATTAGTATTGCCGGTAAATGGCGCAATAACACCAAAGAGCTCTGGGAAGATTATGACAATGACAAGAATAAATATCTGTCAGAATTTAAATTTAACATATGCCCTGAAAATGTTGATGCACCGGGATATGTAACAGAGAAGATATTTGATGCTTTTAAATGCGGAGCTATTCCTATATATCAGGGCTGCCTAGGTAAGCCTGAGCCGAATGTGATAAATACAGATGCAGTACTTCTATGGGACTTCGATGGAGATAATTCAGATACTATAGCCTTGATTAAAAAACTAAATTCGGATAATGTATACTATGATAACTTTGTATCTCAGCCTAAATTCAAACCGGATGCGGCAGAGTATGTAGTTGCATGTATGGATGAGCTAAGGCGTAGCTTTGACAGGCTGATCTGATTAGGATCGGCAGAGCAAGATTCTTTTATAAGATCCTGAAAGAAGAAAAGGTTGTAAATAGATGGACGAACTTAAGAAATTACGAGCAATATTTACTCACAAGCAGAAAGCAGATAGTCTGGTGCTGCTTATTTTTATTGTAATAGGAACAGCATTTGAGCTTTTGGGAGTTTCTATGATTCTCCCTGTTATTAACAGTATTTTGGATAAGGATACTATTCTTGATGAGGATCCATATAAGTCTGTTGCAGGGATTCTTGGAATAGATAATCCTAATACTTTCGTTTTTGTACTGCTTATGTCTTTGATAGTATTGTATATAGTTAAGAATATCTATCTTATCTTTATGTATAACAGGCAGTACAAATATATATATTCCAACATGCGCTTTCTTTCTACAAAGCTTATGCGTTTCTATCTGGGCCAGTCCTATAGCTATCATAAGAAAAAGAATTCATCGGAGCTTCTTAGAAATGTGAATCAGGATGTAGCAGATTTCTTTGGAACTATTCAGGCACTAGTATTTCTTGTAACAGAAGGACTGACAGTTACAGCTCTTATAATATATCTGTTTATCAAAGATAAGACTATTACTATTGCAGTTGGCTTTATTCTTGCCATACTGGTACTTCTTTTTCTTAAGGTTTACAAAAAGCACCTTGGACTTATGGGGCAGAAGAATCGTTTCTTTGAAGCTCAGGTTAATAAGTGGGTTCAGCAGGCTTTTAATGGTATTAAAGAAGTTAAGGTCATGAACAAGGAAGACTTTTTCTTCAGAAAATATGATGAAGCATTTGCAGGCAGAGTTAAGAGTGAATACACATATCACACTATGGTTTCTATTCCTAAGCCTGTTATTGAAGCCGGCGCTATGTGCAGTCTCCTTGGTGCTATAAGTATAAAACTCCTTCTTGGAGTAAATACCCATTACTTTATTCCTACTATATCGATATTTGCAGTTGCATCTATAAGAATGCTTCCGTCCTTTAACAGGATTACAGAGTATCTTGGAACGATTTCTTATCAGAAAGCTGCTATTACTTCTATCTACAATGATTTCCTTGAGATGAAGGAAGCTGAGAAGAGTCAGAACGGCGGTCTTGAAAGAAGTAAGAAGAAGCTTTCTCTTAAGGAAGTGCTGCACCTTCAGAACGTATCTTTCCACTATGATGATTCTGACAGGATGATCCTTGATGATATATCTTTTGACATTAAGAAGAATACGTCAGTGGCCTTCATAGGTCAGTCAGGTGCAGGAAAGACAACTCTTGCAGATATCATACTTGGAGTATTGGAACCATCAGACGGACAGATACTTGCAGATGATATAAACATAGAAGACAAGCTTGATGAGTGGCACAATGCGATAGGTTATATCCCTCAGAATATCTATCTTATGGATGACACTATTGCAAGGAACGTTGCATTTGGTCTTTCTGATGAAGAAATTGATATGGAAAGGCTAGAGCGTGCCTGCCAGAGAGCGCAGCTTACTGATACATTAAAGGAACTGCCAGACGGGCTTAATACTGTAGTAGGAGAACACGGTGTCAGATTTTCAGGTGGTCAGAGGCAGAGAATAGGTATTGCAAGAGCTCTTTACAATGAGCCGGAAATACTCATACTTGATGAAGCTACATCAGCACTTGATAATGAGACTGAGGCAGCAGTTATGGAAGCAATCGATGCCCTTCACGGCGAGATGACTCTTATAGTAATCGCACACAGGCTCAGCACTATCAGGAACTGTGACTTTGTTTATAAGATAGGTAAAGGTAAGGCGGAGCTTCAGCCCAAAGGTGCTTATCAGAGCAAAGACATCAAGAAATGATATATGGTGTCTGTCTGCTAGTATATAATCGGAGTTTGAATGAGTTTAAAAGATACCATTAAGAGGACAAGCCTCTTTAAAGTATTAAATGAATATCGTTGGCGAGAGCATATGACACATCCGGGTAGTAAATACCCGGATAAAACTTTTTATGTAATAAGGCGTCATGATATGTATGCAGGACTCTTTTCATTTGTAGCGACTAATATCGCATCCATCAAAGTGTGTCTTGATAATGGATATGTTCCTGTAATAGATATGAAGTCTAGCCGTAATTCGCTTCTTCTTCCTGATGAAGTTGGTAAGATCAACGCCTGGGACAGGCTTTTTGATCAGCCCTTTGGTTTTGATCTTGATGATATGAAGATGGCAAGGAATGTGATTCTTGGATCTATTCATCCTCCGGAAAGCTTCCCTGACTATCGCATGCTGGAAGATGAAGAAGAGCTCAAGATGTGGAATGAGCTTGGACGTAAATATGTAAGAGACTGCATGAAAGCCGAAGATGTTCAAAAAGCAGACGATTACATGAAAGAGAATTTTGGTGTAGATGGAAGAGTACTTGCAGTAGTAGCAAGAGGAACAGACTATATCTCCAAAAAACCCTGGAATCATCCTATTCAGCCTGATGTTAAGACTATGATAGAAGATGCAAAGAAACTGATGGAAGAAAAGGGGTGTGACTATCTCTATCTTGCAACAGAGGATAATGCAATATGGGATATGTTTGAAGAAGCTTTCCCAGGGAAGCTGTATAGCTATCAGAAGCAGCACTACGACGTACCTGATGGAAAATATATAGCGGACGTTGCAAATGATATTCAGGCGCCTCTTGAACGTAACAGAGAGTATCTGATATCTATCCTGATCGTATCCAAATGTAATTGTCTTCTTGCAGGTGCATCAGGCGGAACTTATGGAGCTCTCCTTATGACAGATGGATATGAATATAAGAATATATATAACCTTGGCAGATATAAGTGATATATCTGCCATATTTTAATTCATGCATTATTGAATTCATGAAAAACTGTAATGATTTTTGAAATGAGACATTGCCTTTTATAATAGCTCTGAATATACAGATATATGCGTATCAATCATTGTATCTATATTGTATTTATTTACAATATACTCTGAGATGGATCTTTGATTATAGCTTTCATAATTTTCTATAAGCTGTTCTAATTTACTGGCAAGATCATCCGCATCTTCCGGCTTGAACAAAAGGCCGAGTTTAAGGTCGCCTTTATCAGTAGCATTCATGATCTCAGCCGGTCCTTCAAGATCTGCCGCAACAGAGGGCATACCTGTAGCAAGAGCTTCGATAAGAGATATTCCAAATCCTTCGTAGCGTGATGGTAAGACAAATATATCGCTGTTTGTAAGAAGGGTAGGGACATCATCCACATTACCTAAAAAGGTAAAGTGCTCAGTTAAGTCCTTATCCTGAATATATTTTTGAAGTTTGTCATAGCTTTCCTGCTGACCTTTAAATATATCTCCTGCAAATGTAACATGAATATTTGGGATTTTAGGTATAAGCTTTTCTATAGCGTATACTAAAAGGTCCTGTCCTTTTTTATCAGGATAAAAGCGGGCAACATTAAGGATTTCTATCTTGCTTGAGATTATAGGACTGTTCTTAATTTCTGTATTAAAGGCAGTCTGCCTTTCGGCATAGTGGAATCTCTCGGTATCAATTGCATTATGGATCGTTATAACTTTATCTGCAGAAACATTCCTAGTCAGAATTTCAGCTTTGACAGAATCTGATATGGCTATAGTCTTATCAAGGAATAGATTCCCAAGCCATACCTTGAGATTGGAATATTTAGGATAATTGCCGCTGTCGTGGACTGTGTTTATGATAACAGATCTGTGAATTCCTATTTTGCAAAGACCTGAGAAAATAACACAGTTTATGCCGTGACAATGAATTACATCTATATGATTTTTGCGGACATACTTTGCAAGCCTTCGCATATATTTGAAGTCATTCCTGTTACCGACAGGACGCTTAAGCTCCAAAACAGTAACTTCCGGATTGAGGGCATCCATCATAGACTTTGTCTTATCGTCATTGATGACGCATAGCCAGACCTTATGTCCTTTTTGGATAAGGGAATTGGACATGTCTACTATAAGTCTTTCAATTCCACCTACATTAAATGAAAATATTTCAAACATGATATTCATGAGAAAGCCACCTTGAGAGTAAGATTAACTGTATTGTACCACTTTCAGCTAGGTGGTTCTATCTAAGGAATATATTTGGCTTTTTTGTGTTTTTGTGGCAATATATATGAGGGAGTTTAGCATATGAAGTGTTTACTGATAGTTCCTGCCTTCAATGAAGGCTCGAATGTCGAAAAGGTAATAAATACAATTAAAGAAAAATGTCCGCAGGCTGATTATCTTGTCGTAAATGACTGTTCTACAGATAATACCAAAGAAGAGCTTGGACGTATCAAAGCCTCATATATTTCAGGTTGCGTTAACCTTGGAATAGGCGGGGCTGTTCAGTGTGGTTATAAATATGCCTTGAAGAATGGATATGATATAGCTATTCAGGTAGATGGAGACGGGCAGCATGATGTTAGCTATGTAGCTGAGATGGTCAGGATAATCGAATCAGGAGAAGCTGATATTGTGATCGGATCCAGATTTATAGACAAGGAAGGATTTCAGTCATCAGGAGCAAGGAGAACTGGTATTAAATTCCTGTCAGGACTTATTTTCCTTATGACAGGAAAGCATATCAAGGATGTTACCAGCGGTTTTAGAGCGGTTAATCGAAAGTTTATAGAAGTTTATGCTGATGATTATCCGGATGACTATCCAGAGCCTGAAGCCATAGTTATGGGACTGGTAAATGGTGGCCGTATCAAAGAAATGCCTGTTATGATGCAGGAGCGAATTGGCGGTACAAGCTCTATTAATGCAAAGAGAGCTGTTTACTACATGATCAAGGTATCACTTGCTGTAGTTATCAGAAGGATAAGCCTGGGACTTAGAACTCCGGGTAGTAGAATGTTTTCATGAGTAGGTAGGGAGGATAGATCGTGATAGGTGGATCACTTAGACTGACACTTATTGTTGTTCTCATAATATATTTTGTTATTATTTTGAAGCTTCTTAAGGATAAAGCTTTATCTTTAAAATATTCACTGACCTGGATATTTAGCGGAGTAGCCATGCTTATCCTTGTTATCTTTCCTCAGATTCTTCTTTGGGTATTTTCAAAGATAGGAATTCAGGGGTACATGAATGGATTTTTCCTCATGTGCATTGGTTTTGCGATTATCATTATGATGTCACTTACATCTATTGTATCAAGACAGAATCGTAAGATACGTACCCTTATTCAGGAAAATGCGATACTTGAAAAACGTATACGTGAAATAGAAGAGATCATTAAAAACTCATAATATATCTGGGATATCAGGAAGTAATCTATGGAAGCGAAGAAGAAAAAAATAGTTAGCAGTATAATTGCATATGCTATATCAGCCATATTGTTTGGCTTTTATGTACTTATGCTTGTACGTAGCATAAATCCTCAGACTACAGATGATTATCGAATGAGATATCTTGAAGATGGATATTTTTATGGTCAGCAGGATGAGTAAGATTATGAAGAAGAAAATAGTTGTTTTTGCAATATTATTTATAATGCTGTTGATCTGGTGGAGGGTTGAATACAAGGATTCTGTTACCGGATTTTATGAACAGGCAGTTGAAGCGGGAGAGCAGACCTTTACCGCTTCTATTTCTGATGTAAGATTTATTGTTATGACCAACAATGATCCTGTTCTTAAAAACAGATTGGATACAGAGGATGTATCAGTTGGTATAACTATCTGGTCAGATGATGGGGAGTATTATGATGCTGTTTCACAGCCTCTTTCCATTCATACTAACGGATATACCAGTACAGAAAATACCAGGTTTGAAGATCTTCCATTTAATCTTACAGTAGGTAAGCAATACAATATCGCATATTCTGCCCAGCTTCAGGATGGTACTCCTGTAGATCAGTTATCATTCCTTCTTTATGGTGACAATAGAAGTGTGGATTTATATAGTTTTGTGCTGATACTTATGATAGCTTTAGTATTTGCTCTGATGATCTTTACTCCTTGGAAGTTTGAAGTTCGATTTTCTCTTGTTTGGGCTTTGATGCTTGTACTTGCCATGGTCATCATGCCGGGACTCATGACAGACAGAGGAAGTGATTCGGCTCTGGCAGATTCTGAAAGATCAGCATTTGCAACCAGTTATGCCATGTCCAATGGAATTCTTGGCAGTGAGAAGACAGATGATGAAGGATATGTCTATATTAAAGAGAGCGGTATTCGTAACATTGGCTATAACATATACGGAGTTCCGCTTATAAGATTCTGGCTCGATGATAGTTATGGAAATTGCAGATCTGAAGGACAGGTTAGCTATTTGTTTAAGACAGATGATGGACTTCACTTGTTATCTGTTCCTTCTGCTTTAGTAGTTACTGCTTTGCGTGCTGTATCAGCCGGATATAAATGGATTATCATTTGCGGATGGCTTATAGGTGCCATTATTACTTTTGTACTTGCTCTTATAGCTATGAGGATAGCGCCTGATCACAAGAGATTTATAGGACTTATTATGTGTCTTCCATCAACACTTATGATGGCAATGTCATATTCAGGTATGGGAATTCTTATAGGTCTTGGACTGGTTATATTTGCACTTTTTAGTAAAAAGCTTGAGCCTGACCATTCTAAGATGGCTTCCTGGATACTTGTTGCTTTTTTTGCAGTATGGGCTTTGATATATACATTTGCTCATTGGAATCTTTCATCTATTCATACCTTTGTTGGAGCTGTATTGGGATTATTTACATCTTTTGATAATTGGCTGTTTACTATAGCGGCATATGATAATGAGTCTTTATATGATGTTTCAGTATTGCCGGCATACCTTATGCTTATTTGCTTATGCTTGATGTCACCTTTATGTAGTAAGTGGACAGGGAATATGTCAGAGCGTATGAAGAAGGTAATCGAAGCTGTTTTGATAGGTCTTTCATGTCTGATGATCCTGATAAGATATGATCAGTTCTGATAACGGAAGTATATGAAGAAGATAGTAAAGGTAGTTACTATTGCTGTAGCAATAGCGCTTGTGCTTATAGCGATCAAAAATGAATATGCCAGATTCCTGATGCAGGATGTTTCTTATGGTATGCCTGCTGTTATTGCTGAGGACAGGGAATATAGGGATAATGCAGATGATCAGGGAGTGACTTTGTTTATAGGGTCTTCCATGTTCAGGCAGGGACTTGATATTTATAGTCTGGAACAGGGACTTGATGGAAGGAACTATATTTTGTCCTATAACGGTAATGATCCGGCTCTTGAATATCTTGAGCTTGAGTATCTGATAGATAATGATGTCAGGATTGCCCATCTGTATATGGATATGTATACAGGCTCTATGATTAAGTCTCCCTGGGTAAGCGATGATCTTATTTTCCTTCAGACTGATACTGAGTTTAAGCTTAAAGTCTGGAATAATATCAAGGCTGATGCCGGATTCTCGGATTTTTGGGAAATGTTTGTATCAAGCGGCAATGATCTGTTATTGTCATGGCCTGTATATAATACTGTAGCAAGTAGTGTGTTTTACAGAGGCGGCAATATATCACAGACAGCATCTGTTAATGGTGAGTTTCAGGAGAATGTAGCAAAAGATAATAATACTTATTTGGCCTCTCCTTATGAAGATCTGGAACCTGGTGATGGATTTAATGATGAGCAGATTAGCTATATTCGTAAGATCATAAAGCTTTGCAGAGATAATGAAATAGAGATTACTTTTATAGAGACACCCAAGTATATATCCTATGGTATCAGCAGAGAGTATATGGAAATGATATATAAGTTTGCATTGATACTTGAAGAGGAGAATACACAGTATTATCTTTCAGGCACATCAAAGGCATCTATTCCGACAGATGCTAAGCTTCCACATCTTAAAGGTACTGTTGAATTTGATAATAGTAAAGCAGATTATTTTATTGATCCTATTCACTTGTCACCAAGCGGAAGAACTCTGTACACTCAAGAACTGGCAGAGGTTCTTGACTGATCGTTTTCAGGATGGTTTAAGATCCTGGATCACTTTAATAAAAACATAGAGGGATTGAATTGAACGTTTTTAATGAGCTGGGCATTTTATTGGGGAGTGATATTTTTATATTCCTGATATTCTGTCTGGTAGCAGTAGCTGTTAACTATATATTGCCTGTGAAGCTGCGAAACTATTGGATCTTTGCAGTAGGAATCGTGTTCTATGCTTTGTGTGATCTTAGGTTTCTTGCGCTTATTGCTGCTGAAATAGTGGCTAGTTTCTATGCAGGACTGTATTTTGGACGTAAGAGCGTTGGTAAGAAGAAACTTATTCTTATTACCATGATCTTTGCAGGAATACTCGTATTTTTCAAATTCTCATCAGCAGTTATCTCTGATTTTGATATTGATATTATAAAAGTGGCTATTCCTATTGGTATTTCATATTATACCTTCAGGATACTAAGTTACCTTTTTGATGTATATAAAAAGAAAAGGGAAGCAGAAGAAGACTTTGTCATTTATGCTGTGTATGTATCCTTCTTCCCACACCTTCTGTCAGGACCTATTGCTAGATCCGAGGGCATGACGGAGAGTCTTCATAAGGGACTTGTGTATGATAAAGAATTGTTTGCAAGGGGCATCATTCTGATAATATCAGGCCTTTTTAAGAAGGCGGTAATAGCAGACAGGATGAGTGGTTATGTAAATCTTGTATTTACTAACCCTGAGTACTATCCGGGGCTTGCATTATGGATCGGCGCAATCCTTTATACAATACAGCTTTATTGTGATTTTGGTGGCTATTCAGAAGTTGCTATCGGCATTACCAATATGTTTGGTATGAAATGTGAAAGTAACTTTAACAGGCCATATCTGTCTGGCTCCATGCGTGAGTTCTGGAGAAGATGGCATATATCCTTTTCCAGATGGCTGACAGACTATATCTACATACCGCTTGGAGGCAGCAGAGTTAAGAAGTCAAGGCATATCCTTAACACAATGATAACCTTTGCGGTATGCGGACTTTGGCACAGATGCAGTCTTAATTATCTTATGTGGGGTTTATACCATGGACTGATGAACCTGCTATCTCCAAAGTATAAGAAGAGAAGTAAGGAACTTTCAGGACTTCCTGATGATTCGTGGAGCTTTTCAAAAGTCTGGAAGAAGATACCTGGTATTGTTTTGACGTTCTTCTTTGCAATGACTGGCTGGATATTTTTCAGAGCTGATAGCCTGACGATAGCGCTCAGGTATATAGCCAGAATGTATACCAGCTTTAGTCTTAGTATGGCTGATATTCAGAATTCAGTTTTCATATTTACAAGTGATATGACAAGTGCATCCTATGCGATAGTCCTTTTTATTATGGTTCTTATCCTGCTTATCAAAGAGCTTCAGGATGAAAATATGGAAGCCATGCTAACAGGTGAAGATATAGTATTCAGGCACCAGATACGATGGACAGGTGTTTTTGTAGTATGCATTATATTATTTGGTGTTATAGGTAATGCCAGTTTCCTGTATGCGGGATATTGATCTGTGTAATATCTGAATTGGCCGTATTTTTGGAGTTTATATTTTTATGACAGATAACAAAATGAATTTTAAAAAGAGTCTTATATTTATAGCGGTGATCATGTGTCTTGGTATTATTTGTACACTTGCCATGGCACCTCTTTGCGTACCTGATGAAGAGATACATTATAATGATGCACTATATATGTCTAATCAGATGCTTAAAGCAGTAGGACATAATGATCTTAGGATACCTGCAGCAATGGATCAGATCGTGAGTTTTAGAGATGGAAGTCAGACAGTGTCTTTCTGGACTGATTGGACTACAGGACAGGAGCTTGTAGATTCAAAATTTGGTACTTCATGGGAAGGTACAATGCCATCATTCCCATACATCTGGTCAGGGCTGTTTCTTGCTATAACAAGGCTTATGGGTGCTCCTTATCAGGTAATACTGATCGTTAGCAGACTGGCTAATCTCCTGTTTTTTGCTCTTATTGCAGCACTTTCTATCTATGTTTGCCCTCAGATGAAGTGGGCGATAATGGCAGTATCATTTCTTCCCTCAACTGTTTGGGGAGTTAATTCTTTTTCTTATGACATGTGGAATACAGCATTTGCTGTGCTGTATGTCGCTTATATAGCACGTTGTATGACACTTGATAAGATAAAGATCAGGAACATTGTTGGGATATTTATCTTTATGATGCTGTTTCTTCCAACGAAGTTTATTTATTTCCCAATGGCTTTGCTTATCTTTATGCCGTCATATAAGAAGCTGGACAGGAAGGATAAAAGGGACATTATTATATTTGGAGGAGTAGCTCTTGCTATAGTTGGAGGCGTTCTCTGGTATTTACGAGGACCTGAAGTTATAGCATATTTTAGTTTCTGTTTTGACTTAAGAGCAGAGGCTGATTATTCCAATGTATATACTCTTTCAACTATAATTCATCATCCGTTCCATGTTTTTTATGTTATAGTTGCAACATTTATAGAGTATACACAGCATTTCATTATCAAGAGTATATGCGGAGAAAACTATAGCCAGCATGTTCCGGGATTTCTTCAGTTTGCGATCATTGTGGTTTTTGTCTTGCTTATATCCGGATCTGTAAATATTAGGAGAGCTGATAGTGATCTCTCTTCAGATGACGTTACTGAATTTCGTAGTATCAGAGCAAGACTAATAGCTGCGTTTATATATGTAGTCAATTCAATTGGATTTGCTGTTGCATTTCTGCTTATGTTTAATATTTACAGTGAAGGTGAGTTCCGCCTTATAGTGGGAATGCAGGGAAGATATTATCTTCCACTTTTAATGCTTCTTCCTTTTATTCTTAATAACCGCTTCTGGAAGCCTGATGAGAAGACTATGAAGAAGCTAATGGTAGCACTTATAGTTCTTAATGTTGTTGTTACCTTCTGTAAGTTTGCAGGAGTTATGGAGACCTGATACGGATGACCAAGACTAAGCTTATCCAGATAAATACAGTGTGCAATACCAGCACAGGTCATATTATGGGTGACATAGCAAGAGGAGCAAATGAAGCTGGTTTTGATACTATGATCATATATGGAAGAAGGATGCCATTTGATGATCTTAATTGTGTAAAAGTTGGGAATAGCGCCTTTTTCTGGCTTCATGTTGCACTTACAACGGCATTCGACCTTCAGGGACTTGGTTCTATACTGATCACGCGCAAGATAGTTAATATATTAAGACGAGAGAATCCTGATATTATTCATCTTCATAATATTCATGGTTACTATCTGAATTATCCGATTTTATTTAAATACCTTAGAGATGAGTTTAAAGGCAGGGTCTTTTGGACGCTGCATGACTGCTGGGCATTTACAGGTCACTGCGCACACTATGTTGCAGCAGGATGTGATAAGTGGAAAACAGGATGCAGTCACTGTCCTTGCAAAAATGAATACCCTATAAGCTGGGGATTGGATTCATCTAAGGGTAATTATACAAGGAAGAAGAAATTATTTTCCGGGATTTCAAATATGACGCTGATCGTACCTTCAGACTGGCTTAAAAGCCAGGTACAGGAGTCATTTCTTAAGGATTATCGGACTATAGTCGTTAATAATGGAATAGATGTAAAGCGCTTTAGTTATAATAAGTGTGAAGATATAAGGGCTAAATATGGAATTGCCGAGGATAAGAAGATAATCCTTGGTGTATCAAGTGTATGGAATCGCAAAAAGGGATTTGATGATTTCATTAAGCTTTCCGAAGTCCTTCCAGATGATTATGTCATTGTTCTTGTGGGACTTAGTCCTTCACAGAAGGTTACACTTCCAAAGAATATTGTTGGTGTTGTAAAGACAGCTGATCAGGATGAACTTATAAAGCTTTATTCGGAAGCTTACATTTTCATGAATCCGTCACTTGAAGAGTCATTCTCTCTTGTAACTGTTGAAGCTATGTCTTGTGGTCTTCCGGCTATAGTCCTCGATACCAGTGCGGTTGGAGATCTTGTACGTCCTGAAGTGGGAGTGGTTCTTCACGAACATGAGAGTGAAGATTATCTTAATGCTATAAAGCATATAGATGATAAGCTTAAAGCAGGAGAATATGATCGAAGCTCTATATCAGAATATGCCGGTAGGTATTCAAAGGCATCTATGATAAATAGCATGCTTAAAATATATAATGAGAATAGAGATAAAGACTATGAATAAGCGTATATTAAAAAATAAATCCGACGTTTTTAAAATACTTATGATCGTGTATCTGGTGATAATGGCTGTCCTATTTGCAAGCTATTATTATGCAGATTTCAGAGAGGTATCATGTGTCGGTATTAACTTTTGGGATATTCTGTTCAGAGGAGATCTTCTTCATTTCTATGATCAGGATTTTATTTATGATGGAATTCAGTTTTTTCCCAACTATAATATCCTGATGTATATGATCTTTGCAGTATGGAATCTGCCAACCTGGATTGTTACTAAAGTTTCGGCTGTGGATGTTTATAATTCTACGCTCTGTCTTCTGTGGATGAAGAGTATAACACTTATCTGGACAGCTGCTTTCATGTGGACTTTCACTAAACTGATAAAGGTATGTATAAAAGAATCTTCTAAAGAAAGCGGTATTGATGGGGAGTCATACGAAGATATAATATTTGGTGATCCTGTCAGAACCGGAGCGGCATTGTTTTTGTCATCAGCTTTCTACATGAGCGCAGTAGTTATCTGCGGTCAGTACGATATTATAAGCATGACATTTGTAATGCTGGGAATACTTCATTATATTACAGAAGATAAGATAAAACATGGCTATAATGTCTTTTTCATCCTGTATTTTGCAATTGCGCTTCCTCTTAAGATGTTTGCACTTCTTGTATTTATTCCGCTTCTTCTTTTGAAAGAGAAAAGGATTTACAGAATAGTTGTAAATGGAATACTTGTGTATCTTCCAACTTTACTTTTAAATAAGGTGTTCCCTGTCAAGTATGTTATTAATCCTGAAGTTGCAGAAGGGCTCACCTTGTCTTCAGCTAATTCTTATGACATGAGTCTTCTTCCATTGTATGTAGATCTTTATGATTTCATAAACATAGGATTTGGAGTTTTGTTCTTATATGTATTTGCGGAAGTGATCTTACTGATCATATGCTACATGTTTGATCTGAATAAGTCAGATTCTAAGATTAAGTGGATCATTTATGTTTGCTTCATGACTTATTTTAATCAGTTTGTACTTGCATATTCACATCCATACTGGCTTCTTATGATAGTTCCTTTTATAGTGATAATGATATTACTTAACAGGAAATACATGTATATAAATATTCTTATAGACACAGTAATGTGCCTTGGAATGCTCCTTGCACAGATGTTCTTCTTCACCTGGGCATATACAGGAGAGATTGTGATGAGGTCTTTCTGGAGATACATTACAGGTTCTAAACATGAGTTTGTGTCGCTTACAGAATTTGCAGCACGCTTTGTGGCCGACGATCGTCTGCAGACTTATGCTACAGGTATAGGACTTACTATATTTACTGCTGGAATGTTGGTATTTGCAGTGATCAATTGTCCGCCTATATACAAGAGACTTAAGATCGTAGATTATGAAGAGAAAGTAACTACATGGCTGTTTCCGGCAAGACTACTTGGTGGTCTTATATTTGGAATGATTCCTTTAGTATTGTATTTCCTTGTATGACGATTAAAAATCAGAATGGAAGAAGAGAAATAATAAATGCAAAGAATAAAATTATCCTCTATAGTGAACAAATTGAAAGAAGTATGCAGGTATTTTAAATCCTTAAAAACAATTGATGCTGTATTACTGGTTGTAGCTTTGCTATTTAGCTTTCTAACCATGTACTATGCAGATATAACTGTTACAGGACAGTATGGTCTGACTTTCTGGGACTCTCTTTTTGATGGTAAGATCCTTAGTTTTTATGAGAATGCTCTTTCAAGTGGTGTTGCTCCAGAAGGTGCAGTATATGATATTGGAACCTACATAATATTCGGCATTTGGCAGCTTCCTATATGGATACTTAATAAGGTGCTTGGTGTCAGTGCTCTTTCTGTAGGTGCGCTGTTATGGCTAAAGTTACTGCCGGTTCTTTTTCTGCTACTTACAACATATGAAACAGCAGAACTTTCATATAAGCTTGGTATCAGTGATACTCTTAAAGCTCAGGTGGGAATTGTGTTTCTAACATCTCTCATTACATATTTGCCAGTTATGGTAGTGGCTCAATATGATGTAATACCTTTGTATTTTATGGTCAGAGCTATAAATGCCTATGTTGACAGAGATGACAAGAGTTTTTATATAAACTTTGCAATATCTATGACAGTGAAACCTTTGACTATACTTGCGCTGTTTGTGCTAATAATCCTTAGGGAGAAGAATGTCGTAAGGATTGTCGTAGATCTTATCAAAGGATCATTTTTGATGATAATATGTAAGGCTGTTTATTCTATGAATGAAGCTTATAAGTTAAGCTGTAGCGGGTTCCTTCAGAAGAATATGCCGTCGCTTTTTGATGCATCAGTTAATATGGGAAGACTGGGTAATGCTTCACTTTTCATAATAGGGCTTATAGTAGTATATCTTGTGGCATATTTTGATGAATCATATCTTGATGCATCAAAAGAAGGAGCAGTAGCAGAACATATTAGCATTGACAGGAAAGCTTTATTGTATGTTTTTGGGGTATGGGCTGTATTTGTTGCATTTGCATCTGCAACCTGTTATTGGACTATATATATGGCTCCATTTGTGATACTTGTGTGTTTCATGTGTGGCAGACATCTAGATAAAGTGCTTCTTGTTGAAACTGTCATGGAATGTGCCCTTACGGTTCTTATGGTTTTAAGCTTTAGTTGGGTATATGGCGGAGATATGACTTATGGCTATCTTATTCTGAAAGGCTTTTGTGGCAAGGCTATTGCGGGCGAAGATGGTAAGACTATAGCGGGGCTTTTAAATTGGATATTATCGGCAGGAGAGCTTGCTCCGGCTATATGTGGTGTGTTTGTTGCTTGCTTAGCTGCGATTGGAATAAGAGCATATTTATGTAATAAAAATAGAGTACTTGAAGATATAAATTTGCAGGTAAGTGACAATGTTCAGGCCGTTAAATGTAATATATGGCTTCTGCGTCTTAAGATAGCTATTATCTGGATGTGGTGTATAGCGACACTTGGAGCTTTGTATTTGACAGGCAGGTAATATCAAGACTCAAAATACTGATTATTTATTTAATGTTATTATTGATATTTAAACAATTAAGGACTGGGTAATCTGATGGATTTAATGATTAATGATTTATATGAGGCTATTAAGATCAAAAAATACCTTACTCGTGAGAGGATATATATCTTTGTTGTAGGTATAATATCAGGACTTATCGCTCATATTTATTATATGGTCAATAGAATAGCAAGTGATGATATGGCAGTAATTGGTTATTCTGAAGACCCTTATAATGTGATCGAGTATGTTGTAAGAGGAAGTGCTACAGGAAGATGGCTTGGATCAGTAGTTGATCTTGTTATGACCTGGTATAGATCATTCTATGTTGCAGGATGGATCACTATAGTTCTAATGGCTTTGATATCACTTTTTCTTATCAGCTGTTTTAATATTAAAAGTAAGACAGGTATGGTATTAACAACTGTCTTAATTGAGATATCTCCTGTAACTCAGGGCTATGTTGTACTTGGTGAGATATCTTATGTTATAGCATCTTTATTTGCGGTTGTTTCAGCGTGGCTTATTATTAAGCGAAGAGGCGTGCTTTCAACATGGATTAGATCATTTATTTTTCTTGGACTAGCACTTGTGATCATGCCAACTAATATGTCATGCATGATCACAACTATTTTGCTGTGGGCTATATCAGAACTGGCGTATAGTAAAGAAAATAGTGCTGACGATATTATGAAGCTGATACTAAAGGCATTCGTAGTATTAGTTATGGCAGGAGCATTTCTGTTATTGTCTTCAGCTCTTATTATGAAGATCGGCAATGTATCATCTACAGGATATCAGGGCGCTGAACAGGCTGTTAGTGGATCTTTTCTAACACAGCTTCCACTTAATCTGTTTCAGGTTTACAAGAAGTTTATAGTACAGGGATTATGGAAGATACAGATTGTACCTGTTTTAAGAATTACTTATTACCTGGCTTATATCATTGATCTAATCTTGATCTTTGTTTTATGGAGTCAAAGTAAAAAAGATAATGTGTCATCTTCAGGTAAAAGGGCTGTATTGATAGGAATTGGACTGATACTTGTTCCTGTAGCTGTGTGCACAATTACAGTTATTAGCTATGGTTTTATGTACAGAGGCCAGCATAGATTTCCGCTTATGATCCTGATTATCGGTGGAATAATGCTTACAGAGAAGGTATCAATGCTTTATGGCAGTGCTATTAAGCAAAAGTCAAAGAAGATTTGGAACGTATGTATAATTGCAATTATTAATAGCGTTCTGATGATCTATGGCTTTTTCCTTTATGACAATATAGGCTACCAGATGCAGCATTATGTAATGGAGCATGATTCTGCTTTGTGTATCAGAATTTTATCAGCACTTGATGCGAATGAAGATTTTGAATATTCAGATCCAATATATTTCCTTAACATTACTACATGGGATGAAAATGAAGCTGTGACAGATGCTAAATACGAACCGGAATTATATTCTGTTATCTGGCCTGTAGTTACGACCAATCTGTATTGCTATGGAGATATTTCCATACGAAGACATATGACGAATTATGAAGGTGTTGACTTTATAAGCCCGTCAGAAGAAATTCAGAATGAGATAGAGGATTCAGAACTCGTAGAGCAGTATGATGATCTTAAGGCCTGGGATTTTGTGATCACAACCTATAAAGGTGTTACTGTAGTTGTTGTAAAAACCGTAATGCCTCCAAATGTTCTCTACGGATAAAGTCATGCATACAGAATTGCTATATTGGGCTAACGCATTTATAATGTTTATCGGATGTGAATGATTATGAAAAAAATAAGTATTGTTGTACCTTGCTACAACGAAGAAAATAGCATAGAGGCGCTTTATAAGGTGATAACTGACATGTTTCATGATCAGTTATCTTCTTATGACTATGAACTGATCCTTGCGGATGACTTTTCAAAAGACAGAACGAGAGAAATTATTGCTCGCATGTGCAAGGAAGATAAGCATGTTAAGGCTGTTTTTAATATGGCCAATTTTGGATTTTCCAGAAATGTCTTCTCAGCACTTCAGGAGATGACAGGCGATGCTGCATTTTTGGTTTTTGGTGATATGCAGGATCCGCCACAGCTTCTTCCAGAGTTCATAAAGAAGTGGGAAGCCGGATGCAAAGTTGTTATAGGCCAGAAGACTGCAAGCGATGAGAATAAGTTTATGACTTTTATGCGTAAGCGCTATTATGGTCTTATCCGCATGCTATCTGAAAGACCTCAGATTGAAGAGTTCAATGGCTATGGTCTGTATGATAAGAAATTCATAGATATATTGAGAGATATTGATGATGTTCAGCCATATCTTAAAACAGTTGTTTCTGAATATGCACCTAATCATGGAGTAGTATATTATCATCATCAGAAATCTGTCAGAGGAAAGTCAAACTTTAATTTTTACAAGAACTATGACTTTGCTATGGAGGGCATAACTTCTTCTACCAAGAAGCTGCTTCGTATAGCGACTTTCCTTGGAGCTGGTTTGGGTCTGTTTAGTATCATATACTCTATCTATGTATTTGTAATGAAGCTGATATCACCCGATTCATTTCCTGCCGGAACGGCATCCATAATGATAGGTGTGTATATCATTGGCTCTGCACAGCTCTTCTTTATAGGTGTTCTTGGCGAATATATGCTTAGCGTAAATCTTAGAACTATGAAGAAACCAAGAGTAGTTGTTGATAAGAGACTTAATTTTGATGATCACGAAGATGTTTTGAATTAAGACGTTTAAAATTATGACATTATAGATAAAGGATAAAGATGATTATGAATTCAAAATCAGGAATTGAAAAGTTCATCACAAATCCTTCCAGAACACAGTTAATAATATATATAGCGGCAATGATAGTAATATCACGTGCCGCCTTTTTTCTGTTGTATGTATGGCATTTGGATGGAAGCACATTTCAGGGATTCCTTGAAAGTATTAATATTTGGGATAGTAACTATTATAAGATGATCGTGACAGATGGATATCCCGAATCTGCAACGGCACAGTCAAGTTGGGCATTTTTTCCTTTATATCCTCTTACTGTAAGACTTGTAACTAAGCTTACAGGCATGAATATTGATCTTGCAGGATTTCTGATAAGCAATATCTGTTGTTTTGTTTCTTGTATATATTCGTATCTTTATATCATGGAGACAAGAAAGAATGCAGAAGAGGCTCTTTTTTATCTTACACTGATGGTAATGGGAGTGTGCGGCTTCTATGAGAGTATAATGTATACAGAAGCCATGTATCTGATGTTCTTATCAATGTGTTTCTATTATATGGAGAAAGATTCATATTTGGTAATGGGAGTATGCGGAGCATTAATGACAGCTACTCGTAATACTGGAGTATTTTTTGTATTTGCTATTCTTTTCTACTGGATACATAAGATTCAGGCAAAATCTTTCAAGGAGTTTGTGATACGGACTTTTTCAAATTCTAGACTTGTACTTGGAACTATGATGGTTCCTTTGGGAATGTTTTTATTCATGTATCATTTATGGAATCTTACAGGTGATCCACTTGCATTTGTTCACATACAAAAAGCTTTTATGCAGGATACAAAGCCGGGTATGTTTAATGTATTTGCAAGAGCCGTTGATTTATACGGAGGACAGCTTTGGTTCTGGGGATATGTTATAGGATTACTCTTGATACTCGTAATGCTGTGTACTCTTAAGAAGAATTCAGAGCGTGTATGGGGAATCATTAATTGGATAATCCCATTCCAAAGAGGAATGGGATGTCAGCAGAGATATCTCCATATCGATATTGTTACGGAACTTTGCTTTTCAGATTGGTGTATGAAGCTTAAACGTAGGTGGCGAATTGCAATATTGGTTCTGATGGCGCTTGCAGAACTTGTGCTTATGATAATGTGGCTTGATAGGAACGGATTTTTGGTATGAGAATTCTTTTAGTAAGGCCTTGGCCATATAAACTTAATATCGATAGTTACAACGTTCAGGAGATAGGCTTGTCACGAGCTTTAGTTAAGCGAGGGCATAGCTGTGGCATAGTCCTTTATCTTGAAGAAGGAGAGAGCTATACGGAAGAATATGAGCAGGGGATTACTATCTATTATTTGCGCGGCCGTAATTTCTTCAAGAATGGCCTGTTTGGCAAAGAACTTAAAAATATTATTGATGGATATGATATTATTCAGGTTCATGAATATGACCAGATTCAGAGCTGGAAGATATATTCTCATATTCATGATAAAAAGGTAGTTATATATCATGGACCTTATTTTGATAAGTTCAATAAGGGATATAACTTAAAGTGCTCGGTATTTGATTCTATGTTCCTTTCGTTTAGCCATAGGGCTAAGGATGAAGTGACCTGTCTTACCAAGAGTCCCCTTGCAGCGGATTTTTTAAAGTCGAAAGGTTTTAAGAATGTCACAAGTGTTGGTGTGGGACTTGATACAAAGCCTTTTGAAGGTGATGGAATAGACGATATATCGGATCAGATGCCTGGTGATAAGGTTAACATTATCTATGTTGGTAAGCTTGAAGAAAGGCGTAATACGCCGTTTCTTTTTGATCTTATGCAACGGATCCTTGATTCTGTTCCTGAAGCTTTCTGTACAGTAGTAGGTTCTGGAGACAAAGAATATGTTGAAGCGCTGCAGGATAAGATAAGTGCTTTAAAGGATACTGGAAGATTTCTATATATCGAGAAGGCGCCGCAGAAGGCCCTTGCACAGGCTTATAAAAAGGCTGATATCATGCTCTTTCCATCTAATTATGAGATATTTGGAATGGTTCTTCTTGAGGCAATGTTCTTTGAAAATGCAGTTATTAGCAGTGTGAATGGTGGATCATCAGAGCTTATATCAGATGGAGATAATGGAATTATCTGTAATTCATTTTCTACAGATGAATGGCTTGATAAAGTTACAGAACTTGTCAAAGACAAAGATAAGCTTTATTCTATAAAAGCTAATGCTTCTAAGACGATACATGATTCATATACTTGGGATAGTATAGCAGAGAAGTTTGAACAGGCGTATTGCTTGGAAAATATGTAGATTGTTAGGTATCAATAGTTTGAAGATATCTACTAAGCTGATATAAAAACAGATAATACTCGTAAGGTGGTATAAAGTGAAGACAGATAGAACGAAAAAGCTGATATTTGCGATCATTTCGATAATTGTTGTTTGTGCAATTAATGCATCTGTAGTAATGGTAACGGGTGTAGAGACAGAAAATTCGCTTCTGGAATTTGTAAGTAAGTTTTCATTTTCTGTTTCAACTGTAAATATAGTCGATGTAGTATCATGCTTTGGTATATACGCACTTCTCACATATGCATTTGGTGATGATAAGTTTAAATTAGTAATACCTGAGCTGATAAGCGCTGTTTTACTGTCATTTCTTTATATATGGTGTTTTAGCTATAAGCTGACACAGGATACATCAGCTCTTTTTGATAATCCGTTTCAGACATATATAACTATTTTCAGATTCTTGGGATATACAGTTTTATTTTATGCCGCTATAGAGAGCTTTTTCAAATTCCTTGGATCGGTGAATATCAAAGAAAATAATACGTCTTGTAAAGATGTCTTTATTATATCTTCTGTTGTTATATTCCTTGGTTGGCTGTTTTGGATCGTTATGGCATTTCCGGGAACAGTTGCCTGTGATGGAGTAACACAGCTTGGTCAGTACTATTTTGATTCTGTGTCAGCACATCATCCTCCTCTTTCAACCTGGATAATGGGAGTATTGTTTGATATTGGAAAGGGGATAACTAAGAATCCAAGATACGGTGTATTTCTTTATCTGTTCGTACAGGCTATAGTGGGTGCAGTCATTATAGGATATAGTATTTACACAATGGCTAGAATTGGTTTTGGCAGGATTGTTTGCTATGCTATAGCTGTGTTCTTTGCAATAATCCCCATTTTTGGAATGTTTGCGCAGTGGTATGAAAAGGATCTTTTCTATGGCCTTTTTACACTTCTGTTTTTGACAAAGCTGATCACTATGTGTCTGGATACAGAAAATGTTTCAATTAAAGATTGCATTATATTGACAGTGGAAGGCCTTCTCTGTGTATTCCTGAGAAATAATGGAATTTATGCTGTGATCCCGGTAATGATAGTAATGGCTTTCTTGATGAAGAAGAAACTTATACGCAGGTTACTATGGGGATGTTCAGCATTTGTAATAGTAGTATCTATCATTGTGAATGGCCCTGTGTTCAATTCTATGGGAATAGAAAAGGTTAATATCAGAGAAGCCCTTAGTGTTCCGATGCAGCAGTCTGCAAGATATGTTAAAGAATATGGCGGTGAAGTAACCGAAGAAGAGATGGCGGTTTTGGGAACCTTTTTTAACGATTATTATAATCTACCTGAAATATACGAGCCATTCTGTGCTGACTCAGTAAAGAATACTGTATTTGTCCAGAAAGAAAACCTTGGTAAGTATTTTCTTACATGGTTTAAAATGGGACTTAAGCATCCGGGAGTATATTTTGACGCCTTTATGTGTCTGAATTACGGATATCTGTCTCCTATAGAGCAGAATGCTGAAGCGAACGGAGATATGCCCAATCAGGATATGGAGAATGTTATGTCTCAGCTGATCGAAATGGGAGTAGATGGAAGCCAGGATTTAGATAATATTCAGATATTGAAGAGTATTATTTATGTAAATATGGTATTTCCATTGATCAGATATCTTTCCATGCCAGGTGCTTATATGTGGCTGACCATTATACTTATAGCGTTCTTCATAAGGATTAGAAGCCGTAAAGGGTATGTGATACTGATACCGAACATTATAAACCTATTAGTATGCCTAGCATCTCCTTTATGTAATGGTATGAGGTATCAGCTTCCGGTAATACTGTCAATGCCAATAATGATCGCTGTTACTATATATTTAATTAATAATAGTGAAAAACAAAAATAAAATTTTGAAATAGGACGAGATTATGAAGTTTTCGATTATTATACCTGTTAAAGAGATAAACGATTATATCCGCACAGCCATGCCTCATTACAAGAACATGGAATTTGATGATTATGAGATACTTATATTCCCTGATCATGTAGATGATGCGGTTGCTAATGAAGATGTTTTTAAAGCACTTGGCGATAAAGTGAGGATCATACCAAGCGGAGAGACTGGACCTGCTGAGAAGAGAGATATGGCGCTTGAGTATGCTAAGGGTGAGTATATTGCTTTTATAGATGATGATGCATATCCTGCAGCTCAGTGGCTTACAAAGGCATATGAGCTTCTTCAGGGAAGTGATGTTGGCGCTGTTGGAGGCCCTGCCGTGACTGCTCCTGAAGATGATATATGGCAGCAGGCATCAGGTAAGACATATGAGTCTAAGCTTTGCAGTGCAGGATATACATACCGATATATTCCTGAGCCCAGAAGAGATGTTGATGATCTTCCCAGTGTTAACCTTATCGTAAAGGCTGATCTGTTCAAAAAGATTGGCGGTTATGATTCAAACTATTATCCCGGTGAAGACACAAAGCTTTGCCTTGATATTGTTAATACAGGTCATAGGATAATTTACGATCCGGAGATCCTCGTATATCACCATCGCAGAAGGATGTTTAAGGCTCACCTTAAGCAGGCTACTAATTATGCTAAGCATAGAGGATATTTTGCCAAGGTGCTTCCACAGACATCAAGAAAATTTGCTTACTTTGTTCCAAGCCTTTTTGTTCTTGGACTTATACTTGGACCGATCCTTGCGATATTCTTTCCATTTATCTGGTATATATATGGCGGAGTATTGGCTTTATACTTTGTACTGCTTGCTCTTAGTATTCATAAACCGGGAAGTTTTAGCGTATGGATACTGACAATGGCCGGCATATTTACAACCCACGTTGGATATGGCATACGCTTTGTTCAGGGATTGTTGTCTAAAGAACTTTTAAGGTAAGAATTTTTAATATAGTAGATGTCCCCTCTTGGCTGGTTTGAACTGTGTCTCCAAAGTTGGATTTTGGAGCAATTCAAACCGGTCAAGAGGGGACATCTTATTTATACTGCTTTGAGTTATATTACAGACGAATAGATTGAAACGAGGTCATCTACAGTTTTATTTATATTATATTTTTTCTCTGAAAGGATACGTCCTGCATGCCCTAATTGTTTTCTGTAGTTTTCATTTGAAAGGACCTGGTCTAAAGCGTTTTCTATAGCTGTGGCGCTTTTACTTTGGATCATAAGTCCTTCTTTTTGGTCTTCCAGCATATATTGCATACCACCAACTTTAGTCACGATGGTCGCACAGCCATAAGCCATTGATTCAATTGGAGACAGTGGCATTCCTTCAAAGTAGGACGGAAGGATAAATATGGAGTGACTTTTTAAGAGCTCTTCCTTATCGGATCCTGTGATCCAACCCGGTGCTGATATGTGCTTGGAATCAGCAGCAATCTTTTCTCTGAATTCCGGTTCTTCGAAGCGGCCTGCAAGAGTAAGGTGAAGATCAGGATACTTGTCTTTTAGGTTGTTAACAGCTTCCAGAAGCTCGTTTATACCTTTATCCTTACATATTCTTCCAAGGAACAGGATGTTCCTGTTTGAATAGTCTTTGGTACTAATATCGTAATCAGGAATCTTAATTGTATTTGGAAGCATGCAGAGCTTTTCTTTATCTACTATATGACGGAAGAAATCGTACTGCGCTTTTGTAAGAACGATGAATTTATCACAGGCATTAAACAGCCTTACCATTTCATCTCTTTTTGATCCCTTAAGATCATTTCCATAAAATCTGTTTATATCGCCGCCATGCTGATGTATCACAAGCTTTTTATTGTGCTTTAAAGCAAGCTTCATGAACAGGGATTTACGATAGTAACTGGCATCAGCAGCAACATTGACATGGAGTATATCATAGTCTTTTATGCATATACTGACTTTAATATAAGCCTGGATGGCTTTAAGAAGCTTTTTAAATTTACTGCCATCAACCATAGTACCTATATAGCGAAGAGTGATCTTTCGATCAAGACCTGTATCATACAGGTTGTTGACAACGCCTGATACTCCGCCTTGAACACTGCGGTCGGGCCCGATCATAAGAACTTTTATTTTTTGGGTGTCTTTGCTCAAAGTGGTTGAAACCTCCGAAAATTCTACTGTTAATATAAGTATATTACACCATTTGATTCAAATGAACTATGTTATTATTGGTAGGTTATACAGCATACTAAAATCTTTGATTTGAAATGAGTACATGGTAAAATAAATCCTGGTATAAAAAACATAAGAGTAAGGACTATTATGAAGAAATTACTTAAAAATCTGACAATTATTCTGGCTATTGCATTTATGCTTAGTCTTATTCCCATAATACAATTATCCCCACATATCTATGCTCAGGTAGATGACTTCTCATTTTCGCGTTTTACACACGTAGCCTGGGTTCATACACACAATATTTTTGCGGTTATAGGAGCTGCTTTTAAGACTATTCCATTTTTCTATACTTTATGGCAGGGAACTTATACATCAGCATTTCTCATGTCACTTGAGCCAGGTATATGGAACCAGGAGTTTTATCATATAGTACCGATGCTTATGATAGCTATATTAGGAGTAGCTACATTCTGGTTTGTTAGTAGCTTTGTATCAGGAGTCCTTAAATTGGATAAGTATATAAGTTCCGGTATTACTCTGCTTATACTGATGATTTCCTTCCAGTGTATTAAGCAGCCGGCAGAAGCTTTCACCTGGTACAATGGAGCAATCCACTATACCGGAATATATGCTATGTGGCTTATATTGATTACGTGTAATATAAAAGTGTTTGCTTCGGGCGGAGCAGGCAAAAGAGCGCAAGTTGGACTGTGTTTGTTAGCGTTTCTTGTTGCAGGTGGTAATAATCTTACAGTACTTACTGCACTGATAGTTCAGGCCTATATGCTTCTGTTTATTGGAGTTATGGCTTTGTTTAAAGGAAAGCTAACAGGAAAGGAATCAGAAGATAATAAAAAATATTGTGAGCACAAGGCTGGTTATAATAAGCTTTTGATTACATTTATACCGGAAACAATATGCCTGTTTATTGGAGCTATGATCAACTTTCTTGCTCCAGGCAATGCTATCCGTATGGAGGCGATGGGGGGTAATTCTAATGGTATAGTTGAGACTATAGTTAAGTCTTTTTCTGCAGGGCTTAAATATAGCTTTGACTGGACTATAAGTATTTCATCATTATTGTTTATTGCATGGCTACTACCTTTTGCAATGGTCATCATTAAGAGACTGGTTGATAAGTTTGGCTTTGAATTTAAATTTCCGCTTCTTTTGATCCTTGCTGAGTACTGCCTGTTTTCTGCCATGTGGGCTCCCAATATATATACTTCAGATGAAACTGAGGTTCTCAGAACTCAGAACTTTATATATTTGGTGTATATAGTTTTACTTACTGTGACTGTTACTTATCTTATGGGATGGGTATATGTAAGACTGCTTAGGAAATATAAGATCACATCCAGGCTTCCATTACTGTGTGGAGCGTTGGTTGTCTGTGCTACGATTGGATTTGCTGCTACTATAGTACATGCAGGAAGTTATGGATATTACACATCGGTTGCTGCCTATAATGCAGTGAAGTCGGGGGATGCACTTCAGTGGGCAGGGACTATAAGATATGATTTTAAAGTGTTGGAAGAATCGGATGCGCCGGAAGTAAGAATAGCAAAGCCTGAGTCAGGATCTCCTGTTATTACCTGCGATGAGATAGAGGAGTGGAGACACGGCCTTGTATATTATTATGAAAAAGAATCAGTATTGTATGATTTTGAATGATAGGTAATTTTTTATATTTAATATAAAATTGGATGGCTGAATTCGCTATTTCAGCCATCCAATTTTTTTATTTTCTGTAATTTTCAACTATCTTTTTAACAGCATGTATTACATCATCTACATCGCTATCTGTAAGTCTTGGATAGAGCGGTATGCTCATGATTCCCTTGTATACTTTTTCTGCATTAGGACACAGGCCTTTTTCGTAACCAAGGCTCTTATAGTATGGGAACCAGTATACAGGAACATAGTGAACCTGACACTGAACATTCTCAGCACTCATGGCATCAAAGAACTGTCTTCTTGTGCAGTTCAATTTATCAAGGTCAAGCTGTATGATATACAGATGTCTGGATGTATCTGATTCAGGAATGTTCTTCTGAACGATTATCTCAGGGATATCCTTAAAGGCTTCATCGTACTTCTTAACTATTTCCTTACGTCTTGCAACAAATGAATCAATCTTTCTAAGCTGGCTGCAAAGAAGAGATGCCTGAATATCTGTCATTCGATAGTTAAAGCCAAGCATCTGCTGCTCGTAGTACCATATGCCTTCATGAGGGCCTTCAAGCATTTTGCTTTCATCATGTTCCATACCGTGAGAACGAAGGAGTAAAAGCTTTTCATAATATTCTTTATTGTTTGTAAGAACAGCACCGCCTTCTCCGCAGGTTACAGTTTTAACCGGATGGAAGGACAGGCATGTCATATCTGCAATTGATCCGACCATGCGACCTTTATAACTTGAGCCGATAGAGTGTGCAGCATCTTCGATGAATACAAGATTATGCTTGTCACAGATTTCTCTTATTCTGTCTGCTTCTACAACCTGACCTGTGAAGTCTACTGCTACTACAGCCTTAGTATTAGGTGTGATATGTGCTTCTATGGAAGCGGGATCTATGTTGTAGGTATCAGGGTTGATATCTGCAAATACAGGTTTTCCGCCGCAGTAGAGAGCACAGTTGGCACTTGCCATGAATGTAAGGGGAGTGGTTATAAGTTCATCACCCTTACCTATACCAGCAACAGCAGCTGCAAGGTGAAGTGCTGCGGTACAGTTAGTTACAACTACAGCATATTTTGCTCCTGTATACTCGCAGAGCATCTTTTCTGCTTCATCTACCTTAGGGCCGCATGTGATATAGTCACTAAGAAGGGTTTTCTTAACTTCTTCAGCATCTTCTTCCGTTACCCACTGACGGCCATAAAAGAGTTTATTTGCGCGGACCGGAGTTCCGCCATCTATAGCTAATTTTTCCATATATTATCCTTTCCGGCAACTTGCGATGATGTCACAGGCTGCAATACTTATATAGCGAATTAAAGTTGAATTGTGGTGAATTACGATATATTAGCATAAAGATTATAGCCCATTCAATTAGTTATGGCAATTTGGTACAATGATAGTCGTAGAGTTTGAATGTATTGCCATTTGTAATATAATGTCGTATGGACTAAATCAGATAATTGTTTTTGGAATACTAAAACAAATGCAACAGGGTAATAAGTGATAATAAGGAGTTAATAAGTTATGCATATAGTTTTACTTTCAGGTGGTAGTGGAAAGCGCCTTTGGCCGCTTTCCAATGATGTTAGAAGTAAGCAGTTCATCAAGATGTTTCATGGAACTGAGGACGGTGAACTCGAGTCAATGGTGCAGAGAGTTTTTCGCCAGATCAAGACGGCTGATCCATCAGCGGATGTAACAATAGCTACAAGTAAAAGGCAGGTATCTGCTATTCGCAATCAGCTTGGAGATAAGGTTTCAATCTGCGTTGAGCCTACAAGAAGAGATACGTTCCCTGCTATAGCGCTTGCAGCATCGTTCCTTCATGATACCAAGAATGTTGGCGATGATGAAGCTGTAATTGTATGTCCTGTTGACCCTTATGTTGATCAGGATTATTTTCAGTGCTTCCACGAGCTCGAGAAGATGGTTAAAGAGGGCTCTTATAACCTTAACCTTATGGGCGTTGTACCAACATATCCCAGTGAGAAATATGGATATATAATCCCTAAGGAAGAAAGTCTTATAAGTGAAGTTAAAGAGTTTAAGGAAAAGCCTGATCTTGAAACAGCTAAGACTTACCTTGAACAGGGTGCGCTGTGGAACTGCGGAGTCTTTGCTTTCAGACTTGGATATCTTATGGATAAGGCTCATGAGCTTCTTGAGTTTACAGACTATCATGATCTTAATGCTCACTATGAGAATGCTCGTAAGATAAGCTTTGACTATGCTGTTGTTGAGCATGAGACATCAATAGGCGTTGTTCGCTATAAGGGTGAATGGAAGGATATAGGTTCCTGGAATACATTTGCAGAAGAGATGCCTGATCGCATCATTGGCAATGCTCAGATGGACGAGACATCTAATAACAGCAATATTGTTAATGAGCTTAATATTCCTATCCTTGGAATGGGTCTTAACAATATGATCATAGCTGCATCTAACGATGGAATCCTTATTTCAGATAAGACACAGTCAAGCTATATTAAACCTTTTGTTGAGAAGATGCACCAGGATATCCGTTATGCTGAGAAGTCCTGGGGAAGCTTTACTGTAATTGATGTTCAGGAAGATGCTATGACTATAAGAGTAGAACTCCTTCCAGGACATAAGCTTAATTATCATAGTCATGAACATCGTGATGAAGTATGGACAGTTATGTCAGGTACAGGTGTTGTTATAATCGATGGTAAGCGCCGCGACGTATCAGCTGGAGACGTTGTAAGACTTCCAAAGGGAAGTAAGCATAGCGTAATTGCTTCAACTCATATGCAGATCATAGAGGTTCAGATTGGCGAAGAGATAAGCGTAGAAGATAAGACCAAATACCCATTTCCTGAATTTTAAGTCGTAAAGGTTGAAAATAAATGTTTGAAAACATGAATGAAGAGGAAGCAAGAAAGCATATATTAGCAGAAGTTACAGCCTATTGTGATAAATATCATACAAAGAAAGATTATAAAAAGGGAGACCGGATTCCATACGCATCAAGAGTTTATGATCATGATGAGATGGTGAATCTGGTCGATTCCTCTCTTGAATTCTGGCTTACATCTGGAAGATATACAGAAGAGTTCGAACGAAAGTTTGGAGAATACCTTGGGGTACGTTTTGTATCCCTGGTTAATTCCGGATCTTCGGCTAATCTTCTTGCTTTTATGACACTTACATCACCGCTTCTTGGCGATAAGAGGATATGCCGCGGTGATGAAGTTATAACTGTGGCAGCAGGATTCCCGACTACGATCGCACCTATTATTCAATTTGGTGCAGTTCCTGTTTTTGTAGATGTTACGATTCCCCAGTACAATATAGATGTGGCTATGCTTGAAGAGGCTCTGTCGGATAAGACTAAGGCTGTAATGATAGCTCATACCCTTGGTAATCCTTTTGATCTTAGGGCTGTTAAAGCTTTTTGCGACAGGCATGATCTGTGGCTAATAGAAGATAACTGCGACGCTCTTGGAAGCAGATATGATATGGGCGATGGGATGAAATATACCGGTACCATTGGTGACATCGGAACATCAAGCTTCTATCCACCCCATCACATGACTATGGGAGAAGGTGGAGCAGTATATACAGACAATCCTCTTCTTAATAAGATAATACGTTCAATGCGTGATTGGGGACGAGACTGCATTTGCCCTCCGGGACATGATAATGAGTGTGGTCATCGCTTTGACGGGAAGAGAGGAGAACTTCCTGAAGGCTATGATCATAAGTATGTGTATTCACACTTTGGTTATAACCTTAAGGCTACTGATATGCAGGCTGCTATCGGATGTGCACAGCTGTCTAAGTTCCCTGAGTTTGTTCAGAAGCGTAAACATAACTTTCAGTTTTTGACAGATGAACTGGAAGATACTAAAGATCAACTGATTCTGCCAAAGGCTGCAGAGCATGCAGATCCAAGCTGGTTTGGGTTTTGCATTACATGCAATGAAAGTGGTCGTAGAGCAAAGCTTGTTCCATATCTGGAACAGCATGGAATTCAGACCAGAATGCTGTTTGCAGGCAATATTTTAAAGCATCCATGCTTTGATCAGATAAGATCAGGTGATAAGGAATACCGTGTTGTTGGTACTCTTGATAATACTGACCGTATCATGAACGATACGTTTTGGATTGGCGTATATCCCGGTATGACTGATGATATGCTTAAAGAAATGACAGACCGCATTAAGGAAGGCTTACGTATATAGCCATAACTTTGATACAGGGATATGAGGTTAAGAATGAAAAAGCTAAAAGATTTTATAAATAAAGTACTGACAATGCGTAATCTGGCGGTTGCGTCCATAGCTTTAATGGTGGTAGCGCTTCTGCCGGTTATAATGTGTTCATTTCATAATTATGCTACCGGAGATGATTTTTATTATGGAGCAGCAATTAAACAGGCGTTGAGGGATGGCAGAGGCTTTTTTGGATGCATATCGGCAATGTGGAGCGATATTGTCGAGGAATATTTTGCTTTTCAGGGAACCTGGTCTTCGGGAATTATGTTTCGTCTGGTTCCGGTACTTGTGAGCGAGCGCTTTTATACTGTGACAACCTGGATTTCTTTTCTGATGTTACTGGGATGCACCTGGTACTTTTTACATTATGTTCTTATAGCAAAGTGTAAGTGGAATAGTGCGGCTTTTTGGATCGTAATAAGTATTATGAGCATCTGTCTGACCCAGTGGATGCCGTTCCCGAGAGCAGGATTATTCTGGTATACCGGAATGATCCATTATGTATTCCCATTTGGAATTACTATGCTGGTATTTACCTGGTGTTTTAAATATCTGGAAACAGATAAGATCAGGTATTATGTAGGCATTATACTTGGAATGACTTATATCGGAGGCGCAGGCTATCCAGAAGTTGTTTTGGCAGCAGGCGGTGTATTCTTCGTTTTTGTATGGATGGCATTTATAGAAAAGGTCAGGAAGAAACAGTTATGGCTATTAAGCATTCCGTTTTTACTGGAGATGATCGGATTTGCCATTAGCGCAGCTGCACCTGGAAATAAAAATCGTGGTGGTGAGGACTTTGGATTTAGCATTACTAATCCTGAATTATTCACGGCTTAATTACAAAGCCGCATAGTTACTGTATTTAAACTGCATATTGCTTTCACTTAATAAGTGAAATCTTATGGGTATTAATAAAGCCCCAATTCTGTTAAAATTTTAGGTGTCGAATCCAAAACCAAAACAGAAAAGAGGCTTCATATGTCTAGTTTAGATTACACAACCTTAGAAAGCAATAAGCGTTTTAAATTAAATTTTGATGGAGGCGATTTATCCTCCGATGCTGGTCTTCTCCTTATAAAGGAGTTCATCAGCAAACTGCACTTTGACAAGCTGATAAGCAGCATATTTCACACCAATGATTTTTCAATCCGCAGAACCCACAAGGATGATGCAAATCTTCTGCAAGTCATATACCAGATATTCTCGGCATACTATGAAGATGACTGCGCCGATGAGCTCACTAATGATCCTATTCTCACAGCTGTCCTGGCGAAGAAATCACTTGCTTCACAACCAACTCTGTCTCGCTTTTATAACCGCATGGATGACAATACTCTGAGACAGTTTGATAACCTCATGAAGGCAATGCGCAGGATTGTTTACAAGATAAAAAGTCCTGAATTTATCCTTCTGGATCTGGATTCTACATTACTTGATACGTACGGCAAACAGGAAGGTGAAGACTTCAACTTTCATTACCAGAAGCATGGTTATCATCCGCTTGTCTGCTATGATGGTCTGACTGGCGACCTTTTGAAAATTCAACTCCGTGATGGCGCTGCTTACTCAAGCAATGGTGTAGCTGATTTCCTAAGACCTGTTCTCGAGGAACTTTCCTCAATGGAGTTTGCCCCTGAGCTTTCTCTTCGTGGAGATAGCGGTTTTGCTACTCCTGAGCTATATGAATTGTGCGAAGAGGACAATTATAAAGTCTCCTATGCAATACGCCTGAAGATAAACTCCAAGCTGAGATCTCTCGTTAAAGCTGAAGATGCGCTTCTTTTCAAAATGACCCAGAAAAATGCTGTTGATTATGCTGTTGTATACGGTGAGTTTTATTATCAAGCTAGAATCTGGAACAAGCCCAGGAGAGTTGTCTTTAAAATCGAGAAACCCTATAACCAGATAACTCACATGTATACTTTTATAGTTACAAACATGACTGTAGATATAAAATCAGTAATCAAGTTTTACTGCGGTCGAGGCAACATGGAAAACTTCATCAAAGAAAGCAAGAACGGATTCGACTTTGGGGCTGTCAGCAGTCATTCAAAGCTTGTCAATGCAAACCGTCTTCAGATCCATGCACTTTCTTACAACATATTCAATTGGTTTAAACGATTGGCTCTGTGCGCTTCAATGAAGAAACAATGTGCAGATACAATCCGTTTGAAACTGATCAAGATTGCCGTTAAGGTAGTCAGATCAGGTAGATATATTTATTTCAAACTGTGTAGTAGCTGCCCTTATATATCTGAGTTTTACGAAACACTCACCAATATAAATAGCTTGCAACCACAGTTGGAATAGCAACTAACAATGCACCTTGGCAACTTAAAAGTCTTAATTTCTGATACATAGGGATAGTCTACCCTTTTTTAGGACTAAATCCCGCCTATTCTTGGAATCCACTTCAAAAAAACGGATTGTGTGTCAGCTTTTGAAGATTTAAGTTGTCATGAATAATTCAGGCTAATGTGTTTGTTACATTAGGTAAGTGCTTTAAAATGGGAATAACAGGAAGCGTTAATTATCTGATAGATACTCCTTTGTTATGGATATTGACGATCTTGGTACTGGCTGTATCATGGCGCATGTTCAGTAATAATACGGATCAGCAGGTTAAAGTTATTCTTAAGCATCCTGCATTATTCTTGATAGTATCATATCTATTGGTTAGTGCTGTTTATGCACCTCAGATGTATGCAGGAGATGTTCAGTCCGGATATTCGGGTGGAGTGTTCGATTCTTATTACTTTACCTTTATTGTTGTTTGGATCTTGGAACTTGTATATTTGAGTGGTTGGTTCTGGTTATATGTAGCACCGGATCTTGGACATATTGATAAAGCGTCCATAAAACTTGTTTTGTCTGCTGCTATACTGCTTATCATGGTTGTTGCCGGTAAGAATATGGTAAAGACATCAATTGATTATACCTGTTATAGCTTTTGGGCTAGTGGACAGCTGGCTGATTTTGAAGAGCAGATGCAGGAGCGTCTTGCAATCTTGCAGGATGATACGATAACGGATGCGGTAGTACCGGAGATGAACAGTGAGCAGGGACCTTTTATGCATTTTGCTTTGATGAGAGATCCTGCTGTGTATACTAATAGTGTTACGAAACGGTTTTATGGAAAGCATTCTGTTATCGCAATTCCAAGAGATGAGTACAATGAACATTTGGGGAAATGAGATTTGACTTTGGAAATGAGATCTGTCATGTAATGTAAGAAGCGGGTTCATTTGAAGTAAAGGAGTTTTTGTATGAAAGTAGTTCTTTTGGCCGGGGGATATGGCACAAGAATAAATGAAGAAAGTCATTTAAAGCCAAAGCCTATGATCGAGATTGGTGAGAAGCCTATTTTATGGCACATAATGAAGGAGTATTCTCACCATGGTTATAATGAATTTATTATCTGTGCAGGTTATAAGCAGTATGTCATAAAGGAGTGGTTTGCCAATTACTATCTTTATAACTGCGATGTAACTTTTGATCTTACAGATGATAATCGCATGACGGTTCATAATAATGCGGCTGAGCCCTGGAAGGTAACAATAGTCGATACAGGCCTTGATACCATGACAGGTGGACGTATTAAGAGGGTACAAAAATATATCGGTGATGAAACTTTTATGCTGTCTTACGGCGATGGAGTAAGTGACATCAATATGAATGATATCCTGAAGTTCCATAAGAGCCATGGCAAAGTTGCTACGATCACTTCTGTTAACATAGGTCAGCGTTTTGGAACTATGGAGATGGAAGGCGACAGGATATCTTCTTTCAGAGAGAAGAATGAAAACGATGGCAGCCGCATTAATGCAGGATATATGGTCTTAGAACCTGAGATATTTGATTATATCGAAGGAGATAATACTATCTTTGAAAAGGATGTATTAGAGCGCCTTGCAAGTGAAGGCCAGCTCATGGGCTATCGGTATGACGGCTTTTGGCAGTGCATGGATACAAAGAGAGAAAAGGACAGGCTTGAAGCTTTATGGGCAGGCGGTAATGCCCCATGGAAAACATGGGAGTAAAGTTGTAAATAATAGTTTTTGTAACTAAGAAGGGCAGATAATATGAGCATAGTAGATGTAAGTAAGAGATATTTAATTACAGGAGCAGCAGGATTTATAGGATATCACTTATCAAGAAGGCTTTTAGAAGCAGGAGCTTCTGTTATTGGCTTTGATAATATGAATGATTATTATGATGTATCTCTTAAAGAGGAGCGTTTAAGACTTCTTAAGGATGTATCATCAAAAGTAGGTAATGGTAACTTTACATTTGTTAAGGGGAATCTTCAGGATAAATCTGTTGTTGATCAGGTCTTTGGAAAATATCATCCTGATATCGTGGTTAATCTTGCAGCTCAGGCTGGTGTCAGATATTCAATAGATCATCCTGAAAGCTATATAGAATCTAATATTATCGGTTTTTATAACATTCTTGAAGCCTGCAGACACAGTTATGATAATGGAGCATCAGGTGTAGAGCATCTTCTTTTTGCATCATCAAGCTCTGTATATGGTGGTAACACTAAGGTTCCTTTTAGTACAGAAGATAAGGTTGATGAGCCTGTAAGCTTATATGCTGCAACCAAGAAGTCCAATGAGCTTATGGCACATTCTTATTCTAAGCTTTATGGAATACCTTCTACAGGGCTTAGATTCTTCACTGTATATGGTCCTCTTGGACGCCCTGATATGGCACTCTTTAAATTTACTAATAAGATATTAAAGGGAGAACCTATTCAGATATACAACAACGGAGACATGAAGAGAGACTTTACGTATGTTGATGATATCGTTACAGGTATTATGAATATGCTTCCGTGTCCTCCTGCTGATAATGGTAAGGGTGCACGTTATAAAGTCTATAATATAGGCAATAATCATCCGGAACCTCTTATGAATATGGTTTCATTTTTGGAAGAAGCCCTTGGTATGGAGGCTCAGAAAGAATTCCTCCCTATGCAGGCTGGAGATGTGTATCAGACATACGCCGATGTATCAGAGCTTGAAAGGGATTTTGGATTTAAACCGGATACATCTCTCAGAGATGGAATTAATTCTTTTGTAAGATGGTACAAAGAGTATTATAAATTGACATAAGGTTTATAAGAGTGTCATATAAACTGAGATATTTTGTTGTTATAAATGAGTAATTTAAAAGACTTCTTGAACATTGATAGTTCAAGAAGTCTTTTGCTTGGATTTAGTAATCAGCTATCTTGTATGGATTGTCCAGATATGTATCATCAAGACCAAGCTGTCTGTTGATAAGATGTGTTACAACTGCAGCGAATACTTTTCTGCCGCGCTGGGTAAGATGAATTCCATCTTCTGCCAGATAATCTTTTGCGGTATAAGTATCCAGGTCCATGAATCTTCCATGATATGCATCAAAGATTATGCATCCTTCGTTTTCTGCTGTCTGGATGCAGTTACCAGCATATTCTTCATAAGTAGCATAAGAGTTATGGTACATATTGCCATCACCAAGGAATGCGCCGTCCTTGCCCCAGAACTGGCAGTATATTGGAGAGCAGCACACTATTCTTGCTTTTGGACTTGCCTGTGACAGCTGGAAGAGTGCAACGTGCATGGCATTAACATAGCATGAAACATTTTTGATATCGGTAGAATCTGCCTGTGGTCTGTTTGAAAGGAAATCATTTACACCGTATTCTACAACGTAGTAATCGACTTTGGCAGGATCTATGCTGTTTGCGACATCTGCTACGCCATAGTAGTCAAATATTGAACTGTCGCCTCGGCCGTTCAGGAATTCGGATACGTTATAGAATGAGGCATCGCTGTATTGGTATTGTTCACCTACTTTTGTAGATGCAGTAGTTCCGCCGCATCCAAGGTTATATACGGTATAACCGGTAGAGTTATGGACAAGATCCGAAATAGAAGTTCCATCTTCTCTTCCGTTGGCAAACTGACTGTCTCCAAGGAATACGATTACTACCTGCCCGTCACCTGTAGGATCATTAAGTACAGTTGTACTACTTTCGGATGCTGTATCAACCTGTTCAGTTGATGAAGCTTCTGTTGAAGCATTGTCAGCAACATCTGCGGTACTTGCTTCCAGTGATGATACAGTACTTGAAGCTTCAGTTGCTGAGACAGAGGATACAGATGCGCTGTTTGAAGCGTTTGCAGAATCTGATTCGGATGCAGCTTTCTTTACTGTAGTATCAAAACTGCAGGCTGACAGCATAGACGCACCAAGCAAAAGCGCTGTAAGTCTTGTTAGTCTTTTTTTCATAATATTCTCCAATCGTATATATTTCACTTAACCTTATATACTATTGTGCTTTTCAAAACACTTACACCATAATACCACATGTCGCGATATCCTGCCTTAATTATATATGAAAATAAAAATACAATACTTGCACTAATATGGTATAATATCGTCGGTGACTATGCTTTGTGTGTCTGAATACTTTCCGTTTATAGTCACATAAGGGTAGAAAAAGCTATATTGAAGCAAAATATATTTTTGAATCGAGGATAGATATGGATAAGATTGCGGTACTTATACCGTGCTACAACGAAGAAAAAACCATTGAGAAAGTTATTAAAGATACACAGAGATGTCTTCCTGAGGCTGTTATCTATGTTTATAACAATAATTCCACAGACAGAACAGTGGAAATTGCAAAGGCCTGCGGTGCAATTGTAAGAAATGAATATATGCAGGGCAAGGGCAATGTTATACGTCGTATGTTCCGTGAGATAGAGGCACAGTGCTATATCATGGTAGATGGAGATGACACATATCCTATGGAGTCAGCTTCTGAGATGGTAGATAAGGTGCTTAACCATAATGCGGATATGGTTGTTGGAGACAGACTTTCTTCAACTTACTTTACTCAGAACAAGCGTCCTTTCCATAATTTTGGAAACAGCCTGGTTAGAAGTTCTATAAACAGACTCTTTGACTGTGATGTAAGAGACATCATGACAGGCTATAGGGCTTTCAGCTATGAATTTGTTAAGACCTTCCCTGTTTTGTCCAAGGGCTTTGAGATCGAGACTGAGATGACGATCCATGCTGTTACTAACAACATGCAGATTGAAAACGTCGTTATTGAATACAGAGACAGACCCGCAGGTTCTGAGTCTAAGCTCAACACCTACTCGGATGGTTTTAGGGTTATTAGGACTATCTCCCGTCTTTACAGAGATTACAAGCCAATGCACTTTTTCTCAGCAATGGCGTTTGTGCTTGCTGTCCTTGCAATAATATTTATCATTCCAGTATTCAAGGAATACTGGGAGACCGGACTTGTTCAAAGATTCCCTACTCTGATCGTATGCGGTTTTACTATGATTGCTGCGCTTCAGGCTTTCTTCAACGGTATGATGCTTCAGAATATGGCTATCAATAATCGCCGCACTTTTGAGATGCAGCTCAACGGTCTTCACAGGAAGAAGATGTCAGTTATCGCTGAAGAAAAGGATGTTAACTAAAACAATCAGTAATTAAGAATAGTGTACGCTATAGAAAGAAGTAATAAGTTATGCCAATTAAAGTAAACAGTTTCATGGGAAAACTCGGCTGGAATGCCAGAAAATATCTTCCAAATCTTGCCAGCAATGCTTATCTTAAGCTTCAGTTTATAACAAGATCACGTGCTCAGAAGAAATATGTTGACTATTTTTTAAATAGTCCTGAAGTTCCAAAGCCAAATGTAGTTAATATCGAGACTATAAACAGATGTAATTCCACCTGCGCTTTTTGTACTGCCAATGTACATGCAGAAAAGCGCCCTCTTGCCAAGATTGATGATAACCTTTACCGTTCTATTATCGATCAGCTTGCAGACTGGGGCTATAAGGGACATCTTACACTTTATGGTAATAATGAGCCATGGCTTGATACCCGTATCGTGGAATTCCATAAGTATGCCAGAGAGAAGCTCCCGGAAAGTTTTATATTCATGTCAACCAATGGCCTTATACTGACACTTGATAAGGTCAGAGAGATACAGCCTTATATCAATCAGCTCATCATCAACAATTATTCAATGGAGATGAAGCTGCATCCTAATATCCAGAAGATATATGATTACGTTAAGGCTCATCCTGAAGAGTTCAAGGATATCGATATTCAGATCCAGATGAGATATCTTCAGGAGGTTCTTACTAACAGGGCTGGAAGTGCTCCTAATAAGAAGGCTACTGAGAAGGTAATAAGAGAGACATGTCTCCTTCCTTTTACAGACATGTGGATTATGCCTAATGGTAAGATAGGTCTTTGCTGCTGTGATAACTTTGAGGTAACAGATTTTGGTGATCTGAATACAACACCTCTTAAGGAAGCCTGGGGAAGTCCTAAACTTATGGCTGCAAGAAAGGATATCGCTTCAGGTCGTCAGAATTATAAGTTCTGTACACATTGTGACTTCATTGATGCGGGATTCCGTATGCAGCTTGTCAAAGCTATTCTTGAGCACGGTGAAGATGCTGCTCACAGCATTGGTGGTCAGGAACGTATGAAAGTTTTCAATCAGGAAAAATAATCTTAGATAACGGCGATTTTATGAAAATAAGATCGCCGTTAATAAACAAAAGGGGACATCATTTTGGCTGGATATACTACTAATAAAACTGTGAATGTTCAAAATAATAATAATATCTTTCGTTATATAGCTGCAGGTATTATATTTCTTTTATTAGTGCTGATATGGCCTCTTTCTTTATTTCAGACAACAGATTCTGATATCAATAATCGTCTTTTAAAAGAAGATGACTCTTATACCTATTATTACCTTTCGTCAGGTGAATATATCACTACAGTATTAAAAGGAGATGGCTCCTATATAGATAATGGTGCAGTAAGGCTGCGTTTTCAGGGACAGGTGTCTCAGGATGCCTGCATGCACTATTATATGTATGATCCTGAAGGCAATATGGTTGTAGATCAGCATATTGATCTGTTTGAAAGACCAGAGAATGATGTTTATCAGATTCCTTTTGGAATAGTAATGGATAAGGGCGCTGGCTACCAGTTTATCATTGCGCCTGATAATGATTTTACAGTTGGAGTTTACTGTCTTGGAGAGTCTACAGAACCTGCTGTTGTAATGCACAGCTCTGACCAGATTTCTTCTACGACTCCTGTGGCTGTATCAGGAATTTTTAAACTGTGTATTTGGATTTGTGGACTTCTATGTATTGGCGTGCTGATAGGCTCTGCTGTTTTTGAGTCTAAAGATAAAATCAGTTGTTTATTTAATAATAAAACTTTTATTCCTGCAATATTGTCTCTGTTATCAATTATTGTTTATGGCCAGTACTTATTTGATCATAATATTGAATCTGGTGAAGGCCTTATAAAGGGTGCTTTTTTCGTTGTGATCATTACGATATTGGCCTTCATGTGTATATTTGCAGGCAGATTTAAACTTCCTATTTACGGATTTTTGATCCTTGCGGTAGGAAGCATTTATATTCTGACATTCCCGGCAGGTTCAATACCTGATGAAGTCAACCATTTTTACAGAGCCTTTTCTCTGGCATTTGGTAATCTTCAGTCTGTTAAGTTTAGTGATACTAGTGTTGGCGCCGTCCTTCCGACTGCGATTCAGTCTCTTTCTGATCCGGAAGCAGTATTTGATTTTGCAGATACAGCACAGATAGATTTTAATAATACAAGTCTTTATGCTCCTGTGTGTTATATTCCACAGATAATTGGAATAAGAATAGCTTTATTATTTACAGGTAATGTACATTCTGTATTTATGACTGCCAGATGGGCAGGCTTTATAGGCGCATTTATTCTTTATATGCTCGCTCTTTACATTATTCCTGCAGGCAGAGAGTTACTGTTCGCAGTAATGATGCTCCCTATGACGATTCAGGAGATGACAGGAGTAACTTCAGATGGCATGACCAATGCTATAGCTTTTTTATTTATTGCACTGGTTCTTAAGAAAGCTGTTTCTGATAACAGTCTTTCCAACAAGGATATAGCTCTTGTTACAATTATTGGAACACTGGTTGGAATGTGCAAGATTGTCTATATTGTGCTTCTGATTCTTCTCTTGCTTATTCCGGTTAGTAATACGTCTGGAGAAGGTAATGATTACCGTAGCAAGAAGAGCGATAATTCCAGATTTACATACGGTATTATGTTTGGCATTCCTGTCATTATGTGTCTTGTTTCCAATGTTTTCTTTGGTCAGAATCTTGTATCCAATGGAGAGAATATGGAAGCAGGAGCACAGATAAAGTATGTTTTAACACATATTCCTGCTACGATTATGACTGTTATAAGGTCAACTATAGAATACGGCATGCAGTGGATAGGAGAGATGACAGGTGATTATCTTGGACAGCTCAACATAAGGACTCTTCCTGTTGTGACTCTTGTTCTTGTTATAGTACTTATAGTTTCTTCTAAGAATATCAGGCTTCCTGAGAAGCTTAGATCTGTTAAAGCTATATGGATCTATGGATTTATCAGTGTGTTTGGCTTTTTACTTATTCTTGGAAGTATATATGCTACCTGGAATACTGTTGGAGATTTCCTTATAAGAGGAATTCAGGGAAGATACTTTTTGACAATACTACCGGTATTCGGTTTGTTTATTGCAGCACTTTCATCTAAAGGTGTGAATGATGATAATGATGGACAGCTTTCTTATTTTTATGACTATCATATCGGATCATATATACTTTTAGTGATTAATATGTTAGTAATAGTAGATGTATACACTTATATCATTATGAACGGATAATAGAAGTACTTGAGGGATTTGGCATATGAAAGCTTTATTTGACAACGTGGGCAGATTTTTAAGAAGATTTTGGTATTTTATTATTATAGGCCTGTTTTTTGTCTGTGCTTTAGTCCTTTATAAGACTGCTGGTACAGGTAGCTATTTTGCTATTCATGATAATCTTGATCTTTTCATTCCTCAGTTTCAGATGATGAAGAATGATGGGACGTTTTTTGCCCTTGAAGCAGAGACGGATTTTCTTAATAATATCAGCAGGAATGTTCTGCCATCAGAGTTTTCTCTTTATACGATATTGTATATGATCCTGCCTGCAGGTAAGGCATATGTTGCAGGCTATTTTATAAAGATAATTATCGCCATGATCGGAGGGGCACTTCTTTCATATGATATCCTCACAAATGAAGGCATAGATGAATGGGCTAGGCATGGTGTGTATTATGTACATCCTGTCAAGAATGATTACTCATCTTCCATGGCTATTGCTATTCTTGTTTCATTTGCATACGGAATACTTAACCTTTTCCCGGCGTTTGGAATACCCTTTGCAGCAATTCCGCTTATCATATATCTTTTAAGGGCGGTATACAGAGAGCCTTCAGTTCTTATATATTTTCTGATCTTTTGTTATCCTTTCCTTTCTTATTTTTCTTATCATGGAATCTTTATCATGGGGTATCTTGTGATAGCTATTATCTGGATGTGGATAAGGCATCATGAATTCCCGTTTAGGCTTTTTATAGCTTTGATCCTGTTGGCTGTTGGATCAATTATATTTGAATACAGACTTTTCATGACGATGCTGTTTTCGAACGAAGTGACCATTAGATCAACAATAGCTCAGGCGGATATGTCACCTTTAGCAATTGTGTTAGAGACTTTAAGGGTTTGGGCATTTGGTATGATGCATGCTAATGATGCGCATATATATATTGTTCTTCCTGCATGTATCATTTACTTTTTCTATCTTAATGCCAAGTATATTCGTAATAATAATTCTTCCGGAATCGTACATGATTACTTTAACTTTTGTGCTGCAGCGATTGCTTTTAACAGTATTATTTATGGTTTGTATTTCTTTGCACCTGTTCGTAATCTTTTTGAATATTTAGTACCGCCGCTTAAAGGCTGGCAGTTTAACAGGACTATATTCTTTAATCCATTTCTCTGGTACGCTTCATTTATGATCGTGTGCTACAGGATATGCAAATGGACCAGACAGAATTTTGTTAGTTCAGGACGAGGAGCTGTTTACAGAGGCCTTGTATATCTTATGGTACTGGCTTCTATAGCTGTTATTATAATGCAACCTGCTCTTCCTTTTGGACAGGATGCAAGATACGATGATATTTACTACACAGCATATGGAGAATATTATAGACATAATCATGACGGCAATACGCCTGATAATAATCTGAGCTTGGAAGAGTTCTATGATCCGCAGCTTTTTGAAGCATTAAAAGAAGAAATCGGGTACAAAGAAGGAGAGCAATGCGTAGCTTACCTTATGTATCCGGCACAGCTTGAGTATAACGATATATCAACTCTAGATGGTTATCTTGGTTTTTATTCTCAGGAGTATAAGAATAAGTGGCGCAGTGTCATTGCACCTGCGCTTGAGCTTCAGCCTGCATCAGCTACTTATTTTGACAATTCCGGAATAAGATGCTATCTGTATTCAGGTGACTATTTATCAGTACCTATGTATGCCAAGAATCTTGGCGGCGTAGCACAGGATAATTTGTATATTGATAATAAGGCTCTGTCAGAGCTTGGATGTAAATATATTTTTTCACGTGTGGAGATAACAAATTGTGATGATATGGGTCTTGAGCTTATAACATCAAAGCATGGAATCGCATATAAAGTTTATGTTTATGAACTGCATGAACTTATCAGCGAAGAAGAGAACGAAGGAGAGAAATGAAGAAGTATATAGATTTATTAAGGGTGAAGCATTATATAAAAAATGTATTAGTGTTCATTCCTTTGTTTTTTGGTGGCGTGATCTTTGAGAAAACTCTTTTTATTAATGCATGCTTGGGTTTTATTGCTTTTTCAGCAATTTCTTCTGCGATTTATATCCTTAATGACTATAGAGATATAGACAAGGACAGGTTACATCCAAAGAAAAAGAACAGGCCACTTGCAAGTGGGCTTATTAGTAAAAAGGCGGCAACTTTATTATTTCTTGCATGTCTTTCTGTGGCTGTGATCATGTCGGTTGCAGTAGGTGATTACAGAGCTTTTCTGCTGCTTTTGTTATATTTTATGCTGAATCTGTTATACAGTATGGGCTTAAAGAATAAGCCTATAGTTGACGTAGTTATACTTGCTTCAGGCTTTGTTATCAGGGTATTTTATGGCGGAGTGATCACGAATGTTGTGATCTCCAAGTGGCTTTATCTTGTAGTAATGGTCGGAAGCCTTTATATGGGTCTTGGAAAGAGAAGAAATGAATTAAGGACCCAGTCAGATACACGAGATGTATTAAAGCATTACAATGAAAGCTTTTTAGACAAGAACATGTATGTATGCTTTGCTCTTGTAAATGTTTTTTATGCGCTGTGGTCTTTGGAGATGCCTAATCCGGGAATGATCTGGACTTTTCCTTTCTTTCTGGTGCTGCTCATGTGTTATTCACTGAATGTTGAAGGCAATTCAGATGGAGACCCGGTTGAAGTTATAATTCATGATAAACTGCTTATAGGTATAATAGTTTCTTACGCTGTATGTATTTTTCTGCTATTATATGTCTTTGGTGAGTAATAATACATTAATGAGGAATTAGTATGATTAAGAAAATAAAAGAGGCTGTTTCGTTTGAGAGTCCTTTACATGTAGTTCAGATCATTACATTTACTTTTGTCATAGAACTACTGTTATCTTCAATTATGTTTTTGGCTGGGCTATGCATAACGTGGCCTTTTTTCTTTGTGTCTTTTGCATTGTCAGCTCTTGTAACGATTGTTGTTGATAAAGAGAAGGTCTCATGGTTTGAAATATTGCTCTCTTTGATCATCATTGTCTTTTTATCATGGATATGTGGGTTGATCTTTGATTATTCCTATGATGGCAATGCTTATCACAAGGTGGCAGTTGGCCTTTTGAAGAATAATTGGAATCCTTTTTTTTCAAAGCCTAATCTGAGCCTTACAGAAAAGCTTGCATCTGCGAGTTTTAATGACAATGTATATATTGAATCCTATTGTAAGATCACCTGGATTTTTGGCGCCAGTATTTATGCTGTTACAGGACTTATCGAGACTGGAAAGAGCTATACTTTGCTTGCTATGTTATGTTCTTTTTTGCTGGTGTTTTATTATATGCGCAAAAAGGAGTATAAACTCTCTATTTCTTTTCTGACTTCAATCCTTGTGATGCTGAATCCGATCGCGGTGCAGCAGATTTTTACTTTTTACATTGATGGCTTTTTGCATACGATAATATTTATGCTCATCATAGCTCTGATCATGCTTGAAGACAGGCAGACTTTTGATATGGGACAGTCTGCAAGCCTTGTTGCGGGGCTTATGATCATATGTGGTAATATCAAGTTTACAGGGCTCTTGTATGGAGGCCTTTTCTGCATAGCATTTTACCTGTATGACTTTTATAAAGAATTCAAGCAGCAGAAGGGTATCTCCAAAAGTATTATCAGAGAAACAATTTTGTATTTTGTACTCGTAATAGCTACTGTCGTATGGGGCGGTGCTACAACTTATATAACTAATCTGGTAAGGCATGGTTCTTTGACCTATCCTCTTACTGGTGAAGGTAAAGTAGATATAATGACCGGTAATTCTCCTTTTACAGAAGAGAATCATTTTAAGAATCTGTTTATCTCTTTGTTTTCTAAAGTTGATAATTTTCAGAACGGAAGTGGGAATACAACTAAGTTTAAGATCCCGTTTACATTTAGCCTTGAAGAATTAGCCAAGTTAAATATTCCTGATGCCAGGATTTCAGGCTTTGGTGTCATTTTTGGTGGCTTACTGATAGTATCTGTCATTATTATGACAGCGTGGTTTATTAAGGGAAGGAATGATAAGAAGAAAGTTATTATAGGCCTTATTTTACTAGTGTCTATAGCTTTGACTTTTGGAATCAAGGAAAGCTGGTGGGCAAGATATTCGCCATATATTTATGCTATAGTTCTGATGGCGGCTTTTGTCAGTATGAGTAGTGAGAAAGTGCCGCTTAAGATTGCTGCGTATATTTTTGTTGTACTGATTCTCTTTAATAATTGTCTTCCGCTTATTCATACCAAGGGGTACTATAAGGATTCAAGAGAAGCTGATGCCTTTTTTGAGGAACTGACTTATCAGAACGAAATAGAGATATCTAATTCAGAATATAAGGGCGTTTATTTCAACTTTAAAGATTATGGTATATATTATCGAATTAATAGTAAACTTGAAGAAGATGATAATGTAAATACTACAAATTATCTATGGACAAAGTGGAGAGCTTTAAATAATATTAATAACTGAGTGCCTTTTATTATCATGGGATGATGCTTGAAATTTCTCAGAAGAAGCGTAAGGAAGAGTGATGGATAAGAAATATAGAGTCATTGAATTTAAAGAGTATGGCGATGAAAGAGGAAATCTTGTCGTTGCGGAAGGTGATGGTATAGATATTCCTTTTTCGATCAAAAGGGCTTTTTATATATACGGATCAGATTCTGAAGTTATACGAGGGATGCATGCTAACAGGCTTACTAAGTTCGTTTTGATCAATGTTGCAGGTAGCAGTGATGTTCTTGTTGATGATGGAACGCACAAGGAGATCATCAAGCTTGATAAGCCAAGAATGGCTCTTTTCCTTGATACCATGGTCTGGAAGGAGATGTACAATTTCTCTCCGGATTCTGTTCTTATGTGCCTTGCAAGTGAGCATTATATGGAATCAGAATATATTCGTGATTACGATGAATTTTTAAAAGAGGTTAAGGGGTGAAATTTTGAGTAAGATATCAATTGTAGTACCGGTGTATTGGAATTCTGACACACTGGATATGCTGTATGAAGATATGAAGACCAAGATACTTGGGCAGCTTGGTGATTATGAGATCGTTTTTGTTGATGACGGATCAGGAGATAATTCCTGGGAAGTTATGAATAATATAAGAGAAAGAGATCCTGAACATGTTGTATGCGTTAAGCTTGCTCATAATTTTGGTGAGCATGCAGCACTTCTTGCAGGTCTTTCCGTATGTACCGGAGACTGCGCTGTAACTAAGCAGGCAGATCTTCAGGAAGATTCAACTCTTATCCTTCAGCTTTATGAGAGCTGGAAGCGTGGCAATAAGGTGGTGCTTGCAGTCAGAGAGTCTCGTGATGAGAATGCTGTTAAGAAGTTCTTTGCAGGTGTTTACTATTATCTTGTACGTAAGACTATCAATAAAGAGATGCCTCAGGGTGGCTGTGATTGCTACCTTCTTGATCGTCAGGTCATTGATACACTTGAGCATATGAGTGAGAAGAATTCTTCACTTACTCTTCAGGTTATGTGGGCAGGATATCAGTCAGAGAAGATTTATTTCCACAGACTGGACAGGACAGTTGGTAAGTCTAGATGGACGCTTGCCAAGAAGCTTAAGCTTGTAATGGATTCGCTTATAAGCTTTACATACCTTCCTGTTCGTTGCATGAGCTACGTAGGAACAATATTCTTCCTGGCTTCTATCGTGGGTATAATACTTGTTATAAGAGAGAAGCTGACAGTCGGAACTCCGATTGTTGGATATGCTTCTATAATGTGCGTAATTCTTCTTTCTGCAGGACTTATTCTGCTGAATCTAGGTATCCTTGGTGAGTATATCTGGAGGACACTGGAAGAATCCAGAAAGAGACCGCCGTTCCTTATTGATGTGGTCAGAAAATCTAAAGATGATAAAAATGATTAATAATTATAGGACATAATATATGATCATCAATATGATAAATATCATTTTGAAGTATTGATGATACATGATTATTTTAAAAGGATTATCAGATTATGAAGATTTTAGCTAATAGAATGGATCTTGGCTTTAAAATGCACCAGCAGGAATATGAAGATGCAGCTCTTCACGTTCTTCGTTCTGGCTGGTATATTCTTGGTAAAGAGCTCGAAAGCTTTGAACAGGAATTTGCTTCTTTTCACGAGAAAGAGATTATAGATGGAGATATAGATACCTGTAATTGTACAGGCATAACAGGCGGTGCTGATAGTAATAAACTTTACTGCGCAGGCGTAGCTTCAGGTCTTGATGCTCTTTGGATAGGTATCAAGATGCTTGGTATTGGCGCAGGAGACGAAGTTATCGTTCAGGGCAATACATATATTGCAAGTGTTATGGGTATTACTATGAACGGTGCAACTCCAATATTCGTTGAACCCGATGAGAATTCTCAGATTGATATTGATGCTATAGAAAAGGCTATCACTGATAAGACCAAGGCTGTAATGGTAGTTCATCTTTATGGTCAGGTTACAGATATAGACAGAATTGTAGATATTTGCAAGAAGCATAATCTTTATCTTATAGAGGACTGTGCTCAGGCCCATGGAGCTAAGTGGAACGGACAGAAAGTTGGAACTTTTGGTGATGTAGGCTGTTTTTCTTTCTATCCAACCAAGAACATGGGAGCCTTCGGCGATGCAGGTGCTATTATCGCCCATGATCCTAAGATCATAGAGGATGCTAAGACATACCGCAATTACGGAAGCCATAAACATTATTACAATAAGCTGGTTGGAGCTAATTCAAGACTTGATGAGATGCAGGCAGCACTTCTGAAAGTAAGACTTAAATACATGGATGAGATCACACAGGAAAGAAGAAAGCTTGCTACAACATATACAGAGAAGATACAAAATCCTGAGATCATTACTCCGGTTGAAATTGATAACAGCTATGCTGTATGGCATCAGTATGTAATTAGATGTAAACACCGTGATAAGCTTATCGATTATCTTAATGAGAAAGAGATTGGAAGCATCATTCATTATCCTGTTCCGCCACATCTTCAGGAAGCATACAAATATCTGGGACATAAGGAAGGGGACTTCCCTATCACAGAAGAATATGCTAATGAAGTATTATCTATTCCTATGTACAATGGAATGTCAGATGAAGAGCAGATGTATGTAATTGATGCGTTGAATGCATTTAAGGCTTGAAGAAGATATACTCATAAATAATGGTCTTAAAAATACCGCCCTAGCTTCCTAAATAGGTTGCTAAGGCGGTATTTATTCATAATAATTATTATGCTGAATTGAAAACTTAAATTCCAGTTCATTCAGCCAAAAACTGGAACTTAGTGTTGCAAAGTTGCTACCGGAAATAAGTCTTGCAAACATTCCGGTGTGATATATTTATAGTTCAGCACCAGAGTCCGGATGGCGTATACCAAGGAGAATTAACCATGGCTAAAAACGCACATCTAACTCTTGATGACAGATCTACTATCGAAGTATCCCTCCGAGAGGGAGATTCCTTTACTGATATAGGAAGAGAACTAGGAAAAGATCCCTCCACTATAGCAAAGGAAATAAAGAACCATATACAGTATTCCCGAAGTGGTAGTTACAACCCATGTGCCAAACGCGCTAATTGTTCACTAATAGGGCAGGCATGCAAGCCATGCAAAAATCCGCATCATGGCATTTGCAGGAGGTGCTCTTTCAGAAACTGCTTTGAGCATTGCCCTGATTTTGTGGAACTTACATGTCGCAAATTAAATAAACCTCCATATGTATGTAACGGCTGCGATACCCGCCATCGATGCAAGCTTGAACGACACCTGTATGTAGCAAAGGCTGCTCAACAAGAGTATGAATCCCAAAGGTCTGAAAGCCGGCAGGGAATCGCAATAACACCAACTGAATTGAAACGAATTGATGCGATCATTTCGCCACTTGTTAAGCAAGGTCAGTCAATACACATGATCTGTGTCAATAATGGAGATGACATAATGCTTGATGAAAAGACCATCTATAACTACATTGATGCCGGTCTCCTATCTGTGGACAACATAGATCTTCCTCGAAAAGTTCGTTACCGTGTTCGTTCTCATAAAAAACCTGTCAGAGTAGACAAGCAGTGCCACATAGGACGCACATATGAAGATTTTGAAGCATTTCTTTCAGCTAATCCAGATACAGCTGTTGTTGAAATGGATTCAGTAGAAGGTCGCAAAGGCGGAAAAGTATTACTGACTATATATTTTAGGGACAGTAGTTTGATGCTTGCCTTTATACGAGATGCTAATACTGCAAAATCTGTAAAGTGCATATTTAATGACCTTTATGAAAAGCTTGGTCATGATGTATTCACACAGCTTTTTCCTGTCATACTTACAGATCGTGGTAGCGAATTCACTGATCCGCTTGCCATAGAGTTTAATGACAATAATGAACGTAGAACCCGCATTTTCTATTGTGATCCACAACGATCTAATCAGAAGGGAGGTTGCGAAGTAACTCATGAGATGATACGTCGCGTTCTTCCTAAAGGCACATCGTTTGATAACCTGTGTCAAGATGACATTTATCTTATGATGAGTCACATAAATTCATACAATAGAAAAAAGCTGAACAACCAATCCTCACATCAGCTGTTCAGCTTCCTTCACGGTGAGAATGTACTTGATACCCTTAACATCAAGCTCATTCCTGCTAACGAGATAAATCTCACACCTCTGTTGCTGAAAAAGTAAAAATAGCTTACGCCATTCGGAACACATACCGATTCTCAGAGGGGTGGAATTTAATCTTGCGAAAAAGGAAGCTTAATTCGACCTCCGATTAGTGTGCGTACTTTTTCATAGATATTTATCTCGAAAAAAGCATAACAGCTTTTATGAGTCAAAACAATGTGTTTGGAATTGTAAATTCCAATAATAATCAACTTTGCAATACTAATTTCCTAAAAATCAGGAACTATATAGTTTTACTGGAATTTACTCTTGCGAGTATTCTAGTAAAACGGAATTAACTTTTGCAAACTGGAACCTCGGATTCCAATTCAGCTAATAATTATTATGAATAATTATTTTGAATATTTTTTTGAATATTACTTTTGAATGATTCGTTTAGTTGGTTTTTATGATGCTATATTTCTAGAATCTATAGTTTATTGATTTTTAAATTTAGCTAAAAAGTATTCGTCTAAAGGCTGGCCTTCTGCCCAGATATCTTCTTTGAAAAGGCCTTCAATACTGAAACCGCCTTTTTCGCAGGCTTTAACTGAAGCAATGTTGTCTGCCATGATCCTGCAATATACCTTATTAAAACCTAATTCTTGAAGACCGAAGTCAGAAGTAAGACGTGCCATTTCTGAACCGCGACCACCACCGGCATACTGTTCTTCTCCGATGAGCATGCCATATTCACATTTTTTATTGGCCCTGTCAAAATTTATCAGATATGTACTTCCGATTTTTACATTGTCAGCTTTGTCCCATACAACAAACTGAGCAACTTCATCAGTCATGACCTTATTCTTTATCCAGTTACGCTGACCCTCTACAGTAAAAGGTTCTTTGATGAAAAAGCGTGACATAACATAGTCGCTGTTACGCCATTTTACAAAGATTTCAGCGTCATCTAAAGTCATTGGGGTAAGGAAAATCTTCTCACCTTCTATTTTTATATTTGCGTCCATTGGAAAATCCTTTCATTGAAGCTCGTGATATTGTGATGATCAAATCCTCATCACATCTTTTATCAAAGTATAATATTAGCATTAAATGATTTCTTTTGCTAATTAATAAAAAGGAGACGGCTTACCGTCTCCTTAATATAGCTTAGTAGTTTGCTATTGAAAGCGGGACCTCAATAGATCCTTCTCCTTCGGAATCGTATATTCCCATATCATCAAGAATGATTCGTCGTAGTGCTTTTGCATACACAACTCGTCCCCTGTATGATAAGTGAACGCTATCTTCAAGGTATTCCTTGTAGGTATAGGAATTGAGATTAAATGCACCGCCGCCTATTGCATCGAGCTTTCTGGCACCTATATTATCAGCAAGTTTGAGTGCATAGTCAGCATAGTATGCAAGAGAACCAAGTCCTTTAGTGACATTATATGCATCTCCCATATCTTTACCGGAACCGTTATAGAATCTGCAATAACAAGGTGTACAGATGATGAAATGAGCATTTGGAGATATTTCTTTGAGGAGCTTTATTCCTTGGTTAAGTGCACCATAGAAGGTGTGCTCATCATAAGGATCCTCTTCGTTGTACATATCTACAGCTGTGTAGTAATCGTTATAACCATATTCGATAATGTAATAGTCAACTAATTCAGGCTTGATAGCATCAAGAACCATGTTGAATTCCTGATTAAGTATATTTGAATAACGTTCAGTGCTGACTTCACCTCTTAACATATGGCATATGGCAGTGAAGTTGGCTTCTTCGTAGTCGTTCTGATCATTGCTGGCATTGAAACCGCTTTGTGATCTTTCAACTCCCGCACAGGTTCCGCCAACTCCAAGATTGTAGTGGAGAGCATTCATCTCTTCTCCAACAAGTTCTGAGATGGATGTGCTTGAATTTCTCCATCTGTCAAACTGGCTGTCACCTATAAATACAAGTTGAAGATCGCCGTCAGGAACTGGCTCGTTACCGCCGCCGTAAGGATCTTTGGTAACAACAGGAGCGTCTTCACTTGGCTCGGCTGAAGTAACTTGTGTACTTGAATTATCAGAAGCTGTAACTGTTGAGCCTGCAGCTGGATCCTGCGTGCTGACTGATGAAGCCTGTGAAGGCTCTGTTGAAGATATTACATTAACAGAAGATGACTGTGTGCTTGCTCCGGTGCTTGAAAAAGCTGGTGATGTACAACCTGTTATTAAGGCAATTGAAACAATTAAAGACGTTATTGATAGACTATTATTCGTAGACATTTTTCCTCCCCTTTGTGAAAATATTACGCAAATATTACAAAATAATAATATCATATATAATATTTTTTTGCCATAAATATCGCTTAAAATCGATAAAATATAGCTTTTTGGGATAAGAACTATTATAATAGGCAATGGATTTAGATAGGAGAAAATAACAGTGGAATTTTATTCACTTGCATTCTGGGGCATTATCGCTATAGCTCTGGTATTGTATTATACAGTAATGAAAAGCAGGCAATGGATTTGCCTGCTTGTTTTCAGTGTTTTGTACTATGGTATCTGCGGACTTTCAGGTGTGCCTTATATTATCGTTACAACACTGACTACCTGGTTTTGCGGCCTCATGATATCACGTACGGTCAAAAAGACCAAAGAAAAAAGAAAAGCTCCGGGTTTATCCAGGGATGAGAAGAAGACCATTAAGAACAAGGGAGTATTCCAAAAGAGGATATGGCTAATACTTGACCTTGCTATAGTTCTAATGATACTTGCATGCGTTAAGTATCTTACAGTTTTTGAGATATTCAAAGTTTCAGGCCTTATTCTTCCTCTTGGAATATCTTTTTATACATTCATGGCGATAGCTTACATCGTTGATGTTTACAATGAAAAGTATGAGCCTGAGAATAATTTTTTCAGACTCCTTCTGTTTTTATCGTTTTTCCCTCAGGTAATTCAGGGACCTATAAGCAGGTATGATAAGCTCCGCTCCCAGTATGATATGGTTCATTCATGGAATGGAAGTACATTTAAAAGAGCTGTATGGCGTTTTCTTTTTGGCGCTTTGAAGAAATATGCCATAGCAGATATGCTATCAGGTTCTATATCCGGTATTTTTGATTATGGAAGTGAAGGGCTTCCGGGATCACTTATAGTGCTTGGTATTCTCATGTATTCAGCTCAGCAGTATGCAGATTTTTCCGGTGGAATAGATATGGCTCTTGCTGTTTCTGAAATGTTTGGTATAGAGCTTATGCCTAACTTTAAACGCCCGTATTTTGCAACGTCTCTTGGAGATTTCTGGCGTAGATGGCATATATCTCTTGGTGCTTTCATGAGAGATTATGTCTTTTATCCCTTTGCGCTTCTTAAGTTTATGCAGAAGTTTGGCAAGTGGTGCAGCAAACATTTTGGTAAGCATTTTGGACGCGTCCTTCCTGCAGGTATTGCAAATATTCTTGTATTCCTCCTTGTAGGTGTATGGCATGGCGCCGAGATGCATTATGTGATCTGGGGTCTATACAATGGCTTGGTGATCGCATTATCAGATATCTGTGCTCCGGCTTTTGAAAATATAAATAGTAAACTAAAGATAAACGCTTCATCAAAAGGAATGCATATTTTTAGGATCGTCAGGACTTTTATTATTGTTAATATAGGCTGGTACTTTGACAGAATATATGATTTCGGGGATTGCATTCATTGTTTGCACAATACTGTTACAAACTGGGCATCTTTTGAATTTACAAGAATGTTCACTCAGAAAGTTGTAGACACTGTTGACTCAACAGCATATCTTTATGGCGGATATGTTATTGCAGTTATAGGGGTAATTATAGTATTTGTGGTTAGTGTACTTGAAGAAAAAGGGCATGATGTAAAGGCTATGATAATGAGCAGAAACCTTATGTTCAGAAGTCTGATAGCTTTAGTAGTTATACTTCTTATACTTGCATCCTTCATGCTGACCACCGGCACAGGAGGATTTATGTATGCGAATTTCTAAGAAGCTTGCAGCATGTGCTGCGGTTATTATTGCATTTGTTTTGATTAATAACCTGCTGTGCTTTTTACTTGAACCGTACATGGGTTCCAGTACCGAGATGTGGACATACTTTTATGATAAGACTAGTAGCCAGCAAGTCGAAATGGTATATCTTGGGACTTCTCAGTGTGAATGTGCTTTTAACCCTGATGTTATAGATGCAGAACTTGGCATTGTTTCTTTCAATATGGGAACCAATATGCAGTCTTTTGAAAATTCGCTTATTGCCATTAAAGAGGCTCATGCACAGGGAATCGATAAGATTGTTTTTTCTGTAGACAGAGATATGCTGATGCAGGACAGGTCGGATAATTTCAGAGCTGATGCAAGTTTTGTAAGTGCTTATACAAGGAAGCAGGGACCGGTTAAGGCTTTTGTGACTTCGGCCGAATTTATTACATCCCCTGCCTTTATTACAAAGCCGTCTTCGATCAACTTCTTTTTTCCATGGGTATACAACAGAAGTACTAACATTCCTTTGAATGTCAGACAGAAGATTTCAGGAGTTATTGAAGATACTGATGGCCACAGACTTGAATCAGGATATGAACCATCTGATGAGATATGTGATCAGTCCTTGGTATACACTACTGTTGAAGAGGCTGATACTTATGCCTGGGGAAGAGATCTTCCTGTTCTTGAGATAACCAAAGAGAACAGGGCTATTCTGAATAAGATCTGTAAGTACTGCTATGATAATGGTATAATGCTTTATCCTGTTGAAGTTCCGTATCCGACGTTTATATCTCAGCATACTAAGGAAAGTTATTTCGCGGTTTATGAAGAGCTGAGAGATTTGTTCGGACAGTATGGATTCGATTATTATGACTTTAATCTTATAGATGAATCTTACTATAGCTGGGAACTTACGGAATTTAAGGATCAGGGACATTTTAATACGCAGGGAGCTGATAAGTTTTCAAAGATGTTTGCTGATTTTATGAAGCTTGATAAAGATAGTAAAGAAGGGTTATTCGATCTGTAAGGACCATTTAGTTTGTGAGTATAATGAAATTGCAGGAGATAAACGATGCAAAGATCAATAATTGATTGGCTGTTAAATAGTACTAAAGAAAGACCTGATGCCGTTGCGGTATCTGATCCAGATAAGGAATACACATATACAGAGCTCTTGAACTATTCAAAGAATGTTGCGGCAAAGCTTCTGCCTTATGTAAAGCCTTGCCATGCAGTTGCTTTCTACATGGAGAAGAGCGCCGATGGTCTTTGTGGCATGATGGGAACTGCCATGATTCGTGGCTTCTATAGTTTTATAGATGTCAGAGCGCCTCAGGCGAGAATAGACAAGATGCTTGAGATCCTTGAACCGGATGTGATAATAACAGATGAGAACTTTAAGGATAAGGCAGAAGTTTATTCTGATAAATTCAAGGTAGTGACAATAGAAGAACTTTTAACTTTTAAAGAAAGTGAGAGTTCTGATATCGAAAATAATGCTGGTAAGAATAATGAAGTTCTTTTTGACGCTACTGATGTTGGCTTCGAAGTTAAGGAAAGAATGCTTGAAGCCCTTGACACGGATCCCTTATATGTCAATTTTACAAGCGGATCTACAGGTGTTCCAAAAGGCGTTATGGTCAATCACCGCAGTGTGATCGATTTTATTGACTGCTTCACAGATATTTTTGGAATTAATTCAGATGATACTATGGGCAATCAGGCTCCCTTTGATTTTGACGTATCTGTAAAAGATATATACAGCTGCCTCAAAGTCGGAGCAAGACTTCAGATCATCCCCCGTGCTTATTTCAGCGCACCTACAACTCTTATGGATTATCTTGTAGATAACAAGGTTACTGTTCTTGTATGGGCGGTTAGTGCCATGTGCTTTGTATCCATTATGAATGGACTTGGTTACAAGGTTCCTGAGAATATACGTATGATCATGTTTTCAGGAGAAGTTATGCCTTCAAAGCACCTTAATACCTGGCAGAAATATATCCCGGATGCTGAGTACATTAATCTTTACGGACCAACGGAGATTACATGTAACTGTACCTACTACAGGCTTCCTAAAGGAAAGATACTTGGAGATTCAGAGACACTTCCTGCAGGTAAGGCTTTTCCTAACGAGAAGGTATTTCTGTTAGATGATGAAGATAATCTTGTCGATGAGACTAGTGTAGGAACTATGGGAGAGATATGCGTAGGAGGAACCTGCGTTGCTGTAGGCTATTACAAGAATCCTGAAAAGACAGCAGAGTCTTTTGTCCAGAACCCGCTTAATACAGCTTATCCAGAGCGTATATACAGGACCGGAGATATCGGTAAGTATGATGAGAACGGTGATCTTATCTATGTTTCAAGAAAAGACTTCCAGATCAAGCACCTCGGTCAGCGCATAGAGCTTGGAGAAATTGAAAATGCAGCCACAAGCATAGATGGCGTAACAAGAGCGTGCTGCCTATATGATTTTAAGAAAAAGAAGCTGATCTTATGCGTTACAGGATCTTTGGATGGAAGAGAGATAACATCGGCTTTAAGGGAAATAGTGCCTCAGTTCATGGTTCCTAACAAGGTTGTGGTACTTGAAGAGATGCCGCTTAATAAAAATGGTAAGATAGATAGGACAGTACTAAACTCGCAATATACTGCTCAGTGAAGAGCACTGCTTTTGTAGACAACATAAAAGGTACTTAAGTAGATAGAGAGGGTTATATGATAGATAATGAAGAGTTTAAGAAAATAGCTGATGAATATGCAACTCCATCATATATCTTTAATATTGATGATCTTAAAAAGCGTGTAGCAGACATCAGACAGATAGTCGGAGATAACATCGGTCTTTGTTATGCGATGAAAGCCAATCCTTTTCTTACAAAAGCTATGTCTGAGGTTGTGGACAAGCTTGAAGTATGTAGCCCGGGAGAGCTGGATATATGCGTAGCAGAGAAGATAGATGGCGACAAGATTGTATATTCGGGCGTCAATAAGACCAAAGAATCGATAATAGATGCCTTTAAGGCAAAAGCAGGTATTTATACAGCAGAATCTGTATTACATGCTAATTTATTGCAGGAAGCGGCTTGGGAAATTAAAGAATGTGGACTAATTTGCGAATCTAACGATGATTATCTGAAAGAAGAGAAAATGGCCAGTGGTTCTGATGATTTTTTTTCAGATGGTTTCAAAGTTCCTGTACTACTTAGGTTAAATGCCGGTAGCCAGTTTGGTATGTCCAGAGAGGATATTTGTTATATTCTGGATCATCAAGATGATTACCCGAATCTTGAATTTGTCGGTATTCACTACTTTGCTGGAACACAGAGGAAAAAGCTCAAACAGCAGATAGAAGAACTGGAAGAACTTCATGTTTTCATTGAAGAGCTTCGTGTTAAATACAGTCTCCCGCTTAGAAAACTTGAGTATGGCCCGGGACTTCCTGTTCCGTATTTCGAAGGTGAAGATTTCGAAGATACTCTTTTACCACTTAAAGATCTGGCACCAACGCTTACGGAAGTATCCAGGTGGTGCGATCTTACAATTGAGATGGGAAGATTTTTCACATCAACCTGCGGTATATATATATCAAAAGTAATGGATATCAAATCCAATAAAGGCACCAATTATTGTATAATTGATGGTGGAATCAATCACATTACCTATTTTGGTCAGGTCATGGGTATGAAGATTCCGATCATGAGGCACATAGAAGGCGATGGTCAGGCTGTTTATGGTACGGTTGAAGGAACAGCGGATTACGCCCTTTGCGGAAGCCTTTGTACAACTGCTGACGTTCTTGTCAGAAAGGTTTCATTCACGAATCTTAAGATTGGTGATATACTTGCATTTGAGAATATTGGAGCATATTCGATCACAGAGGGACTATATCTGTTTTTGAGTAGGACTATGCCTAAGGTTCTTATTTATGAAAATGGTAAGGTAAAGGTCGTTAGAGACTTTAAAGATACCTCAGTACTAAATCATTAGTTAAAAGGAGTTTTTGTGATGGATGAGAATTTTATTAGTATTTTAAGTGAGATAAAAGAAGATGTGGATTTCGAAAATGAGACAGCACTCATTGATGACGGAATCCTTGATTCTTTTGATATTCTGCAGATTATCAGTGCGCTTAACGAAGAGTATGATATAAGCATACCTGCATCTGAGATTGTTCCTGATAACTTTAATAGTGCTAAGTCACTTTGGGCTATGGTTGAAAGACTTCAGGACGAGGACTGAGTGATTTTGGGAGAATAATATGTCTGAAAATATAGGAAAGCCGATCCTTTGGATCGTAATTCCATGCTATAACGAAGAAGAGGTTCTGCCGGTAACAGCACCTCTTTTTCTGCAAAGGATAAAAGAAATGGCTTCATCCGGAATGATTTCGGATAAGAGCCGTATTTTATTTGTTAATGACGGATCTAAAGACAGAACCTGGGAACTTATAGAAGACCTTGCCAAGTCTGATGAGCATTATATAGGCATTTCACAAAGCCGCAACAGAGGACATCAGAATGCTGTTCTTGCAGGTCTTATGGAAGCTAAAGATGTTTGTGATATTACTATTTCCATCGATTGCGATGGTCAGGATGATATCACTGCAATGGATAAGATGGTGGCAGCATATCTTGACGGAGCTGAGGTTGTATATGGCGTTCGTTCAAGCCGTGATACTGATACTTTTTTCAAAAAATTCACAGCAGAATCTTTTTATAAAATCCTTAATTGGATGGGAGCAGAGGTTGTCTACAATCACGCGGATTACAGACTTTTAAGCTCTCGTGTTCTTAATGAATTTGCTGATTTTCACGAAGTTAATATCTACCTTAGAGGAATGGTTCCGCTTGTTGGCTTCAGATCAGCGACTGTATATTATGAAAGACATGAACGTATAGCCGGTTCCAGCCATTATCCACTGACCAAGATGCTTCATCTTGCTTTTGATGGAATAACATCTTTGTCCATTAAGCCTATTTCCATAATTACAGGAATCGGCAGTATTGTAAGCTTTATAGGTTTTATAGGAATAATATGGGCGATCGTTGTTGCTTTAAGCGGCGACGGATTCCCCGGATGGGCATCAACTGTATGTATGATCTTATTCCTTGGCGGTATACAGCTTATTTCCATCGGTGTTATCGGTACCTATATAGGCAAGATCTATATGGAGAGTAAGCACAGACCAAGGTACATAATAAGCGAGAAGACGTGGGAACCCTACGAAAGACATTACAAAGGATGATATTATATGGGCACTTATGAACCTAAGATTAGTATCATTGTTCCGGTATATAAGGCAGAAGATGTCATTCAGAAATGCATAGACAGTATGCTGGCTCAGAGCTATCGTAACTTTGAAGTTATTCTTGTTGATGACGGATCACCGGATGGATCAGGCAAGATCATTGATTCAGCTCATATCAGAAGTTCAAAAGTTATTGCTGTTCATAAAGAAAACGGAGGCCCTTCTTCCGCGGCTATCAAGGGCGTAGAGTATGCCTGCGGTGAATACATCATGTTTGTGGATGGCGATGACTGGATCGAGCCTGATATGATTGAAAAAATGGTGGTGCATTTAACAGGAAGTGATGCCGAAGTCATCTGTAGTAATTATATTATCGATAAGGAAAAATCAGATAAGCGCGGTAATATCTCAGTTCATGCTACTCCTGTAAGGATGCCGGCAGAGCCTGGAGAATATGTAGGAGAGCGCCTGGAGAAAGAGTTAAAGAAGGAACTGGTGGGGCATGAGAGAAGACCTATTTTCCTGTCCAGATGTTTTAAACTTTACTCGGCGCAGCTTGTCAGAAATAATCTTCATTTTGTAGATGTCTCTATTAGAATGGGAGATGATGTTAACATGATCACTCCGATTCTGCTTGACGCAAAGCGTATTTTTGTAATGCAGGATTCATTTTTTTACCATTATGTTTTTCATTATACATCTCTGGTTCATAGTTATGATCCGGGCTTGTATGATAATTGCGTAAGGCTTCGTGATAAGCTTGGCGAGATTTTGCTGGCTAAGAAGGTTCCTCATGCAATGGAAAAGGCAAGATATGAATTCCTGTATCTTTTTTTTCTGGTGGTAAAGTCAGAACTTCGAAGACCCTTAAAAGATGCTGCGGAATCAGATAAAAGGATCAGAGAATTATGCCGGATCGAGGATACGGCAAGGTTATTAGCTGATTATCCGGACGAAATATGTGATAGGGCTAATAAACTTATGATCCCGATATTACAGGGCCCGACAGCACTTAATATAGGATTTGCCAGGCTTGTTTTTGGTCTGCAGAAGGTTTTAGGTGCGTAATAGAACAGGTACTATTCTTAAGATTTATATTTAGTATTTTATGACAGTATTAAAGGACATATTATGCAAAATCCGGATAAGACTATAGCTGTTGAAAAAGAAACTATTACCCAGCTAAAGAATATTAATAAAAAGTCTTTAAAACAAAGGTGCAAAAATCTGGCTAAAAAGCTCATGGGAAGGGCAGCAGACCCTAAAGATATGATCTTTTGGCCTGCAGGTATGCTCCTTCTGGGACTTACTGAGATCAGAGATGATCAGCTAAATGCAAGTGTCAGAAAAGAATCCTGCATAGAAGCGGTTGAAGAATATCATGCCCTGTGGACATCAAGGCAAGGTGGACGAGTTCGTTTTGTAGACGATGCACTTGCAGGTTTTTCTCTACTGCGAATGTATGAGATTACTGCTGATGGTAAGTACCTTGATTCAGCTCATAGGATTTTTTCTTTTCTAAAAGATACAGCCAAGGATAGTGAAAGATCGATCATTTATAATGTTTCAGGACGAGATGATTTTATCCTTGCAGATGGAGTTGGTATGACAGCTCTTTTTCTGTCATATTATGGATCTGTTTTAAAAGGTCTTGATGTTGAAGATGAAGCTAGGGAGGCTTTTGATCTGGCGGCTCTTCAGCTTATAAATTTTAGAAAAAACGGATGCGACTCAAAAACACATCTTCCCTATCATGCATACAGCCTTACAAAAGGTAAGCTTGGAATATTGGGCTGGGGACGCGCTGTCGGCTGGATTTTGATGGGAGTTGCAGGTTGTGCCATGTATCTTCCTGAAGATCATGAGCACAGACAAACTATCATGGAATGGGCTAAAGAGCTTGTAGAAACAGCTATATCTTATCAAAGAAGCGATGGAGCTATTGCCTGGGATCTTCCCTGCATGGAAGGTCATGTTGATTCATCTGCAACAGGGATGATAGGATGGAGCATTAAGAAAATAGGTTCTGTTATGACAGATGGTTTGGTAGAATCAGAAGATGTTCTTGATAAGCTGGATAAGGCATTATTGTATCTTACAGAAAGCAGCGGCAAGGTTATAGATTCCTTAAGCCCGTGCGAAGACCTCGCTGTACATAGACAGGTCTATGGCACAAATGCCTGGGGACAGGGAGCAGTGCTTGCCTGTCTTAAAGCAAAATAGAAAATAAAGGTGGTTATATGAAAAATAAATTCGATTTATTCGTCCCTGGACGTCTGTGTATCATTGGTGAACACAGTGACTGGGCCGGAATACACAGAATGACCAATTCTGATATCGTACCTGGTCAAGCAATAGTAACCGGTATCGAGCAGGGAATATACGCAACAGTAGAAAAGGCTGACCATTTCATCGTTGAAAGTCCCCTTGCAATGTATCACGGAGAATCTCTTTGCTGCGAGATGGATACCGATAAGCTTCTTGAGGTTGCTTATAAGGGCGGATTCTTTTCTTATGTAGCCGGTGTTGCATCATATATCAATGAGAATTATCACGTTGAAGGTCTCAAGATCACAATAACCAGAATGGATCTTCCCATTAAGAGCGGCCTTTCAAGCAGCGCCGCTATCTGCGTTTTAGTAGCAAGAGCTTTCAATAGGATGTACAATCTCCACCTCAATACCATGGGCGAGATGAGAGTTGCATACAACGGCGAGCAGCGCACCCCGTCCAGATGCGGCCGACTTGATCAGGCGTGTGCATATGGCGTTAATCCTGTCAGAATGTTTTTTGACGGAACAGAAGTCAGCGTTAAGACTCTTACTGTTAAGACGCCGCTGTACTTCGTGGTTGCCAATCTGAATGCCGGCAAGGACACAGTAAAGATTCTCGCGGATCTCAACAAGTGCTTCCCTTTTGCCCAGAATGAGATAGAAAAAGACGTTCAGCAGGCTCTTGGTAAAGATAATGTCTTCTACATTGAAAAAGCCTGTGACGCGATTGAAAAGGGCGATGCCAAAGCTCTCGGCCAGGTCATGATCGATTTCCAGAATAACTTTGATACAAAGGTTGCCAAGGCATGTCCCGACCAGCTTACAGCGCCTGTTCTTCACGAGGTATTAAAGGATGAGACATTAAATAGTCTTTCATACGGCTCTAAGGGCGTAGGTTCTCAGGGTGATGGAACAGTTCAGTTTCTTGCCAAGGATGAGGAAAGCCAGAAGGCCATAATAGAATATCTTAAAGATGTAAAGCATATGGACGGATTCCCTCTTACTCTTAGACCTAAGAAGGCTGTTCGTAAAGCAATCATCCCTGTGGCAGGTTTTGGGACAAGGCTCTTCCCTACAACCAAGGCTATCAAGAAAGACTTTTTCCCAATCCTTGATACGGATGGAATATTAAAGCCTGTTCTTCTTATCCTGCTTGAACAGCTTGTTGAAGCTGATATAGAAGATATCTGTCTTGTCATCGGCGAAGAAGAAAGACCTTTATACGATATGTTTTTTGCCAGACTCTCATCAGAAAACTATGATAAGCTCTCGGATGAGAAGAAACAGTACCAAAACCTTCTTATGAGCCTTGCCAACAGGATCACATACGTATACCAGAAGGAAAGAAAAGGCTTCGGCCATGCAGTATATCAGTGCAGAGAATTCACAGGCGATGAGCCCGTACTCCTTCTCCTTGGCGATATGATCTACAGATCAAACACATCACTTAACTGTATGCAGCAGATGATAGATGCCTACGAGAACTGCGGACTTCCAATGATCAGTATGCACACAGTTGACCCCGAAGATGTCGTCCACTACGGAATAATGCACGGACAGTGGGAAAATAGTGAGCAAAGGCTTCTGAAACTCGACGAGATCAAAGAAAAGCCAACAGTGGATTACGCTAAGGAATATCTGAATGTTCCTACTAAAAACTGTGATGAGAACTACTACGCAGTCTTTGGACAGTATATCCTTACCAAGGAAGTATTTGATAATCTTGAGAAGAATATCAAAAACAACGTCCTCGAAAGTGGCGAGATCCAGCTTACAACAGCCCTTGAACAGACAAGAAATGATGTTGGAATGGTTGGCTTCGTAGTTGATGGTAAGTCCTATGATGTCGGACTTCCTGAAGAGTATGTAAAGACAATAAGTACATATAATAAAATATAAATCATTATTATCCGGATGTATTCATTATGTATGAGTGCGTCCGGATTTTTTGCGTAGGAAAATTGAGGTAAAAAAATAACATGATTCCATTTTTGAAAAAATAGTCGAAATAAAGAATATTAATAGCCGCCCAAAAGCCAGAAAATGTACTGTATATAATAAAATATGCAAATGTTTAATCGTAAATGAATAGTTAAAAATATTTAATTAAGGCTGTGAATATGAATATTCAAACCAAGGCAGATTCTGGGCTAAGACCCTATAGTTGTAAAATCGATAAAAAGTATACGCCGATTCGAACCCCTGAGGATGACGTTTCGTCGGATTTTATACACAAACGATATTTTGTGTTATATAATTCTTTTTGTGTTTTGAAGAACGCATAAATATTTCTTATGTGGTCTGGTTATTCCTAGATAAGTTTTTATTGGGGGAAGACATAGACCTATCTCTACCGCGTCTTATAAGAAGGGGACTTTTAAGGCGATAGGTTCTTGGTGACTGCGTTATTGTTCAATCTCTTTTTCAATAATGGCAATAACGCAGCATACCGTCTAAATAAATATAGGATCTATTTATCCTACAAGATCATTTTGTTCTGGAAGTTTTTCTTTATCCTACAAGATCATTTTGTTCTGGAAGTTTTTCTTTATCCTGCAAGAACATTTTGTTCTGGAAGTTTTTCTTTATCCTGCAAGAACATTTTGTTTCTGAAAAGATTTCTTTATTTAATAAGATTTCTAACTTCCTGAAGGCTTTTTCCTGTATTTCTGGCTATAGAAGCTAAATCATCATATTCAAGCTTTGATCTTTCAACGCCATATCCTGTTACTCTTTTTTCTCGAACCTGTCCCAAAGGAGTATTAAGAGCTTCTTCAGTTCTTTCAAGGATATATCTGTTACAGATGGTTTCACGTATTCCTATAGTCGTTGTGTTTTTGAAAATCTCACGAACCATCTTTTCTTTGTCAGTAGTGGAGCATATTACAGTCAGAAGAATTCCCGGACGATTCTTTTTCATGGTAATTGGAGTAGTGAATACATCTCTTGCCCCTGCTTCCATAAGTCGCTCAAGAGCAAAGCCCATTTCTTCTCCGGTCATGTCGTCAATGTTGCAGCGAAGCTCAATGATCAAATCGGTATCATTATTATCTGAACTATTTCTAGCTGTTTTCTCATCAGAGTGTATTGTTCTATCTTCAGCTGTTTTCTCATCAGAGTGTATTGCTCTATCTTCAGCTGTTTTTCCATCAGAGTGCAATGCGTTATCTTTATCTGTTTCTTCATTAAATCGCATTGCTTCATTTTGCGTAGTCCCTACCATGGCTCTTACGCAGTTCGCTCTTTCAAAGTCTTTATAACCCATTCCATATCCAATACTATCTGAAGTCATAGCTGGCATTGCCCCATATTCATTAACAAAATACTTAAGGATAGCAGCCCCTGTAGGAGTGCACAGCTCACCTTTAATCTCTGTACTATACATAGGTATTTCCCTAAGAATATAAGCAGTAGCAGGCGCTGGCACAGGAAGTATTCCATGAGCACACTTGACCTGCCCGCTTCCAACATGTATAGGAGAAGCTATTATCTTGTCCGCGCCGATTTTTCTTATGAGGATACAAGCTGCTGTGATATCAGCCACTGCATCCATTGTTCCAACCTCATGAAAATGAATCTCAGTAACAGGCTTACCATGTACGAGCCCTTCAGCTTCAGCGAGGATATTGTAGATGGATTTTACATCAGTCTTGATCTGTTCTGACACTTTCAAACTATCAACAATATCATTGATCTTTTGAAGATTGGAATGATGGTGGTGATGTTCATGATTATCATGTTCATGGCTGTGCCCATGGTCTGAGTTATGATCATGCTCGTGTTCGTGCCCATGGTGTTCGTGCAATCCCTCTGCCTCATCAATCCCATGAACTTTCACACTAACATGCGTACCCGTGATCCCGCACTTAACGCTTTTTTCCACATCAAAAGTCACATCAGGGATTCCCAATAAGGAGATTTCCTTGATAGCCTCAGCCTTATCTTTTTCATTCATTGAGTCAAGAAGGGCAGCAGTGAGCATATCTCCTGCAGCACCCATTCCAAGATCCAGATATAGTATTTTCATCAATAATCTCCAAAAAGTATATGTTTTCGTAACTTTGAAACAGAAACGCGCATTTACTGCGTGTTTCGCAATTTAATGAATCAGTCGGCAATAGAGCCTTTGACAAAGTCGAGCTGAATCTGTGTTCATTTCATATGGTTAATAAGACTTGCCTGATACGCCGCCCCAAACCCGTTATCTATATTGACAACAGAAACGCCGCTTGCACAGGAATTCAGCATAGACAAAAGAGCTGACAGCCCGTTAAAAGAAGCTCCGTACCCAACCGAAGTTGGCACCGCAATAACAGGACATTCTGCAAGTCCGCCAATAACACTTGCAAGAGCCCCCTCCATACCTGCAATAGCAATGATGACCTTGGCTCCCATGATATCGTCCATATGAGAAAGAGTTCTGTGAATTCCGGCTACGCCAACGTCATAGAGTCTGACAACTTCATTTCCCAGAAACTCGCAGGTAAGCGCAGCTTCTTCAGCAACAGGAATATCGCTTGTGCCACCGGTTGCGATAACGATCTTTCCAAGCCCGTCAGCCTTTGGCATATCTCCGATAATGCCGACTCTTGCATCTTCATGGTAATCGATCAAAATGGCTTCCTTCTTATGATTATCTGTACCATTTTCAGTAGCGAAACCTATTTTGCCAGAGGATGTTGAGTTCGAACCATTACCAAAACCAATTTTGCCTGAAGGTAAGGAATTTTCTCTATTATCAAACCCAATAGTGCCGCATAGCTTTTTTCTGACTTTAACCGCCTTTTCAGCATCCATCCTTGTAATAAGAATCCGCTCCTGGTCATTTTCGACCATAGTTCTTACGATCCCTGCAATCTGGTCAGCACTCTTACCCGCGCCATATATAACCTCTGCAACGCCCTTGCGAAGCTTTCTGTGAGTGTCGACTTTAGCATATCCGATATCTTCAAAAGGCCTTTTCTTGATAGCAAGCTCAGCTTCCTCAATGGAAATCTCACCGCTTTTAACTTTATTTAGCATTTCATGGATATTTTCCACGACTGCCTCCTTGTCTCTATTAGATATTTTTTATTCTGAGTTTCGGAAATATTATCGTTATCAAACAGTCATGACTTTTGAAGCAAAGCGCCAAACAGTCATCCCTTCACCCCAGTATCAATAACCTCATTCATACTACCAGTCCTATACCCCTGCAGATCAAGTGAAACATAGGCAAAACCGTACTCCTTAAACCTGGTAACAATCTCACCCCTGACATCATCACTCGCAATCCTCAGAATATCCTCTGCCGGCACCTCAATCCTCGCAATCTTCCCATGAATCCTCACCCTATACTGCTCAAATCCAAGCTCCGCCAGAAAATTCTCCGCCTTCTCAACCATCTTAAGCTTCTCGGTCGTAATTCTTTCCCCATAAGGAACCCTCGACGCAAGGCAGGCAAACGAAGGCTTAGACCATGTAGGAAGTCCAAGCTCCTTGGAATACGCCCTGATCTCGTCCTTGGTAAGTCCCACCTCTCTAAGCGGACTCAAAACCTTAAGCTCCTTAACAGCCTCAAGCCCCGGCCTGTAATCCCTGAGGTCATCCATGTTTGAACCTTCTGCGACATTTGTGATCCCATTTTCTTTTGCCAGATCGATGAGTCCCGAGAAGAGCTTATGCTTACAATAGTAGCAGCGGTTCTTAGGATTGGCCGCATACTCCTCAAGCTCCAGCTCATGCGGCTCATAGAAGAACTGCCTGATGCCTTCCTTTTTACAGAAGGCACCAGCTTCATCATATTCATGTCTTGGAAAAGAAGCTGAAACACCCGTAACAGCAATCGCCTTATCCCCCAGAACGTCATGCGCAACCTTAAGAAGAAAAGTCGAGTCAACGCCTGAAGAAAAGGCTACAGCAAGGTTTCCAAGTGATCTTATATATTCTTTTAACTCTTCAAGTTTATTCATGATTCAAATACTGCAGCGCAGTCTTTAAGCCTTTCTATTACATTGATGTGCTGAGGACAAGCGCTTTCGCACTGGCCGCATCCGATACACTGTGATGCAAGTCCCTGACCCTGTGTGACGCGGTCATAATCAGCCTGCCCCTGATCGATCTGCTCCCAGATAAGCTGCTTGTTTCTTGCAGCAAAAATAGCCGGGATCGGAATCTGCATAGGACAGCCCTTTGTACAGTAATGGCACGCTGTACATGGGATTGAATTAACAGATGCAAGCGCCTTCTGAGCCTTCTTGATAGTCTCAAGTTCGCTCTCATCAAGCTTTTTGAAATCCTTCATATAAGAAAGATTGTTCTCCATCTGCGCTACATTGGACATGCCGGAGAGAACTGTAAGGATGCCGTCCATTGAAGCCACATATCTAATGGCCCATGAGGCAAAAGACATATCGGGCTCTGCAGCCTTCAAGATCTCCTGAACTGACTGAGGCGGATTAGCAAGTGCGCCGCCCTTAACAGGCTCCATGACAACGATTGACTTGCCATGCTTTCTTGCAACCTCGTAGCAGGCTCTGGACTGAACAGTCGGGTTATCCCAGTCAGCATAATTTATCTGAAGCTGTACAAACTCAGCATCAGGATGCTTTGTAAGAAGCTCGTCCAGAAACTCAGGAGTGTCGTGGAATGAGAATCCCCAGTGCTTTATAAGCCCCTTAGTCTTCATCTCTTTTACAAAATCCCAAATGCCATAATCGTCGTACTTCTGTATATTGCCCTTTCCAAGCGCGTGAAGGAGATAGTAGTCAAAATAGCCTGCGCCAGTCCTTTCAAGACTTATCTCAAGCTCTTTTTTCGCATCCTCTGCATTCTTACATCCCGCATAACCCGCATTTAACTTGGTTGCAAGAGTGTAGCTGTCTCTTGGATGCCTTTCAACAAGCGCCTTCCTTGTAGTCTCTTCCGACCCCTCATATACGAATGCTGTGTCAAAATAAGTAAGTCCAGCCTCAAGGAACATGTCTACCATCTTGGATGTCTGCTCAACATCGATAGTATTAGTGCCCTCGATCCTGGGAAGTCTCATCAGACCGAAACCCAGTTTGGGCGTGCTTTCGCCAAAATATTTTTCTGCCATAGTTGTATCTCCTTTGCCGATTTCAATAATGTTTGCCAATAAAATTAAAGATATGATCAGTGATACTTCTTGCTTACAACTCTAGATATTTGAGCCAATTAAATTGTGCATAAGTCGCCATATAAATATGGTATCAATAATGGGCCACAGGTATCAATAGATAAAAGAAACTTTATGTTTATTTTATATCTATAGAATTGATATATATATGGTTTTGTTTTTTTGGTCGGAATAGTGAAAGAATACAGCATGCGGCCGTCCAATGACATTGTCGTATATAAGTGATATAGTTAACATATATACGATAATTGGCTGTAGTGTAGCTCAAACGGTGAGGTGCCTATGACAGAAACATATCTTGATATTATGGAAGATTCTCTTCGTAAGAAGATCGAAGTAATGCAGCAGATCGAGATTCAAAATGGCATACAAAAGAAAGCTTTAGAAAGACCGGAAGGTCCCGACCAGGACGCCTTCGATGAAGCTGTCCGTGTAAAAGGCGATCTTATAGGCAAAGTCACTGAACTTAATGACGGCTTCGCAGGTCTCTACGACAAGATAAAAAACGAACTTGACGACAACAAAGACAAATATCGAGACCAGATCACCCGCATGCAGAACCTGATTCGCCAGGTGACAGACCTTTCCAACACCATTGAAGTCCAGGAAGTCAGAAACAAAAAGCTCATAGATTCCTATTTTTCTAATTCAAAAATATCTGTGAAATCCAGCAAGCAGAGCGCAGCTGTATCTTCCGATTACCGCACAACTATGAACAAATCAGCTGGTGCCCAGTCTCATTTCGTCGATAGTCAAAGTTAAAAACTCAAGTCTGGTTATGCTATACTGAACATGGTGTAAAAAACGTTAGTGAAAGAGCGCATCGTCAGACGCTTATCACATGCGCAGTATGGGGACTAATATGGGTGATATAAAGAACATTTCAAAAGCTGATAACAGCTTTCTATATATGATAAAAGGCATTGCATGTATCACGGTTATTTTTATTCATTGCCTCTTTCCGGGTACAGTAGGTAAAGATATTCAGGCTATGTCCAGGTTTGCAGTGCTCTTTTTTTTCGTTGTATCAGGCAGGTACATTCTAAGAAACCTTCCATCAGGTACAAAAGCATCTATTATAAGAAGTCGAATGGCAGCTAAGATAGGGCACGTGTTTGTCATTACCCTATTACTAACACTTCTTTACAATGCCTATTCTTTTGTAGTTGCAACAACATCAGGATTCGGCATTCAGGATCTGATCTCCCAGAAATACAATCCCCACGAGCTATTCCTCTTGCTTATGTTCAATTCCGGCAAAATACTCTACGACTACACATACGACATAGATCATCTGTGGTATCTTTATGCAGTACTCTACGTCTACATACTGATATTTATTTTTGCCCCATATGCAAAAAAATGGAGCGGATTTCTGACATTTTTTTTCACTGGAATGCTCTTTTTCGCAGAACTCCTGCAGCTCTATTACCCCATACGCCCTTTCGACATAAGCATCCGCACCTGGTACATGGTCAGAAACTGGCTTCTCGAAGGAATCCCTTTCATAATGGCCGGCGTATGGCTTGATTCAGCCATTAATGACAAAAGAGATACCAAGGCAGCAGAACTGGTAAGAAAACTTGTCGGTGCATGCTCCCAAAGTAAAAATGCACGTAGAAATCGTGTTATCCTTCATGCATTCCTTATATTAGGTATAGCAATGTCGGTTCTTGAGTACAGACGTTTTGGTGAAATGACAGTTTACGTGGGTTCTGTTGTTACGATCTGCGCGATAATGTTCCTTGGCGAAGCATATGGCCAGACCGAAGCAATTGTTGCAAAGCCCACTTACCTCTGTCACCTGGGAAAAGACCTTTCTGCATCGGTTTACTATTTTCATATAATGGTGATCTCGATTATTAGTCGTACATTATATAGCTTGGAAGGCAATCAGCTATATGCATGGTTAAAACCAGTGATTGTAGCTTGCGTATCTATACTGGTGGCTGAATTGATCTTCTATATAAAGAAAAGATTCTGTAGGAGAAGGTGACGCTGAACTATTGCAATAATTGGTATGGAGTTGTGGTTAAAAGAGATCTTCTAATAATAAAAAGAATAGGTGGTATTAGAATTTTTACGATAGGTTATAAGGCTTTGTGATATAAAAAAATGATTTTGACGTTAAGGAAGATGAAAAAATGCCGATAAAAACAAAGATATGTGCATCATACAAAGGTAAGAGGATAAAGCAGAAGGAAAGCTTATAATTAAAGGCTTTGGCAAGGTTTTGATTGCTATCCCTGAATACGATGTACAATTTATAACTAAACGATAAAAAAATATTGAAAAAAATTAGAAAAATTGCTTGACACTGTAGGGGGCGTTTGATAATATATTACTTGCGCTGCGGCGGTAACGCCTCACGAAAACAGCGCAAACATAAAGCTTATAAATATCGAGCTTGTATTATGGAGCGATATCGAAGTGGTCATAACGAGGCGGTCTTGAAAACCGTTTGGCGGCAACGCCACAAGGGTTCGAATCCCTTTCGCTCCGCTGTAATCACAAAGCGGCATAGGACAGGATACATCGTCCGCTGTTAATTAAAAGATTAGATCTAAGTTCTAGTGAATATGATCTATGAATCAACCTTTTTGCAGAAGTACTCAAGTGGTTGAAGAGACACCCCTGGAAAGGGTGCAGGTCGTTAATAGCGGCGCGAGGGTTCAAATCCCTCCTTCTGCGCTCATCTGCATAGCAGATGTAAGATTACAAGCACTTTGACAACTTAACAGTAATGCAACCCTGAAAATTCCAGTTCTTCTTATATAGAAGGACAGAATGTTCAGAAGAACAAAAACCAAAAGTAAATTTTTGATGGTTTAGCCACCATCAAGCTGTCGAGAGATCGACAGAGGAGCAGAATTATTCTGATTTAAGTCAGTGTAAGTCTGAACCGGAAAGAACAAACATTAAAGTGAGAGTTCGATCCTGGCTCAGGATGAACGCTGGCGGCGTGCCTAACACATGCAAGTCGAACGGAGTTATTCGCTGATGAAGCTTCGGCAGAATCTTGAATAACTTAGTGGCGGACGGGTGAGTAACGCGTGGGTAACCTGCCTCATACAGGGGGATAGCAGTTGGAAACGACTGATAACACCGCATAAGCGCACAGTGTCGCATGACACAGTGTGAAAATATTTATAGGTATGAGATGGACCCGCGTCTGATTAGCTAGTTGGTGAGGTAACGGCCCACCAAGGCGACGATCAGTAGCCGGCCTGAGAGGGCGGACGGCCACATTGGGACTGAGACACGGCCCAAACTCCTACGGGAGGCAGCAGTGGGGGATATTGCACAATGGGCGAAAGCCTGATGCAGCGACGCCGCGTGAGTGAAGAAGTATTTCGGTATGTAAAGCTCTATCAGCAGGGAAGAAAGACCTCGTAAGAGGGGATGACGGTACCTGAGTAAGAAGCCCCGGCTAACTACGTGCCAGCAGCCGCGGTAATACGTAGGGGGCAAGCGTTATCCGGATTTACTGGGTGTAAAGGGAGCGTAGACGGTGTATCAAGTCTGAAGTGAAACCCCACGGCTCAACCGTGGGCTTGCTTTGGAAACTGGTAGACTAGAGTACTGGAGAGGTAAGCGGAATTCCTGGTGTAGTAGTGAAATGCGTAGATATCAGGAAGAACATCAGTGGCGAAGGCGGCTTACTGGACAGCAACTGACGTTGAGGCTCGAAGGCGTGGGGAGCAAACAGGATTAGATACCCTGGTAGTCCACGCAGTAAACGATGAATACTAGGTGTTGGGAGACATAGTCTTTCAGTGCCGGCGCTAACGCAATAAGTATTCCACCTGGGGAGTACGTTCGCAAGAATGAAACTCAAAGGAATTGACGGGGACCCGCACAAGCGGTGGAGCATGTGGTTTAATTCGAAGCAACGCGAAGAACCTTACCAAATCTTGAGATCCAGATGAATGATGGGTAATGCCATCAGTCCTTCGGGACATCTGAGACAGGTGGTGCATGGTTGTCGTCAGCTCGTGTCGTGAGATGTTGGGTCAAGTCCCGCAACGAGCGCAACCCTTGTCCATAGTAGCCAGCAGTAAGATGGGCACTCTATGGAGACTGCCAGGGATAACCTGGAGGAAGGTGGGGATGACGTCAAATCATCATGCCCCTTATGATTTGGGCCACACACGTGCTACAATGTCGTAACAAAGGGAAGCAACCCTGCGAAGGTGAGCAAATCCCAAAAATAACGACCCAGTTCGGACTGTAGGCTGCAACCCGCCTGCACGAAGCTGGAATCGCTAGTAATCGCAGATCAGAATGCTGCGGTGAATACGTTCCCGGGTCTTGTACACACCGCCCGTCACACCATGGGAGTCGGAAATGCCCAAAGTCAGTGGCCTAACCGTAAGGAGGGAGCTGCCTAAGGCAGGTCGGATAACTGGGGTGAAGTCGTAACAAGGTAGCCGTAGGAGAACCTGCGGCTGGATCACCTCCTTTCTAAGGAAAATAAAGAAGGAAGAAGTAAGGAGTTGCATTACTGTTTAGTTGTTAAAAAGCTAAAAAACGAACAAAAAGCTTTGAAAAAATCGAGCTTGACAGGATAAATACTGAAGAGTAAGATAGCAAAGCACTGAACCTTAACAACAAAACATTTCTGGTGGCGATGCGCTTCGGGGAAACACCCGTTCCCATCTCGAACACGACGGTTAAGACCTTAGCGGCCGAAAGTACTATACTGGTAACGGTATGGGAGGATAGGTGGCTGCCAGATTTATAAAAAAGTTTTAAATAGCGATGAGAGATCAGAACCTGTTTCCGATTTCTGATGACTGTTTAAAACAGTCGTAGGGTTTTAAATCTTGTATTTAAAACGCATTGTTCCTTGAAAACCGAATACTGAAATATAGATTATATCTAGTCATTCCAAATGATGAAGATATGTTCTATGTCCAAACCAAAATCAAGACATCAAAAAGGTGAATTTATTCATCAATTAAAAAACATTTCTAAAGAAATGGGCACTGACTATAACATATCGCTGTGTTATAGATCAGAAGAGAATCCAGAATGATCGAAAGATCAGGACTGATTCCTACGTAACTGGTTAAGTTATGTAGGGCGCAGGGCGGATGCCTTGGCACTAAGAGCCGATGAAAGACGTGATAAGCTGCGAAAAGCTGCGGGGAGAGGCAAATACTTCATGATCCGCAGATATCTGAATGGGGCAACCTAACTAGGAAGTACCTAGTTGACCTTAACTGAATCCATAGGTTAAGGCCGGGAACCCGGTGAACTGAAACATCTAAGTAGCCGGAGGAAGAGAAAACAAAAGTGATTCCGTAAGTAGCGGCGAGCGAACGCGGAAGAGCCCAAACCAGAGAGCTTGCTTTCTGGGGTTCGGACTGTATAATCGATTCAAGTCTGCTAACAGAAAGGTCCTGGAAAGACCTGCCAGAGAACGTGAAAGCCGTGTATGTGAAAGTGGATGAGACGAGACAGAATCCAGAGTAGGACGAGACACGTGAAACCTTGTCTGAATGAGCGGGGACCACCCCGTAAGGCTAAATACTACTTAGTGACCGATAGCGCATAGTACCGTGAGGGAAAGGTGAAAAGGACCCCGGGAGGGGAGTGAAAGAGAACCTGAAACCCTGTGCCTGCAAGCTGCGAAAGCTCTATATACGAGTGATCGCGTACTTTTTGTAGAACGGTCCGGCGAGTTATGTGTACCGGCAAGGTTAAGTATCTAAGATACGTAAGCCGAAGGGAAACCAAGTGTGAATAGTGCGAGTAGTCAGTATACATAGACCCGAAACCGGGTGATCTATCCATGGACAGGATGAAGCGGCCGTAAAAGGCTGTGGAGGTCCGAACGCACATCCGTTGAAAAGGGTGGCGATGAGCTGTGGATAGGGGAGAAATTCCAATCGAACTCGGAGATAGCTGGTTCTCCCCGAAATAGCTTTAGGGCTAGCCTTGTAGCGTGCCTGTTGGAGGTAGAGCACTGAATATCCGCGGGGGCTTCACCGCTTACCAAAGATTATCAAACTGCGAATGCCAGTCAGGTTTAGCACAGGAGTCAGACTGCACGAGATAAGTTGGGCAGTCAAAAGGGAAACAGCCCAGATCTACGGCTAAGGTCCCAAAGTACGTGTTAAGTGGAAAAGGATGTGGGATTTCATAGACAGCTAGGATGTTGGCTCAGAAGCAGCCATCCATTCAAAGAGTGCGTAATAGCTCACTAGCCGAGAGGTCCTGCGCCGAAAATTACCGGGGCTAAAACACGACACCGAAGCCTAGGGATTGCTTGTATCTACGGGTATAAGTGATCGGTAGGGGAGCATTCATAAGAGCGTTGAAACTGTACCGATAAGGAGCAGCGGAGCGTTATGAAGAGAGAATGCCGGAATGAGTAGCGAGATGAGGGTGAGAATCCCTCAGGCCGAATATCCAAGGATTCCAGGGTAAAGCTGATCTGCCCTGGGGAAGTCGGGGCCTAAGACGAGGCCGAAAGGCGTAGCCGATGGACAGCAGGTTGATATTCCTGCACCAGATATCATCAGAACTGTGGGGACACAGGTAACAGGGACAGCCCGGGAGAGCAGCCCGGGGCAAGCATGGCGCGAGGCCAGGGAGAAACCCCTTGGTAGGATTGTGCTGTGTGATGCGGAGCGAAATAAAGTAGTGAAGTGTCCGGAGGACCTGTGAGAAAAGCCGCTATAGTGTGATATCTGCCCGTACCGTAAACCGACACAGGTGGATGAGGAGAGAATCCTAAGGCCGACGGAAGAAGCATTGCTAAGGAACTCGGCAAAATGTACCCGTAACTTCGGGATAAGGGTAGCCTTCATGTATGAGTACATGAAGGCCGCAGAGAAGAGGCTCAAGCAACTGTTTAGCAAAAACACAGGTCTATGCGAAACCGAAAGGTGAAGTATATGGGCTGACGCCTGCCCGGTGCTGGAAGGTTAAGAGGAGAGGTTAGAGCAATCGAAGCTTTGAATTTAAGCCCCAGTAAACGGCGGCCGTAACTATAACGGTCCTAAGGTAGCGAAATTCCTTGTCGGGTAAGTTCCGACCCGCACGAAAGGCGTAATGATTTGAGTACTGTCTCGGCAATGCATCCGGTGAAATTGAAGTGCCAGTGAAGATGCTGGCTACCCGCGCCAGGACGGAAAGACCCCATGGAGCTTTACTCCAGCTTGATACTGGGATCCGGTATTGTATGTACAGGATAGGTGGGAGGCTAAGAAGTGATGACGTCAGTTGTCATGGAGCCGCTGTTGGGATACCACCCTTACCGTACTGGATTTCTAACCATGGACCGTGAAACCGGTCCGGGGACAATGTCTGGCGGGGAGTTTGACTGGGGCGGTCGCCTCCGAAAGAGTATCGGAGGCGCTCAAAGGTTCCTTCAGGATGGACGGAAACCATCCGAAGAGTGCAAAGGCATAAGGGAGCCTGACTGTGACACCGACGGGTGGAACAGGTACGAAAGTAGGACTTAGTGATCCGGTGGCAGAACGTGGGATTGCCATCGCTCAACGGATAAAAGCTACCCTGGGGATAACAGGCTTATCACTCCCAAGAGTTCACATCGACGGAGTGGTTTGGCACCTCGATGTCGGCTCATCACATCCTGGGGCTGTAGCAGGTCCCAAGGGTTGGGCTGTTCGCCCATTAAAGTGGTACGCGAGCTGGGTTCAGAACGTCGTGAGACAGTTCGGTCCCTATCCGGCGCGGGCGTAGGATATCTGAGAGGAGCTGTCCTTAGTACGAGAGGACCGGGATGGACGGACCGCTGGTGTATCTGCTGCGAAGGCAATCGCATAAGGCAGGGTAGCCAAGTCTGGCAGGGATAAACGCTGAAGGCATCTAAGCGTGAAGCCCCCCTCAAGATGAGATATCCCCACGCAAGTGGTAAGACCCCTTGGAGAGTACGAGGTTGATAGGCACAAGGTGTAAGAGTGGTAACATTCTCAGCTGATGTGTACTAATAGGTCGAGGACTTAACCAATAAGTCAAGAAGTTTGGAAATTCAGTGTTCGGTTTTGAGGGAACAATACATTCCTCAATAGCTCAGTCGGTAGAGCATTCGGCTGTTAACCGAAGTGTCGTAGGTTCGAGTCCTACTTGGGGAGCTACAGATCTCCGATCTGTTCTTTTTTTATATTTTTCGCTGTGAGGCGAGAACACGGCCCCTTGGTCAAGTGGTTAAGACATCGCCCTTTCACGGCGGTAACAGCAGTTCGAACCTGCTAGGGGTCATCACAATTTGGAGCTTTAGCTCAGTTGGTTAGAGCAACCGGCTCATAACCGGTCGGTCCTGGGTTCGAGTCCCCGAAGCTCCACTTTTTTCTAAATTTAATATGTTAAGACATGGGATCTTAGCTCAGCTGGGAGAGCATCTGCCTTACAAGCAGAGGGTCACAGGTTCGAGCCCTGTAGGTCCCATTTTCTTTATAAAATTGTTAATACGCCGGCATGGCGGAACTGGCAGACGCCTGGGACTTAAAATCCCATGGGTAGTAATACCCGTACCGGTTCGATTCCGGTTGCCGGCATATTTAAAAACGACAGGCTAATGCTTGTCGTTTTTTATATTGCACTTTTAGAATATCAAATTTTTACATTTTTAGGGTTGCATTATAGTTTTTGAATATTGCATTTTAAAATTTTGGGGATAGATAGTGTGTTTGAATTAGTATGACTTCTTGAATGTAAATTACAGAAACGCGCATTTACTGCGCGTTTCGTGATTCGATGAATCGGTTGGCAATAGAGCCTTCGACGAAGTCGAACTCAATTGGCTCTATTGCTGCATTTTTGAATCTATGATTCAAAAATGTATGATAAGTAAAAACTTACGTTATACAGATTATATTAGTAAATATAAATATTGTATAATTAGCTTATGTTTATCTTTTTTTGGAGGTAATTATGGTAGAAGACAACATTAAACGTGAACTTGGATATAAGACTGTAGAAGATTCCAAGGTTGAACGATATAAGGTAATGATGCATGAAGATATCAATGGTTATGGCCGTCTTTTTGGTGGTAATCTTATGCTCATGATCGATGAAGCAGCAGGTATTGTTGCTACAAGACATTGCGCACATACAGTTACAACAGCTGCTGTTGATAATCTTCAGTTTAAAAAGCCTGCTTTTCTTATGGATATTGTAGTTATAGAAGCTTATCTTACTTATGTAGGCAGGACTTCAATGGAAGTGAGAGTTGACACTTATGTTGAAGACAGAAAGACAGGTCTTCGTCATGTAATAAACAGAGCATATCTTACAGAAGTATGCCTTGATGATAATGAAAAGCCTATTACTATTCCTTACGGTCTTAAGATCGAGACAGAGTGCCAGAAAGCAGAATGGGAAGGTGCTCTTAAGAGAATTGATATGCGTAAAAAGCGCAGAGCAGAAGGCTTCTAAAAACTATTATCACCACGTGAGCAGTATTGAAAATTGATATATGGTGTGTTATTATTTTAACAAATGCTTGAATAAAAGGGCGCTATAGGATTCTATAGTCGCTCATAAATCACGGATATGTGAAAGGAGAAGTTACAAAATGAGTAAGAGTTTTGATGATATCCTTGCAAAACTTAAAACAACAGGCAAAAAGAAGCTTGCAGTTGCATATGCACAGGATGAGCATGTATTGGAGGCTGTAGAGCTTGCACACAAGAAAGGCATTGTTGATGCTGTTCTTGTAGGTGATGCAGATAAGATCGCTGAGATCGCAAAAACTCTCAATATGAATCTTGATGAGTATGAAGTAATTGACGTTAAAGATATGCAGGAAGCTGCTACATGTGCAGTTAAGCTTGTACATGATGGCAAAGCTGATATCTACATGAAGGGTTCTCTTGATTCCAAGACTTTCCTTAAGAGTGTTCTTAACAAAGAAGTTGGTCTTCGTACAGGCCAGACACTTTCTCACGTTTGTGTTTTCGAAATCCCAGGTATCGACAGACTTTTATTCCTTACAGATGTTGCATTCCTTCCTTATCCAACACTTGAAGATAAAAAGCAGATCATCGAATATACTGTTAACGTAGCAAGAGCTTGTGGCGTTGAAATGCCTAAGGTTGCTCCACTTGCTGCAGTTGAAGTTGTAAATCCTAAGATGCCTGTTACAGTTGAAGCTGATGAGCTTACTAAAGCTTGCGAAGCTGGCGAGATCAAGAACTGCATCGTTGATGGACCTCTTTCCATGGACCTTGCTATTGATCCTGAAGCTGCTAAGTTCAAAGCAGGTGCAGAGGATCGTAAGATCGTTGGCGATGCCGACATTCTTCTTTTCCCTGATATTCACGCAGGTAACCTTACATACAAGACAATCGTTCGTCTTGCAACAGTTAAGAATGGTAACATCCTTCTTGGAACAAAGGCTCCTGTAATCCTTACATCACGTTCTGACAGCGTTGATGTTAAGCTTAACTCTATCGCTCTTGCAGCAGTAGTTGCTGAAGACCAGAAGAACGGCACAATCTAATACAATAAATAGGATTCTGGATATATTATCTTGAATCTGAGTTTTTATAATTAGTTCAAGTACTGATAACTGTAATCATTCAACAATAAAAAGGAGATAAAATTATGGCAATCAAAAGCCTTATTATCAATCCAGGCTCTACATCTACAAAGATCGGTATTTTTGAAGACGAAGAACTTAAGATGGACGAAACTCTGCGTCACTCTACAGAGGAGATCGCAAAGTACGATTCAATAATTGATCAGAAAGACTTCCGTAAGAACATCATTCTTGACTTCCTTAAGGAAAAAAATATTGATGTTACAACATTCAACGTAATCGTTGGTCGTGGTGGTCTTTTAAAGCCTATTGAAGGCGGTACATATGAAGTAACAGACGCTGTTGTTAAGGATCTTGAGATCGGTGTTCAGGGACAGCACGCATCAAACCTTGGTGGTATCCTTGCTCGTGAGATCGCAGACCAGATCGGCGTTAAAGCTTATATCGTTGACCCTGTTGTAGTTGACGAGCTTAGCGATGTTGCTCGTGTATCAGGTATGCCTGATGTTCAGAGAACATCTATTTTCCATCCTCTTAACCAGAAGGCTGTAGCAAGACGTTATGCTAAATCTGTTGGCAAGAAATATGAGGATCTCCGCCTTGTAGTTGCTCACCTTGGTGGCGGTGTTTCTGTAGGTGCTCATGATCATGGCCGTATCGTAGATGTATACTCAGCATTTGAAGGTGACGGTGCTATGTCTCCTGAAAGATGTGGCGGACTTCCTACAGGCGCTCTTATCAGACTTTGCTATTCAGGCAAGTTCTCTGAAAAAGAGATGCTTAAGAAGGCTACAGGTGCTGGCGGATTCAATGCTTATCTTGGAACTAACGATGCAAGAGAAGTTATGAAGAAGATCGATGCTGGCGATGAGAAGGCAAGACTTGTTATGGATGCCTTCATCTTCCAGGTTTGTAAGGACATTGGTGCTCAGGCAACTGTTCTTAAGGGCAAGGTTGATCAGATCATCATCACAGGTGGTATCGCATATAATGAAAGAATCACAGCAGCTATGAAAGAAAGAATCGGTTTCATTGCTCCTGTAACAGTATATCCTGGTGAAGATGAGCTTCTTGCACTTGCTCAGGGCGCTATCCGTGTAATGAACGGCGAAGAGCAGGCTAAGGTTTATTAAGTCATAAATTTTGAGATATTAGTTTTATAATACAGTGATAGAGACTTCGAATTTTACTTTGAAGTCTCTATTTTTTATTTTGAGGTCAAAAAAGTTATTACCGTTTTCTCATTCAACTTATGATAGGCTGTTAGTTTTTTCCCTGAATCACTTGATTTTAAAATTTACAAGCTGTTAATTGAATAGACACATTATTTTTGATATAATGCTAGTCGGACTGCGACTATCTAAAAATAAATAGGCGTAGCTGGGTTAATTAACGCCATTTAAGTGGGGAAAGTTGGAAAGTTATGAGTTTACTCGATAAGATTATTGGAACACATTCAGAGAGGGAATTGAAAAGAATCACTCCTATCGTAGATAAGATTGAATCTCTTCGTCCTGAAATGCAGGCTCTTACAGATGAAGAGCTTCGTGCAAAAACAGATGAATTTAAGAGACGTCTTTCAGAAGGTGAGACGTCAGATGATATAATGCCTGAGGCATATGCTGTTGTCAGAGAAGCTGGTAAGCGTGTTCTTGGTATGGAACATTTCCGTGTACAGCTCATTGGTGGTATTATCCTTCACCAGGGTCGTATTGCTGAGATGAGAACAGGTGAAGGTAAGACACTTGTTGCTACACTTCCTTCATACCTTGATGCTCTTGAAGGCAAGGGCTGCCACGTAGTTACAGTTAACGACTATCTTGCTAAGCGTGATGCTGAGTGGATGGGTAAGATCCATGAATTCCTTGGTCTTACAGTTGGTATCGTTCTTAACGGAATGAACTCAGATGAGCGTCGTGCAGCATACAATTGCGATATTACATATGTTACTAACAACGAACTTGGTTTCGACTATCTTCGTGATAACATGGCAATCTACAAAGAACAGTGCGTTCTTAGAGGATTGAACTTCGCTATCATCGATGAGATTGACTCAATCCTTATTGATGAAGCAAGAACACCTCTTATCATTTCAGGTCAGAGTGATAAGTCAACTAAGCTCTACGAAGCCTGCGATATGCTTGCCAAGCAGATGCAGCGTGGTGAAGACGTTGGAGATTTTTCCAAGATGGATGCTCTTATGGGTATCGAACAGGAAGAGACCGGCGACTTTATCGTTAACGAGAAAGATAAGCTTGTAAACCTTACAGCGCAGGGTGTTGCTAAGGTTGAACGCTATTTCCATATTTCTAACCTTGCAGATCCTGAAAATCTTGAGATCCAGCACAATATAATTCTTGCACTCCGTGCTAATAACCTGATGCAGAGAGACCATGATTATATTGTTCGCGATGATGAAGTTCTCATCGTTGATGAGTTCACAGGTCGTGTAATGCCTGGACGTCGTTATTCAGATGGTCTTCATCAGGCAATTGAGGCTAAGGAGCATGTTAAGGTTAAGCGTGAGTCCAAGACTCTTGCTACAATCACATTCCAGAACTTCTTTAACAAGTTCAACAAGAAGTGTGGTATGACAGGTACAGCTCTTACAGAAGAGCAGGAGTTCCGTGATATCTATGCACTCGACGTTGTAGAGGTTCCAACAAATGAGCCTGTTGTTCGTAAAGATCTTCAGGATGCAGTATATAAGACCAAGAAAGAAAAGTACGAAGCAGTTGTAGAAGCTGTTAAGAAAGCTCATGAAAAAGGACAGCCTGTTCTTGTTGGTACTATTACCATCGAGACTTCAGAGCTTCTGTCCAAGATGCTTACTAAGGCTGGTATCCAGCACAACGTACTTAATGCAAAGTTCCATGAACAGGAAGCTGAGATCGTTGCTGAGGCTGGTAAGCACGGCGCTGTTACGATCGCAACTAACATGGCTGGTCGTGGTACTGATATTAAGCTTGACGAAGAGTCAAGAGCAGCCGGCGGTCTTAAGATCATAGGTACAGAGCGTCATGAATCAAGACGTATTGATAATCAGCTCCGTGGACGTTCAGGACGTCAGGGTGATCCGGGTGAATCCAAGTTCTACATTTCACTTGAAGATGACCTTATGAGACTCTTTGGTTCAGAGCGTCTTATCAGTATGTTCAATGCACTTGGAATTCCTGAAGGACAGGAGATCGAGCACAAGGCTCTTACAAAAGCTATCGAGTCTGCTCAGAAGAGAATCGAGGAGAATAACTTCGGTATTCGTAAGAACCTTCTTGAATATGATGCAGTTAACAACGAGCAGAGAGAGATCATCTATAAAGAGCGTCGCCGCGTTCTTGATGGTGAGTCACTTCGTGACAACATCTACAAGATGATCACAGATATTGTTGAAGAGAGCATTGATACTGTTATTGGCGATGGTCAGAACATTGATGACTGGGATCTTAAAGAGCTCAATGAACTTCTTTTGCCAACAGTACCTCTTAAGCCTGTAACTCGCGGCCGTATCACAAAGAAATCCAAAGACGGTCTCAAGCAGCAGCTTAAGGAAGAGGCAGTTGCTCTTTATGAAGAAAAAGAGACAGAGTTCCCTGAAGCAGAGACAATCCGTGAGATCGAGCGTGTAATTCTTCTTAAGGTTATCGACCGTAAGTGGATGGATCACATCGATGATATGGATCAGCTTCGTCAGGGTATCGGTCTTCAGGCATATGGTCAACGTGATCCTAAGATCGAGTACAAGATGGCCGGCTATGACATGTTCAATGAGATGATGGAAGGAATCAAGGAAGATACTGTAAGACTTCTTTTCCATGTACATGTTCAGGAGAAGGTTGAGCGTGAGCAGGTTGCCAAGGTAACTGGTACTAACAAGGATGAATCTGCAAAGAAGGCTCCTGTAAAGAGAGCTGCAGTTAAGATAAGACCTAACGATCTGTGCCCATGCGGTAGCGGTAAGAAATATAAGAACTGCCACGGCGCACAAGGCGGAGTGGAATAATTTAGAGGTTAAAAGATGGTTGTATTAGATAATATGAAGATCGAGATCCAGAATCTCAAGCCTACACTGGATGAGGTTACTGCTTCTCTTGATCTTGAAACTAAGAAGAAAAGAATTGAAGAGTTAAACCGTGAGATGGAAGAGCCTACCTTCTGGGATGATGCTGAAAAGGCCAACAAGAAGACCAAAGAGCTCAAGAACATGCAGGATCTTATTGAGAAGATCGAGAATCTGAATGTTCAGTACGGTGACATCATTGACATGATCGACATGTGCAATGATGAGGGTACAGAAGATGATGATATGGCAGCTGAGATCAGAGCTGATCTTGATGAGTTTAAAGTTGTTCTTGAAGAGATCAGAATTGCCAATCTCTTAAACGGTGAGTACGACAAGTGCAATGCGATCCTTAAGCTTTCAGCAGGTGCCGGTGGTACAGAGGCATGCGACTGGTGTTCAATGCTTTATCGTATGTACACAAGATGGGCTGAGCGTCACGGTTTTACTGTTGAAGTTCTCGATCTTCTTGATGGTGATGAAGCTGGTATTAAGTCAGTTACTTTCCAGATCAATGGATTAAATGCATATGGATACCTTAAGTCTGAAAGAGGTGTTCACCGTCTTGTTCGTATCAGTCCTTTCAACGCACAGGGTAAGCGTCAGACATCTTTCGTATCAAATGATGTAATGCCTGATATCGAAGAGGATCTTGATATCGAAGTTCGTCCTGATGAGATCAGGGTTGATACTTATCGTTCAAGTGGTGCAGGTGGACAGCACATCAACAAGACATCATCTGCTATTCGTATCACACACTATGAAACAGGTATCGTTGTTACTTGTCAGAACGAGCGTTCACAGTTCCAGAACAAGGATAAGGCTATGCAGATGCTCAAAGCTAAGCTCCTTATGCTCAAGATGGAAGAGAACGAAGCTAAGCTTGCAGGTATCAGAGGTGAAGTTAAGGATAATGCATGGGGAAGCCAGATCCGTTCTTATGTTCTTCAGCCATACACTATGGTTAATGACACAAGAACAGGCGAGAAGGTTTCAAACGCTGACGGAGTCCTTGATGGAGATCTTGATCCATTCATCAATGCTTATCTTAAGTGGCTTGCAACAGGTGGTAAGCCGGTTGGAGATGTTGAGGAAGACTAAGTTTTTTCTCCTATAATATGAAAATGCAAAGGGGCAGACGCTACGGCGTTCTGCTCTTTTTTTATGAAGAAATAGCAGATAGTTATATATTAAAGCTACGTTGGTGGTAGTGATAGAGTTAAATATTAAGACTATGCTGATCTTATCGATAGGGTAATACATAAAGAATATATCAATATTGCCGATAGGTATTAATAAATGGGAGAATACGAAAGGAGTCGTATGCTTATACAGTTTACAGTTAATAATTATAAAAGCATAAAGGATACTGTAACTCTTGATCTTCAGGCTGTTTCTGAAGTTAAAGAGCATAAGGATCATATAATAGAGCTTGAAGATGATGAATTTCTTCCACTGGCTATAATCTATGGACCAAACGGTAGCGGTAAATCGAATCTTCTTAAAGCGATTGAGCTTGTTAAAGGTCTTGTCCTTGGCCAGGCGGGCGGCGAAGAAGTTGTTCCTTTTTATTTTTCAAAAGAAAGCAGAAATGATCCTAGTAAGTTCGAGATCATTTTTTCTTCAGAAAATGCTGAGTACAGGTATCGGCTGCATATTAAAGAAGCAAGTGTTGTATATGAAAGCCTTGATCGTATCAACAATGACAACTGGCGTAGAGCTTCTATATTCGAAAGAAAAGAAAACGAAGTTACTGTAAGAAAAATATTCAAAGCCGATGAAAAAAAGCTTGAGAAAGCTACAGATATAACAGGAAGCGAAACGTTTCTTGGAAGGATCATACGTCTTTTCCCGGAAAATGAGATAGTTACTGATGCTACAAACTTCTTTGTAAGCGGTCTTGATTTCATGCAGGATGAGAAAAATGCAGACGTGCTTCTTACAGATGCACTTTCTCAGGAAGACGTATGGGATCTTTTCAGAAATATGATCGCTGAACTTGACCTTGATATTGTTGACCTTAAGGTTATACGCAGTAAGATTTATGTGACTCATCAGATTGGCGATGCTAAATACGAGATTCCTCTAGAAGCAGAATCTTCTGGTATCAGGAAGACAATATATCTTCTTCCGGTTATTGCTAACAGCCTTCTAAAGGGCCAGGCGGTAATGCTTGATTCAGGTATGCTTGAACTTCATCCATCAATACTTAAGCATATTCTTGGATATTATCTGAATAGAAACAGTAATCGGCGAAACGCACAGCTGATCTTGACTTCATATGATATGGTGGCGCTTGATAAGGACTTCCTTCGACGTGATGAGATATGGTTTGCTGCAAGAAGTGAACACCAGAGGACTGTTCTTTACAGTCTTGCGGATTTTGTCGTTCAGGAGGACAGGATCAAAGATAAGAAGTATGCCAAGAGATATCTTGAAGGTGTATATGGCGCTGATCCGTATATTCGCAATGTGATTAACTGGAACGAAGTTTTTGTGGAAAAAAACGAAGAGGAATAATATGCGATTGAAAATCGCTATTTTCCATATTTATCTTGATAATTAGCTAATTTAATCTTAATCCTATAAGGGCTGGAATTTACTTTTACAAATAAGATGGTTCTTGATTATGTGAATTATTACAAAAAAATATTGACGAATTCACGGCTCTATGATATTCTAGTACAGCGACATGAAATTTTAGGTCTTTTTTTTATGCATAAAATTTGACCTTTAAGAAAAAAGATAGAAAGCGCGCGGAGGTAGAGAGATGCGTACAAGAATTACACTTGCTTGCACAGAATGCAAGAACCGTAACTATGATACTACAAAGGATAAGAAGACTCACCCAGATCGTATGGAGATCAAGAAGTACTGTCCTTTCTGCAGAAAGCACACAATGCACAAGGAGACAAAGTAATCCTGCGACAGAAGGGAGACCGATACAATGGGAGAATCAGATAAGACAGAAGTATTAAAAGATAAAGCTTCTGAAAAGAAAGAGCCTAAGAAGAAAACAATCAGCTCATTCTGGGAAGGTCTTAAATCAGAGTTTACTAAGATTACATGGCCTTCAAGAGAGACTGTTGGTAAGCAGACAGTAGCAGTAACTATTATCTGCGCGGTTATGGCTGCTCTTATTGCTGTTCTTGATTATGTTTTCGGACTTGGCTTAAATTTCATTCAGAGCCTGTAATCTGAGGATGTTAAGCAGTTATTCACAGTAGCAGGAATTTGATGAGGAGATGCAAATGGCAGAAGAAGAAAAGAACAACATGAGCGAAGCTGCAGAATCAGCTGAAGTTGAAAATGTAGCCGAAAGTCAGGATGCCCTTTCAGAAGAGGATAAGACTTCTGAAGCAAAGTGGTATGTTGCTCACACTTATTCAGGATATGAGAATAAGGTAAAAGCCAATCTTGATAAGACAATTGAAAATCGTCACCTGGAAGATCAGATTCTTGAGGTGCGCGTTCCGCTTCAGGATGTAGTTGAAGTTAAGAATGGTGCAAAGAAGACTGTTCAACGTAAGATGTTCCCTGGTTATGTCCTTGTTCATATGATTATGAATGATGACACATGGTATGTAGTACGTAATACCAGGGGTGTAACAGGTTTCGTAGGTCCGGGATCTAAGCCTGTACCGTTGTCAGATGCTGAGATTAAGCCTCTTGGTATTAAGACTCAGAACGTGACAGTTGATTTCGAAGTTGGAGACGAGATTGCTGTTGTTGCAGGCGTTTGGAAGGATACAGCAGGTATCGTTCAGCGTATGGATTACAGTAAGCAGACAGCTACTATCAATGTAGAACTGTTTGGTCGTGAGACTCCTGTTGAGATCAGTTTCGCAGAAGTGCGTAGAATTGATAGCTAATAGTATTTATTAGCTGGATTTATACTGGTTCGGTATAAACGTTTTGTTTTGATATAGAGCAGTAATGCTTTATATAGATATATTCACCTATGGAGTGGGAGCAGAAGGTCTATAGCCCCTAGGTAGCTGTTCTGAGTCTTCGGAACGGTTGATTCTTTTGCGCTCAACCACATATTTTCTTAGGAGGAAGCCAAAATGGCAAAGAAAGTCGAAGGATACATTAAGTTACAGATCCAGGCCGGCAAAGCAACACCGGCACCGCCAGTTGGACCAGCTCTTGGTCAGCACGGCGTTAACATCGTTGAATTCACAAAGCAGTTCAACGCTAAGACAGCAGATAAGGGTGACCTTATCATCCCTGTTGTTATCACTGTTTACACAGACAGAAGCTTCACATTCATCACAAAGACTCCCCCTGCAGCAGTTCTTCTCAAGAAGGCTTGTAACCTGCAGAAGGCATCCGGTGTTCCGAACAAGAACAAGGTTGCTAAGGTTTCTAAGGACAAGATCCGCGAGATCGCTGAAATGAAGATGCCTGATCTGAATGCTAATACTATTGAAGCAGCTATGAGTATGGTTGCTGGTACAGCACGCAGTATGGGTATAGAAGTAGTAGACTAAGGAGGAGAGCAGATCATGAAGCACGGAAAGAAATATGTTGAAGCTGCAAAGCTGATCGAAAAAGCAAAGCTGTATGAAGCTGACGAAGCAATTGCTCTTGTCAAGAAGTCTGCTTCTGCAAAATTTGATGAAACTGTAGAACTTCACATCAGAACTGGTTGTGATTCCCGTCACGCTGATCAGCAGATCCGTGGAGCAGTAGTACTCCCTAACGGAACTGGTAAGACAGTTAAAGTTCTTGTATTCGCTAAGGGTACAAAGCTTGACGAGGCTCAGGCAGCTGGCGCTGATTATGTAGGTGGAGATGAGCTTATCCCTAAGATCCAGAACGAGGGATGGCTTGATTTCGACGTAGTAGTAGCTACACCTGATATGATGGGTGTTGTTGGTCGTCTTGGTAAGGTTCTTGGTCCTAAGGGACTTATGCCTAACCCTAAGGCTGGCACAGTTACTATGGATGTTGCTAAGGCTATTGCTGATATCAAGGCTGGTAAGATTGAGTACCGTCTTGACAAGGCTAACATTGTACACGTTCCGATCGGAAAGGCATCTTTCACAGAGCAGCAGCTCACAGAGAACTACAATGCTATTATGGAAGCTATTTCCAAGGCTAAGCCAAGCTCAGTTAAGGGTCAGTATCTTAAGTCTATCTCCCTTGCAACAACAATGGGACCTGGCGTTAAGATCGTAGCTAACCGTTATTAATTAACGGTCGGTAACTTAATAAGCTATCGAGGCAGCCACCATCTCTGATGGTGGCTGCTTTTTTATGCTCTTTTTTATGCTCTTTTTTATGCTCTTTTTTATGCTCTTTTTTATGCTCTTTTTTATGCTGTATTTTATGCTCTATTTTATGAATGTTCTATTTTATGAATGTTCAACTTTATGTATATCAACATTTTTCTTGCATGAATTTTTATAAAACCTAATTAAATGCGGCTATTGATGAAAGTCGTTCTTATTGCTAACATTAGAATATAGAATATATAAGCTGATTGAATATAAGATCAGAAGTGCTTTTCAACTACGTTTTCTAATAATTCTATGTCATAATGGGAGGTCTAATGCGAAGAAGAGAACATAAGGTGTATGTAAGACGCCTGAAATGCTATGGAAGAGGGCTTGTGCGTAGTTTTTTTCCAGCTATGGTTCTTGTTTTTTGTATTTCAGGCTGTCAGCTTGCAGCAAATGAAAGTAGTCTTGGTGCATCTGCAGTTCAGATAGATGAATCCGGTAATGAAATAGAATCTGATACTAATGGTACTGAGTATCTTAGCGGTGCTGTTGGAGTGCCTATGACTCAGGAAGAAGTTAGTGAAATCGGTGAAGAGGGTGCTACTGATATTGCAGATATAACCGATGAGGACGTTGCGCTTTCAGCAGCGTCAAATGCCTCTTCAACTGAAGAAGTTGCTTCAGAGCCTGATCAAAACGTATCTCCATTACCCAATGAACTGACTTTTGATATTGCTGATGGAGAAGATGTTGCTACAGTAGTGTTCGGCGGAGATGTACTTTTTGCAGAAGAATATGCAATTAAGTACAGCATTGCCAGAAATGGCGGCACTATTGAGGGTGTTATAGATCAGGGCCTGCTTGATTGTATGAGAAGTGCAGATATTTGCATGGTCAATAATGAGTTTCCATATACAATGGAGGGTGCTCCGCTGGAAGGCAAAACCTGGACATTTCATGCAAATCCGACTTCTGTTCAGTACCTTTTCGATATGGGCGTTGATATTGTGAGCATAGGGAATAACCATGTTTTTGACTATGGCGCAATAGGCCTTTCCAATACGCTTACAACGCTTGATTCTGCCCAAATGCCATATGTTGGTGCTGGTCGTGACCTGGAGGAAGCTTCAAAGACAGTTACATTTACTGCAAATAATGGCCTTAGGATTGCCTTTATAAGTGGCTGTGATATAGAAGGAAGCGATCCACCTTTTACCAGGGGAGCTACAGATACTCAAAGCGGAGTTTTCAGGGTAAGACAGGATGAACTTTTATGTCAGAGAGTAGCTGAAGCTAAGGCTACAGGTGCTTTCGTTGTAGTTTATATGCATTGGGGTCTTGAGAACACACTTGAACTTAATTATCTGCAAAAAAACCAGTCAGCTGATCTTGCAAATGCAGGAGCAGACCTGATAATCGGCGATCACCCGCATATATTGCAGAATCTTGATTATGTTAATGGTGTTCCTGTTATCTTCAGTATGGGTAATTATCTTTTTAATTCAAAGACTCTTGATACATGCCTTATTGAAGCCAAGATAAGTACCCAGGGTCTTGTGAGCTGGCGATTTATCCCTGGAATCCAGTCATCTTCAACTGTAAGAATGGCTTATGGAGATGAAAAAACAAGGATCATCAACTTTATGCAGTCTATTTCACCGAATGTTACTATTGATGGTGAAGGCTATATAACGCCTAATAATGCTCAGGGTTAAAAAAATTAAAATCGAAATTATAATAAAAAAGTATTGACAAAATACGTTTAAATGTTATATAGTATTCAAGGTCGTCAGACCTAAGCCGAAGACAGCAGGTGGTGAAAACCGTAAATTTGCGTAAGCGAATGCCCGCCGAGGAAAAGTATATGTTTATGACTTTACCCTCCCATGTCTTTGGGAGGTTTTTTTATTCGGCCAATTCTATAAGGAGGTAAAAAACATGGCAAAGGTTGAAATTAAGCAGCCTGTAGTAGCAGAGATCTCTGAGAAGATCAAAAATGCTCAGGCACTTGTTCTTGTAGATTACCGCGGACTTACAGTTGCTCAGGACACAGAGCTTCGTAGAGCTCTTCGTGCAGAGGGTGTAACTTACAAGGTTTACAAGAACACAATGATGAAGCGTGCATTCGAGGGAACAGATTTTGCTCAGCTCGATGGTATGCTCGACGGACCAAGTGCAGCAGCTATTTCTGAAACAGATCCTGCAGCACCTGCTCGTATTCTTGCAGAGTTCGCTAAGAAGAACCCACAGCTTGAGATCAAGGGTGGTGTTTGCGAAGGCAGATTCTTCGACGAGAACACAATCAAGGAGATCGCTTCTATCCCTCCAAGGGATCAGCTCCTTTCCCGTTTGCTTGGTTCTATGCAGTCACCTATGGCAAACTTCGCTCGCGTTATCAAACAGATCGCAGAGAAGCAGCCTGAGGCAGCTACAGCAGAGGCACCAGCAGCTGAGGAAGCTCCTGCAGCTGAAGAAGCACCTGCAGCAGAATAATTATTCTGTCGCATATACTTGAAAATTCAAGTGAGGCCTGAATAGTCAGGCAAACTAATAACAAAGAATTATACCAAATTATATGGAGGTAAATTATCATGGCAAAGTTATCCACACAGGAAATCATTGACGCTATTAAAGAGCTTTCAGTTCTTGAGCTTAACGATCTCGTAAAGGCTTGCGAGGAAGAATTCGGCGTATCAGCAGCAGCTGGTGTTGTTGTAGCAGCAGCAGGCGCTGGCGCAGGTGCTGCAGAAGAGCAGTCTGAGTTCAACGTAGAGCTTACAGAAGTTGGTCCTAACAAGGTTAAGGTTATCAAGGTTGTTCGTGAGATCACAGGTCTTGGTCTCAAGGAAGCTAAGGATCTCGTAGATGGCGCTCCTAAGATGATCAAAGAAGGCGTTGAGAAGGCTGAAGCTGAGGATATCAAGGCTAAGGTTGAGGCTGAAGGCGCTAAGGTTACTCTTAAGTAATTTAAACCTTTATAATGTTTTTACCTGGCGGAGAAGAGAAATCTTCTCCGCTTTTTTTATTCTTGAGTTTGTTTCTTATATTTTATTCTTAGATTTATTTCTTATATTTCATTCTTGAATTTAAATCTAATATTATATTCTTATATTTTTATCTTTTGTTTGGATATTTCAGTTGTCAGGAATTATTCTTCAGCTCTTTTACCAAAAAAATCATTTGACATTTGTATAGATTTGCATTAATATGGAAAATGCACTTATTGTGGAGTGAAAGGCCTAATTATGCCCTTTTATATTTTCAAGGTCAGAAACGGGTCGGAAACTCTTTTCATAAAATCCAAAGAACGGGGTGAATGTCAATGGAAAAGTACAGAATACATCCTACTGGTTCAGACAAAAATGTCCGCATGAGTTTTCAGCGCCAGAAGGACACCCTCGAGATGCCAAACCTCATTGAAGTCCAGAAGAATTCCTATCAGTGGTTCCTGGATGAGGGTCTCAAGGAAGCCTTCGATGATATCTCTCCAATTGAAGACTACAGCGGTAAGCTGAGTCTTGAATTTGTAGACTTCAAACTCTGCGAAGATGAAGTTAAGTATTCTATCGAGAAATGTAAAGAGAGAGACGCAACATATGCTGCTCCTCTTAAGGTTAAGGTACGTCTTCATAATAAAGAGAAAGACGAAATCACAGAACATGAGATCTTCATGGGTGATCTTCCTCTTATGACTGCTACCGGAACATTTGTAATCAACGGTGCAGAGCGTGTTATTGTATCACAGCTCGTTCGTTCACCTGGTATTTATTACGATATTACATATGATAAGCTTGGTAAAAAGCTTATCGCATGCACAGTTATTCCTAACCGTGGTGCATGGCTTGAGTACGAGACAGACTCTAATGATGTTTTCTATGTTCGTGTTGACCGTACACGTAAGGTACCTGTAACAGTACTTATACGTGCTCTTGGTATTGGCACAAATGAAGAGATCATTGATCTGTTCGGTGACGAGCCTAAGCTTCAGGGTTCTTTCTCAAAGGATCCTTCAACAGACTATCAGTCTGGTCTTCTTGAACTTTACAAGAAGATCCGTCCCGGCGAGCCGCTTTCAGTTGATAGTGCTGAGTCACTTATCAACGCTATGTTCTTTGATGCAAGAAGATATGATCTTGCTAAGGTTGGCCGTTATAAGTTCAATAAGAAATTACACCTTAAGAATCGTATCGGTGGCCAGATCCTTGCTGAAGATGTTGTTGATGAGACAACAGGCGAGATGCTTGCTTCTGCAGGAACAAAGGTAGACAGAGCCCTTGCAAAAGAAATTCAGGATGCAGCTATACCTTATGTATGGATTCAGACTGAAGAGCGCAATATAAAGGTTCTTTCTAACATGATGGTTGACCTTACTCACTATGTTGACTGCGATCTTGAGCAGCTTGGCATCAATGAGGATGTTTACTATCCTGTACTTAGAGAGATTCTTGATGAGTATGCAACAAAGGATGATGCAGAAGGTCTTGCTGAGACTATTCTTGCACGTAGAAATGATCTTATTCCTAAGCACATCACTAAGGAAGATATCATTGCATCCATCAACTACAATATGCACGTAGAGTACGGCGTAGGTCACAGTGATGATATCGATCACCTTGGTAACCGTCGTATCCGTTGCGTAGGTGAGCTCTTACAGAACCAGTACAGAATCGGTCTTTCAAGACTTGAGCGTGTTGTTCGTGAGCGTATGACTACTCGTGATGCAGAGGAGATTTCTCCTCAGACTCTTATTAACATTAAGCCTGTTCAGGCTGCTGTTAAGGAGTTTTTCGGATCATCACAGCTGTCTCAGTTCATGGATCAGAACAACCCTCTTTCTGAGCTGACTCATAAGAGACGTCTTTCTGCACTTGGACCTGGTGGTCTTTCAAGAGACCGTGCCGGATTCGAGGTTCGAGACGTACACTATACTCACTATGGTCGTATGTGTCCTATCGAGACACCTGAAGGTCCTAACATCGGTCTTATCAACTCACTTGCTTCTTATGCAAGAGTTAACGAGTACGGATTTGTAGAAGCACCTTATCGTCGTGTAGACCATACAGATGCAGAGAATCCTGTTGTTACAGATGAGATCACATACATGACTGCTGATGAAGAAGATAACTACCGTGTTGCTCAGGCTAACACACCTCTTGATGCTGAGGGTCACTTCATCCGTAACAGTGTATCAGGTCGTTATAAAGAAGAGACTTCTGAGTACCAGAAGAATCTCATTGATTATATGGACGTATCACCGAGAATGGTATTCTCAGTTGCTACAGCCCTTATCCCATTCCTTGAAAACGACGATGCTAACCGAGCTCTCATGGGTTCAAACATGCAGCGTCAGGCAGTACCGCTTCTTACTACAGATGCTCCTGCTGTTGGTACAGGTATGGAACAGAAGGCTGCAGTTGACTCAGGTGACAGCGTTGTTGCCCGCAAGGCAGGTACAATTGATTTTGTAGACTCTAAGATCATTCGTATGACTTACGATGATGGTGAGAAGGAAGAATATCACCTCACTAAGTTCATGAGAACTAACCAGTCTACATGCTACAATCAGAGACCTATCGTTGATAAGGGCGAGCATGTTGAAGCTGGACAGGTTATCGCAGATGGTCCTTCAACATTCCATGGTGAACTTGGTCTTGGTAAGAACCCTCTTATCGGATTCATGACATGGGAAGGTTACAACTACGAAGATGCTGTTCTTCTTTCAGAGCGTCTTGTTCGTGATGATGTATTTACATCAGTTCATATCGAAGAGTATGAAGCAGAAGCACGTGAGACTAAGCTCGGACCGGAAGAGATCACACGCGACGTTCCTGGCGTTGGTGATGAAGCATTAAAAGACCTTGACGAGAATGGTGTAATCCGTATCGGTGCAGAGGTTCGTGCCGGTGATATCCTTGTAGGTAAGGTTACTCCTAAGGGAGAGACAGAGCTTACAGCTGAGGAAAGACTCCTTCGCGCTATCTTCGGTGAGAAGGCTAGAGAAGTACGTGATACTTCCCTTAAGGTTCCTCATGGTGAATACGGTATCATCGTTGATGCTAAGGTATTTACAAGAGAAAATGGTGATGAGCTTTCACCTGGTGTTAATAAGTCAGTTCGTATCTACATCGCACAGAAGAGAAAGATCTCTGTAGGTGATAAGATGGCTGGTCGTCATGGTAACAAGGGTGTCGTTTCCCGTGTACTTCCTATCGAAGATATGCCATATCTTCCTAACGGACGTCCGCTCGACATCGTGCTGAACCCTCTGGGCGTTCCTTCACGTATGAACATCGGACAGGTGCTTGAGATCCACCTTTCACTTGCTGCAAGAGCTCTTGGCTTTAACGTAGCAACACCTATCTTCGACGGCGCTAACGAAAAAGATATTCAGGATATGCTTCAGATGGCTAATGACTATGTCAACATGACATGGGAAGACTTTGAAGCTGCATATAAGGATGTAGTAATGCCTGAGATCATGAAGTATCTGTATGATCACCGTGATCACAGAGAGCTTTGGAAGGGCGTTCCGATCACAACTGATGGTAAAGTACAGCTCCGTGATGGACGTACAGGTCAGAAGTTCGATGGTAAGACAACAATCGGACACATGCACTACCTCAAGCTCCACCACCTTGTAGACGATAAGATCCACGCTCGTTCTACTGGTCCTTACTCTCTCGTAACACAGCAGCCTCTGGGTGGTAAAGCTCAGTTCGGTGGACAGCGTTTCGGAGAAATGGAAGTTTGGGCACTGGAAGCTTACGGTGCTGCATATACTCTTCAGGAGATCCTTACTGTTAAGTCCGATGACGTAGTAGGTCGTGTAAAGACTTATGAAGCTATCATCAAGGGCGATAACATTCCTGAGCCTGGTGTTCCGGAATCATTCAAGGTTCTTCTCAAAGAATTGCAGGCACTTGGCCTGGATATCCGTGTTATGCGTGAGGATAATACGGAAGTTGAGATCATGGAATCTATTGATTACAGCGATTCTGATCTTAGATTCGAGATTGAAGGCGAGAATCGTAGAAACTTCGAGGATGAGTCCTTTGAAGCTAACGGATTCTCAAAGCAGAAATTCGATGAAGAGAGCGGTGAGCTTGTAGCTGATGAGGATGAATTCTCAGACGGATTCGATGATTTTGACGCTGCTATCGATGCTCAGGCAGATGATGGTATTAACGATTAATCCAGGTAACTACAGTTGATAAGTTGAAGACGTGCCTGTCTTAAGGGGCAGGCACCAGACAAGGAGAATATAAGCATGTCAGATTCAACAATGAATAAAGCAATCAATGAGGCTTCCAGCGGAAGATCAACTCTTCAGCAGCAGTATCAGCCGATGACTTTTGATGCAATTAAGATTGGTCTTGCTTCTCCGGAAAAGATTCGTGATTGGTCACATGGTGAAGTTACAAAGCCTGAGACAATCAACTACAGAACCTTAAAGCCGGAGCGTGATGGCCTTTTCTGCGAAAGAATTTTCGGACCTACAAAGGACTGGGAATGTCACTGCGGAAAATATAAGAAGATTAGATATAAGGGTGTTGTTTGTGATCGCTGCGGAGTTGAAGTAACAAAATCCTCAGTTCGTCGTGAGCGTATGGGTCACATCGAGCTTGCAGCTCCTGTTTCCCACATTTGGTATTTCAAGGGAATCCCTAGCCGTATGGGACTTCTTCTTGATATATCTCCAAGAATCCTTGAGAAGGTTCTTTACTTCGCATCATATATCGTACTTAATCCAGGAGAGACAACTCTTGAGTACAAGCAGGTTCTCTCTGAGAAGGAATATCAGGATGCAAGAGAAGAGTTCGGTAACAAGTTCCGTGCAGGAATGGGCGCTGAAGCTATCAAAGAGCTTCTCATCGATATCGATCTCGAGCAGGATTATGCTCAGCTTAAAGAAGAAGTTGAGACATCAAGCGGACAGAAGAGAGCACGTGTCATCAAGAGACTTGATGCAGTTGAAGCTTTCCGTGAGTCAGGCAATGATCCTAGCTGGATGATCATGGATTGTATCCCGGTTATCCCTCCGGATCTTCGTCCTATGGTACAGCTCGATGGTGGACGTTTTGCAACATCCGATCTTAACGATCTGTATCGTCGTATTATTAACAGAAACAACCGTCTTAAGAGACTTCTTGAGCTCGGTGCTCCTGACATCATCGTTCGTAACGAAAAGAGAATGCTCCAGGAAGCAGTTGATGCTCTTATCGACAACGGTCGTCGTGGTCGTCCAGTAACAGGACCTGGTAACCGTGCTCTTAAGTCACTTTCAGACCTTCTTAAAGGTAAGTCAGGACGTTTCAGACAGAACCTTCTTGGTAAGCGTGTCGATTACTCTGGTCGTTCCGTTATCGTAGTTGGTCCTGAACTTAAGATTTATCAGTGTGGTCTTCCTAAGGAAATGGCTATTGAGCTTTTCAAACCTTTCGTTATGAAAGAGCTCGTTTCCCGTGGAATCTCACAGAACATAAAGAATGCCAAGAAGCTTGTTGAGCGTCTCGATGAGCAGGTATGGGATGTACTTGAAGATGTTATCAAAGAGCATCCTGTTATGCTTAACCGTGCTCCCACACTTCACAGACTTGGTATTCAGGCATTTGAGCCTATCCTTGTAGAAGGTAAAGCTATTAAGCTTCATCCTCTTGCATGTACACCTTTCAACGCCGACTTCGATGGTGACCAGATGGCTGTTCACCTTCCACTGTCAGTTGAAGCTCAGGCAGAGTGCCGTTTCCTGATGCTGCTTCCTAACAACCTGTTGAAGCCTGCTGATGGCGGCCCTGTTAACGTACCTACACAGGATATGGTACTTGGTCTTTACTACCTTACACAGGAGCGTCCTGGTGCTAAGGGAGAAGGCAAGTTCTTCAAGTCTGTAGACGAAGCAGTTCTCGCTTATGAGAATGATGTTGTAACTCTTCAGTCTAAAGTATATGTTCGTGTAAGCAAGACTCTTGCTGACGGAACAGTTGCTACAGGTGTTGTACAGAGTACAGTTGGACGTTTCATGTTCAATGAAATGCTTCCACAGGATCTTGGATTTGTTGACAGATCTAAGCCTGAGAACCTCCTTAAGCCTGAAGTTGATTTCATGGTTGGTAAGAAGCAGCTCAAGCAGATTATCACAAAGTGTATCAACGTTCATGGAACATTCAAGACAGCTGAAGTTCTTGATTACATTAAGGCTACAGGTTATCATCTTTCAACAAGAGCAGCTATGACTGTTTCAATTTCTGACATGACAGTACCTCCTCAGAAACAGGAGATGCTCGATGAAGCTCAGAAGACAGTTGACCGTATCGCTGCTAACTATCGTCGTGGTCTTATTACTGATGAAGAGCGTTATCGTGCAGTAATCGATACATGGATGCAGACCGATAAAGAGCTTACTAACGTGCTTCTTGAAGGTCTTGATAAATATAACAACATTTACATGATGGCTGACTCCGGAGCCCGTGGTT